>JBJXFA010000070.1:0-3274 GCA_046153865.1 Sphingomonadaceae bacterium
TGTCGAGATGATCTGGCTCGTCGATGGCCGCGCAAGCGAGGCCGAGGTCGATATCGACAAGATGATCTGGGGCTATCACGCGACGACGACGCAGGACAAGGTGATCACCGAGAACAACCAGGCCGGGATCATGTCGAGCCGCTACCGCCCGGGGCGCTATTCGGATCAGGAAGGCAGCGTGATGAACTTCCAGAAATGGTATCTGAACCAGTTCGGGCTTGATCGAGCGGGGTGATGGTCGGTCCGGCGGCACGAAGGGGAGGCAGAAAGACATGACACGTGCGCGTCGAGATCTCACGCATGGCTGAAGCACTGCCGAATTTGGACTTCATGCGCGCCGAAGCACAAGGCAATGTGCTTGTCGTCACGCTCAATCGGTCGGATAAACGCAATGCGCTCTCGGCTGCGTTTATCGAAGAAATCTGCTCGCTTTTCGATTGGGTCCGTCGAACTGATGCTGTCCGCGCAGTGGTGATGAAGGCCGAAGGCACCGTTTTCTGCGCGGGGCTGGACTTGATCGAGCATCATTTGGAAGACCGTAGCGCAACCGATTTCATGTATATTTGCCGCAGGTGGCATGCAGCTTTTGATGCCATCCAGCATTGCGGAAAGCCGGTTATCGGGGCACTCAACGGAGCCGTTGTTGGCGGCGGACTTGAGCTTGCCTCTTCCTTCCACATCCGGGTTGCGGACCAGACGACCTATTTTGCACTCCCCGAAGGCCAGCGCGGCATCTTTACCGGCGGCGGAGCCACCGTCCGTGTGGCGCGTCTGGTGGGAGAAGCGCGGATGATCGACATGATGCTGACCGGGCGCGTTTATGCAGGCGAAGAGGCTGTGTCGGTCGGCCTGTGTCAATATCTGGTTGAAGGCTCGAGCGTCGACAAGGCCATGGAAATTGCCCGCAAGGCCGCTGAGAACCCGCCACTTTCAAACTTCGCCATCACTTCGGGGATTGCGCACATCGGCAATATGGCATCGGCCGATGCCTATTATGCAGAGGCCTTTATTGCCGGAATTACCAATACCCAGCCAGCTTCAAAGGATCGACTCGCCGCATTTATGAACAAGTCGGCAGCCAAGGTGCTCAAGGAGTGATGATCCCTGCCGCCATGCGCGCGGTTTTGCTGACCGGCCACGGCGGCTATGAGAAGCTTGTGTTGCGCGACGATGTCCCGGTTCCTGTGCCGGGGCCAGACGATGTTCTGGTCCGCATTGGCGCGTCGGCGGTCAACAATACCGACATCAACACGCGGATCGGCTGGTATTCGAAGGCGGTGGCGGAAGCGACGGACGCAGGCGGCGCAACCGGTATCGATGGCGCTGGCGAGGATGGCTGGTCCGGTGTCGCCCTCCACTTCCCGCGCATTCAGGGCGCCGACGCCTGTGGACGGATCGTCGCGGTGGGCGAGCATGGTGATCCAGCCCGGATCGGCGAGCGGATTCTGGTCGAACCCGCATTTCGCGGAAGCAGCAAATTTGACATTCGCTATTTCGGTTCGGAAGTCGACGGGGCCTTTGCCGACTATGCCTGCGTTCCGGCCGCCCATGCTCACCCGATCGACTGCGCATTATCGGACGCGGAACTGGCAAGCTTTCCCTGCGCCTATGCCACGGCTGAAAATATCCTGATGCGGCTCGGCCTGGCCAAGGGCGAACGCGTGCTGATCACAGGAGCATCGGGCGGCGTCGGTTCCGCCGCTGTCCAGCTCGCCAAAAGACGCGGGGCGAAGGTGATCGCGATGGCCAGCAACGACAAAGCCGAAGCTGTCGGTGCGCTGGGTGCGGATCATATCGTCCCGCGCGATGCCGATCTGACGGCGCTGTTCGGCGGCGAGCCGTTCGACGCCGCGGTCGATGTGGTCGGCGGCGCGCAATTCGGCGCGATCCTCGACGTGCTCAAACGCGGCGGGCGCTACGGAGTGTCGGGCGCGATTTCGGGGCCCGTCGTCGATCTCGACCTGCGCACACTCTATCTGAAGGACCTGCGGCTGATCGGCTGCACCGTCCTCGAACCCGAAGTGTTCGGAAACCTCATCAACTATATCGAACGCGGCGAGATCAAACCGCTCGTCGCGGCGATCTTTCCCATGGCAGAGATCGTCGCGGCGCAGGAAGCGTTCCTCACCAAGCGCCATGTCGGGAAGATTGTGCTGACGGTCTAGCTTTTGAACGCCCGCGCCAATTCGGCAATATGATCGGGCCCGATCCCGCAGCATCCCCCAATCATCGTTGCACCTGACTCAACCCACGTCTGTGCCCACGCCCGATAGCGTGAAGGATCGAGATCGGGGCGGATTGCGCGGATGACTTCATTTGCGGCGACGCCGTCGTCCTCGTCGCCAAACCCGTTGGCGTAGACGCCAATGGCGATGTCTGCGCCTGCCAAAGCGTCCTTGGCGCCGCGCACGGCGGCATCCATCACTTCGGGTTTGCTGCAATTGAACAGCAGCGCCTTTGCGCCAACCGATTTGGCCAGATCGGCGGCGGCCGATACGCTTTCCCCCGAACGCAGCGTGGCGGGCGGCGCGTCGGCTTTATCGTCGAGCGTGAAGGACAGCCACAACGGCCGCGCGTCCTCCGCCAGCATCTCAGCGATCAACCGCGCCTCGGCCAGCGTGCTCAGCGTCTCGGCCAGCCAGATATCGCCATATGGGGACAAGCCCGCAAGAAGCACCTTAAGGATCGCGCGCGCCGCATCGGGATCGAACAAGTCCGGACGGTATGACCCGAGAACCGGCGGCAGCGATGCGGCGACCTTGACCCCGCGCGTGTCCGCCACACCCCGAGCGAGCGCACCGCAGAGATCCGCAAGCCGAAGCCCGTCCCGCTCGAAACGTTCTTGCCCAAGGTGAAAAGGCACAATCGCATAGCTGTTGGTTGTGATGACGTCAGCCCCGGCAACCGCGAACAGATCATGCGCGGCGCCGACCAGATCGGGGGTTTCGATCAGCGCGAGCGCCGACCATTCGGGCTGCCGGAACGGCGCGCCGAGTTTTTGCAACTCGCGGCTGATGCCGCCATCCAAAATGGTCAGAATCATGTGGCGGCACTCCCGGCACGTTTAATCGATGCTTTCCACCAACGCGCCGATCCGTCCGACCATCTCGTCGATGTGCGTCTTTTCAAGGATCAGCGGTGGTGACAATGCGATGATGTCGCCCGTGGCGCGGACGAGCAGGCCATCGTCGAAGCATTTGTGAAACAGCTCGGTCGCGCGCTTGGTGGGCGCACCCGGGCGTGGTTCCAGTTCGATTCCCGCGACGATCCCCAT
>JBJXFA010000071.1:0-156406 GCA_046153865.1 Sphingomonadaceae bacterium
ATTATGAGCATGGCTGGTCGTTGGATATCGAGACCGATTTCGCGCCCAAGGGGCTGAGCGAAGACACGGTCCGCTTCATCTCGGCGAAAAAGAATGAGCCGGAATGGATGCTCGAGTGGCGGCTCAAGGCCTATCGCCACTGGCTGACGATGGAGACGCCCGACTGGGCCAAGCTCGACATTCCGCCGATCGATTATCAGGACGCATATTATTATGCCGCGCCCAAGGCCAAGCCCAAGCTGGGCAGCCTTGACGAGGTCGACCCCGAAATCCTGCGCGTCTATGAAAAGCTGGGCATCCCTATCGCGGAGCAGAAATTGCTCGCGGGCGTCGAGGGCGGCGAGGTTGGCGGCTTGCCGCAGCGCCGGGTTGCGGTCGATGCGGTGTTTGACAGTGTGTCGGTCGCCACCACCTTCCGCGCCGAGCTGGAACGTGCCGGCGGTATCTTCCGCTCTATCTCCGAGGCGATCCGCGAATATCCCGAGCTGGTGAAGCGCTGGCTCGGCAAGATCGTGCCGATGCACGACAATTATTTCGCGACCTTGAATTGCGCGGTCTTCTCCGACGGCACCTTCGTCTACATCCCCGAGGGCGTGCGCTGCCCGATGGAGCTGAGCACCTATTTCCGCATCAATGCCGAAAACACCGGCCAGTTCGAACGCACGCTGATCGTCGCCGACAAGGGCAGCTATGTCAGCTACCTCGAAGGCTGCACCGCGCCGATGCGCGACGAGAACCAGCTCCACGCCGCAGTTGTCGAATTGGTCGCGCTCGACGATGCCGAGATCAAATATTCGACCGTCCAGAACTGGTACCCCGGCGACGCCGAGGGGAAGGGCGGCATCTATAACTTCGTGACCAAGCGCGCCTTGTGCCAGGGGCGCAACAGCAAGGTGAGCTGGACGCAGGTCGAGACCGGCAGTGCGGTCACGTGGAAATATCCGTCGTGCGTGCTCAACGGCGAAAACAGCGTCGGCGAGTTTTACTCGGTCGCGGTGACGAACAACCACCAGCAGGCCGATACCGGCACCAAGATGATCCACAACGGGCGCGGCTCGCGCTCGACGATCGTCTCGAAGGGCATCAGTGCCGGGCACAGCAACAACACTTATCGCGGCTTGGTAAGGGTCGCCCCGAATGCCGAAGGCGTTCGCAACTTCACCCAGTGCGACTCGCTGCTGCTGGGGTCGCTCAGCGGCGCCCACACCGTCCCCTATATCGAAGTCCGCAACCCCAGCGCGCAGATCGAACACGAGGCTACGACCAGCAAGATCAGCGACGACCAGCTCTTCTACGCCATGCAACGCGGGCTGTCGGCGGAGGAAGGCGTCGCGCTGATCGTCAACGGCTTTGCCAAGGAAGTGCTGCAGCAACTCCCGATGGAGTTTGCGGTCGAGGCGCAGAAGTTGTTGGGGATCAGCCTTGAGGGGAGTGTGGGGTGATGGCGATTTACGAAAAGCCAACCAAGACTCTCATGGCAGAATGGGCGCAGGAATTTCTGAAGCCGGGGGTGTATTTTTCTAAGCAACAAGCAGTTGACTGGTTCAAGGCTAATTATCCCAACATCAAGTCCAACACGGTCGAAATGCACGTTGAGGGCATGTCGGTTAATAACCGCAATCGTCGCCATCATCCGAACATCAAGAGGGGGTCAGGACACGACCTCTTTTACAAAGAAGGCCCCGGACGTTTTCGCTTGTGGGAACCTGATCGCGATACTGCACCTCGCTACAAGGCAGACATTGAGGCGGGTGACGGAATTGAGCCAATTGAACTGAATCAGGAAGAACTTCTTGAAGCCAACGAGGCACCCAACGGCGATACATTCGCTTACGAGAAAGACCTCCAGAACTATCTCGTCCGCAATCTGCATCACCTTGAACCCGGATTGAGACTTTACGAAGAAGAGGGGCTTTCCGGTGTCGAGTACAACGCTGGTGGACGTTACATTGACATTCTGGCCGTTGATTCGAACGGAACCTTCGTCGTTATCGAACTCAAAGTATCGAAGGGCTATGATCGCGTCATTGGCCAATTGCTGCGTTACATGGGTTGGGTAGAATCTAATTTAGCAGATCAGAAGGCTGTCCGCGGCATGATTGTTGCCAGCGAGATCACGCAAGATTTGATCCTCGCAACCAGCCACATCGCAAATCGCGTCAAGCTGTTCGAATACAACCTCACATTCAACATCAATCAGAAAGAGCGCTGAGTCCAAGGTGCTCCAAATAACTAACCTCCACGCCAATGTTGGCGACAAGCCAATTCTCAAGGGCCTCACGCTCTCGCTGAATGCGGGTGAAATCCATGCGATTATGGGGCCGAATGGCGCTGGCAAATCGACGCTGGGCTATGTGCTGTCCGGGCGGCCCGGGTATGAGGTGACCGAGGGTTCGGTGACGTTCAACGGGCAGAATTTGCTCGCGCTCGAACCGCATGAGCGCGCCGCCGCTGGGCTGTTCCTCGGCTTCCAATATCCGGTCGAAATACCCGGCGTGTCGAACGTGCAGTTCCTGCGTGAGGCGTTGAATGCGCAGCGCAAGCATCGCGGAGAGGCTCCGCTGTCGGGCGCTGAATTCCTGAAGGTCGCGCGCGAGCAGGCGGGTGCGCTTGGCATGGATATGGATATGCTCAAGCGCCCGGTGAACGTCGGCTTTTCAGGCGGCGAGAAGAAGCGCAACGAGATGGTGCAGATGGGCATCATCGATCCGGTGCTCGCGGTGCTCGACGAGACTGACAGCGGCCTCGACATCGATGCGCTGCGCGTTGTCGGCGACGGCATCAACCGCATCATGCGCAAGCCCGACAAGGCCGTGCTGCTGATCACGCATTACCAGCGGCTGCTCGATTATGTGAAACCCGATTTCGTTCATGTGCTGGCCGACGGCCGCATCACGCGCACCGGCGGCCCCGAACTCGCGCACGAACTCGAGCGCGAAGGCTATCGCGAGCTCGCCGCATGAGCGCCGCAGGCAACATCTTCTCTTCCTTCCTCTGCTTCTCCGCGCCTCCGCGTGAAAATGAGCGGCGGTTTACGCGGAGGCGCGGAGAAGCAGCGCGAGGGTGGCTGCCATGAGTGCGTGCCCAACCCGGCGCGACGAGGCGTGGCGGTATAGCGATCTGGACGCTGTTGCTTCCCTGTGGCCCGTGCCACCTGCACAGGTGATTGCGGTTACGGGCGAAGACGCGCGCCACCTGATCGTTGAGGGCGGCATTCATGATTTCGCGATCACGCTCGCCCCGGCCGCGCGGATGCGCTTCGATGTGCTTAACGTCGCGCCGCGCAATGGTCGCGTCGCGATCGACGTGACGCTGGGCGCGGGGGCCGATTTCGAATTGAACGCCGTGCAGATTGCAGGCGGCAATTCGACTGTCGAGATCGTCACGACCGTCCGCCACGCAGCCCCGAATGCGACCAGCCGCCAGACGGTCCGCTCGGTGCTCGCTGGCGCGGCAACGGGCAGTTATCTCGGCAAAGTCGCGGTGTCGCGCGGCGCGGACGGGACCGACAGCGAGCAGGCCGTCCGCGCGATGCTGCTCGACCGGACTGCGACGGCCAACGCCAAGCCCGAGCTCGAAATCTACGCTGATGATGTCAAATGTGCGCACGGGTGCGCAATTGGCGAGCTTGACCAGAATGCGCTGTTTTATTTCGCGCAGCGGGGGCTTTCGCCTGCCGCCGCGCGCACGCTGTTGCTGCAGGCCTTCGTCGCTGAGGTGTTCGCCAGCGCTGATCCCGCGCTGGCAACGGCGGCGAGCGAGGCGCTTGCGCGGCTGGACGGCGGGGCTGTCCTCCATGCCGACCAATCGGTAGCGCGCTGAGCGATGGACGCAATCGCGCCCCCCCTCCCGTCGTCGCGCATCGAAAACGGAGCTGCTGCGAGCGGAAGTGCACATGATCATGTCGTGAACTTCGTGAACTTCCGCGCCGATTTCCCCGGCATCGGCGACTGGCATTACCTCGATACCGCCGCCACCGCGCAAAAGCCGCAAGGCGTGATCGACGCCACCATAAACGCCATGGGCCGCGATTATGCGACGGTTCATCGCGGCGTTTATGCGCGCTCGGCGGAGATGACGGTCGCGTATGAAGCGGCGCGCGCGCGGGTTGCGGCGTTTGTCGGCGCGAGCGTGGACGAAATCGTCTTTACGCGAGGGGCGACCGAGGCGATCAATCTGGTCGCCTATCAATGGCCCGAAAAAGGCCGCGTATTGCTCTCGCAGCTAGAGCATCATTCGAACATCGTGCCGTGGCAGCTCGCCGGATGGCAGGTGGATGTCTGCCCGCTGACCGCTGATGGCCGGATCGATCTCGACGCCGCCGAAGCAATGCTGACACCCGCGCATACGATGGTCAGCTTGGCGCATGTCTCGAACGTGCTCGGCAGCGTGCTCGACGTGCCGCGTGCTGTCGCACTTGCGCACCGGGTGGGGGCAAAGCTCCTGCTCGATGCCTGTCAGTCGGTTCCACATCTCGGCCTCGATTTCGCGAACAGCGGCGCAGATTTCGCGGTGTTCTCAGGCCACAAGCTCTATGGGCCGACGGGCATCGGCGTGCTGATCGGGCGCGCCACCCTGCTCGATGCGATGCCGCCGTGGCAGGGTGGCGGCGCGATGATCGACCGGGTGTCGTTCGCCCGCACGACTTATGCTCCCGCGCCGCAGCGCTTCGAGGCCGGAACGCCCGCGATCGTCGAGGCGATCGGGCTGGCCGCCGCGATCGATTATGTCGAGCCTATCGGCATGTCCCGGATCGCAGCGCATGAAGCGGCGCTGGTTGCGCAATGCCGTGATGCGCTGCGCAGCATGAATTGCGTCAGGCTGTACGGCCCCGAGGATGCTGCGGGGATTGTCGCCTTCAATCTCGAAGGGGTGCATCCGCATGACGTCGGCACCATATTGGACGAGGCGGGCGTTGCGGTGCGCGCGGGGCACCATTGTGCGCAGCCGCTGATGGACTGGCTCGGGGTCGATGCGACTGCGCGTGCGAGTTTCGGGCTTTACAACTGCCCTGAGGATATCGACGCGCTGGTGCGCGGCATTGAGCGCGTGAGGAAATTGTTCGGATGAAGATCGAGGAAGTGTCCAGTGTCGCCCCACCGCCGCCCGCCCGCGTCGAGGACGCGCGGGAGTCGTTCGAGCGCAAGCGCGACTATCTTGACGGTTTTCTGAAGGCCGAGCCGCCTAGGCCGGCTTCCGGCGAACCCGATGGTGAGGTTTATGAAGGCGTGATCGCGGCGCTGAAGGATATCTTCGACCCCGAAATTCCGGTGAACATCTACGATCTTGGCCTCATCTACGGGGTCGAGGTCGATGAAGGGCATGTGACGGTCAACATGACGCTGACGACGCCGCACTGCCCCGTGGCCGAATCGATGCCCGGCGAGGTTGAGCTGCGTGTCGGCAGTGTGCCCGGCGTCGGCGTTGCCGAGGTGAACCTTGTCTGGGATCCGCCATGGGATCCGACCAAAATGACTGATGAAGCCCGCCTCGAACTGGGAATGCTCTGATGGCCACGATTGCCCGCCCCCGTCCCGCTGCACTGACGCTCACTGCGTCGGCCGAAGCGCGGATCGCCGAACTCATGGCGCGCGCGCCCGCCGACGCGATTGGCGTGAAGCTCTCGACGCCGCGGCGCGGCTGTTCGGGACTTGCCTATTCGGTCGATTATGTCACCGAGGCGGTGCCGTTCGATGAACGTATCGAGACGCCGGGTGGCACCTTCTTCGTCGATGGCGGCTCGATCCTCTATCTGATCGGCAGCCGGATGGACTGGGTCGAGGATGATTTCGCCGCCGGTTTCGTTTTCGAAAACCCCAATGCCAAAGGCGCGTGCGGCTGCGGCGAGAGCTTTACGGTCTAGAAATCGATCCTGTAGCGCAGCGCCCCGCCCAGATCGTCGGGTGCAGCGGCGACATTGCCCGGCTGGCGCCGCCAAAAACTGTTGAGCGAGAGCGCACCGCGCCCGATTGGCCGGGCATAGACCGCCTCGAGATTCCGCTCGCGGCCCGAAGGTGCGAGTCCGAGCACCGACGGTCCTTCGACCCCGGTAAGCGAGAGGCCGCCGCCGGTCACGCGCAAAGGCTCGGCATAGCGCAGCGCCAGGCTGTCTCCCGGCACAAGCAGCGCCGACCGCGCCACGTCGAGCGCGAGCGACTGGGTGTAGAGCATCGATTGCCCACGCACCGGACCTGCGGCGATTGCCGTCCACCCGCGCCGCACCGTGGCTGCCAGCGACCAGTTGTGCCCCGGCTCGGCACGCGCACCAACGTCCGCGAACCAACTGATTGCGCCGCCGCCGCCGAGTCCGGCGCCGAAGCGCGCGCCGAGCACGGTCTCGCGCTCTCGCATCTGCGTGACCCGCGCGCTGAGCGCCACCGGGCCTGCGTTGGCATCGGCCCCCAGCGACACTGCGCCATAGCCATAATCGCGATATCCGTTGCTGCGCGGCCCCAGCTCCCCGCGCTGCCACAGCCGCAGATCGCCGGTCTCGGCCGCAAGCGAGACCTGAATGCCGCCGATTCGCTGGCGCAGCGCAAAGGCTCCGAGCGGGGCCTTGGCAAGCCCGCCCTGGCCGTCCGCGACAAGGAATGCAGGGCTGCGCGTGCCGCTCAGCGACCGATCGAGCCCTTCGCTCCCCGACGCAAAGCCGAACGCAAGCTGCGTATCGCGCCCGATCCGCTGCGTGACCGTGGCCGCCAGCGCTTTGGCGAGGCGCAGTTCGCTCCGATCGAGGAGCAGGCGCTGCGGCTGGCCCTGTGCGATCGAGACAGCAAGCGTCGTGCGCATGCCGAGCGCGCCGCCGAGCTGCTGATTGCCTTCGGCCAGCGCTGCCGTCAGCCGCACGTTGCGGGGGGTGCGCGTTATGGTCGGGGTCAGATCGACGACATAGTCGCGGCCATAGCCGTCGCGGATTGCAGTCGTGAGCGCGCCGGTTTGCCCGGCATCGCCCATCGGTGGCGAGAGCGTGCCATTGTCTGTGAGCGACACCGGAACCGCTGTCTTGCCGACGGTTGTTGGACCCTGCGGCGCGAAAGCGCGTGCGATGTTCAACTCGCCGCGCCCGAACGTCGCATCGGTTCCGGTCGTCCCGAGATCAGTGGCAGTGCGCAGCAGCAGGTCGGCGATCTGCGCGCCGGTGAGGTTCGGGAACGCCTGTGCGAGCAGCGCCGCCGCCCCCGCGACGACGGGCGTTGCAAACGACGTGCCGCTCCACAGGAATTGTGTCCCCGTATCATCGGGCGCGAGCACTTCGACGCCGAGCGCGGTCAGATAGAATTGCTGTCCGTTCCCGGCCCGGTTCGAAAAACCGGCAAGCGTTTGCGCCGAGTTTGTCGCGCCGACGATCAGCACCTGATTTCGGGCAAGCGGATCGAGCGCGATCTGCGCAAATGGATCGGGATTGACTGCGGCGGCGGGATTGTCTTCACCGTCATTGCCCGCTGAAATGACGATGACGATGCCCGCTGCAGTCGCGCGTCCGATGGCGGCGCGCAACGTGGAATTTGCAGGCGATCCGCCAAGCGACATGTTGATGACACGCGCGCCTTGCGCAACGGCGAGATCGACGCCGCGCGCGATCGCATTGTCAGCGTGCGAGCAGCCCGAATCGGGCCCGGTATTGTTGGCGCAACTGCCCGGCGTGTCGGTGCGCGCCACGAGCAGCGTCGCGTCAAAGGCGACCCCGTGCGTATTCCGGTCATTCTTCGCGCCGAGCAGGACGCTGGCAACCGCAGTCCCGTGTCCGCCTTCGTCGCGAATGCCCCGTGTTCCCGCCAGATCGGTCGAGGCGCTGCTGATCCTGCCTGCAAATTCAGTGCTGGTGGTGTCGACGCCACTGTCGATCACGGCAACGGTTACGCCGCGCCCGGTGGCGCCATTGTTATAGGCAGCAAGCGCCTGTGCCTGGACCGCTGCGTTCGAGCGCTGATACTCGGCGGTATTGAAGTTCGTGCCCGTCGGCGTTGGGGTGGGGGTTGGCGTCGGCGTTGGTGCAGGCGCGGCGACAGGCGGCGGCGTCGTTGCCAGGTTTCCCGTGCCGCCGCACCCGCCAAGCGTCGTCAGCAAGGCTACGCTGCCTGCCAGCATCCACCGCCGCATTGCCGAGTCTCCGTTACGCTGTCCTGCGCGACGCTATAGGTCGCCCCGGGTTGTGCCAAGATTAACATTGGCGGGGCGGCGCGCCTTCGTTACGGCCTGCCGCCGATGCCGCCTGCACTTGCCCATGTGAATGCCTGGATCTTCGATCTAGACAATACGCTCTATCCGGCGCGTACCAACCTGTTCGCACAGATCGACGTGCGCATGGGCGCCTATATCGAGCGCCTGCTCGGATGCACCGCTGCCGAGGCACGCCGCGTCCAGAAGGGGTTCTTTCACGAGCATGGCACGACGCTGTCGGGGCTGATGGCGGAGCATGCAGTCGAGCCGCATGAGTTCCTCGAATTTGTCCACGATATCGAAATGGATGTGATCGCGCATGATGCCGTGCTTGTGCGCAGCATTGCGGCGCTGCCCGGCCGCAAATTGGTGTTCACGAACGGCGATGCACCTTATGCTCAGCGTGTGCTTGACCGGCTCGGGCTTGGCGCGAGCTTCGAAGCGATCCACGACATCCACGCCATGGCCTATGTCCCCAAGCCAGTCCCTGCGAGTTACTTAGGGCTGTGCCATCGCTGGGGGATCGATCCCGCGCGCGCCTTGTTTGCCGAAGATATGGTGCGCAATCTGGCCCCGGCAAAAGCGATCGGCATGACGACAGTGTGGATCGACAATGGATCGGAACAAGCGGGCGCGACGCCATGCCCGTCATTTGTGGATTACCGGGCGGCAAATCTCGGTGATTGGCTTGTCGAGACCTTGGGGGATGCATGAGCATTGAAGCGATTATCGACGCAGGCTGGGACGAGCGCGCCACTCTTGGCGTGGAGACGACGGGGCCGGTGCGCGAGGCTGTTGAACATGTCCTCGATGCGCTGGATTGCGGGCGACTTCGCGTTGCCGAGCCTCGCGATGGCGGCTGGCACGTCAACCAATGGGTAAAGAAGGCCGTGCTGCTCAGCTTTCGTTTGAACGACAACAGCCTTTCTGAAGGGGCCAACGGGGCGAAGTATTGGGACAAGGTGCCGTCGAAATTTGCGTCGTGGACCGGGCCCGACGATTTTCGCGCGGCGGCGTTTCGCATTGTGCCCGGCGCCGTGGTGCGGCGGGGGAGTCACATCGGGCAAAACGTCGTCGTCATGCCCAGCTTCATCAACATCGGGGCCTATGTCGATGCGGGCACAATGGTCGATACGTGGGCGACCGTGGGAAGCTGCGCACAGATTGGCCGCAACGTTCATCTTTCGGGCGGCGTCGGGATCGGTGGGGTGCTCGAGCCGCTGCAGGCCAGCCCGACGATTATCGAGGATGGTTGTTTCATCGGTGCGCGGAGCGAGGTCGTCGAAGGTGTTATCGTCGAACGTGGCGCGGTTCTGGCGATGGGCGTGTTCCTGTCGTCGACAACCAAGATCGTCGATCGCGCGACGGGCGAAGTTTTTGTGGGTCGCGTGCCTGCCTATTCGGTGGTCGTTCCGGGGTCTTTGCCCGGACAACCTTTGCCGGACGGAACGCCTGGCCCCGGGCTTGCATGCGCAGTAATTGTAAAGCGGGTCGATGAACAGACGCGTGCGAAAACAGCCATAAACGAATTGTTACGTCTGTAGATCGGTAAGACGGTCGTGTCGAAGCTGTTGACATCGTCCTTCGTTGAACGTCGACAACTGTAGCGTGTATTTTCAGAACTATTGACCAAGGCCTTTTAGAATATGCTGGAACTATTGACGCTTGCCGCAACTGCGGCTGAACCCATGTCGCTGGCATGGCTGTGGGATGCGATTGTCCGCGACTTCCAGAACATCGGAAGTCCTTCGGCGATGACCGCGTTCGGGACGGTCGTTTTGCTCGATATCGCGCTTGCCGGTGACAACGCCATTATCGTTGGTGCCCTCGCCGCCGGCCTGCCGCCCGAGCAGCGCAAGAAGGTGATTGCGATCGGCATTCTGGCGGCGCTGGTGCTGCGGATCGTTTTCGCCGTTGCTGTCCTTTATGGGCTCGAGCGCTTCAAGCAATACGGGCTGGTGCTGGGCGGCGGCTTGCTGCTGCTCTGGGTCGCGTGGAAAATGTATCGCGAGCTGAACCCGGCAGGAAATCCGGGATCGCCCGAGGTTGCAGGCGATGAGGCCAGCGGCATCGCGCCCGCCAAGAGTTTCGCCAGTGCGGCCTGGGCCGTTGCTGTCGCCGATGTGTCGATGAGCCTCGACAATGTCCTCGCTGTCGCGGGCGCGGCGCGCGAGCATCCGGGCATCATGGTGATCGGCCTTGTGCTCTCGGTCGCGCTCATGGGGGTCGCCGCCAACCTCATCGCGCGCTACATCGAGCGCTATCGCTGGATCGCATGGGTCGGCCTCGTCATCATCGTGTATGTCGCCGGCAAAATGATCTACGACGGCTGGTATGACGTGGCGCCGTCGGTGCTCAGTGTCATGGCGTGAAGGGAAGCAAATGAAGGTCAATGTCGAAGTCGAGTGCACACCCGAAGAAGCACGCCGGTTGATGGGCCTGCCCGATCTCACGCCGGTGCACGATGCATTTATTGCCCAAATGCAGGATACCCTCAAAAACGGTGTGTCTCCCGATGTGATGATGACGATGCTGCAGAACTGGAGCCCAATGGGGGAGACGGGCATGCGCGTCTGGCAAGGGTTGCTCGATCAGGTGACTGGCGCGGCCAAGCGCTGATCGTTGCCGCGTGCCCGAACGCGACACTATTTTTGCGCTGTCGAGCGGGGCGCTGCCTGCGGCAATTGCCGTCATGCGGATTACAGGGCCCGATGCTAAGCGCGCGGTCGAGCAGCTTGTCGGCCCCGTGCCTCCGCCGAGGCATGCTGCGTTGCGCGCGATCCGCCGCGACGGTGACATTCTTGATTCAGGACTCGTTCTGTTTTTCCCAGGACCGCGCAGTGCCACGGGTGAGGATCTGGTCGAGCTGCAGCTTCACGGTAGCCGCGCCGTCGTAGCAGCTGTCAGCGAAGCGCTGGTGTCGGTCGCTGGGTTGCGGCCGGCGCGCGCGGGAGAATTCACGCGCCGGGCGTTCGAAAACGGGCGGATCGATATTGTCGCGGCCGAGGGGTTGGGCGACTTGCTGGCGGCAGAAACCGAGACGCAACGGCGCGTGGCGCTGGGGATGGTCGCGGGAGGCCTGTCGGCGCGGGTGGAGCGGTGGCGTGGCTCGATCCTGCAAGCGTCGGCGCAGGTTGAAGCGGCACTTGACTTCGGTGACGAGGATGATGTGGTTCCTTGGCCGGGACAGGGGGCCGCGCTCGCCGCGCTGGCTGCGGACATTACCGCCGCCCTCACCGATCCTCCCGCTGAGCGCCTGCGCGACGGATTCAAGATTGCGATCGTCGGGCCGCCCAATGCAGGGAAATCGACGCTCCTCAACGCGCTGGTCGATCGCGATGCAGCGATCACGTCCCCGATTGCCGGGACAACGCGCGACATCATCGAGGTTCCGGTGCAGATCGATGGGATTCCTCTGATCTTCTTGGACACCGCCGGTCTGCGCTCCGCGCCCGGCGATCCGATCGAGGCTATCGGCATTGCGCGTGCGGAGGCGGCGCTTGCCAGCGCAGACCTAGTGTTGGCGCTTGGTCCGGTTGCTTTGTCTGTCCCGCACGTCCTCCAGATCAGCGCACGGTGCGATTGCGATCCACCGCGTGACGGAGCTGAACTGAATGTATCGGCGCATACCGGCGCAGGTATGGCGGTGCTGCGGGCCACAATCGTCGAAAGGGCCGTTGCCTTGTTACCCCGCGCCGATGCGATTGCAGCAAACTTGCGCCAGCGGCGCTGCATGGCAATGGCTTGCGCTGATCTCGAGAAGGCCAGCGCCACCGATGACCTGCTGATTGTGGCCGAGCATCTTCGCCATGCGCGACTTGCGCTGGATGAGCTGCTTGGGCGAACCGGGGTTGAGGACATGCTTGATGCACTGTTCGCGCGCTTTTGCATCGGGAAATAGCCTGTTCCACGTGAAACACTTGTCGCTCGAACGCGCGCGCTTTATTTGACGATGATGATTGAATTTGACGTCCTTGTCATTGGTGGTGGCCACGCCGGCTGTGAAGCAGCGAGTGCGGCTGCGCGACTCGGCGCGCGTGTCGCACTCATGACAATGCAACGCGAAACAATCGGCGCAATGTCCTGCAATCCCGCCGTGGGCGGTGTCGGCAAGGGCCAGCTTGTTCGCGAAGTTGATGCACTCGACGGACTCATCGCTCGTGCAAGCGACGCGGCGGCCATACACTACCGGATGCTCAATCGTTCGAAGGGCAAGGCCGTTCAGGGCCCTCGCGTCCAGGCGGATCGCGCTGCATTTCGCGCCGCGATTCAAGCCGCCCTCGCCGCACTCACCAACCTTACCATCGTTGAGGGATCCGCCGAGTCACTCATATTGTCCGGCGGCGTTGCTGTCGGCGCGTTGCTTGCCGATGGACGCCGCGTGGAGGCGCGGTCGACGGTGCTTGCGAGCGGCACTTTTCTCGGCGCGCGCATGTTTTGCGGCGAAACGTCGTCGATTGGGGGCAGGGTCGGCGAGCCCGCCGCGACTGCGCTTGCGCAACAGTTGCGTGCCCGCGACTTGCCTGTCGCTCGCCTCAAGACCGGCACGCCACCGCGCCTCGATGGCCGAACGATCGATTGGAGCCGCCTCGACCGTCAGCCGTCGGATGTCGAGCCGTGGACAATGTCCCCCGTAGGCGCGCGGACGTTGCCGCAGGTGTTCTGCGCCGTTACGCGAACGAATTCCGAAACGCACAGGCTTATCCGCGAGGGATTGGCGCGGTCGCCGCTTTACTCTGGAGCCATTTCCGCAAGCGGCCCGCGCTATTGTCCATCAATCGAAGACAAGGTTGTGCGGTTTGGCGACCGCGATGGCCACCAGATCTTTCTCGAACCTGAGGGGTGCAAGGATAGGCTGATTTACCCGAACGGGATTTCAACATCGCTTCCGCCCGACGTTCAAACCGCGATGATCCAAAGCATCGCGGGCCTTGAGCGCGCAGCGATCGTTCAGCCGGGTTATGCGGTCGAATATGATTTCCTCGATCCCCGGGCGTTGGACCATGGGCTTGAGTCGCGCGCAGTCCCTGGATTGTTTCTGGCCGGACAGGTGAACGGGACGACTGGCTATGAGGAGGCGGCAGCGCAAGGACTCGTTGCCGGTGCCAACGCGGCGGCCCGGGCTCTCGCCCGTCCGCCCCTCCGGCTGCACCGCGACGGCAGCTATATCGGTGTGATGGTCGATGATTTGGTTCTGCAAGGGGTGACCGAGCCTTACCGGATGCTGACAGCACGGGCAGAGCACCGGCTTTACCTGCGCGCGGACAATGCCGAGACCCGGCTGACACAAATTGGGATCGCCGCCGGAATCGTTGGGGCTGCCCGGGCCGAACGTCATCGCGCGCGGGCAGCGCACCGTGCTATAGCGCTGCCATCGATGGACGGCGACCTCAGCCTATCCATCCGGCGCGGCGCGGTCGATGCGCGGGCGCTCAAGGCTTGTGACTCGAAGTTTGCAGGCATCCCTGAGGATCTTCTCGATGAGCTGATCGAAGACGTGCGCTACGCCCCTTACGTCGAGCGACAACGGGTTGAAGTGACTGCCCGGTCCCGTGCCGAGGCTGTCCTTCTGCGCGCCGATATGGACTATGCCGGAATTGCCGGTCTCTCAGCCGAGATGGTGCAACGCTTCACTGCGGCTCGGCCAGGCAATATGGGCGAAGCTGAGCGCATTCCAGGTGTCACCCCCGCCGCATTGAGTGCGTTGTTTGTGCACAACCGCCTCGGTGCCGGCGCTTGACCGAAGATGAGGCGCGGCACTGGCTGATTGCAAACCACGATGTTTCACGTGAAACACTCGCCAAACTCGACAGCTATGCCGTGGCCGTGGCGGCGGAGCAGCGCTCGCAGAATCTGGTGAGTGCGGCCACACTTTCCAACTTCTGGTCGCGCCATATTGTCGACAGCGCCCAGCTCCTGCGTCTCGGAGGAGCGGGATCGTGGCTTGACATCGGCAGCGGGGCGGGGTTGCCCGGACTTGTCATCGCTGTGTTGACCCACGGTGATGTCCTGCTCGTCGAGCCTCGACCGCTGCGCGCAAATTTCCTCGTTCGGTTGGTGCAAGCACTCGATCTCCCCCGGTGCAGAGTCGCCGCGACACCGATTGCGCGGGTCGATACGGAGACTTTTGCCGTGATCACTGCCCGGGCGGTGGCGCCATTGCCCAAACTTGTCGCAATGGCGGGCCGCTTCGCCGACTTATCCACCATTTGGGTTTTGCCGAAGGGGCGAAGTGCGCAATCGGAACTGGCCTCGCTGCCGACAGCATGGCAAGGTCACTGGAGCGCTGTGCCCAGCGTTACCGATCCATCCAGCCGTATCCTGATCGGACGCGGCATCAGGGGAGACCACCAACTTTCATGATCTGCGTCGGTGTCGCAAACCAGAAGGGTGGCGTGGGCAAGACCACGACCGCAATCAACGTCGCGACTGCGCTGGCAGCAAGTGGCTGGCGGGTTCTGCTGATCGACCTCGATCCGCAGGGAAATGCCTCAACCGGCCTGGGCGTCTATCATTCGGACCGGGTCCGCTCTTCATACGAAGTCCTCGTTGGCGATTGCATGCTGCACGAGGCCGTGGTGCCGACGCGGGTTCCCCGCCTCGATCTGGTCCCGGCGACTGTCGATCTGTCTGGCGCAGAAATCGAACTTGTTGGTTATGCCAATCGAACGCATTGCCTTGCCAATGCCATGGACAGTGCGCCGCCGGGCCGCTGGGACATTTGCCTGATCGATTGTCCGCCCTCGTTGGGCCTGCTGACGATCAACGCGATGGTTGCTGCCCAGTCGCTGCTCGTGCCGCTGCAGTGCGAATTCTTTGCCCTCGAAGGGCTTTCGCAGCTGCTGCAGACGATCGAGCGCATTCGGGCGAAGTTCAACCCGGGGCTGACCGTGCTCGGCGTCGTGCTGACGATGTACGACAAGCGCAACCGGCTGACCGAGCAAGTGGCGCAAGACGTCCGCGCGTGTCTGGGTAGCGTCGTTTTCGCCACGGTCATCCCGCGCAACGTGAGGCTTTCCGAGGCGCCGAGCCATGGTTTGCCGGCGCTGGTCTATGATATGCGCTGCTCTGGGTCGGAGGCCTATATTGGCCTTGCGCGCGAGTTGATCGGGCGTTTGCCGCGCCCTGCCGAGGCCGCATGAGCGATGGGGTGAACCCCAAGCGCCGCGCTCCGGGACTCGGGCGTGGCCTGTCGGCGTTGCTCGGCGATGCGTCGCCGGGCCCGACTGCCGCCAATGATGGCGCACGCGAGATTGCGATCGCAGATATTTCGCCCGACCCGGACCAGCCGCGTCGGCATTTTGACGATGAGTCGCTGGCCGAGCTTGCCGCGTCGATTGCGACGCACGGTATCCTTCAGCCGATCGTCGTCCGGCCGTTCCATGGCAAGTTCCGGATCGTTGCGGGCGAGCGCCGCTGGCGGGCTGCGCAGCGGGCGCAACTGCATCAAGTGCCTGTAATTATAAAAGAAATAAACGAGTCCGAAACGCTCGAAATCGCCCTGCTTGAAAATATTCAGCGCGCTGATCTCAACGCTGTAGAAGAAGGCCTCGCTTATCTCAAGCTGATCGAGCAGTTCGGCCATACGCAGGACGCGCTCGGCAAGATTGTCCACAAGTCGCGCAGCCATGTCGCCAATCTCATCCGCCTGCTCGATCTGCCCGAGCGCACGCGCAGCGCGGTTGCTGCGGGAACGCTCTCGATGGGGCACGCCCGCGCGTTACTCGGAGCGCGTGATCCTGAGGGACTCGGCCGCGCCGCTGTCGAGCAGGGCTGGTCGGTGCGCGAACTCGAGCGGCGTGTGCAACAGGAGAAACGGGCGTCCGGCAAGCCGCCGCGCGTGTCGGCGGTGCCGGTGCGCAATGAAGACGTGGCGATGCTCGAACGTCAACTTGGCGACGTGCTCGGCCTCAAGATCGCCATTGCACACAAGGGCACCGGCGGCTCGGTCACGCTGAATTATGCAACCCTCGATCAGCTCGACATGATCTGCCAGCGGCTGACCGGGGAGCGGATTTAGCGCAGCCGCTCGGCGACGCGCGCAATGTCGATCAGCCCTTGCGCGGCGATGATGTCTCCCGCCGAGCGATTTGCGAACAGGGCGGCTTCGATGGCCGTTACTCGGGCCTGAGCGATGGCGAGTTTGGCGGCAGGCCACCGCCCAAGTTGCGCCGTTATGGGTTCTTCGTCCTTGAAGAAGATCGACCGGCCTTGGGCACGCACAACCATCGCCGCCGATTTCCCGCTCTCGACTTCGGCGCGCAGCCGGGCGAGCATGATCAATCGGCGCGAAAGCGCGCGCAGCGCGGGAATCCAGCCGCTGCTCCCGTCCAGTTCAGCCAGTTCCTTGGTCGCCGCGCTGAGATGGCCGCTCAGGACGGCGTCAACCAGACGGCCCGGCTCCGCCTCGCCAAGTGCTGCGCCGATTGCGGCCAAAGTGTCGAGCGTGGCCTCGCGCGGGCGATCGGGTGCGGCGTCCAGATAGAGGCCGATCTTTTCGAGTTCGCGTTCTATCACCGCACGATCGCCAAGGCTCGATGTCGCCAGCGCGATCCCGACGCCGCGACCGAGACGAACGCCGATCGGCCGCCCGAGCGCCTCGGCAAGCGTCGCGAGATCGCTCGCGCTGGGCTGATAAAGCGGGCATGCGAGCACCTTGGGATCGTCGAGCGCGCGTTTCAGCAGCGCACCCGTAGCTTTCAGATTGCCCGCAATCATGACGACCGGATCGCCTGCCGTTGTCGATCCAAGCAGCGCATCGACTGCGGGCGCGCATTCGTCACCGCCCTCGACGCGGATGTGGCGCTTCGTGCCGAACAGCGAAATCGCGGCAGCCTCGTCCGCAAGCCGCGCAGGATCGGCCTTGAGTATCGCGCCGTCGAGATCGATTCGCTCGGCGTCAGGCCCCATCGCGCTTTCGAGCCGTGCGCCGAGAGCCCGCGCGCCGGGATCATCCTGGCCGTAAAGCAAGTAAAGCCGGATTGTCCCGTCGGGGGCGTCAAGCGCGCGCGCGATCTGCGCAGGCTTGACCTTCACGAGCCGGGGTTGGCTTGCGCGTACAGCGCGACGCGCGCAACGATCTGATCGGCAACGATGCCCGCCAGTCGCTCGAGCGCCGTGTTTTCCGCCGCAATTGTCGCATAGTCGCTTGAGACTACGTCAATGCCGATGTCCGACCCGGCGGTCGCATCGAGCAGCACCGCGCCCTGCGCATCGAGCAGCCGATAGCGCGCGCGCAAGGTGCGGCGTTCGCGCGTTACGGCATCGTCGGCACGGATGCCGAAACCATCGATCCTGTCGTCGAGCTCGACCTCAAGCCGCCAGCGGCTCTCGCCGCTGCCGAGCCGGTCAGTGAGCGCGTTCTGAACGAGCCAGCCCGATTTGCCGCCCGCAATGGGTGCGACGGCGATCCCCTGCAGCGTCTGCGCGATCGGGCCGCTGCTACCGCCCGAATAGAGCGGGCGCAGGCCGCAAGCCGAGAGGCTCAGCGCCAGCATCAGGGCAACGCAACGGATCATGCCACGATGTTGACCAGGCGATCGGGGACGACAATCACTTTCTTCGGCTCCGCGCCCTCCAGCAGTCGGACGATCTTGTCCGATGCGCGGGCCAGTGCTTCAAGGTCCGCGCGCGCAAGCCCCTTGGCGACCGTTAGCGTATCGCGGAGCTTGCCATTGATTTGGATGGCCACGGTCACCTCATCGTCGATCAGCAGCGCGGGATCATGATCGGGCCAGTGGGCCTCAGCGACGAGCCCGTCATGGCCCATTGCGGCCCACGCCTCCTCGGCCAGATGCGGGAGCATCGGCGCGATCAGCCGGACGAGCGCGGCGATGGCCGCATCGCGCGAGGCGGAAGGCGCGGCCTTTTCGATCGTGTTGACGAGCTCATGGACCTTGGCAACGGCCTTGTTGAACTGCAGCGCCTCGATATCGGCACCAATGCCAGCGATTGCGCGGGCATTTGCCCGATCAATCGCCTTGTCCTCGCCGGTGTTACCGCGTGGGCCTTCGAACAGCCGCCACAGCCGCTGAACGAACTTCCACGTCGCCTCGATCCCACTTTCGGACCACGGCAAGTCGCGCTCGGGCGGCGAGTCCGAGAGCATGAACCAGCGCACCGCATCGGCACCATAGGTGTCGAACATCGGCTCGGGATCGACCGTGTTCTTTTTCGATTTCGACATCTTTTCAACGCGGCCGACCTTCACAGGTGCGCCGGTTTCGATCACCGTGCCGTCCGCCACTTCAGCGGGCGCAAGCCATTTGCCAGCCGCATCCTGATA
Organism: Sphingomonadaceae bacterium; assembly: GCA_046153865.1. Lineage (GTDB taxonomy): Bacteria > Pseudomonadota > Alphaproteobacteria > Sphingomonadales > Sphingomonadaceae > Sphingomonas_O. Next base: position 18,446 of record JBJXFA010000071.1, read on the forward strand.
CGTCTCGTGCGTCACCATCCCTTGCGTAAACAGACCCGCAAACGGCTCGGCGACGTCGAGCCGCCCGATGCGCTGCAGCGCGCGCGTCCAGAAGCGGGCGTAGAGGAGGTGGAGGATCGCATGCTCGACGCCGCCGATGTATTGATCGACGGGCAGCCACTTCTCGGCCTCGGCCCGGTCGAACGGCGCGTTGCCCGGCTGGCTGGCGAAGCGGATGAAGTACCAGCTCGAATTGACGAAGGTGTCGAGCGTGTCGGTTTCGCGCCGCGCGGGTTCGCGACAATTGGGGCAGGGCACGGTTTTCCACGCCGGGTGGCGGTCAAGCGGATTGCCCGGCACGTCGAAGCTCACGTCCTCGGGCAGGACGACCGGCAGTTGCGCCTTGGGGACGGGTAGCATGCCGCAGAAGTCGCAATGAATCATCGGGATCGGCGTGCCCCAATAGCGCTGGCGTGAGACGCCCCAGTCGCGCAGGCGAAATTGTGTCCGGCCTTCGCCCCAGCCCTCGGCCTCACTGCGCGCGATGACGGCGGCTTTGGCATCGCTCACGCTCATCCCGTCGAGAAAGCCCGAATTGACGATGCGGCCAGCGTCGGTGAACGCGACCTTGCCGCGGAAATAGGGATCGACGTCCTCGCCATCGGCAACGACGCGGCGGACCGGCAGCTCGTATTTGCGGGCGAAATCGAGGTCGCGCTGGTCGTGTGCGGGGACGCCCATGACCGCGCCGGTGCCATAGTCCATCAGCACGAAATTGGCGACGAACACGGGGAGTTTACGCGCAGGATCGAGCGGATGATCGACGGTTAGCCCGGTGTCGAAGCCCAGCTTTTCGGCGGTCTCGATCTCGGCAGCGGTCGTTCCCCCTTGGCGGCATTGCTCGATGAACTGTTCGAGCGCGTAGCGGCGCTCGGCCAGCGCTTGCGCAAGCGGGTGCTCGGTCGAGACGGCCACGAAGCTCGCGCCGAAGATCGTATCAGGCCGCGTGGTGTAGACGTCGATGCTGTCCGATCCGTCGGAGAGTGCGAAGGTCGCGCGCATGCCCTGCGATTTGCCGATCCAGTTTTCCTGCATCAGCTTGACCTTGTCGGGCCAGGCGTCGAGGTCGCCCAGCCCTGCGAGCAGATCCTCGGCGAAGTCGGTGATCCGCAGGAACCACTGATTGAGCTTTTTCTTCTCGACGAGCGCGCCTGAGCGCCAGCCGCGCCCGTCGATCACCTGCTCGTTGGCGAGCACGGTCATGTCGACCGGATCCCAGTTGACCGAGGATTCGCGGCGGTAGACCAGCCCCGCCTTGTAGAGATCGAGGAACAGTGCCTGTTCGTGGCCGTAATACTCAGGCTCGCAGGTCGCGAGTTCGCGGCTCCAGTCGATCGCGAGGCCGAGGCGTTTCAGCTGCGCGCGCATCGCGGCGATATTGGCGCGCGTCCACTCGCCGGGGTGAACGCCCTTTTCCATCGCGGCATTTTCGGCAGGCATGCCGAAGGCGTCCCAGCCCATCGGGTGGAGCACGGCATGGCCGGTCATCCGCTTGTAGCGTGCGAGCGCGTCGCCCATCGTGTAATTGCGGACGTGACCCATGTGGATGCGCCCCGACGGATAGGGGAACATCTCGAGGATATAGGCGCGTGGGCGTTCGCTCTCGGAGTCGGCGCGAAACGTCTGCCGTTCTTCCCAGACCTGCTGCCAGCGCGCGTCGGCGGCGCGGTGGGCAAAGCGTGTCGCCACGGGGCTCAGCCCGCGACGGCGCTGCGCCTCAGGTCGCGCGCTTTGGTGAGGATGATGTCTTCGAGCTTCTGGACGGTGGCGGCCTGGACGGGCGCATCGACCCATTGACCGGCGGTCATGACTTGGCGCGAGGCGGCGACGCGCAGCGCATCGGCGCGCAGGTCCTGATCGAGCACAGTGACAGTCAGCTTCATGCGTTCACCGGCAATGTTGGGATTCACGAACCAGTCGGTCACGATAACCCCGCCGTTTGAATCGGTTTGCAGCAGCGGCATGAACCCGACCGTGTCGAGCGCAGCGCGCCACAGATAGGCATTGATGCCGATCGTCGTCACCTTCGAGGCTGCAAGGTCGGCCATGCGTCGTGGCTTTTCGCCTCCGCTGCACGCGGTTGTCGCGGCGAGCGTCAGTGTGGTCAGGATCAGGAAACGGCGGGCCATGGGCATCCTAAAAATCGGGGCGGTTCGCCGTTATAGACAATGGTGCGTGGGCTGCAAGGAGCGGCGTGCCTGTGGACCTTGAGCAACACCTTGCCGAAAAGTGGTGGGGGTCATGGTAGTCGCGCGATGAGTCATTATCTGATACCCGGATATGAGAGGGGGATCGATTCGTGCGCGGCTTGGGGAGGATGACGGCAATGACCGGAAGCGCGCTCGTCGCGGCTGCCGTTGCCTTGTCACCCGTCATCGGCGCACCGAATGCTCCGCGCAAGCTCAGCACGAAAGCGCGCGTGTCGCTCGATGCCCGCGGCGGGCTCGGGTCATTCACACCTGCAGCGACGGATCCGCGCCTGTCTGCAATCTTGTCGCGCAATGGCGCGGCGAGCAGTGGGTTTCGTTTTACTCCGGCGACCACCAGTGTGCGCCTGAACCGTTCGGTCACTGTCGCGGTCCGCGCGCGCGGCAATGCGGCGCCCCGTGGCGAGCGGAGCGCGCTGGTCGCGGCTCCGGTCATCGGCGGAATCGCGCCGGTTGCCTATAATCTGGGTGTTGCGGTGGGATGGAAGCGTTTCGCGCTCGCCGGTGATGTCACCAAGGTCGATCTTGGGGCCTTGGGCGGACGTGAGGAAGCGGACTTTGGCGTGAGCTATCTCGGCAAGCGCTGGTCGGGCCGGGTTTCGGTCGGCGCGGATCGGCCAACGCCCGAGGCGCCGCGTTCGCTGAGCGGCGAGCCCGGTTATTCGGTCGATGTCGGGGGTAGCTATTCGATTGCCCGCAACGTCGACGTGACGGCAGGCGTCCGCTACCGGACAATCGAGCGCGATCGGCTCAGCCGGGTTATTGACAATCGCGGCGACAGCCAGGCGGTTTACATCGGTACGGCCGTCAAGTTCTGATCCGTCGTTGGCGCGTCAAGCGCTGAAGGCATTGATACCTGCCCAGCCGTGAAGCCCGAGGGCACGAAGGCTTAGCGCACGCTTGCGGTTCATGCCGCCAAGCGCGACTGCCTTAGCGCGCATCGGTCCCGCAACGAGTCCAAGCCGCACGCGACCCAAAGGCCTTGCGCCGGGATGAGACCGTGTTGCGAACGCAGGGGAGACGAAGATCAGATCGGCGCCGATGCGCTCCGCCAGTGCTGCCTCGCGGCGATTGTGCACGGCGACGGTCCGTAATCCGCGTGACGGGAGCAAAGAGCGGTGATGTGCGCCATCAGCACCCCAGGCGCGCGCGATTGCGGGGCGGTCGGCAAGGAGCACGACCTGTCGCCGTTTGCGCGCCAATCGTCGGATCGCCCGGAACAACCGGTAGCGCTTTGCCCGCTGGAGGTCATAGTGGCGAAAAACCACGCCCCCACCGCGCGGGAGGCGCGCAAGTGCGGCACCGATGTCACCAAAGCGCGCGTCGGTCATCATCCAGATGCGAGGGAGCGGGTGGCCGGGGCGCATGGCGGTGCTTATAGCGCAGCAATGGCCGATGCCGCATCCCGCCTCGCTGACGTTCGTGCACGGATGGCGCGCGCACGCCGTTCGCCCGCCGCTGCGGCCAGCACCGCGCTCATTGCAGTTTCGAAAACGCACGACGCGACCGCGATCGCGCCGCTGATTGCGGCCGGACAGCGCGATTTCGGCGAAAACCGGGTTCAGGAAGCACTTGCCAAATGGCCGGACCTTCGCGCCGAAACGCCGGAGTTGCGGCTTCACCTTGTCGGGCAGCTCCAGTCCAACAAGGCCGCCGAGGCCGTGGCGCTCTTCGACGTCATCCATTCGGTCGATCGGCCGTCGTTAATCGCAGCGCTGGCACGGGCGATGGATGCGTCGGGCAAACGCCCGGATTGCTTCGTTCAGGTCAATCTGGAGGGCGCTGAGGGCAAAGGCGGCTGCCCCGTCGCCGCGTTGCCAGCGCTGCTAGCCGACGCGCGCGGGGCCGGGCTTCCCGTGATCGGACTGATGTGCGTTCCGCCCGAGGGGCTTGAACCGGCACCGTGGTTTGCGCTGCTGGCAAAACTGGCGCGCGATTATGCGCTCGCTGGGCTGAGCATGGGCATGTCGGGCGACTTTGAAACGGCGATTGCGCTCGGTGCCACGCATGTCCGCGTCGGCACGGCACTCTTTGGGGATCGCGCCTAGAGCTGGTGCGCGGTCCGGTCGCGTTTGGTGGCGAGATAGCGTTCGTTGTGCGGATTGGGCGGCAGGCTGTGCGGCACGCGCTCGGTGACGGTGATCCCCGCCGCTTCAAGGCCCGCCACCTTGGCAGGATTATTGGTCAAAAGCCGGACGCTTGGCTGATTGAGCAGATGCAGCATGCGCGCCGCCACGCCGAAATCGCGCGAATCGACAGCAAAGCCCAGGCGCAGATTGGCGTCGACCGTGTCAAAACCCTGGTCCTGCAATTGATAGGCGCGCAGCTTGTTGATCAGGCCGATCCCGCGTCCTTCCTGACGCAGGTAGAGCAAGATGCCGCCGCCTTCGGCTGCGATCCGGGCAAGCGCTGCATCAAGTTGCGGCCCGCAATCGCATTTCAGGCTGCCGAGAACGTCGCCAGTCAGGCATTCGCTGTGGAGGCGCACCAGTGGGCTTGCTCCCGGCGCGCCGATCACCAGGGCAATGTGCTCTGCCACGGCCTCGGGGCTTCGGAACGCGACAATTTCGGCCCGCTCGGCGACGGCAACGGGTAGAAATGCGCGGGCAACGATCGCAAGCCGCATGGCTGAACCGAAGGTGGCGACATCCTCGGTCGTCACCATCACCTCGACCTCGCCCGCGCCGCCAATGAAGAATGCGGGCAGGAGGCCTGCGTCGCGCGCGAGATCGAGCGCGGCAGCCGCCGCAACCGGGTCGGGTGTCGCCAGCGCCCGAAACGGACCTTTCAGCGGACGCGCGAGATCGGTGACCGGATCAGCAATGCTCATCGCCGTCGATAGATCGATCCACGGCTCGCGCGCGACCGTCACGGGTGCGTCGGCGACAGCCGCCTCGCGTTGGTTCGCCAGCTTCAGCGTTGCCGCACGCGATCCGGCGATCAGCAGCGGAGCCTCGGCCAACGGATCGAACGCGGCCAGTCGTGCGTCGTCTGCCGTCTCAACGGCGAGCAGTCGCAACGACCCGATCGTCACTGGCCAGCCGCGACGGAGCGCGTCGATCGCGCGCGCGGGGTTGCGCGGGTCGCTCAGAACGCAAACTCGGTCACGAGCGGGACATGATCGGAGGGCTTCTCCCAGCCTCGGCACGGCTCGTGAACCCGGTGCGCAGTGGCAGCGGCGGCCACGTCAGCTGTCGCCCACATGTGATCGAGCCGACGCCCGCGATCCGACGCCAGCCAGTCCTTCGCGCGGTAGCTCCACCACGTGTAGAGCCGTGCCGGGGCGGGCACGAAATGGCGCCCAAGGTCGGTCCATCCGCCAGCCTTCTGCAATCCGCTCAGCGCTGCTACCTCGACCGGCGTGTGGCTGACGACATCGATCAGCGCCTTGTGGCTCCAGACATCGCATTCGAGCGGCGCGATATTGAAATCACCAACGAGCAGGACCGGCTCGCGCACGGTGTCGGACCAGCGGGTCATCCGCTCGATAAAGTCGAGCTTTTGCCCGAACTTCGGGTTGAGCGTGCGATCGGGAATGTCGCCGCCTGCTGGCACATAGACGTTCTCGATCCGCACCCCATTGGGCAGCCGGGCACCGATGTGGCGCGCCTCGCCATTGTCCTGCCAGTCGTGAGTATTGTCGTCGATGAGCGGAATGCGCGAGAGGATCGCAACACCATGATGCATCGGCTGCCCGTTCAGGATCTGGTGGACATAACCGGCGCGCGCAAACACGTCGCGCGGGAAAACCGCATCGATTGCCTTGGTTTCCTGCAGGCACAGGATATCGGGCGATTCCCGAGCGAGAAAGGCTTCGACGATCGGCAGGCGAAAGCGGACCGAATTGATATTCCACGAAGCGATTTTCATGGCGTTGCTCTAGCCAGCAGGCTGCCCATAAGCAAAGGCCCCCGCTCCGGGGGCATGGAGCGAGGGCCGAGCATGCGTTCGTCACGCTGGCTCCACGCGGGTCCGGGTGTCAGGCGGGTAACAGGGGGGAAACCCCACCAACCGGACCGCGATTGAGAGAAGGTATAATGCCGCTCACCTGTCGCCAGAATGAATGCGTTCGTTAACGACGGGGCCCGATCGGCCGCGGATCGCGCCACCGGAACGCCTGATCGCTGACGGGTAGATTGAAGCGCTGGTTCGAAAGCCGCACTGTCGTGCGATTGTTCTGCGCATCGAGCGCGACCCAGCCCTGCAGCCGCAGACCGGCTGGCGCAGCGCTATCACGTGCGAAAGCCAGCGTAATCGTCCCATATTCCGGGTGCTTGGGATCGCGCGCTTCGGCAAGCACGATGCGGCTGTCGGCGGAAGGCATGATCTGCGCAACGGCATCGAGATTTCGCGACGGATCGAGCAACACGGCGAGTGGCGAATTGCCGATCGGCCAACGCGACACCTGTTTTACCGAATAATCGATGAAAGTCAGCGCCCGACCGTCGCCCACGATCAGCAGCGGAACCTGCGGCTCATACTGAAACCGGATTCGCCCTGGACGCTTGAGGGTGAGCGCGCCCTTAAGCGTTTTGCCGCTTCGGTCGGTCTGCGCAAAATCCGCCGTCATTGTCGTTACCGACCGCAGATGCGCGGCCACGAGCGACAGATCGGCAGGCTGCGCGGCAGCCGGACCCGCGACCGTGACGGCCAAGATTGTGACGATGCGCTGGAGAAACGACGGCATGCGCGCCTCCCTAGCCTTGGCCGTTGAACGGTCGCTGAACCTGAGCGCGTGTGTCACTGCCGCACGCGCCCAGGTTTCAAAACCAGCGTCGGTTACTGGCCGGGCACCAGATTGACGGCCGCGTGCTTGCCGCGGCGATCGATCTCCAACTCGAATTCGAGCCGGTCGCCTTCGTTGAGGCTGGTCATCCCGGCGCGTTCAACTGCTGAGATGTGCACAAAGGCATCGGGCTGGCCGTCGTCGCGCTGAATGAAGCCGAAGCCCTTCATCGCGTTGAAGAACTTCACGGTGCCGCTCGCCTTTTCGCCCGTCAGCTGCCGCTGCGGCGCGCCGCCGCCTGCGCCGCCACCAGCACGCGGAGGACCGTCGCGGTCGCGCGGCGGTGCCCGGTCAGTGACCGGAAGTGGCTCGCCGTCGATCTTCAGTTCGGTCGCCGAAATGCGGCCGCCGCGATCAACGAGCGTGAAGCCAAGCGGCTGTCCCTCGGCGAGACCAGTCAGGCCGGCCTGCTCGACGGCCGAAATATGAACGAACACGTCTTCGCCGCCATCATCGCGGACGACGAAGCCGAAGCCCTTCTGCCCGTTGAAAAACTTGACGACGCCGGTGCCTTCGCCGACGACCTGCGCGGGCATTCCGCCGCGCGCGCCGCCGCCTGCAAAACCTCCGCCGCCACTGCGGAAGCCGCCACCGCCGCCACCGCCGCCGAACCGGTCACCGCCGCCACCGAAGCGATCGCCGCCTCCGCCGAACCGGTCACCGCCGCCACCGAACCGGTCGCCGCCGCCGCCGCCGAAGCCGCCGCCATATCCGCCGCCGCCCTCATCTCCGAAACCGTCGCGCTTATCGCGTCCACGCCCGCCGCGATCACCGCGGCCACCCTTGTTAAAACCCATGCCGTGCCAATACTCTCTTCGTCCGCAGTCGATCATTCAGGAATTGCCGTGCTCGGACCAGGGCACAATCCATTCCCGGCGCAAAGCAAAAGTGCGCCAGTGAGTCGCGATAGCGCAAAAATGGCGCGGTCGCGAGCCAAATTCGCGCTGGTATCACGTGGGGGTGTTGGCGCACGCTTGCGGTGCCTGCCCTGGGGTGCGATGGCTCCGCGCCGAAGGGATCGCATGTGACCGTTTATCTTCACGAAGAAGACCTGCCTGAGGGAATTTTTGCCGCCGGTGCCGCGATCGCGGTGGATACCGAAACCATGGGCCTCAACCCGGCGCGGGACCGGCTGTGCCTCGTCCAGCTGTCCGACGGTGGCGGCAACGAGCATCTTGTCCGGTTTGCGGCGGGCAGCGATTTTGCCGCCCCGCGCCTCAAAGCGTTGCTGGCAGACCCGGCGCGGCTCAAGCTCTATCATTTTGCGCGTTTCGATCTGGCATCGATCGAGGCGTGGCTCGGTGTGATGGCGGCACCCGTCTTCTGCACGAAGATCGCATCGCGGCTGACGCGAACCTATACCGATCGCCACGGCCTCAAGGAGCTGACTCGCGAATTGCTCGGCGTGGAATTGTCAAAGGCGCAGCAATCCTCCGACTGGGGTGCCGATACGCTCAGTGACGCGCAGCGGGACTATGCCGCGTCCGATGTTCGCTATCTCCACGCGATGAAGGCGATTTTCGATGTCCGGCTCGCGCGCGAACACCGGACGGCAATGGCACAGGCCTGCTTTGATTTCTTGCCGATGCGGGCTCGGCTCGACCTCAAGGGCTGGAACGAGATCGACATTTTCGCACATGTCTGATGCGGCGCTCGTCAAGCGGGACGCGCGGATCGGCTGGGCGCGGCCCGGAGGCGCGCATGATCGCACGGTGCGGCTCGCGCGCGTTGTGCTGCCTTCGGCAATCGGCGCGCTCGTTGCCGTGCTTGTGGTCGCGCCGCTCACCAAGCGCAGCGAGATCAGCTTCATTCTCAACAAGGACAAGGTCGACGTCGCCAATGAGCGGATGCGCGTGAACGAAGCGCTTTACCGGGGGCGCGACGCAAAAGGCCGCCCGTTCAGCCTGCGCGCGGGCGCTGCCGTTCAGAAAAGCTCGCAAGACCCGGTCGTCGAACTGTCGGACTTGGCCGCGCGGATTGCGCTCGACGACGGGCCGGCCGTGTTGCGCACCGCCAGCGCAAGCTATGACATGGACAAGGAATTCGTCACCGTGCCCGGTGCGCTGCTTTTCGAATCAGCCGATGGCTATCGTCTGGCGACCCGAGGGGTCAGCGTCGATCTGAAGACCCAGCGGCTCACCAGTGACCGGCAAGTCGAAGGGCGAATGCCGCTCGGCACGTTTCGCGGCGGCCGGATGCGCGCCGATCTCTCCGCCCGTACGGTCACGCTCGAAGGCGGCGCGCGCTTGCAAATCGTGCAGCGCGCACGCAGATGAGCGCCATGCGCATCATGGTCTGTCTGTTCGCGGCGATGCTGGCCACGCCACTCGAAGCGCAGTCGTTGCGCGGGCATAACACCAATGCGCCGGTCGATGTCGCGGCGGACCGGATCGAAGTGCAGGACCGTGCAAACCGGGCGGTGTTCTCAGGGGATGTCCGCGTGACGCAAGGGGGCCTTGAACTCGCGTCGACCCGGCTGACGGTTGCCTATTCGGGTAGTGCGGGCGCCGGAAGCCCGCAGATCCAGCGGCTTGACGCAACGGGTGGCGTCACCGTGCGCAGCGCCAGCGAGAATGCGCGCGGAGATTTCGCGATTTATGATCTGAACCGGCGGCTGATCACGGTGCTCGGCAATGTCGTGCTCAATCAGGGTCCCAACACGGTGCGCGGCGCGCGGCTGGTCATCGATCTGACCTCGGGACGGTCGGTGATCGACGGGAGCGCGGTTGGCGGCACGCCGGGTGTTTCGGGCAGCGGTGGTCGCGTAACCGGGCGGTTCACCGTGCCGCAACGCAACTAGTCGCCGCTGTCTTGTCCAGCCGCCATGCACAAAGCCTGCCAATTGCGGCTGCGTTAACTTCCCGCTAATTCAAGGCTGCGAGGCCCGATTGCCATGAACGACGTCGCCACCTTCCCGCATCCCGACGTTTCGGCAACCCTCGGCGTCGGGCTCGAAGTGGTGTCGATTGCCAAATCCTATGATCGCCGCTCCGTCCTGCATGACATCTCGCTCGAGGTCGGTCACGGTGAAGTGTTCGGCCTGCTCGGCCCAAACGGCGCGGGCAAGACGACATGTTTCTACTCGATCATGGGGCTGGTGAAGCCCGATTCGGGGCGCATTCTGCTCGATGGCGCCGATATCACCGGGCTGCCCATGTATCGTCGCGCCATCCTCGGCCTGGGCTATCTGCCGCAGGAAACATCGATCTTCCGCGGCATGACGGTTGAGCAGAACATCATGGCGGTGCTCGAACTGGCCGAGCCCGACAAGGCGGCACGCGCCGCACGCGTCGATCAGCTGCTCAGCGAATTTCACCTTGATCGCCTGCGCACGTCGATGGCCACAGCGCTTTCGGGCGGCGAGCGGCGACGTTGCGAAATCGCGCGCGCGCTGGCGGCGGACCCCTCGATCGTTCTTCTCGACGAGCCCTTCGCCGGCATCGATCCGATCTCGATCGCCGACATCCGCGATCTCATCGTGCAATTGAAACAGCGCGGGATCGGCGTCCTGATCACCGATCACAATGTCCGCGAGACGCTCGATATCGTGGACCGGGCTTGCATCATTTATGACGGCCGCGTGCTGTTTGCCGGATCGCCGACCGATCTTGTCGCCGACGAGAATGTCAGGCGGCTTTATCTCGGCGAGGGCTTTTCCTTGTGACGTCATGAGTCTGGCGCCACGCCTCGATCTTCGGCAATCGCAGTCGCTGGTGATGACGCCGCAGTTGCAGCAGGCGATCAAGCTGCTGGCCTTGTCCAACCTCGAGATCGAAGCCTTCATCGCTGAGGAAGTCGAGCGCAATCCGTTGCTGGAGAGCAGCCCGGACGACGCCGACGATGCAGCTGATGGTGCCCTCGAAGCGGTGGCAGTTTCGGATGAAGGTGCCGCTGACCAAACCCCCGAGATCGACAGCGTCCCGAGCGAACCCGCGCTTGATCCCGAAATCGTTGCCGAAACTTTTTCGAGTGACAGCACGGCAGACAGCGTCGCGACGCCGAGCGACGACGGCATCGATTTCGACAGTTTTGCTGGCCCCTCGGCCAGTTTGATCGACCATTTGATGGCGCAGGCAGGCGAAGTCCTGTCAGGGGCCGACCTCGCGGTTGCCACGCAGCTGATCGATATGATCGATGAGGCAGGCTATCTGAGCGGCTCGCTGCTCGAACTTGCGCAGCGGCTCGGCATCACCCTCGCTGCCGTCGAGCGCGTCCTCGCCGTCATTCAGCGATTCGAGCCGACCGGTGTCGCCGCCCGCAGCCTGGCCGAATGCCTGATGCTGCAGGCCAAGGAGGCGGACCGCTACGATCCTTGCATGGCGGTGCTGATCGGCAATCTGGACCTGCTGGCGCTCGGCCGGATCGGACAGCTCCAGCGGCTGTGCATGGTCGATGATGAGGACATGGCCGACATGATCCGCGAGTTGCGCAGCTACGATCCCAAGCCTGGCCTTCGCTTCGGTGGCGCGCGGATCGAGGCGATTACGCCCGATGTCTTCGTAGCGCAAACCGGCAAGGGCTGGCGCGTCGAGATCAATGGCGCGAGCCTGCCGCGCGTCCTGCTCGACCGGCGCTATCATGCCGAACTCGTCGCCGGCGCGCGCGACAAGGCCGCAAGGGCCTGGCTCAGCGATTGTGTGGCAAGCGCCAACTGGCTGATCAAGGCGCTCGACCAGCGCCAGCGCACGATTGTCAAGGTCGCGACCGAGCTGGTCAAGCAGCAGGAGGGCTTCTTCCTCAGCGGCGTCAGTGCCCTGCGCCCGCTGACCTTGCGCACCGTGGCCGAAGCGGTCGGGCTTCACGAATCGACCGTCAGCCGGGTGACCAGCAACAAATATCTCGGCTGCGCGCGCGGGGTTTTCGAACTCAAATATTTCTTCACCAGCGGCGTCGCGACCAGTATCGACGGCGTCGGCGGCGAGGCCGCATCGGCCCTTGCGGTCAAAGCCGCGATCAAGGCGCTGATCGCTGAAGAAGCCGCCGATGCGATCCTGTCAGACGACACGCTGGTCGATCTGCTCAAGGCGAAGGGGTTTGACCTCGCGCGGCGCACGGTCGCCAAATACCGCGAGGCCATAGGCATCGGGTCCAGCGTGCAGCGCCGCCGCGCGCGCGCGATCGAGACGCGAGCGGCCTAAAAGTTCAGCGGAATCCCAAGCGTGCGCGCGATGAAGATGACGGCGATGGCGCCGATCACCGACATGATGAAACCGGCCGGCGAGGGCTTCATCATGTCTTTTTCCTTGGTGAACATGCCACCGATAAATCCGCCCGCGAACGAACCCGCGATGCCGAGCAAGGTGGTCGAGATCCAGCCCATTTCGATCGCGCCGGGATAGAAGAACCGGGCCAGCAGGCCTGACAGAAAACCGATTACGATCCAGCCGATGATGTTGATCATGGGTCGATGCCTCCCTGTGGTGATGCCGCGTGTTTGGCCTGACGACGCCCACTTCGCAAGTGCCATGGCAGCGCAAGCCTCGCCGGACTGGTCGGATGTGCGCAATTACAGGGCCACGCCGACGCAAAACGCAGTCAACCGATCGTTTTTGACGAAACGGCAGCCCGACTTAACCGTTTGAAGATAGAATGGCGGCGTCGTGTTGCTTGGAGAATGTCATGTCTGCTGTTCGCCGGAGCCTGGTTTCGCTGCTCGCGCTTATCGCCCTCCCGGCGCACGCGACCGAATTCGGGGTCGTTACAAAACTCGATCAGGGCGCGCAGGGCCTTGGGCAAATCGGACTGATCCGGCAGGCGGGCGTTTCGATCAATCGCGATCAGGTTACTTGGCGCGAGGTCGAGGTGCAGCGGGGCGTCCTCGGCTGGCCGCCGAACACATCCGCGCTTTATGCAACGCTCAAGCAGAACGGCATCCGCACCAGCGTCGTGCTGACCACAAACAATCCCAATTATGACGGCGGGCGCTTTGCGACCTCACCCGCCGCGATCGCCGCCTATGCCCGCTTTGCGGCGCATGTCGCACGCCAGCTACGCGGACAGACGATTGCGTTCGAGATCGGCAATGAGTGGCGGCCGACGCAAGCGATCAACGGGCCGACCACGATGGTCGATTACGTCAATCTGTTCGTTGCCGCCGCCAATGCAATCCATGCGGCCGACCCCAATGCCAAAGTCGTCGCCGATCCGGCGATCTTCGGCTATCTGCCGAGTGGCGCGATCCCCGGAGCCACGACGACCGTGGGCGCGGCAGCCCGGCGCGGCCTGCGCGTCGCCGATGGCGTGGTGATCCACCAATATCCCTATCAATATGGCGGCATGAAAACGCTGGCCGATGCGCAGGCGTATCTGACGACAGCAATGACGCGCCGCGCCGCCTGGCTCGAAACGCTCGCGGGCAAGCCGGTCCCGCTTTACGTCACCGAATATGGCTGGCCGCTGCTCGCGGGCCGCAATCTGACGCAGGCCGAACAGGCAACGCAGATCGTCGAGACAACGCGGCGGCTGAGCGCAATGCCCTTCGTGCGCGTCGCCATCGTCTATGAACTGATCGACAGCTGCGTGAACAAGGCCGTGATCGAATGCACCTTCGGCCTTTACGAACGCGGACCGCAATCGACGATTACGGCCAAACCGGCGCTGGTTAAGCTCAGGCAGGCGGTGGAAGCGGCGGCGCGGTAGTGCATATGTAGGTTTGCGCTGTGCATACATAATGCCTATACAGACAGATGGACTTCGAATGGGACGATGCCAAGCGCGCGAGCAACATTGCGCGACATGGCATCGATTTCATTGACGCGATATCGTTGTTCGATGGACGACCGGTTATCGCGTTGCCGAGCAGCTTTGTCGGCGAGCTGCGCTTTCTGACAACGGGCGTGGTGGCGAGTGCCATCGTGACGGCAGTTTGGACGCGAAGGAGTGAGGCCATCCGTATCATTTCAGTGCGAAGGGCGAGAGACAGTGAAACGCGAGCGTATCACGCGCATCACCATGGCTAAGTCGAACGCGATGATCGCGGCAGGTCAGTCGCAGACCGATTGGGCGCGCCTCGCGGCGCTCACCGAAGCGGACCTTGACGCTGCCATCCGCGACGATCCCGACGAGGGATCTGCGCATCTCGAGCTCGATTGGTCGCAGGCGGTGGTCGGCCTTCCGCAGCCCAAGGCAATGGTCAACATGCGGCTGGACCGCGATGTGCTCGACTGGTTCCGGGGCGAAGGACGCGGCTACCAGACGCGGATTAATGCAGTGCTGCGGAGCTATGTGGAGGCGATGCGGAAGGCGGGGTGAGGGTGTGGAGATAAGTAAACTGTCACCGTAACCCTTTATTTCGCTTGGTTAATTTCTGTGATGAATAAGGATTTTGCGCGACCGGTGGATGTTTGATCACGAAAGGCAGTTACAACCACACCCTTTTGGTCAGCGCCTCCTCCAACAGCATTAGCACTGAGGCTCGTCACGATCTGTTGAATATCTTCGATGTTTCTCACAGTTTCAGCTAAAACGAAAGGTACAGGTCTCTGTTCGGCGCGAACATACAATCGACCCTTGAATGTGTTTACGTTGTAGCTTGATACCAGTCCCTCTATTGCCTCAGGCTTTGAAAGACGCTCGACGTTACTGATATAATCGTAAGACTGAGGTGTAAAAACCTTTCCGACAATATTGTCCCCATAACCTTCAGATATCTCCGCTGTGAGCGCGGTATGCGAGTTGATAATTGGTCGATGGATATCGACAATTGCGCCCTCAGTCTTTTCCATGAGGGCATCGAGGCGCCCCTCACTCATTGCAGAAATGTCATTCAATCCTCTTGAGGCGAGCAACTCCGTGTGTTGCTGGCCGAGTGATTTGTCAAAATCGACGTGAAAACCGAGTATATTTGATATTACATAATCGTACGCGGAACGCAGCAAGTGACCGAGAACCGAATCCTTAGGCGTCGCTGCCAAGGTGACCAGCGTCACACTGACTCCGGCTATGATCTCCCAACTACCTTGCGACGGCGGACGAACCAAAATTCGAGCATTTTTCAGCGACGGAGCTTGGGTGATTATTTCTCCACTGAGAACGAAATGGGTTGTAAGTGCTAGGCTTCGTTGAAAGCCGAGCACTGCCCGAGCAGCGTCATAGAAATCTAACTCGGCAGCAGATGCTTCGTTTCCCTTGAAGCTCAACTTAAAGTCCATGGCAAATTCTCCCCAAATATGGAAATCATAGCCAGTTATTTCACGTCTTCAATACACCCGCGCCTTCGGTTTGATATACTCCACTTCGTCGGTGAGCGTATAATCGTGGACCGGGCGGTAATCGAGGCGGATGCCGCTGTTGTGGCCGATGCCGTTCGCGCTCCCTTTCCAGGCCAGCGTATGCTTCATCCACTGCGCATCATCACGCTCGGGGAAATCCTCGTGCATGTGCGCGCCGCGTGATTCCTTGCGGTTGGCGGCTGAGTGCATCGTCACTTGCGCTTGGCCGAGCATGTTGTCGAGCTCGAGTGTCTCGATCAGGTCGGTGTTCCAGACCAGACTCCGGTCGTTCACGCGGACGTCGGCGATGCGCGCCGTCACGCGGTCGATCGCGGTGACGCCTTCGGCCAGCAGCGCGGTGTCGCGGAAGACGGCGGCGTGTTTTTGCATCGTGCGTTGCATGTCGAGGCGGATGGCGGCGGTCGGCGACGCGCCATTGGCATGGCGAAACGCATCGACGCGGGTCAGTGCCATCTCCTCCGCGCCCTTGGGCAGCGGTTTGTGCGGCGCGCCGGGGGTTTGCAGTGCGGTGATGCGTTTGCCGGTGGCGCGGCCGAATACGACGAGGTCGATCAGGCTGTTCGAGCCGAGCCGGTTCGCGCCGTGGACGCTGACGCACGCCGCCTCGCCCACGGCAAACAGCCCGGGGACGATCGCGTCGGGGTTGCCATCCTTGAGCGTCACGACCTCGCCGTGGAAATTGCAGGGGATGCCGCCCATGTTGTAATGCACCGTCGGCGAAACGGGCAGCGCCTGGCGCGACAGATCGACGCCCGCGAAGATCTTGCCGGTCTCGGTGATGCCGGGCAGGCGCTGGGCGAGCACCTTGGGATCGATGTGATCAAGGTGCAGGTAGATATGGTCCTTGTGCGGGCCGACGCCGCGCCCTTCGCGGATTTCCAATGCCATGCAGCGCGACACGACGTCCCGGCTCGCCAAGTCCTTGGCCGATGGGGCATAGCGCTCCATGAAACGCTCGCCCTCGCTGTTCGTGAGATACCCGCCCTCGCCGCGCGCGCCTTCGGTGATGAGCACGCCCGCGCCGTAAATGCCGGTCGGGTGGAACTGGACGAATTCCATGTCCTGCAAGGGCAGTCCGGCGCGCAGGACCATGCCGCCGCCGTCGCCGGTGCAGGTGTGTGCTGAGGTCGCCGAAAAATAGCAGCGGCCATAGCCGCCGGTTGCGAGCACGACGCTATGGCTGCGGAACCGGTGAATGCTGCCGTCTTCCATGCACATGGCGATCACGCCGCGGCATTCGCCGCCCTCCATGATCAGATCGAGCGCGAAATATTCGATGTAGAAATCGGCGTCGTATTTGAGGCTCTGCTGGTAGAGTGCGTGCAGCATCGCGTGGCCCGTGCGGTCGGCGGCGGCGGCCGTGCGCTGGACGGGCGGGCCTGCGCCCATATTCTGCATGTGGCCGCCGAAGGGGCGCTGGTAGATCGTGCCATCGTCGTTGCGGCTGAACGGGACACCCGCGTGCTCAAGTTCGTAAACTGCGGCGGGGGCTTCGCGGACGAGATATTCGATCGCGTCCTGATCGCCGAGCCAGTCCGATCCCTTGACGGTATCGTACATGTGCCACGTCCAGTGGTCAGGCGAGTTGTTGCCCAGGCTTGCGGCGATCCCGCCTTGCGCGGCGACGGTGTGCGAGCGCGTCGGGAAGACCTTGGTGATGCAGGCGGTTTTCAGGCCCGATTCGGCGATCCCCATCGTGGCGCGCAGGCCCGAGCCGCCGGCGCCGACGACGACCGAATCATAGCTGTGATCGATAATCTTGTAACTGCCACCGTTCGTTCCGGCCATTAACTGGGCGTCCCTGTAAAAGCGACCTTGAGGATGGAAAACAGCGCAAGTCCGCCCATGCCAAAGGTCCAGGCATGGATAAGCGCGAGCATGATGATCCGGCTTTCGTCGTGCTGATAATCTTCGATCACGACCTGGAGCCCGAGGCGGAAATGCCAGAAGGTGTTGATCACGATCAGCGCCATCGGGACGGCCGCGAGCGGCGATTGCAGCCAGCCACGCACCGTGCCGTAATCAAGCCCGGGCAGACGCAGCAGCGAGATGATCAGCCACAGCACCAGTGCCAGATTGCCGAACGCAGTCACCCGCTGCATCCACCAGTGACCGGCGCCGTGCCGAGCCGAGCCGAGGCCGCGGACGCGCCCGAGGTCAGAGCCGCCGCGCATCACAGGCCCCTTGCAAAGATGAAGAGCCACATCGCGCCGGTCGCGAGGAATGCAAAGGCGAACACAGCAATCGCTCCGGCCTTGTTGGTCTTGAGCTCGTAACCCGCGCCGGCATCGAGCACGAAGTGTCGCAAGCCATTGCCAAGATGGAGGAAGAAGGCGAGCGTCAGCCCGATCGGCACGATCCACGCCGGTGGCCACGTCGCCCAGCTCAGAAACGTCCCATAGGCATCAGGCCCGGTCGCGAGCGCTGCCAGCCACCACACGAACATCAGCGTGCCGACCGTGGCCAGCCCCACGCCGCAAACCCGGTGCGCAATCGAGACCGCCATATGCGGCCCCCACTTCCAGATACTCAGATGCGGCGAAAGCGGCCGCGTGCGCGTGGTGGCCATCGGGTTCCCCAACAAGGCAGACTTGGACCGTCCTTAGCTCGCTGGTGCTGCGATGCAACGCGATATCGGCGAGGTCGAACGCCTAACGGTCTGTTTACCTTGTTCGCCTAATCCCGCTCGGAACCAAACTGGCTCCCGGAGAACGTCCGTCATGTCTGCCGTCATCATGAGCGAAACGAGCAAGCGGCTCGCGGTCGAACCGAGTGCGATCAAGATCCCGCTCGCCCCGCGCCTCGCCGATATGGACCGCGACGGTCAGCTTACCGCGAACTCAAAGCTCATTGCCGATGCAATCGACGGATACGAACTCGAACTCGGTCAGCTGTTCTGGAAGCATTACAATGCGACGCCCGCGCTGAAGCAGCAGGCGACCGGAGCGCTGCTCGATCACGCGCTCGCCATCGGCGTGGAATACTCCAAGCGAAAGTTCGGCGATCCGACCAGCCAGATCTGGTGCGACATGGCCCGCGATTTCGCGTGGTCGACTGAGGCCGCCGGCATGACCATCAGTGCCGTGCTGGCGGCATTGGCGGTGAGCACCGATCGGACGGTCGAACTGCTTGTCGATCGCTACGCCGATGATCCCATGCTCCTTGCTCGCGCAATCGGCGCGCTGAACCGGATCAATGTGCTCGAGGCTGACGTCATGTCGGCCTTCATGTCCGATTGGCGGATGCACCAGAACGCGGGCGATCGCGCCCGCCATGCTGACGTCTTCCGCGACAAGATCGCGATCAATGTCATGGAGGCGTCGGCGCTCGGCACCCAGCTGCGCGGCCAGGCATCGGACACCTCGGATGCAACACGCGGGATGCTCGGCAAGGCGTCCGAAGTCGCCGCCGCCGCTGAGCAGTCGGCAACGGCCATGCGCGATGCGGCGCATACCGCCGCCGGGCTGATCCGTGCGATCGAAGAAGCGCGCAGCGAAGTCGAAATCGCCGCCGATATCGCGACCCGCGCCGCCGTTCAGGCGGGCGACGCGGTGCGCGTTTCGTCGGTCCTCACCGATACCGCCAAATCGATCGAGTCGATCCTCGGCCTGATTCGCGACGTGGCCGGGCAGACGAACCTGCTTGCGCTCAATGCAACGATCGAAGCAGCCCGCGCGGGCGATGCCGGCCGGGGATTTGCCGTCGTCGCGCAGGAAGTGAAGAGTCTCGCCAACCAGACCGCGCGCGCGACCGACGATATCGCGGCCAAGATCGCCGCCATCCAGTCCGCCACGCGCTCGACCGTCGATACGAACACCGCGATCCGCGACACCGTGGCCGAAGTGCAGGCATCGGCGACCCGCATCCGTCAGGCGATGGATGCGCAGGCGCAGACCGTGACGATGATCACCGCTGCGGTCGATGAGACCGCGCTTGCGGCCGACACCATGTCGACAACGATCGCATCGATCCGTCAAGATACCGAGGAGGTCGCAACCGAAATCGATGCGCTCGAAATCGGTTTTGACAGTGTGAATGCGCAGTTGGCGCGGCTTCAGGACGCGACCGGCGACTATGTGAAGCTGGTGGCCTGAGGCGCTCGGGGTCGCTAGACGGCCCAGATGATAAATATCCTTCTGACCGGTGGCTCGCGGGGCATCGGCGCCGCCATTGCCGACCGACTGAGTGACCACCGTGTGTTTGCCGCGAGCAGTGCCGATGGCGACCTCGCCGATCCGGCCACGCCCGCGCAGCTCTGGACACTCGCTCTCGATCGGCTCGACGGGCGCGTCGATGTGCTCATCAACAATGCGGGCATTTTCGAGGCCGCGCCGATCGATCTGCCCGATGACGCATGGTCCGCCGCCTGGGCGCGCACGATGCAGCTCAATCTTACCGCAAGCGCCGAACTCTGCCGCCATGCCGTCACGCATTTCCTCGCGGGCGGTGGCGGACGGATCGTCAATATCGCCAGCCGCGCCGCGCACCGCGGCGACAGCCCGGCGCACTGGGCCTATGCGGCCTCCAAAGCAGGCGTGGTCGCCATGACCAAGACGATCGCACGCGCCTATGCCGCGCAGGGGATTTACGCCTTCGCCGTCTGCCCCGGCTTCACGATGACGGGCATGGCCGAGGACTATCTGGCGTCACGCGGCGGCGAGAAGCTCCTTGCCGATATTCCGCTGGGGCGCGTCGCGATGCCCGAGGAAGTCGCCGAAGTCGTCGCATTCGCCACGCTTTCCGCCCCACCGAGCATGACCGGTGCGGTGCTCGACATCAACGGGGCCAGCTATGTCCGATAGTTGGCTGCTCACGCTGGGCTGCACCCGCGCCGAGGCCGAGGCGATCGGCGATGCCGAGATTGACGGCGTGGTGCTCACCGTGTCCGAGCCCGATCCCGCGACCCCTGAGCGCTGGCGGCTCGATGCCTATTTCGAGGGCAAGCCGCCGCGCGAACTCCTTCGCCGTGTCGCCGCACTGGTGCCGAGCGTGCGCGCCAAGGATTCGCGCGCCAAGCCGTTGCCGCCGCAGGACTGGGTCAGCCTCAGCCAGGCGGGCGTCGCGCCGCTCGTCGCGGGGCGGTTTCATGTGCACACGCCCGATTATCCGCGACGGACCGATCTCATCGATTTTGAGATTCCGGCCGGGCTGGCCTTCGGCACGGGCCAGCATGCGACGACCGCCGGGTGTCTCGAAGCGCTCGATGCGCTCAAGCGGCAGGGCAAGGTCACTCGCGACATTCTCGATCTCGGCACCGGCACCGGGCTGCTGGCCTTCGCCGCGATGCGCCTCTGGCCCGCCGCGCGCGCGACCGCGTCGGACATTGATCCGGTGTCGATCGCGGTCGTGCGCGAAAATGCGGCGCGCAACGGCATAAGGCGGCTGCACTGCGTCGTTGCCGACGGCCTCGACCACCGCGACCTCATCACCCGCGCGCCCTATGACCTTGTGATCGCCAACATCCTGGCAGCGCCGCTGATCGAAATGTCAGCGCACATCGCCGCGAGCGTCGCGCCCAAGGGCACGCTGATCCTCGCCGGCCTGCTCGACACCCAGGCCGAGGCCGTCGCGCGCGCCTATCGCCGACAGGGAATGCGGCTGGTCTCGCGCGGGAGCGGCGAATGGCCGGTGCTGGTGATGCGGGGGCGGTAACTAGCAATTATCCGATTATGCAAATAGCATATTGCTTTTTGCATAAAGCCATTGTATTTGTGGTGATGAAGGAGAAGACAGATGGCGAACTCAGATGTTCTTAGTCGAATTAAGCGTTCGGTAGAGCAGGCTCCCCGTAATGGATACGTTGCCGAAATCCATTTGCAGGTCTTGAAGTATGCCGACCTGCTCGATGGCGTAACAGGTCGTGAATTCTGCGAGGCGCTTGGCGTTGGGAACGCATGGGGAACCGAGTTTGCGAAAATGAAGAAGATTGCGCCTCGACTCGTGGCAGCAGGTCTCAAGCCGGAGCTAATCTGACGAGATCAATCGGCAAACAGCAACACCGGCGTCTCGATCAGCCCCTTGAGTGCCGCTACGAAGCTCGCGGCGTCATGCCCGTCGACAACGCGATGGTCGCAGCTGATCGAGAGGTTCATGAGTTTCGCGCGGCGGATGGCGTCGCCCCCCCTCCCATCATCAACGAACACCGGGCGTTCGACGATCTTGTTGGGGCCGATGATTGCCACCTCGGGCCGGTTGATGACCGGCGTCGTCGCGATGCCGCCCAAGGGGCCGAGCGAGGTGACCGTCAGCGTACCGCCCGAAAGCTCCGCGCTCGTCGCCTTGCCGGTGCGCGCTGCGTCGGCGAGCCGCGCGATCTCGGTCGCGAGCTGCCAGACGTTCTTCGCGTGCGCGTCGCGGATGACGGGGACCATTAGGCCCGCATCGGTCTGCGCGGCCATGCCGAGATGGACCGCGGCGTAGCGCGTGACCACGCCGGCCTCGTCGTCATAGCGCGCGTTGATCATCGGGAAGTGCGGGATCGTGCGGCAGATCGCGACGATGAGCAGCGGGAGCATCGTGAGCTTGGGCCGCGCGCCCCGGTTCGCATTGAGGTCGGCGCGCAGCGCTTCGAGCTTCGTCACCTCAATCTCATCGACATAGGTGAAATGCGGGATGTGGCGCTTCGCCGCCGCCATATTCTCGGCGATGCGGCGGCGCATGCCGATGACCTTGATCGCTTCGTCGGCGCGCGGGGCTTGCGGGGTGCCGTAGCCGCTGCCGGCATTGTAGCGGAGATAGGCATCGAGATCGGCGTGGCGCAGGCGGCCGTCTTCGCTCGGTTTGACGTGCGCAAGGTCGATGCCGAGATCGCGGGCGCGGGCGCGGACGGCGGGACTAGCCAGAACGTGTGCCTCCCGTCCATTTCCGTTCGGGCTGAGCTTGTCGAAGCCCTGTTCTTCTCTCTTCGCCGACGGCGAGGGCAAGGACGGCGCTTCGACAGGCTCAGGGCGAACGGGTTGGGGGACCGGTTTTTCAACGCCCAACTGTTCCGCCACATCCTCAGCAAGCGTGGGTGCTGCGGCGGCTCCCTCCCCCTCAACCTCAATGACAGCCAACGTGCTCCCGATCGCGACCATGTCGCCGACCGCGCCCGCCAGCTCGACCACCACGCCCGAAACCGGCGATTCCATTTCGACCGTCGCCTTGTCGGTCATCATGTCGGCGAGGTTGTCGTCCTCGGCGATCATGTCGCCAACCTTGACGTGCCACGCGACGATCTCGGCCTCGGCGATGCCTTCGCCGATGTCGGGCAGGCGGAATGCAAAACGTGCCATCAGTCCCTCATCACGGTGTCGATCGCGGTGCCGATGCGCACCGGTCCCGGGAAATACGCCCATTCGAGGCTGTGCGGATAGGGCGTGTCGAAGCCCGTCACGCGCTGCACCGGCGCTTCGAGATGGTAGAAACAGCGCTCCTGCACGAGTGCAGCCAGTTCGGCGCCGAAGCCGCTCGTTCGTGTTGCCTCGTGGACGATGACGCAGCGGCCGGTCTTCTTCACGCTCGCCTCGATCGTCGCGATATCGAGCGGCAGCAGCGTGCGCAGGTCGATCACTTCGGCGTCGATGCCTTTTTCCTCGACTGTCGCGCGCGCGACATGAACCATCGTGCCATAGGCGAGGATCGTGACGTCATTGCCTTCGCGCACGATCGCGGCCTTGCCGAGCGGCACGGTGTAATGCCCCTCGGGCACATCGGGCGTCTCGACCTTGGACCAGGGCTGCACCGGCCGGTCATAATGCCCGTCGAACGGACCGTTGTAGATACGCTTGGGCTCGAAGAAGATGACCGGATCATTGTCCTCGATCGCCGCGATCAGCAGCCCCTTGGCGTCATAGGGGTTGGAGGGGATAACCGTCTTCAGGCCCGCCACATGCGTGAACATTGCCTCGGGCGATTGCGAATGCGTCTGCCCGCCGAAGATGCCGCCGCCGAAGGGCGAGCGCACCGTGATCGGCATCACGAATTCGCCTGCCGAGCGATAGCGCAGCCGCGCCGCCTCGCTGACGAGTTGGTCGAGGCCGGGATAGATGTAATCGGCAAACTGGATTTCGGGGACGGGGCGCAGGCCGTATGCCGCCATGCCCACTGCAACGCCGATGATGCCGCATTCGTTGATCGGCGTATCGAAGACGCGGGTCTTGCCGTGTTTCGCCTGCAGCCCGGCAGTCGCGCGGAAGACGCCGCCGAAATAGCCGATATCCTCGCCGAGGATGGTAACATCGGGATCGCGCGCGAGGCACACGTCCATGGCGGAATTGATCGCCTCGATCATGTTCATGCGGCTCATGAGCCAAATCCTCCCCGGAACGGGGAGGTGGCAGCCCGCTTGGGCTGACGGAGGGGCCGCTCGACGTGCGGGCAAAGGTCTGGGGCTTGGGGACTCGTCTCAACCGGCCCCGCCGACCCTGCGGGCCACCTCCCCGTTCCGGGGAGGATTGTAAAGCCGCGCCTCATACCCCCGCCGCGGCACGTTCGTCGCGCATCTGCTGGCGCTGCTCCTGCAAGTGCCAGGGCATGTCCTCGAACACATCTTCGAACATCGTGTCGAACGGCTGGTGCAGGCCGTGGCCAAGGATACCGTTTTTCTCGGCCTCCTTCTGGTTCGTCTTGACCAGTTCGGCGAGCTCGAGATCTTGCGCGGTGTGGCGCTCCTCGTCCCATGCGCCAAGGCCGATCAGATGCGCTTTGAGCCGCGCGATCGGATCGCCCAGCGGCCAGGCGCTTGCTTCGTCGGCGCTGCGGTAGGCGCTCGGGTCGTCTGAGGTCGAATGCCCCTCGGCGCGATATGTGAAATGCTCGATCAGCGTCGGCCCGTGGTTGGTGCGCGCGCGTTCGGCGGCCCATGCGGTCGCGGCATAGACGGCAAGCGGGTCATTGCCGTCCACCCGAAGCCCCGCAATGCCATAGCCGACCGCGCGCGCGGCAAAGGTCGTCGCTTCGCCACCGGCAAAGCCTGCGAACGAACTGATCGCCCACTGGTTGTTGACGACGTTCATGATGACCGGCGCGCGATAAACTGTGGCAAACATGCACGCTGAATGGAAATCGCCCTCGGCGGTCGATCCTTCGCCACACCAGGTCGCGGCGATCCGCGTGTCGCCTTTGGCGGCCGACGCCATCGCCCAACCCACCGCCTGCGGATATTGCGTCGCCAAATTGCCCGAGATCGAGAAAAACGCGCCCTCGCGCGTCGAATACATGATCGGCAACTGGCGGCCCTTGAGGCGGTCGGCGCGGTTTGAATAGATCTGGTTCATCATATCGACCAGATCCCAACCGCGCGCGATCAGGATGCCTTGCTGGCGGTAGCTGGGGAAGCACATGTCGTCGCGCTGGAGGGCAAAGGTCGCGGCGACCGAGACGGCCTCCTCGCCGGTGCATTTCATGTAGAAGCTCGTCTTGCCCTGCCGCTGCGCGCGAAACATCCGCTCGTCGAACGCGCGGGTCAGCGCCATCGCGCGCAGGATCGCGCGCAGCGTATCGGCATCGAGCCGCGGGTTCCATGGGCCGACGGCCTGCTCGTCATCGTCGAGAACGCGGACAAGACCATAGGCAAGGTCGCGCATCGTGCCTGCATCGGTCGCACTGTCGGGTCGCGGTGTTTCGCCGGCCGGGGCCACGACGATATCCGAAAAATCAGCCGTATCGCCCGGTCGGTAGCGCGGCTCGGGCACGTGGAGCGCGAGCGGCGGCAGGTTCGGGCGCGGCGAATCGGGGTCCATGGGCTCTCCTTTTGCGACGATGCCTCGTTTGTAATTTTATTTCAAACGCCGGTTTTGTGGCCCGCAACGGTCCACCATTTCCAAGCGCTGTGCAAAGTGGCAAAAGGAAAAAAGCGACAACCGAAAGTATGCGACCATGGCCGATTACTCCCCGCCCAAGGCAACCAGCTTCACCCCCTATCGCTGGGACGATCCGTTCCTGCTTGATGCTCAGTTGACCGACGAGGAGCGCATGATCCGCGACGCGGCAGAAAGCTATGCGCAGGACAAGCTGCAGCCGCGCGTGCTCGAGGCGAATCGCGAGGGGCGCTTCGACCGGGACATCATGACCGAATTGGGCGCGCTCGGATTCCTCGGCGCGACGATCAAGGGCTATGGCTGCGCGGGGGTTTCCTACGTCGCGTATGGCCTGATGACGCGCGCGATCGAACGCGTCGATTCAGGGTATCGCTCGGCATCATCGGTACAATCGGGTCTCAGCATGGAGGCGATCTATGCTTATGGGACAGAGGAGCAGCGCGAGCGCTTCCTGCCGCGCATGGCGACGGGCGAATCGATTGGCTGTTTCGGGCTGACCGAACCCGATGCGGGATCCGACCCCGGCGGCATGAAGACGCGCGCCGACGCAGTTTCAGGCGGATACCGGCTGACGGGCGCGAAAATGTGGATCACCAATTCGCCGATCGCCGATCTCGCGATCGTCTGGGCCAAGCTCGAAGGCGGCATCCGCGGCTTCATCGTCGAGCGCGGGATGGACGGGTTTTCAACCCCCGAGATCAAGGGCAAACTCAGCCTGCGGGCCTCGATCACCGGCGAGATCGTGCTCGAGGACGTGTTCGTTTCCGAGGAAAATCTGCTACCCGGTGGTCGCGGGCTCGGAGGTCCGTTCGGCTGTCTGAACAAGGCGCGCTACGGCATTGCCTGGGGCACGATGGGGGCCGCTGAAGACTGTTTTGCGCGCGCGCGCCAATACACGCTCGACCGCCATCAGTTCGGACGGCCGCTTGCCGCCAACCAGCTCGTCCAGAAAAAGCTCGCCGACATGGAAACCGAGATCGCGCTCGGGCT
Organism: Sphingomonadaceae bacterium; assembly: GCA_046153865.1. Classification (GTDB taxonomy): domain Bacteria; phylum Pseudomonadota; class Alphaproteobacteria; order Sphingomonadales; family Sphingomonadaceae; genus Sphingomonas_O. Next base: position 44,499 of record JBJXFA010000071.1, read on the forward strand.
GCAGGCGGCGCTCGCGGTGGGGCGGAACATCGATGCGGGCACGTGGAGCCCCGAGCAGATCAGCCTCATCAAGCGCAACAATTGCGGCAAGGCGCTTGCCATCGCCCGCGAGGCGCGCGACATGCACGGCGGCAACGGGATCGCCGACGAATATCATGTCATCCGCCACATGATTAATCTCGAAACCGTGAACACCTACGAGGGCACGCACGATATCCATGCGCTGATCCTCGGCCGGGCGATCACCGGGATTGCAGCGTTCAGCTGAGGCATTCCTGGCGCGGCGCATTGTCGATGCCACCATCGGCGCGCCGGGTCATGACGACGACGTCGCGGCAGCCTTTTGGATCGGCGGTGCCGACGACGACGATCCCGCTGTCGCCGGTCGTGTCGTCACGCCAGTCGGTCGGCTCGCCGGTTCGCATGGCGGCGGCAATCGCCGTAGTCAGCGCGTTATCGGCTGCGGGCGTCAACACGCTGTCCCGCGGCAGCTTTGGCTGGCTGACCACCGGACGCGGCCGTGCAACAGCGAGGCGGGGCGCGCTGGGCGTTTTCGGGGCACTGGCGCGTTCGACCGGCGTGTCGAGCGTGATATCGAGCGCAGCGGCCTGATGCGACCGTGACGTCGGCAGCGCGACGGCGATCCCGGCGGTGGCGAGCAGCGGCAATGCCCAGAGCACCGTCGGCACCGAACGGCGCGACGATCCGCGTGCGATCGTGATGGGCCGGGGCGTTCCGCGCACATTATGAAAGAAGGTCACGCCATCGCGCGTCAAATGCACGCCGAAGCTGCGTTCAAAAGTCCAATGTGCTCTGTTCATGCCGCCCCCGATCGCCTGCCCACGACGTTTATATGACAATCGTGCTCCAAGTGTTAACCATTTTTCGCGGGCGTGCGCCGCCGGTTTGACGGCGACCGTGCGGTGGCTAGAGTGCGTGCACAGGTTCGGGAGAATTTCAAAATGACCATGATGATCGATCGCCGCCAGTTCGTGGCCGGGCTTGCGGGATCCACCGCGACGCTGGCTTATGCGGTGCCCGCATTCGCCAAGCCGCGTGCCGCCAAAAAGCCTGTCGATGCGCTATTGGCCAAGGTGGGCGACGAAATCCTGGCGATGACGCCGTCGACCGCAACGAGCCTTGGCCTCGACGTCGGCAAGCGCGCCGCTTTGCGCGCGCAATGGGGCGATTACGGCCCCGAGGCGCGCGAGACAAAGGCCGCGCTGATGGGCTCGATCCGCACGCGTATCGACAAGCTCGACCGGCGGCGGCTGACGCAAGCGCAAAAGCTGCACATGGATACGCTCGACTATGCTGCCGCGCGCGGGCAGGATGGGGCCAAGTTTTTCTATGGCGGTGGCGCGGAGGATGGCTTTCAGGGCGGGGCGATCCCCTATGTCGTCACGCAGCAGAATGGCGCGCTCGGCTCGATCCCCGAATTTCTGAACGCGCAGCACCCGGTCAAGACCGGCGCCGATGCCGAGGCTTATCTCGCGCGCGTCGCCGGGTTCGGGCGCGTGCTCGATCAGGAAAATGCCAAGATCGCCAGCGATGCGGCGCGCGGCGTAATGCCGCCCAGTTTCGTGGCGGCCAAGGCGCTTGGCCAGCTCAAGGCCTATCGCGCGATCGCGGCGGGCGATCAGCCGCTGGTCGCCTCGCTGGCGAAGCGCGCGAAAGCGGCCGGGCTTAGCGGCGACTGGGGCGCGCGCTGCACGCGGATGATCGAGACGATCGTCTATCCTGCGCTCGACCGGCAGATTGCGGCGTTCGCTGCCGCCACGGCCAACGCGCCCGAGCGGACCGGCGTCGATCGCCTGCCCGAGGGCGAGGCCTATTACGCCTATGCGCTGCGGCTGGGGACGACGACGACGCTGAGCGCGGCCGAAATCCACGCGACCGGCTTGGCGCAAAACGAGGAGATCAAGGCCAAGATCGATGCAATCCTCAAATCGCAAGGGATGACGCAAGGGACAGTCGGCGAGCGGGTCGTCGGGCTCAACAGCGATCCGCGCTTTCTTTATCCCGACACCGAGGCCGGCCGCGCCGATGTGATCGCTTATATCGAGGGCCGGATTGCCGCCACGCGCACGCTAATGCCGCAGGTGTCGCACATGCGGCTGAAGGCCCCGGTCGAGGTCAAGCGCGTTCCTGCCGACATCGAGGACGGCGCGCCGCTCGGCTATATGAATTTTGCCGCGCTCGATGGCTCGCGCCCGGCGATTTACTATGTCAACCTCAGGACGACCAAGCTGTGGCCGAAGTATCAGCTGCCCACGCTGTCGGTGCACGAAGGGCTGCCGGGCCATGCCTGGCACGGCGCGGTGCTTGCCGAAATTCCCGGCAAAGTGCCGATGGTGTTCTCCACGCTCAATTTCAACGCGTTCACCGAAGGCTGGGCGCTTTATGCCGAGCAGCTGATGGAGGAATTTGGCCTCTACAAGGACGATCCGTTCGGCCGCATCGGCTATCTGCAGGCGCAGCAGTTCCGCGCGTGTCGGCTCGTGGTCGATACCGGGCTGCACGCGATGGGCTGGACGCGCCAACGCTCGATCGATTTCCTGATGAACGAAACCGGGCGTGGCCGCGAAGCGATGACCTCGGAAACCGACCGCTATTGCGTGTCGCCGGGGCAGGCGTGCGGCTACAAGGTGGGTCACAACGAGATCGTCCGCCTGCGTGACGAGGCGCGTGCGCGGCTGGGCGCGCGCTTCGACGCCGCTGCGTTCAACGATGCCGTGATCGGAACCGGCGGCGTGCCGCTTTCGCTACTGCCCGGTGTGATTAATCGCACCTTGACGTAAGCGTAAAGCGCGGCATGGATCGGCGGCATCACGCAAAGGATCCGCCGATGACGCTCGATACACTTGCCCGCACCGTTTACACCGAAGATCATGAAGCGTTCCGCCAGTCGGTGCGCAGCTTCATCAAGGCCGAGGTCGTGCCGCATAGCGACCGGTGGGACGAAGCGGGGATCGTCGACAAGGCGATCTGGCCCAAGGCGGGCGCAGTCGGCATGCTTTGCCCCACAGTCCCTGAGGAATACGGTGGGCTGGGCCTCGATTTCGGTTACAATGCGATCATCGACGAGGAGATCAGCTACGGCGGGACTGCGCTGGGCTTTTCACTCCAGTCGGACATCGTGGTCAATTACATCGTCAGCTATGGCTCCGAAGAGCAGAAGCGCCACTGGCTGCCCAAGCTCGTCTCGGGCGAGGTCGTGACCGCGATTGCGATGACCGAGCCGGGCACGGGATCCGACCTTCAGGGCATCCGCACGACGGCCAAGAAAGATGGCAATCATTATGTCATCAACGGATCGAAGACCTACATCACCAACGGCCAGAATGCCGATCTGATCCTCGTCTGCGCGAAGACCGACACCGAGGTGCAACCGGCGTGGAAGGGCGTCTCGATCATCCTCGTCGAGGCCGATCGCGAGGGCTTCAAGCGCGGCCGCAATCTCGACAAGATCGGCCAGGATGCGGCCGACACCTCCGAGCTGTTTTTCGAAGACGTCCGCGTGCCGATGACCAATTGTCTGGGCGAAGAGGGCAAGGGCTTCGTCTATCTGATGAGCGAGCTGCCGCAGGAGCGGCTCTCGATCGCAATCGGCGCGCAGGCGTCGGCACAGCGCGCCTATGACGAAACGGTGGCGTTCGTGCGCGACCGCAAGGCGTTCGGCAAGCCGGTCATCGATTTCCAGAACACGCGCTTCACGCTCGCCGATATCAAGACCAAGCTGCAGGTGGGCTGGGCGCATCTCGACTGGGCGCTGGCGCGGCATTTGCGCAAGGAGCTGACTGCCGAAGAAGGGGCTGCCGCCAAGCTGTGGCACACCGAAATTCAGTGGGAAGTGATGGACAAGTGCCTCCAGCTGCACGGGGGTGCCGGATACATGAACGAATATCCGATCGCGAAAATGTGGCGCGGCGCGCGCGTGACGCGGATTTTCGGCGGCACGAACGAGATCATGAAGGAATTGATCGGGCGCAAACTTTAACCTCCTTTTGCGATTGACTCGCAAGTGGCGGCGTCGTAGCTGCTCTTGCGAAACAATCGCAAAAGGGGTTTGCATGCGTCGTTTTCTGTTGCTCGCCGGAATCGCGTGCGTGCCGTGGTCGGTGGCCATTGCGGCGGACGCTGAGGAGGGCACGATCATCGTGACTGGCCGGATCGACGGCTATGCGACGATCGAGACGACGACGGGCACCAAGACTGCGACCCCGATCGTCGATGTGCCGCAGGCGATTGCCGTCGTCACCGAAAGACAGATCGGCGATCAGGCGATCCGTTCGATTGCCGATCTTGTGCGGCTGATTCCCGGCGTGTCATCGGGCCAGGGCGAAGGGCACCGCGATCAGGTCACTCTGCGCGGCAACAATACGACCGCCGACTTCTTCGTCGATGGCCTGCGTGACGACGTTCAGTATTTCCGCAGTTTCTACAATGTCGATCGGGTCGAGGTGCACAAGGGCCCGAATGCGATGATCTTCGGGCGCGGCGGCGGCGGCGGCGTCATCAACCGGATCAGCAAGGGCGTGCTGCTCGACAAGCAGGTCTATGGCGCGACGGCATCGCTGGACAGCTTCGGCTCAGCCTATCTGGCGGGCGACGTCAACGTTGCGGGCGCGGACGCCGGGCTGCGCGTCAACGGTTTTTACGAACGGCTCGACAATCACCGCGATGCCTATTCGGGCGATCGCTTCGGGATCAATCCGGTGGCGGGCGCGACCTTTGCCGATGGCGGGCGGGTCCAGCTCGGCTATGAATATGTCGATGACCGGCGCGTGGTCGATCGCGGGCTCCCCTCGGCGCGCGCGGGGACGATTTCCGATCCGGCAGGGCCGCTTGACGATCCCGATTTTCACCAGAGTTTCTTCGGCGATGCCGCGGTCAACCGAACCGGATTCACCGGCCATACTGTCAGCTTCCGCAACGAATTTGCGATCGATGCGCGCACGAAGCTGTTCACCCAGGCTTTGTGGGGCACTTACGACAAGGGCTATACCAACCTCTTCCCCGCCGGTCCCGTCGATCGTGCGACCACGACGCCGACGGTCGCCATTGAAGCCTATCGCGATACGTTCAAGCGCGACACGCTGATCGGCCAGACCAACATCGAGGCGCGCCGCGACCTGCTGGGCATGGAGCATGTCATCCTGATCGGTGCCGAATTCACCGACCAGTCGACCGGCACCGAGCGGATCAACGGGTTTTTCGCAACGCCGCTGTCATCGGCGAACCGGCGGCGCTCGATCACGCTTGCGACGACGCCGGTCCTGCCGCCGGTCACGTTCGTTGCGGGGCCGACCGCCAACAGCAACCGCGCGGCCGATACGCAGCTTCAGCAAGCCTCGGGCTATATTCAGGATCAGATCGGAGTGACGCCGTGGCTTGATGTGATCGCGGGGCTGCGCGTCGATCGCTTCAACCTTGCGGCGCAGAATCAGTTTACCGGCCAGCGGTTCAACCGGGTCGATACGCTCTGGTCGCCGCGTGCTGCTATCGTGGTGAAGCCGCTCGATGCGGCGTCAATCTATGTCAGCTACACCAAATCCTATCTGCCGCAATCCGGCGATCAGTTCGCCAGCCTCGATGCGTCGCTGGCGACGCTCGCGCCCGAAAGGTTCGAGAATTACGAACTCGGCGCGAAATGGCAGCTCCGCCCGGGGCTGCTGTTCACTGCGGCGCTCTACCGGCTCGACCGCACGAACACACGCGCGGCAGGGCCTGTCGCCGGAACAGTCGTGCTCACCGGCGCGCAACGCAGCGAAGGATTCGAAGCGAGCCTGACCGGACGCGTGACCGATCAGTGGCAGGTGGCGCTCGGCTATGCCTACACCGACGCGCGGATCATCGCGACGACCACCGCTGCACCCGTCGGTCGCAAGGTCGCGCAGGTGCCCGAGCATCAGCTGTCGCTGTGGAGCCGCTATGATCTGACGCCGAAATTCGGCTTTGGCGTCGGGCTGTATCATCAGGCGCGCCAGTTCGCCTCGATCAGCAACGCCGTCGTGCTGCCTGCCTATACCCGGCTCGATGCCGCGCTGTTTTACAAGCTGACCGACCGGATCGAGGCGCAGCTCAATGTCGAGAACTTGACCGACGAACGCTATTTCCCGGTCGCGCACAATGACAACAACATTTCGACAGGGGCCCCGATCAACGCGCGGGCGACGCTTGCGGTTACGTTCTGATCGCTGCTAGGCGATCCGGATGCCATCCGGTCTCGCCGCTCTCCTCGACGATGTCGCGGGCATCGCCAAAATTGCGGCTGCGTCGATCGATGACGTCGGCGCGGCGGCGTCGAAAGCGGGGATGAAAGCGGCCGGCGTTGTGATCGACGATGCCGCCGTCACGCCGCGCTACGTGACGGGCTTCAAGCCCGATCGCGAACTGCCGATCATCTGGAAGATCGCGCGCGGCTCGCTGTTCAACAAGATCGTCATCCTGCTGCCGGTGGCGCTGCTGCTGAGCTATTTCGCGCCCTTCCTGATCGCGCCGATCCTGATGGTCGGCGGCGCTTATCTGTGTTTCGAGGGTGCCGAAAAGGTCATTCACGCGCTCTCGGGCCATCATGCGGGTGAAGATTTGCACCCCGAAGCTCCAGGGCCCGACGGCGCGCTGCTCGAAGAGGAAAAGGTAGCCGGCGCGGTCCGCACCGATTTCATCCTGTCGGGCGAGATTATGGCGATTGCGCTGGCCGAAGTCAGCGACCAGTCGATCTGGGGACAGGCGGCGAGCCTTGCGCTCGTCGCGGTTGCCGTGACCGTTGGCGTTTACGGCGTGGTCGCGCTGATCGTGAAGATGGACGATGTGGGCGTGCATCTCGCCACCAAGCGGGCGACCGCCGCCTTCGGTCGCGGCCTAGTCAAGGCCATGCCGTGGGTGATGCGCTTCCTGTCGGTGCTGGGCACGGCGGCGATGATCTGGGTCGGCGGGCAGATCATCACGCACAATTTGCATATCGTACCTGAATTCATCTCCAAGTTCGGCGGCGGCAGCGGCTTTCTCCACTGGCTCGCCGATGTCGTTTATTCAGGGCTGGTCGGCTTTGGCATCGGGGCAGTGATTGCTTTTGTGGTGACGAGAGTCAAAAAACTGCGCGGCGGACAAATCCACTGACTTGCGATACGCGTATCGCGGTGATAATATTCAGTCATGCCGATGTCATTGCGCTTGCCCGCTGAAGTTGAGGGTCGCCTTGCTGCGCTATCGGCGCTGACTGGGCGCTCGAAGACGTTTTATGCAACCGAGGCCATTGTCGAGTATATTGACGACCTGGAAAACGCGCATCTCTCAGCCGCAGTGCTCGCTCGCGTGCGCGCCGGAACCGAGGCCTGTGTGCCGTTGAGCGACTTGCTGGCCGAGTATGGCTTGGCGGATTGAGGTTGCGGGCAGCGCCGCCAAGCAATTGCGCAAGCTTGACCGGCAAGTGGCAACCCGCATCCTGACCTTCCTACGCGACCGGGTCGCACCGCTCGACGATCCGCGCAGCATCGGAGAGGCGCTGCGCGGCAAGGACCTCGGCGATTTCTGGAAATACCGTGTCGGGGATTGGCGCATCATTGCCGATATCGACGATGCCGTCGTCACGATCACCGTCGTGCAGATCGGAAACCGGCGTGAGGTCTATCGTCGCTAGAGGCGGAGCGTCAGCCAATCTTTCGCGTCCGCCCGTTCGCTCTGCAACGCATTTGCGGGTTCGTCGGGGTCTTCCAAGCCGATGGCCATGCCGCAGAAGAGCATGCGCTCTTCGGGTGTCTCAAGAAATTCGCGGACGGTTTCAGGAAATACCGCCCAGCATTCCTGCGCACAGGTGCCCCAGCCCTCCTCGACGGCAAGCAACATGAAAGTGGCAAGAAACTGGCCGATGTCCTGCCATTGCGGCGGGCCCATCCGCCGGTCAATCGTCACGAACAGTGCGCAGGGCGCGCCGAAAAAGGCGAAATTGCGCGCAAACCACATGCGACGCCCGATCTTGTCCTCGCGCGGAATGCCGAGCGCGCCATACAGCGCTTCGCCAACGGCAAAGCGATAGTCGCGATAGGGTGACGGCAGGTCTTTGGGATAAATTTCGTATTCGGGCGTCTCGGTCTCGCCCTTGGCCAGCTTGCCGAGCATTGTCGCCTTCAATCGCGCGAGCGCGTTGCCGCTGACGATATCGACATGCCAGGGCTGGACGTTCCCGCCTGACGCGGCACGGCTGGCGAGCACGACAAGTTCACGGACGCGATCGACCGCGATCGGCGTTTCGAGATAGCCGCGCACCGAGCGCCGCTTCGCCACTGCCTCGTGAACGTTCATCCCCGCCTCCGCAACTGCACCAATTCACACTTGCCTAGCGCGATGCCGTGCGGCAGGGCGAGTCATTCTTGACGTTCACGTAAAGAAGGAGAGGTCCGATGGCCGAAGCCTATATCGTTGATGCGGTGCGGACGGCAGGTGGCAAGCGCGGCGGCAAGCTGGCGGGCTGGCATCCGGTCGATCTGGCAGCAGCCACGCTCGACGCGCTCGTCGCGCGCACGGGGATCGATGGCGCGCTGGTCGAAGACGTCATCATGGGTTGCGTGATGCAGGGCGGGCAGCAGGCGGGGCAGGTCGGCCGCAATGCCGTGCTCGCCGCCGCCAACCTGCCTGACAGCGTGCCTGCAGTCTCGATCGATCGCCAGTGCGGCTCGTCGCAGCAGTCGATGCAGTTTGCCGCGCAGGCGGTGATGTCGGGCACGCAGGATATCGTGATCGCCGCCGGCGTCGAAAGCATGACGCGCGTACCGATGGGCTCGACTGCCATGCTGTTCTTGAAGGAAGGCCTCGGCAGCTACAAGTCGCCGCGCCTTGAGGAGCGCTATCCCGGCATCATGTTCAGCCAGTTCATGGGTGCCGAAATGATCGTGCAGAAGCACGGCTTCGTGAAGGACCAGCTCGATCAGTTCGCGCTCGACAGCCACCGCAAGGCGAGCGCCGCGGCGCAGGCCGGGCGGTTTGACCGCGAAATCGTGCCGCTCGAGATCGAGACGCCCGAGGGCAGCGCGACGCACAAGAGCGACGAGGGCATCCGCCATGACGCGACGCTCGAAGGCATTGCCTCGGTCAAGCTGCTGCAGGAAGGCGGCGCGATCACGGCGGCCAACGCCAGCCAGATCTGCGACGGCGCGAGCGCAGTGATGATCGTGAGCGAGGCCGCGCTCAAGGCGCACGGGCTGACGCCGCGTGCCCGCATCGTGAACCTCACGGTGACCGGCGGCGATCCGGTGATCATGCTCGAAGAGCCGCTGTTCGCGACTGATCGGGCGCTCAAGCGCGCGGGCATGACGATCGGGGACATCGACCTCTATGAAGTCAACGAGGCGTTTGCGCCCGTGCCGCTCGCCTGGCTCAAGCATACGGGCGCAGACCCTGCGCGCCTGAACGTCCATGGCGGCGCGATCGCGCTCGGGCATCCGCTCGGCGCTTCGGGCACCAAGCTGATGGCGACGCTGCTCGGTGCGCTCGATGCGCGCGGCGGGCGCTATGGATTGCAGACGATGTGCGAAGGCGGCGGCATCGCGAACGTGACCATCGTCGAACGGCTCTAGGAGGCAAAATATGAAATTGGACAATAGCATCGCAGCCGTCGTCACCGGCGGTGCCTCGGGCCTCGGTGCGGCAACCGCGCGCGCACTTGCCGCCAAGGGCGTGAAGGTCGCGATCTTCGATCTGCAGGAAGGCAAGGGCGAAGCGCTCGCCGCCGAGATCGGCGGCACGTTCTGCAAGGTCAACGTGACCGAGGACGCGAGCGTCACCGAAGGCTTCGCAAAGGCGCGCGCCGCCCACGGCCAGGAGCGCATCCTGGTCAACTGCGCGGGCGTCGGCAACGCGATGAAGACCGTCAGCCGCTCGAAGGAAGACGGTTCGATCCGCAGCTTTCCCTTGGATGCGTTCAACTGGGTAATCCAGATCAACCTCGTCGGCACGTTCCGCTGCATCGCCGCCTCGGCAGCCGGCATGATGACGCTCGACCCGCTCGACGACGGCGACCGCGGCGTGATCATCAATACCGCGTCGGTGGCGGCCGAAGACGGACAGATCGGCCAGGTCGCCTATTCGGCCTCGAAGGCAGGTGTCGTCGGCATGACGCTGCCGATTGCGCGCGACCTGATGAACGAGGGCATTCGCGTGAATACCATCCTGCCGGGCATTTTCGAAACCCCGCTCCTCATGGCGCTCCCTGAGCCTGCGCGCATTTCGCTCGGCCAGCAGGTGCCGCACCCCAAGCGTCTCGGCCAGCCCCCTGAATATGCCCATCTCGCGCTGACGATGATCGAAAACGGCTATTTCAACGGCGAGGACGTGCGGCTGGACGGCGCGATCCGCATGGCTCCGCGCTGAAGCGCGGCGCACGAATAGCGCGCGCTATTCGCCGCCCGCGCGAAGCCGGCCAGCGGGCATCAGCCCGACTGACGACGCGGGATTTACTCCCGCGTCGGCCTTCGTTGTAGGAACCCTATGCCCAGACCGCACCCCTCGCGCCTGCTGATCGAAACCTACCCCTTCGAGACGATCGTCCCGACGCGCTGGGCCGATCTCGACCTGCTTGGGCATATCAACAATGTGTCGATGGCCGGGCTGTTCGAGGAAGGACGCGGCCGATTCAACCGCGCGCTCGAATTGCACCGCAGCGGCAAGGGCATCCGCTGGCTGATCGCGGCCGTCAGCATCAACTATGTCGGCGAAGCGCATTATCCCGGTGACGTCATCGTCGCGAGCGGCATCGGCCCTATCGGCACGCGCAGCTGGACGATCCTGTCGGGCGCGTTCCAGCAAGGGCGCTGCGTTGCGACTTGCGACACGACTTTGGTCTATACCGATGCCGGGGGGCCGACGGCGTTTCCGCCAGAGTTTCGCGAAAAATTCTTGGGCGTTAGCATTCAATCCTGAAACACAGCCGCCCGCTTGGCCATGTGCGCGGCGACCTGTTCCATCATATTGGGCTTGCCGATCAGCCTGATTTGCTCGGCGGTTTCCAGCGCGAGCATCGCGCGCGGCTCGAGGTCGTGCGCGGCGTTGGCGAGGCGCTTGGCGGCGCGGATCGCGTGCGGGCTTTGCGCGGCGATCGTGCGGGCGAGCGCCATCGCTTCGGCGTGCGGATCGTCGGCGATGCGCGTCACGAAGCCGTGGCGCAGTGCTTCGGCGGCATCGAACTCGCGCGCGGTATAGACCAGTTCGCGCAAGACATCGTCGCGCACGAGTCCGCGCCAGATCGGCCAGCCCGCCATGTCGGGAACGATGCCCCAGTAGAGCTCGCGGATGGCAAAGCGCGTGTCCGGCGCGGCAATGCGGATGCAAGCCCCGCTCATGATCTGGAAACCACCGCCGAACGCGACGCCGTGGACCGCGGCGATCACCGGCATCGGCAGTTGCCGCCAGCCCCAGGTGACGTGCTGCGGCAGGATCGATCCTTGCGCATTGCGATCGGGCGCGGTGCCCGAGCCGCCCGCCGCCATGCTCGTCATGTCAAGCCCGGCGCAAAACGCGCGGCCCTCGCCCGAAAGGACGACGCAGCGGATGTCGGTCCGGTCGTGAAGGCTGTCGATCGCCGCGCCGATGGCGGCAAACATCGCCGGATCGATCGCATTCATCTTGTCGGCGCGGGTCAGGCGAACGTCGGCAATCTGGTCGGCGATGGTGATCGTCACGCGGTCGGTCATGGTGTTTCCTTTGCCCAATAGGCGTCGCGAATCAGGCGTTTGTAGAGCTTGCCCGTGTCATGCCGGGGAAGCCTTTCGACAAAGTCGATCCGGCGCGGCGTCTTCACGCCCGAAAGCGAAGCGCGGCAGAACGCGGTCAGCTCTTCGGACAGTGCCTCGCCCGCGTCAGCCATGTTCGCGGGCTGGACAACGGCGACGACCTGCTCGCCCATTTCGGCATGCGGCGCGCCGATCACCGCGACGTCGGCGACCTTGGGGTGCGTGACGAGCAGGTTCTCGATTTCCTGCGGGTAGATGTTCACGCCGCCCGAAATGATCATGAAGCTCTTGCGGTCGGTGAGATAGAGATAGCCGTCCTCGTCGATCCAGCCGACATCGCCCAGCGTCGTCCAGCCATGGCGATTGCGGCTCTCGGCGGTCTTGGCGGGGTCGTTGTGATAGGCAAAGCCGCGTGGCCCCTCGAAATAGACGATCCCTTCCGTGCGCGGCGGCAGGACGGTGCCGTCCTCGTCGCAGATGTGCAGCCTTGCCTCGCCGATGTTGCGACCAACCGAGCCGGGGCGCGCCAGCCAGTCCGCCGCCTTGATCGCGGTGAAGCCATTGGCTTCGGTTCCGGCATAATATTCGTCGAGCACCGGCCCCCACCAGTCGATCATCGCCGCCTTGACCGGCACGGGGCACGGTGCGGCTGCGTGGATCGCCACGCGCATCGTCGTGACGTCGTGACGGCTGCGGACGTCCTCGGGCAGCTTGAGCATCCGCACGAAATGTGTGGGCACGAACTGGCCCGCATTGCAGCGATAGCGTGCGATATTGGCGAGCGCGGCTTCGGCATCGAACTTCGCCATCAGGACCACCGTTCCGCCCAACTGATGCACCGTCATCGTCCAGCCGAGCGGCGCCGCATGATAAATCGGCGCAGTCGAGAGGTAGATGCTGTTGGGCCCGAGCCCGAAATAGCCGTGCGCGATCATCATCAGCGGCGTGACATGATCGATCGCAGGATCCGTCAGCGCGTCGCGGACGATGCCCTTGGGCCGCCCAGTCGTGCCGCTCGAATAGAGCATTGCCATGCCCGCTGTTTCATCGCCAATCGGCGTGTCGGGCGCGGAGGATGTGGCATCCTCCCAAGGACGGAAGCCAACCAGGCGCCCGCCAAGGCTGAAGCGGTCGAGCGGTGTCGTGAGGGCCTCGGCAATGGGAGCGAGCGCCGCGCTTGCGATCATCAGCCGCGCGCCGCTGTCGGCGAGGATGTAATCGATTTCACCCGGCGTCAGTCGGGTTGAAATGCACACGTAGCGCAGGCCGCTTCGCTGTGCGCCCCAGACGATCGCGAAATAATCGGGCGTGTTATCGAGCAGCAGCGCAACCGTGTCGCCCGTCGAAACACCCAGCGCGCGAAAGGCCTGTGCGGCGCGATTGGCCGCCGCCTCCAGCGCGCCGTAGCTCAGCGCCGCGCCGGTTTCGGCCACGATCACGGCGGGCTTGTCGGGATTGGCGGTAGCATGGTGGCGGGGGTGGGTCATCGCGCTCTCCTGAGCGATGACTTTAATGCGCTTTACGCGCCCGTAAAGCGGCGTTCAGTTCGGCCCGAATTGCGCCTTGGGCTTGGGCTTGGCTTCCTTGATGACGGTCAGGATCGTGCCTGCGCGCGGATCGCGCTCGGCCTGCTGCCGCGCGCTCAGTCCTGATGCGGTGTCGGCCCGGTCGGGGTTGGCCCCGGCGGTCAGCAGCATCCGGACAGCGGCGAGATTGCGACTGCGCACCGCGCGGATCAGCGGCGTTTCGCCGCTGCCATCGGCCAGATCGACCTGCGCGCGGCGTTCGATCAGCAGCGACATGCCGTCGGTCCAGCCGAGCTGCGTCGCCAGCATCAGCGGCGTTGCACCATTGCCGTCGCGGATGTCGGGGTTCGCGCCCTTGGCGAGGATGAAATTGAGCCAGACGGTATCGCGGCGCTTGGCGACGATATGGAGCGCGGCCTCACCGGTCGAATTGTCGCGCGTGTTCAGGATCACCGCGCCCGATCCCGGCTTCTGCACCATCTGCGTGACTTTCGCGCCATCGGCATCGCGCACCGCTTTCAGGAAGGTGTAGCTGTCCGAAAACTGCGCGTGGGCTGCCGCCGGGGCGAGCGCGGCGACCAGCGCCAGCGAAGTGAGGAAATGCCGCATTGTCATCAAAAGCCCCATCGGTGTGCGCACATGAACTTGCTTAGCCTGCGCTAACATCGCAAGGCTGGCGGGGCTATGAACAAGTTTATTCCTGCCCTTGCGTTGCTGCTTGTCGCCTGCAGCCCTCCCGTGGCCGAGCCGCCGCTTGCGGGCGCGCGGATCGGCGGGCCCTTCGCACTGACCGACCAGAACGGCCAGACGATCACCGAGCGCAGCTTTCCCGGCCAATATCGGCTGATGTATTTCGGCTTCACCTTCTGCCCCGACATCTGCCCCACCGATGTTGCCAATCTGGCGCGTGGGCTGAAAGCGTTCCGCCAGGAACACCCCGAAAAGGCATCCAAGGTCCGCATGATCTTCGTGACTGTCGATCCCACGCGCGATACGCCCGCCCAGTTGAAGGCTTTCACGGCGCAATTCCTGCCCGACATGGTCGGCCTCACCGGCGATGCCAAGGCAATCGAGGCGATGACGCGTGCTTACGGGGTTGCCGTCTCGTTGCCCCCCGGCCAGCCCAAGGAGTCCTACATCCTCGATCACAGTCGCGCCGCCTATCTGATGGACGCCGACAACAAGCCGATCGCGCTCATTTCGCACGATGACACGGCCGATGTGATCGCCGCCGAGCTTGCGCAATGGGTCAGCTAGCGCCCGCCCAGCTGCGTTTCTGGGACGATCTGCCGCTCGCCAAGCTCGATCGCGCGCAATGGGAAGCGCTGTGCGACGGGTGCGGCAAATGCTGCCTGCACAAGCTCGAGGATGAGGAAACCGGCGAGCTGTTTCCGACCAATGTCGCGTGCCGACTGCTTGACCGGCGCAGCGCGCGCTGTTCGGACTATAAACACCGCCACGCTTCCGTGCCCGATTGCATCCGGCTGACGCCCGCCAAGCTCGATGCGCTCGACTGGCTCCCGCCGAGCTGTTCGTATCGCCTGCGCCACGAGGGCAAGCCGCTGCCTGCGTGGCATCACCTCAACACCGGCGATCCCGAAAGCGTGCACAAGGCGGGCATGTCGGTGCGCGGGTGGACGATTTCCGAAACCGACGCGGGCGACCTCGAAATGCATCTCGTCGATCGCGATGACCTCTGACCTCGTGTTTCGCGGCGGCGGGCGCGAACGGCCGCTGACTGTGATCCGCCGCGCGGGCGCGCGTGGCCTGCGCCTGTCGGTCGATCCGCGCGACGCCAGCGTCCGCCTCAGCCTGCCGCCGCGCGCCCCGCTGCGCCCGGCGCTGGCCTGGGCAATCACGAAGCGCGGCTGGATCGAGGCCGAACTGGCGCGGATGCCGGTCGCGCAGCCGATCGTGCCGGGGATGGTGTTTGAGCTTGCGGGCGCTTCCGTCCGCCTGGATTGGTCCGCGCGTCATGCCCGAACGCCGCAGATTGTGGGCGGGACGCTGTTGGTGGGTGGGCCGATCGAACAGATGCCGCAGCGTATTTTGCGGTATCTTCAACGGGCAGCGCTTCAAACACTCGAAACCGAAACCCGCGCGCTGGCCACCGCGCATGGTCTGCCGCTTGGCACGGTGGGCGTCGGCGATGCGCGCACGCGCTGGGGGAGTTGCGCCAGCAACGGCACCATCCGCTACAGCTGGCGGCTGATCCTCGCGCCCGCCTTCGTCCGCCGCGCGACTGTCGCGCACGAGGTCGCGCATCTGGTTCATATGAACCACAGCCCGGCGTTTCATGCGTTGGTCCGCGAGTTGTTCGGCAGCGACCCCACCCCGGCGCGCCGCTGGCTGCGGACGCACGGCGCAGGGCTTTACTGGTTCGGACGCTCCGGCTGAGGGTCCGCCACGTCGTCCTCGGGCGGCGCGGCGGGTTCGGGCGATGGCGGCGGCCGTCCGCGCGGCTGCGGTGCAGGACTGCGACCGAGGACGCCATCGACCCAGGACTGATCGAAGCGCTCGGGTGCCTCGACATCGGGGTTCACCGGCCCCTCGCGCTCCACGCCGGGGGCAGGCGCAACGGGATTGCCATTCTCGTCGTAGAAGGTCGCATTGTCGGCCTCGCCGAAATAGGCCTCTTCGTCGGGCTCGAGCTGCCATTCGGGCAGTGTCACTTCGGTCTGGAATTTCTCGATCGGGCGCTTGCCGACCGCGACGCGCATAAACTGCGCAAACGCACGGGCGGGCGCGCGTCCACCCTGTAGCCCCGGGATCGGATCGGCATTGTCGCGGCCCATCCAGACGCCCGTAGTGATCCCGCTCGAAAAGCCCAGAAACCAGCCGTCCTTGTTCGAACTGGTCGTTCCGGTCTTGCCCGCGACCGGGCGGCCGATCTGCGCCGCCCGCGCCGTCCCAGTGTTGACCGCGGTCTGCAGCAGATCGATCATCTGGGCGGCCACCTGTGGCGCGACGAGCACGCGGCTGGTGTCGCTGCGATGCCGGTAGAGGACTTCGCCCTTGCCGGTCGTCACCTTGATGATGCCGTAAGGCACCACCGCCACGCCGTTCGCGCCGACGCTGGCATAAGCGCGCGTCATGTCGATCAGCCGCGCGTCCGACGTGCCGAGCACCATCGAGGGCTGCTGATTGATCGGCGTCGTGACGCCAAAGCGCCGCGCCATGTCGGCCACGACCGAGGTGCCAACCTCCGCACCCAGTTTCGCCGCGACCGTATTGACCGAATAGGCAAAGGCGGTGCGCAGGTCCATTTCGCCCGCAAAGCGCCGCGAGGAGTTGCGCGGCTGCCAGCCGTCGATATCCACGGGTTCGTCGATGACCGTATCGTCGACCAGATGCCCCGATTCGAGCGCTGCCAGATAGACGAAGAGTTTAAACGCCGATCCCGGCTGGCGGACGGCCTGCGTCGCGCGGTTGTAGATCGAGTTCAGATAATCCTTGCCGCCCACCATCGCGCGCACGGCGCCGTCACGGTCGAGCGACACGAGCGCACCCTGTGCGCCGCGCGGCGTGTTGGCGGTGATCGCGCCGACGGCGGCATTCTGCAGATTGAGGTCGAGCGTCGTCCAGACGTCGATCGGCTCGCTGCCCTCGTCGATGAGCGAGTCGAGCTGCGGCAGCGCCCAGTCGGTGAAATAGCGCACGGCATTCTGCCGGGGTTCGGGGGCCAGTGCAACCTTGGCGGGATCGGCGCTTGCGGCCTGCGCCGCCGTGATCAGCCCCTGTTCGCGCATGAGCGCGAGAACGACCCCGGCGCGGCCCACCGCCGCCTTGGCATCGGCGCTCGGCGAATAGTTCGACGGTGCCTTGACCAGCCCTGCAATGATCGCCGCTTCGCCGATCGAAAGCGTGCCCGCCGGATGGCCGAAGAATTTCCGGCTCGCGGCATCCACCCCGTAAGCGCCGCCGCCGAAATAGACGCGGTTGAGATAAAGCTCGAGCACCTGATCCTTGGAGAATTTGCGCTCCATGGCGAGCGCAAGGATGATCTCGCGCACCTTGCGGTCCCAGGTCTTGTTGTTGGTCAGGAAGACATTGCGGGCGAGCTGCTGCGTGATCGTCGAGCCGCCTTGGGTGAAGCGCCCTTTTTGCAGCCGGACCTGAAACGAGCGCGCGATGCCGATCGGATCGACACCGAAATGGCTGTTGAAGCGGCGGTCTTCGGTGGCGATCATCGCGGTTTTCATCGCCTGCGGAATCTGGTCGATCGTCAGCCATTCGCCATAACTCGGGCCCAGCGACACGATCACCGTGCCGTCTGCGGCGTGGACGCGCACCATCTGTCCGTTCGGCGATGATTTGAGTTCGGTGTAGGAGGGCAGCGACGAATAGGCGAGGCCGACCGCAACCGCGACGACGATGATGCCGATCAGCCCCGTGACCAGTCCGACCCGGAACAGCCGCCCGATCCAGTGCTTGATACGGGATCCGGACCCGGAGGAACGCGATGCGGCCATTCGCAGCGGTGCTTACGGCGTGTTTGCTTGCTGTGCAATGAAGCGGGTGGCGCGCTCAGCACTGCGCCCGGGACGGAGCACCGGGACTGTCCCCGCTTGGGGACTGTCCCTTTTCGACAGCGAGGGCAGTCCCCCGACCCCGCCTCAATCAGATCAAGTCGAGGCTGCGTCGAAGTTCAGCGCCGCGCTGTTAATGCAATAGCGCAGGCCGGTCGAGTCGCGCGGCCCGTCGGGGAAGACATGGCCGAGATGGCCGTCGCAGCGCGCGCAACGCACCTCGATCCGCGTCATGCCGTGGCTGACGTCGCGGTGCTCGGTCACGGTGTCGAGGTCGGCGGGCTTGACGAAGCTCGGCCAGCCCGATCCCGAATCGAATTTGGCATCGCTCTTGAACAGCAAGGTGCCGCACCCGGCACAGTGATAGTCGCCGGGCATTTTGTTGTTGTCGTAGAGCCCTGCGAACGCGCGCTCGGTGCCGCCTTCGCGGAGCACGCGATACTGCTCGGGGGTCAGGCGCTTGCGCCACTCGGCGTCGGGGAGATCCATCTTGTCCATATCAGGAAGATGGCGCAGCAACCGGCGCGCTTCAATAGCCGATGCGCGTCGCGCGGGCGAGCAGGCGCGTCATGCCCGGTGCGATGGCGAGGGCGCGCGTGGCCAGAGCCGCCGAAAACGGCTGCTCGCCGCGCTCCCAGAGCAGCCGCGCAACCGTGACGGGCCGCCGCGTCTGCCGGTAAAAGTCGCGCTGGTATGCGGGTGCCGCGTCGGCCCCGCCCGCTTGCCAGGCTGCTGCGGCTGCCATGCCGCTCGCGATCGCCATGCCGATGCCTTCGCCCGCCAGAGACGGGATGACGGCGGCCTGATCGCCGAGCCTGAAGACGCCGGGCGTCGTATCCGCCGCGCGCCAGCCATAGGGCACCGCCGCTATGGCATCGGCCGCAGGAAGCGTTTCGACGAACGCCATCCGCTCGACGAGCGCGGGGCATTCGCTGGCGAGCGCCGCCAGCAGTGCGGCGGGCTGGCCACCGGCCTCGGCGAGGCGCGATTTGCGCACCGCAAGGCACAGGTTCGCCGTTCCGTCTTCCTGCAGCAGCAGCCCGGCATAGCCACGATCGAACAGGTGCAGCTCGATCGCGCCATCGAGCAGCGCGTGCAGACGCGGGTGGGCGGCGAGACGAATGCGCAATCCCAGCGCCGGATCGGTGACGGCAGGCCTGGGCCGCGCCAGCCCGCGCAGATCATATTTGCCCGTCGCCAGAAACAGCGTTTCGGCCTGCCGTTCGTCGGCATGGCGCATCTGGGCGATTTCAAGCCCCGCGCCGCTGTCCCGCGCGCAGCTGAGCATCACAGTGTCCAGTTTGCGGCGGGACAGCCCCACGGCCTTCGCAGGCAGGCTGGCGGTCGCTTGGTGCGCGCGGGCGAACACCCGGACGCTCCCGATCGGATGCCCGCCGAGCGCGGCAAGATCCACGCCGAGCCGTTCGAGGTTGCGAAGGGTATGCCAGCTGAGGAAACCACCGCACAGCGCGTCGCCCATGGCGCGCTGTTTCTCCACGATGAGCGGGCGCACGCCGCCACGCGTCAGCATGATGGCCGCCGCAGACCCCGCAGGCCCGCCGCCGACGATCAGCGGATCTTGGAGACGCACAGGCGAAACGGAAAGTGGCGGGTGACGCGCGAGCGCTCAATCCCGGCTTCGGCGAGAATCGGGGGCCATTCGCCCGGGCGGTAGCTGCGCGCGATCGACAGGCGCCCGTCGTGCCGGACGATCGGGTGCCAGCGCATGAGCCGCGCGAGGATCGGAAAGCCCCAGTGCGCAAAACCGTGACGGTGCAAGTCGTTCACGAACCAGCCCGCGCGCGCCTCGGCGTCCATAAACCGGAGGAAGGCGATCAGCTCGCCGTGCGTCATGTGATGCGCAACGAGGCTCGAAATGACAACGTCCCAGTGCTGCCCGGCCAGATCGGCATAATCGCCGGTTAACCAGTCGATCCCGGTTTCACCCGCAGTCGAGCGCCGAGCAGCAACCGCGCTGCGCGGATTGAGATCGATGCCGACGAGCGTGACGGGAAAGCCGGTGCGCGCGGCCCAGTGCGCGATGGCGCGGAGCATGTCGCCATCGCCGAAGCCGACATCGAGGATACGCATCGGGCCGGCGATCATGTCGTGGCGCGGCGCGATGCGGTCGATGAAGCGCAAGGTCGGGCGGCGGGCGAGCGTGACCGTGTTCACCTTCGCCAGATCGCGGACCACTGCCGTGTAGGTGTCGACGTCGAGATCGTCGGCATCCATCAGCTCGTCGGCGATGGCGCGCTGCGCAAGCGTCACGGCGTCCACCCGAAGCCCAGCCCCTCGGCAGCAAGACCGGGGCCGAACGCGAGCGCGACGCCGCGCGAGGGGCGGGTTTCGAACAGTCTCGCCAGAACGAACATGAGCGTCGCTGAAGACATATTGCCGAATGCTTCGAGCACCCCGCGCGATTCCGCCAGCGCTTCGGGCGCAAGGGATAGCCCGTGCGCGACGGCATCGAGGATCGAGCGCCCACCGGCATGGACCGCCCAGCCCTCGACCGCCTGCGCATCGATGCCGCCGGTCAGCGCGGCGCGCGTAACGGGATCGGCCAGCGCATCGGCAATGCGCGCGGGCACTTCGCCCGACAGGTGCATCGCAAAGCCGGTGTCGCCGATGTCCCAGCGGATGAGATCGTCCGAGGCGGGCAGGGTGGCGGCGAAGGGGTTGTCGAGCGCCAGCCCTGCGCCGTCGCCGGTGACCAAGGCAGCGGCGGCCCCGTCGCCGAACTGGAGCATGGCGAGCAGCGGGGCGAGCGCGGTCGTCTCCTGCAGATGCAGTGTCGAGAGTTCGACAGTGACGACGAGGACGCGGGCATCGGGTTCGGAGCGCACGATGTGGCGCGCAGCCTTCAGCGCCGTGACCGCAGCATAGCAGCCCATGAAGCCGATCAGCGTGCGCTCCACGGTTGGCGCAAGGTTCAGCCGGGCGGCAAGGATCTGGTCGATCCCCGGCGCGACGAAGCCCGTGCAGCTGGCAACGACAATGTGGGTGACGTCATCGACCGGACCGAGCGACGTGATGGCCGCCAGCGCCAGTTCGGGCGCGGCCTCGGCATAAAGCGCCATCCGCGCCGCTGTGCCGGGGAAATGCCCAGCGTAAAACCCACCCGGTTCGACCGGCGATTGGCCAACGGGAAGCACCGACCAGCGATATGCGATGCCCGAGCGCGCGGCCATGCGCGCAAACACGGCCTCCTCGCGCGTGCCTTCGAGCCGCGTGGCCGCAAAAGCGATGAAGGCCTTGTGAATGTCATGCGCGGGAACGGCGGTGCCGATTGCAACGATGCGGGGAAGTCCAGGCACGCCGATCTTTCGTTGCAATGCGCGCGATATGGGGTGCTTAACGCTTCATTGAAAGCCGCTTCGCTATCAACGCGCTGATGAACCGCCGGTTGACGATCGCGCTCGCCGCGCTGGCCTTGCTGGAGGCGTCGTCGGCTATGGCGCAATGCCGTCTCTGTGCGCCCGCACCAGTCCGTCCGGTCGAGGCACCCCAGCGCCCGCTCACGATCGAGATCGAAGCCGGGCTCGATTTCAGCCGCGCGGCGCAGACCGGGCGCGGCGGCGGCACGATCCGCATCGACGAGCGCAGCGGCGTGCGGACGGTCGTCGGGCTCGACGACTTGGGCGGGATCGGGCTGAAGGGAACCGCGCGGCTCAGCGGCGAACCGCTCGCCCGCGTCGGCGTCGTTTTCCCGGCCTCGATCCGCCTGACCGCGCCCGATGGCAGCATTGCCGAAATCACCGATCTGCGCACCGATCTGCCGCCCGACCCGCAGCTCGATCCCGCAGGCGGCTTGCGCTTTTTCTTCGGCGGGCGTCTGGTCGTCACCAGTGGTCAGGCGGGCGACTTTCGCGGCCGGATTCCGGTGACCGTCGAGTATCGGTAGCCCCGAAAAGAGTCTTTCCGCGGCGTTCACCAGTTCGCGAAGGAACTTTTGAACGGTGCTCGGCCCAATGCGGCAGGGCACGAAGGCGGGCAACTGTCGGGCTGCGCGCTTTCACATTTGGGGACCAGACCAACATGACCAACCGTTTCACTAAGGCCGCGCTGGCCGCAACTGTCGCCGCCGCCACTTTTGCCGCCAACGGCGCACAGGCTGCCACGGCAACTGCCGACGCGCGTGCGCAGATCCTGCGCCAGATCACGGTGACCAAGACCGCCGATCTCGACTTCGCCACGATCGTCACCGGCGCTGCCGCGTCGACGGTCAGCATCACACCGGGCGGCGTGTTCGTCTGCGGCGTGGGCCTGACCTGCACGGGCACTGCAGCTCCCGCCGCCTTCTCGATCCTCGGCACCACGGGCCAGGTCGTGACGCTCGCGTCGGACGCCACGGTCACGCTGACATCGGGTGCGAACACGATGACGGCCGCACTTGCCGCAACGGCAGGCCCGATGACGCTCGACGGCACTGACAGCTTCAATGTCGGCGGCGTTCTGGCGGTCGGCGCGAACCAGGCCGACGGCGCCTATCTCGGCACCTTCACCGTGACGGTCAACTACCAGTAAGCCGATGCTCACCATCATGGCTTGACGGGAAGGCCCGCCGGTTTTGCGACCGGCGGGCTTTTTCGTGACCGGACCGCCGGGATGGTTGACGGAAAATCAACCCCGCCGGGGCAGTATGCGCCGTCGGCCGACCAGGGCCGCAAGGACCAGACTCATGTTTTCAAGCTCGCGGCCGCTGGCTGCCTTCGCATTCGCGGCCGTGATCGCCGCACCGGCGCATGGCGCGGGCGATCTTCTCGTTGCGCCGACACGGGTGGTGCTCGATGGCGCGCGGGGCACCGAAGTGATCCTCAACAATGTTGGCGCGACGCCTGCGACCTATCGCATCTCGCTCGAACTCAAGCGCATGACGGCGACCGGCGAACTCGAAGACGTTGAGGCCGCGACCGCGACCGCGCGCGAGCAAGGCACGCTGGCCATGATCTCCCATGCGCCGCGCCGGGTCGTGTTGCCGCCCAATCAGCCGCAGGCGATCCGCATCGGCGTGCGGCCGCCCGCCGATTTGCCTGATGGCGAATATCGGGCGCACATGCTGTTTCGCGCGATCCCCGAGGCGGCGGCTCCCGTCCCGGTCGGGGAAGCGCGCGAGGGACTGTCGATCGCGATCACGCCGATCTATGGCATCACGATCCCGATCATCGTCCGCAAGGGCGCGCTGAAAGCGACGGCCGCGCTGTCCGATCCCAAGGTCGTGCAAACCGAAGAGGGGCCGGCGTTTGCGTTCACGCTGGCGCGCGCGGGCGATCGCTCGGTCTATGGCCGAATCCGCGTGACGCGTCAGGGCGTGGCCAAGCCGCTGCTCGAAGCGCGCGGGATCGCGGTTTATGCCGAGGTTGCGACGCGCACCGTCACGTTGCCGGTCTCGCCCGAAGTTGCGGCGCAACTTCGCGGCCCGGTCACGGTCGAATATCTCGAGGACAGTGATACCGGCGGCGGCACGATCGCCGCGCTTCAGGGTGTCGTCGGCTAGGCAGGGTCGCCGCGGGGCGCATCATGCCGCATTTCCTTCAGCAGCTGGGCCGGGCGCTTGCGGCGCTTGCCGTCGGCGCGTCGGCGGGTCCCGCGCTTGCCGAGGGCTGGCGCGCGAATGCCGACGATGCGCAACTGTTCGACGTGCGGCTCAATCAGTATCGCCTTGGCGATGGCGTGCGCGGTTATGCGACGCCGAGCGGCATCTGCGTCGATTTCGCCGATGCCATCATCGCGCTCGATATTCCCGTCCGGCTCGACAAACAGTCGCGCCGCGCGACCGGCTGGGCGTTTGCGGAAAGCCACACGCTCACAATCGACCGCGTGTCCGGTGAAGAACAAATCATGAACCAGCGGCGCAAAGTTGCGCCGGACGACATTTTCGACACGCCCGAGGGCTGGTGCGTCAAGGTTTCGACGCTGTCGCGCTGGATCGGGGTCACGCTGGTCGCGGATACGGGCAATGCGTTGCTCATCGTCAAGTCCGATCGCAAGCTGCCGCCGCAACTGGCGGCCGAACGGCGCGCGCGGGTGTCCTCGGTAGCGGTGACGTTCGATCTGGCCAGCCTGCCCAAGGCAAGCGCGCCCTATCGTGGCGTCAAGCCGCCGTCGATCGATGTCGTGGCTTCGACTGCGGTCGTTCGCGATCGGACGAACGGCAATCGGATCGATGCCCAATATGAACTCTACGCGGCCGGCGAAGTCGGCCCGGTAGCCTATGACGCGCGCCTGTCATCGACGCGAGAGGGCCTGCCTGCGAACCTGCGTGTCCGTGCCTACCGGACCGATCCGGCGGGCAAACTGCCACTTGGCGCGACGCATGTCGCGGTCGGCGACGTCCAGTCCTATGCAACGCCGCTGGTGGCGCAATCGGGCGTCGGGCGCGGGGCGGTGATGACCAATCGCCCGGTCGAGCGACCGCAACAGTTCGACCGGACCGACTTTCGCGGCGTGCTGCCGCGCGGTTGGGATGCCGAGCTTTATCGCAATGGCCAGCTGCTGAGTTTCGCCAATGACCGGGCCGACGGGCGTTACGAATTTCTCGATGTGCCGCTGCAATATGGCCAGAACCGCTTCGAAATCGTGCTTTACGGGCCACAAGGCCAGCTCCGCCGCGAGGTGCGCTCGGTTCCGGTCGGGCTCGACAGCATCCCGCCGCGCAGGACTTTCTGGTGGGCGGGCGCGGCCGAGGAGGGCCGCGATCTGATCGGCCTGCGCAACGCGCCCGTGTTCGGCCGGCGCGGCTGGCGGGGGACGCTGGGCATCGAACGCGGGCTCGATGCGAAAACCTCTTTTGCGGTTGCAACGCATAGCCTGCTGCTCGACGGCGCGGGTCGGCGCAACTTCGGCGAAGTTGCGCTGCGGCGCGCAATCGGGCCGATGCTGAGCGAGTTTTCCGCATCAGTCGATGCCGGGGGCGGGCGCGCCGTGCGCGGTCAGGCGCTGGGACAAGTCGGCCAGACCAACTTTGCCGTGGAGACCGTCTGGGTCGGCGGCGGTTTTCAATCGGACCGCATCTTGCGCGGCGTTTCGGGGCTGCACAGCATCACTGTCGATCACTTTTTCGGGGAGGGCGCGTCGAGTATTCCGGTCCACGCCGATGCCCGCTTCACGACGCGCACCGATGGCGGATCGAGCCTCGATTTGGGCGCGCGAGCCTCGGCCGATTTGCAGCGACTGTCGCTCACCGGCGATCTGAGCTGGCGCAGCGAGCATCGTCCCTATGGCCCCGACCCGCCTGGCGTCATGCAGGCCGGCGTGCTCGCCAATGCGCGGCTGGGCAAGGTGCGGTTGCGCGGCGAGGCGCGTTGGCGATTGACGGCGGGCGCGCGCTTCGAATCGGCAACGATTGTCGGCGAATGGTCGGCGGGCAGCAGCCTGCTGCGCCCGTCCGAATGGCGTGCTGAACTCGGCTATGATCAGGCGCTGGGGCGTGGGCGCGCAGGGCTGGGCTACAGCCGCCGCTTCGATCGCTTTGCGCTTTCGGCGAACGGCGAGGTTGCGACCGACGGTTCGGTCGCGGCCGGGTTGAACGTCGCGTTCAGCATCGGGTCCGATCCGCGGAGCGGGCGCACCGTCCGCCTTTCCGCCGACAAATTGGCTGCTCAAGGGTCGGCGCTCGTCCGCATTTACCGCGATGCCAATGCCAATGGTCGCCGCGATGCAGGCGAGCGGCTCGAAAAGGGCGCGCTGGTGACGGCGGGCCGCATCCCGGTCACCGCACTGTCCGATGCGAACGGCGAAGTCATTGTCGATGGCCTCGAAGCCTTTCAGCCGGTGCTGCTCGGCATCGATGGCTCGTCGCTGCCCGATCCCTTCGTCCAGCCGTCAACCTCGGGCCTGGTCGTGACGCCGCGACCGGGCATTGCCGCTGTCATCGAGCTGCCGCTGGTCGGCACCGGCAATGTCGATGGGACGCTGGTACGGCGCGGTGGCAGCAGCATCGAGGGCGTCGATCTCGAGCTTGTCGATTCCGAAGGCCGGGTGGCGGTGCGCGCCAAATCGGACTTTGACGGCTTCTTCGTTTTCGAAAACGTGCCCTACGGGCGCTATGGCCTGCGCATTGCGCGCCTAGTCGCCGAGCTGGTGCGGCTCGATCCGCAGTTGCCCGGCGTCGCTGTTGTGTCGGAGACGGCACCATCGGTGCATCTGGGGGCGCAGGCCGCTGAAGTGGCGGTGGTGAGCGCCGCGAAATAGCTCGCCTCCGCGATCGGGCGGCACGCAGCAGCGGCCGCCCGATGAACGGGGAACCAAAGTCAGTTGGCGGCCATCGCAGCGATCGCCTTGGCGCGCGCGTTGCACTTGGCGAGGTCTTCGGCGTTCAGCGCGGTTTCACCGACGGCGAAGCTGGACACCGCACCGATCTGCTTGACGACCTGCGCGCAGGCGATGGCAGGCCGCGCTGTGATGCGCGCCGTGGTGCAGGCCGCGCCCGAGCAGGCCCACAGCACATCGCCGACGACGATCTTGCCGCTGATCGCATTGGCGGGAACGGCAGTGACGACGGGAGCCTGAGCATGCGCAATCCCGGCGATAGCGAGGGTGGCGGCGGCGATAAGGTTACGAACCATGATGAAGGCCCTTTCCAATTAAGTTGCCATTGGCTACCTAATGGAACCCGTTGCCAGTTGCAACTAGAAACTTTTGCTGCAGAGCACCAAATGTTGCAGCTTGAAGCGCTGCGGATTTGCGGTAATCTGAGGGATTGAGGATGCGGTGCCGATGGGACATCTGAAGGAAGACCTTCGCGAGCTTGCGTGCTGCGCGCTGCCTGCCGCGCTGGAGGCGATGGGCGAGCGCTGGTCGTTCCTGATCCTGCGCGCCGCCTTCAACGGGCTGCATCATTTCGAGGAAATGCAGGCGACGCTGGGCATCGCGCGTAATATCCTCGCCAATCGCCTCGGCCGCCTCGTCGATCACGGCATCCTGCTTCGCGAGCCGATGGCCGACGATCGCCGCAAGGTCGAATATCGCCTCACGCAAAAGGGGGCCGAACTGCTCCCCGCGATGCTGGCGCTGCGCCAATGGGGCGAGAAGTGGGAAGCGGGTGCGCCATCAACGCCGGTGCTCGTCGATGCGCGCGACCATCAGCCGATCCGCCCGATTTCGATCCTCTCGCACGATGGCCGCGCGCTGGCGCTGCACGATCTGTGCTGGGCGCATGCCGAAGACGTCAAAAAGATCGAGCCGGTGCGGCTGGCAGCCGTCGCCTGACGCCGTTTTCCAGAGCCCTGCGGGCAATCAATCGAACAGCGACGACACCGAACTTTCATCGGCGATGCGCTTGATCGCTTCGCCCAGCAGCGGCGCGATCGTCAGCGGGCGGACCTTCTTGGCCGTGCCAATCGCATCGGGCAGCTGGATCGAATCGGTAACGATCAGCTCGCTCAGTTCCGAGCTCTCGACGCGCGCAACCGCGCCACCCGACAGCACGCCGTGCGTCACATAGGCGACGACATCCTGCGCCCCGGCCTGCCGCAGCGCCGCCGCTGCATTGCACAATGTTCCCGCCGAATCGACGATATCGTCGATCAGGACGCAAAAGCGCCCTTCGACATCGCCGATGATGTTCATCACTTCGCTTTCGCCCGCCTTCTCGCGGCGCTTGTCAACGATCGCGAGCGGCGCGTTGTTGAGCCGTTTGGCCAGCGTGCGCGCGCGCACCACGCCCCCAACGTCGGGTGAGACCACCGTCAGCTCGTCCTGCGGGAACCGCGCCTGAATGTCCGCCGACATGACCGGTGCTGCAAAAAGATTGTCCGTGGGGATATCGAAAAAGCCCTGGATTTGCCCAGCGTGCAGATCGATCGAGAGCACGCGGTTTGCACCTGCGACGGTGATCAGGTTCGCGACCAGCTTTGCCGAGATCGGCGTGCGCGGGCCGGGCTTGCGGTCCTGCCGCGCATAGCCGAAATAGGGGACGACGGCGGTAATCCGCTTGGCCGACGCGCGTTTCAGTGCGTCGATGCAGATCAATAGCTCCATGAGATTGTCGTTGGCGGGAAAGCCGGTCGACTGGAGAACGAATACATCCTCTCCGCGCACGTTTTCGTGGATTTCGACGAAGACCTCTTCGTCGGCGAAGCGACGGACGCTGGCTTTGGTCAGCGGCGTCTCGAGATAATCGGCAATTGCCTGCGCCAGCGGCGGGTTGGCGTTCCCGGTCAGTAACTTCATAGCGCGGCAACCCCTTTATTCGCGCATCGCTGGCGTTCCCTAGTGTCCCGAAGGCCGCTAGGGAAGCGTCATGACCGACCGGCTGACGATCGCCCTGTGCCAGATGACCCAAAGCGTGGGCGACCTGCCCGGAAATGCCGATGCGATGCTGGCGGCGCGCGCGCGACTGGCCGCCGATCTCGTCGTGTTTCCCGAGCTGCAGCTGATCGGTTATCCGCCCGAAGACCTGGTGCTGAAACCTGCGCTGGCCGAGCGCGCCGCGCATGAACTTGCGCGGCTTGCGGATGCGACCGGCGATGAGGGTCCGGCAATGCTGGTCGGCTCGGTGTTCCGCGAAGGCGGCTTGCTCTACAACGGGGTCGCGCTGCTTGATCAGGGCCGGATTGCGGCGGTGCGCTTCAAGCACGAACTGCCGAACTATGGCACGTTCGATGAAAAGCGCGTGTTTGCGCCCGGCCCATTGCCTGAGCCGGTCGATTTCCGCGGCGTGCGGCTGGGCCTGCCGATCTGCGAAGATGCCTGGCTGCCCAAGGTCTGTGGACATCTGGCTGCACAGGGGGCCGAACTGTTCGTGTCGGTCAACGGCAGCCCCTATGAGATTGATAAAGACGAACGCCGGACCACCGATGTGTTCGCCGCGCGCGTCACCGAAACGGGCAAGCCATTGGCATTTCTCAACCGCGTCGGCGGGCAGGACGAGCTCGTTTTCGATGGCTGCTCTTTCGTGCTCAACAGCGATGGCAGCATGGCGCACCGGCTCCCCGACTGGGACGCGCATGACCGCGTAACGCACTGGGAACGGCGCGCCGGCGGCTGGCACTGCCTGCCCGGCGAGCTGGCCGTGTGGGATCAGCACCCTGCAGACATTTACAAAGCGATGATCGTCGGCCTGCGCGATTATGTGACTGCCAACCGCTTCCCAGGGGTCGTGCTTGGCCTGTCGGGCGGGATCGATTCGGCGATCTGCGCGGCGATTGCCGCCGATGCTCTCGGACCTGAGCGCGTTCGCGCGGTCATGCTGCCCAGCCGGTTTACGTCGCAGGAAAGCCGCGACGATGCCGCAGCGTGCGCGGCGATGATCGGTTGCGTGCTCGAAACGATCGCTATCGCGCCCGCAGTCGAGGCGTTTGACGGCATGCTCGCGGGCAGCTTTGCGGACGCCGATTATGATCTCACCGAGGAAAACATCCAGTCGCGCATTCGCGGCGTCACGCTCATGGCGCTCTCGAACAAATTCGGCCCGATGCTGATCACGACCGGCAACAAGAGCGAACTGAGCGTCGGCTATGCGACGATCTATGGCGACATGGCCGGCGGCTACAACCCGATCAAGGACGCTTACAAAACGACGGTTTTCGCAATTGCGCGCTGGCGCAATGCGCATGTCCCGCGCTTGTCGCGCAATCCGCAGACGCCGGTCATGCCCGAACGCGTCATCACCAAGCCGCCCTCGGCCGAATTGCGCCCCGATCAGCGCGACGATGACTCGCTTCCACCCTATGACATCCTCGATCCGATCTTGCTTGGACTCGTCGAGGAGGAGCTGTCGGTCGATCAAGTTGTCGCGCGCGGCTTCGATCGCTCCGTCGTCGCGCGGATCGAGAAACTACTTTACATCGCTGAATACAAGCGTCGTCAGGCTCCCCCCGGCGTCAAGCTCGGCGCGCGCAACTTTGGCCGCGACCGCCGCTACCCGATCACGAATGCGTTTCGCACGGGATAGACGGCTGGCTGCTTCTGGCTATATCTATGGCCTGAAAGGATCGAGCCATGCGTCATGTCCCTGTCGCCGTTTTCAAAGACAAGGCGTCTGAATACATTGCTGCTGCCGAGCGCGGCGAAGATATCATCGTCACGCGTCACGGAAAGCCCGCCGTTCGGCTGTCCTCGGCGCTGACCAACGCAGACCGCGAGGCGCGCGCCTGGGCAGCGCTCGAACGGCTTGCCGCGAGGCGTGTGATAATGCGTGCTGAAGGTCGGACTGCGACGATGGAGGAAATGATCGCCTGGAAGAAGGAAGGACAGCGGTGATTCGCTTCGTCATCGACGCATCGGTGATGGGACCATTGCTGTTTCAAGACGAGGCCGACGCATCGCTCGCAATGTTGCCCGGTGCGCTGGCGGAGGCCGCTTGCATCGTTCCAAGCCATTGGCGCTTGGAGGTGGCAAATCAGCTGATTTCGGGGGTGCGGCGCAAACGTGCCACTTCGGCCGAGGCAGTCTGCACGCTTGCCGATCTGGACGAGCTTCCGGTTCACATCGATAGTTTGACCGCTGACCAATGCTGGTCGCGCACTTACGCGCTGGCCGAGCGGCATGGGCTTACGATTTACGATGCAGCCTATCTCGAACTGGCCGAGCGTCTCAAATTGCCCTTGGTCAGCTTCGATGCCGATTTGGTAAAGGCGGCGCGGGCCGATGCGATCGAGGCGATGTCACGACCGTGACCGTTACCACCCGCTTTGCCCCCTCGCCGACGGGGCGCATCCACGTCGGCAATATCCGCGCCGCGTTGCATTGCTGGCTGTGGGCGAAGAAGCATGGCGGGCGATTCGTGCTCAGGATCGACGATACCGATGCCGAGCGCTCGACTGAGGCTTTTGTTCAGGCAATCCGCGCCGATCTGGCATGGCTCGGGCTGGAATGGGATACGGAGGTTCGGCAATCGGAACGCTTCGCTCTTTATGAGGCGCAGTTCGCGCGGCTCAAGGCGTCGGGTCGCGTCTATCCCGCCTATGAAACACCCGAGGAGCTTGAGCTGCGTCGCAAGGTCCTGCTTGGCCGCGGGCTGCCCCCGGTTTACGAGCGGCCCGCGCCGGACGCGCCGGTCCCTGAAGGTCGCGCACCGCACTGGCGCTTCAGGCTCGATCATGATGCGCCGATCGTCTGGCACGATCTGATCCGCGGCGAGCAGCGCTTCGATCCAAAACTGCTCAACGACCCTGTTGTACGCCGCGCCGACGGCTCGTGGTTGTACCTTCTGCCCAGTGTGATCGACGATATCGACCTGGGGATTACGCATGTCGTGCGCGGCGAGGATCATGTTTCGAACACGGCAAGCCAGCTCCAGATGTTTGCAGCTCTCGGTGCGCCGCCGCCGGCCTTCGCGCATGAAGCGCTGTTGGTGGGCTCGGAAGGCAAATTGTCGAAGCGGCTCGGGGCGCTCGGGGTCGATGCGTTGCGCGTGTCGGGCATCGAACCGCTGGCCGTGCTTGCGCTGCTGGCGCGCCTTGGGACGAGCCAGCCGGTCGAGCCGATGCAGGCGACCGCGCCGCTGATCGAGGGACTCGACTTTGCCCATTTCGGTCGGGCACCCGCGCAATTCGACATTGCAGAGTTGACAGCGCTTAACACCAAGATCGTACACGGCCTTGGTTATGGCGCGGTCGCAGATCGCCTGCCCGCCGGGATGGATGCGCATGCGTGGGAGGTCATTCGGCCTAATCTCGAAATCGTCGGCGAAGCGGCCGATTGGTGGGCAGTCGTCGAAGGGCCGATTACGGTCATGCGCGATCCGGCTGATGCGGAATTTCTCGCAGAGGCGGCTGCGGTCGCCAAATCGATCGACTGGGCGGCGGACCCTTGGCGCGCGCTGACGGCTGCGCTCAAGACGTCAACGGGGCGCACCGGCAGGGCACTGTTCATGCCGCTGCGGCGCGCGCTGACGGGCCGCGATCACGGCCCCGACATGGCCTCGCTGCTGCCGTTGATCGGTCGCGCGCGGGCGCTAGAGCGGCTTGCCGGCAAAGCGATCGGCGATCCAGGCTGAGGCGCTGACCCAGTCATCGATGCGGGCATGCGCATCGGGCGCGGGCGGCATCCGCTCGGCCAGCATCGGCTCGGCAATCATGTGCAGCCGCCACACGTCGGGCGCGTGGCGCGACACCGAATTGTGATGCTGCGGCAAATCATCGACGAAAACGGTGATGCTCGGGGCATATTGCGCAACGATCCGCACGACCGGCTCGCCCTTGCCGCCCTGATTGGTGAACACCGGAAATTCGATGCCGAGCGCGCGCAATTGCTCTGCCCGCGCCTCCTGATGTTCGTCACGCAAATTCGTCAGGACCACGACGTCGGCGGTCTCGGACAGTCGCGCGAGCGCCTCGGCCGCGCCGGGAACGAGCGTCTGCCGGTCCATTTCGGTCTGGAAAAAGCCGTCGAGCAGCGGCCAGACCTCCTCGCGCGCCAGCGCCGTCCCGCAGTCGCGGCGCGTGAGCGACCCGGCAAAGTCGGTTGCGGTCATCGCAAAATCGATCGCGTGATCCTCGTCGAGCCAGGCCCCGAAATGGCTTACCATATGCAGAAGCACCTCGTCGCAATCGGTGATCAGCAGCGGGCGGGTCATAAGGCGGTCCTTGCGGCCAGAAGATCGAGCGGGCTGACTTCGATCGCTTTGGCGCAGGCGATCAGGTCAGGCTCATGGGCCTCGAGAAAATCGATGACCGCGCCGAGCAGCGCAGGATCCTCGATACGCGCGCGAATCGCCGCGCCGTCAAGCCCTGTCAGCGCCAGCATCCGTTCGGACCGCGAACTGTCCTGCAATGTCCAGACGAGCGCGCGCAACGCGGTGGCATGAGCAGCATTTGTGTCGGGCGCGGGCATGGCCTATTCACCGAATCGGGGGCAATGAAGGCGGGTCGCGTGGCAAGAAAGATACTCGTTGTCGAGGACAACGAACTCAATCTGCGATTATTCTGCGATCTGCTGCGCGCGCATGACTACGAAATCGAGCCGGTAAAAGACGGGCGCGAGGCGATGGGGCTGGCGCGCAGCTTCCGGCCGGACCTGATCGTGATGGACATTCACATGCCGCATGTCACCGGGCTTGATCTCACGATTGCGATCCGCGCCGATCCCGATCTGTGCACCACGCCGATCATGGCGGTCACAGCCTACGCCGGAAAGGCGGACGAGGAGCGCATACGTGCGGCTGGTGCCAACGCTTATGTTTCCAAGCCGATTTCGCTGCTGCGCTTTATCGAAACGGTCCGCAGCCTCGCCGGGGACATGGTCCTGGTTACTTGATCTTGGCTTCCTTGAACTCGACGTGCTTGCGCACGACCGGATCATATTTGCGGAAAACGAGCTTTTCGGTTGTGTTCGGGCTGCGCGGATTTTTCTTCGCGACATAATAAAAACCGGTGTCAGCCGTGCTGACGAGCTTGATCTTGACGGTGGTCGGCTTGGCCATGACCTGTAAACTCTCGAATCGGGTGACGGACGCGGATGTCCGGGAAGCGGCGGCGAATGACGTGCAGTGTGCCCAAAGTCAAGCGGGCGCGCCGTTAACGCTGCGTTGAACTGCGCTGGTGCAAAGTCGCGGGTGCAAAGGAATAGCGACACATGGCACCGGGTTCAGAAGCGGAAGCAATCGTGCGGGCAGACCTGTGCGCCCGGATTGACCGGCTGGCGGCCGAACTTCCGCATCTCAAGCCCGGAGGCCTCGCCTTTGCGGTGGACGATATCCGTCGCGTGGCGCGCGATCACGGTTTCGTGCCGGTGGCAGACCTGGCGCGCGGCCTCGAAAGCGCGATCGCGGCTTCAGGCGGTGCGACGATCGTTCTGCCGTTCCTCGAAGCGATGAGCGACGCTGCCTGGAGTGCGGAGCGCAACGCCGAGGCGTCGCGCGCCTATCTTGCCTCGGTCGGGTTGCGGCTGCACGGCTAGCTTAGCGTGAACGCGCTGATCCCGGCGCTTGTCGCAGTCTTGCTTGCCGAACTGGGTGGGCGGGCAACCGCCTTGGGGCGCACCTCGCATCCGCTGCTAATCGCCGCCATCGCGGGCGCCGCCGTCGCCGCTGCGGCGGTCGGCGGTGCGCTGATTGCGCCCACCATGACGCCATGGGCGGGGCTGCTTCTGCTCGCGCTGGCGCTGATATTCGGTGGAGCGAATCAGTTTGCCGCGAGCAGGCCGTCGCCAGTTGCGCCTGGAATAGCGGCGTCGCTGTTGGCAATCTGGCGATCGTCAGCACCGTTCATGGCCTTTGCATTTTCGGCATGGCTCGCGGCCCCCATAGGCAGCGCGATCGGTGCCATGGCGGGGCTGGGCATCGCTGCCTGCTCGGCGCCACTGATGCGGTTTGCGAGCATTCGCCGGGCGATGGGTGGAGTCCTCATCCTCGCCGGCCTGATTGTCGGCCTGATGGCATTGCGCCTCGTTTGACGGGTTCCGATATCGCGGCGGACCGAAATCGCGGCTGGCTGGTTATGGAGCCGCAACGAAGGAGTGCCCTCATATGGCGAAGTCCCCCGAATCGAAGCTCAAGACCCCGACAGACCTGCCGACGAATGACGTATCGAGTGTCGCGGATGCCCTGAATGGCATTCTCGCTGACAGCTATGCGCTGTATCTTAAGACCAAGAATTTTCACTGGCACGTCTCGGGCCCGCATTTTCGCGACTACCATCTGCTGTTCGACGATCAGGCGACGCAGATTCTCGCCACGACTGACCTCATCGCCGAGCGCATCCGCAAGACCGGCAATGTGACGCTGCGCTCGATCGGCGACATCGCGCGCCACCAGACGCTGAGCGACAACGACAAGGATTATGTCGCGCCCAAGGACATGCTCGCCGAATTGCGTGACGACAATCTGCACCTCATCGAAGCGCTGCGTGCTGCCAAAGACCTCGCCGATGACGCCAAGGACAATGCCACCTCGGCGGTGATCGACAACTGGACCGACGAAGCCGAACAGCGCGCATGGTTCCTGTTCGAGGCCGCACAAGCGGCGTAAGCCCGCGATCATGCACGCATTTGCCACCTTGCTCGACCGGTTGATCTACACCCGGTCGCGCAACGGCAAATTGCGGCTGATTGGCGACTATCTCAAGACGACGCCGGACCCGGATCGCGGTTTGGCGCTGGCAGGGCTGACCGGCTCGCTTGATCTGCCCGCGATCAAACCGGCGCTGGTCCGCACGCTCATCGAGGAACGTGTCGATCCGGTGCTGTTTCGGATGAGCCGCGATTATGTCGGGGACACCGCTGAGACGGTCGCGTTGCTTTGGCCAGCGCGCGTGGTTATTGGCGAGGCCGATTTATCGCTGGGTGCGATCGTCGCGAGGCTGGCCACGTTATCGCGTGCCGATGCCCCTGCAGTGCTCGCCGAACTGCTTGACAGGTTGGACAGCGACGCGCGCTTTGCGCTGCTGAAACTGGCCACCGGTGCCCTGCGCGCAGGCGTTTCGGCGCGGCTCGCCAAGACCGCGCTGGCGCAGGCGTTCGTGCTTGATGTCGAGGCGGTGGAGGAGGTGTGGCACGGACTGGCTCCGCCCTACACCGAGCTGTTCGACTGGGCCGAGGGGCGGCGCGCGCAGCCGACTGCGATCGATACGCCGGTGTTTCGATCGTTCATGCTCGCCCACCCGCTCGAAGACTCGCGCGTCGATCTCGCCGATTATGCCGCCGAGTGGAAATGGGACGGGATTCGCGTCCAATTGGTGCGTGTTGCCGAGCAAGTGCGACTCTTCAGCCGCGGCGGCGATGACGTGACCGGCAGCTTTCCCGACATTGCCGAGGCATTTGCCGTCGACGGTGTGTTCGATGGCGAACTTCTCGTGCGCGGCACCGCGCAGGGCGGAGAGGCCGCCAGCTTCAATGCGCTCCAGCAGCGGCTCGGGCGCAAAACCGTGTCAGCGAAAATGCGCGCGGACTATCCGGCATTCGTGCGCCTGTATGACATTTTGTTCGACGGGTCGCAGGATGTGCGCGCGTTGCCGTGGTTCGAGCGCCGGGACCGGCTCGAACAGTCGATGCGCCGCTTCGATCCCGCGCGCTTCGATCTCTCGACCGTTATCGACGCGGTCGACTTTGCCGAACTCGAAACCATCCGCGCCGGGACCCGCGACGCGGCGATCGAAGGCGTCATGCTCAAGCGGCGCGACAGCCCCTATGTCGCCGGTCGGCGCGTAGGGCTGTGGTATAAATGGAAACGCGACGCACTCACCGCCGATTGCGTGATGATGTATGCTCAGCGCGGCAGCGGCAAACGGTCGTCTTTCTACTCGGACTATACCTTCGGCTGCTGGACCGACACCGGCGAGCTCCTGCCCGTCGGCAAGGCCTATTCGGGCATGACCGACGACGAGCTCAAGCTGCTCGACGCATTCGTGCGGCAAAATACCGTCGCCAAATTCGGACCCGTCCGTGAAGTGGCGAAAACGCTCGTGCTCGAAGTCGCGTTCGATTCGGTGCACGCGTCCAAGCGGCACAAATCGGGCGTCGCCATGCGCTTCCCGCGCATCCACCGGATCCGGACCGACAAGCCCGCCGCCGAGGCTGACCGGCTTGCAACGCTTCAGCGGATGGTGACTTGATGCGCGCCGATGCGCCGCTAGGCTGCTCGCAAACAGGGGGAACGAACATGTCCGGACGTGGCGTCGCTATCGCGGTCCTGCTGCTGTCAGGCTCAGCGAACGCCGAAACCTTCGCAATTCAGGCCGGACGGCTGATCACCGACGCCGCGCAGCCCGCGCGCGGGCCCTCCACGGTCATCGTCGAGAACGCCAAGATCGTTCGCATCGACGACGGCGCGACCGCGCCTGCGGGTGCGACCGTTGTCGATCTGCGCGACAAAACGGTAATGCCCGGGCTGATCGACGCGCATGTGCACCTGACAATTGAGCCCGACACCCCGTTCTGGAAGGAGGCGGTCGTCGACAGCGACGAGCGCGCGACGCTGATCGGCGCCAAGAACGCGCTGGTGACGGTGCGCGCGGGCTTCACGACGGTGCGCGATCTGGGCGCGCTCGGTGCGTCGTCGCTGGCCTTGCGGGACGCGGTCG
Organism: Sphingomonadaceae bacterium; assembly: GCA_046153865.1. GTDB lineage: Bacteria > Pseudomonadota > Alphaproteobacteria > Sphingomonadales > Sphingomonadaceae > Sphingomonas_O. Next base: position 81,245 of record JBJXFA010000071.1, read on the forward strand.
CCGACGGCTTGCTGCCGGGCCCGCGCATTCTGGCGTCAGGCGGCGCGATTTCGATCACTGGCGGGCATGGCGACGTCTCGGGCTTCAACGAGCGCGTCAATCGCGCACTTGCGGGCGATAATGTCTGTTCAGGAGCCGCCGACTGCGCCGAGGCGACGCGACGCATGGCAAAGCGCGGCGTCGACGTGATCAAGATTACCGCGACCGGCGGCGTGCTGAGCCAGCAGGGTCGCGGCCTCGAGGGGCATTTCACGCCCGCCGAGTTGAGCGCGATCACCGAAGCGGCAGGGCGGCTGGGCCTCAAGGTCGCGGCCCATGCGCATGGCGCGCGCGGCATCGAGGAAGCGGCGCAAGCAGCCGTCGCCTCGATCGAACACGGCACCTATGCCGATTCTGCCGGGCTTGCCGCGATGAAGGCCAAGGGCGTGTGGATGGTGCCGACGCTCATGGCATTCACCGGACTCAACGACCGGCTGGGCAAGGGTATCTTCACGCCGCCGGTCGAACTGAAGGCGCGCCAGACGGTGGCCGTGTGGGGCAGGCAGATCGCGGGCGCGAAGCGGGCCGGGGTAAAGATCGCCTTCGGTACCGATTCGGGGGTCTTCGAACATGGCCGCAACGGCGAGGAAGCGGCGCTGATGGTCAAATACGCCGGGATGACGCCGCGCGAGGTGCTCGTCGCGGCGACGAAGGACTCCGCCGAATTGCTCGGCATCGCGGAGCAGACGGGGACGCTCGCGCCCGGCAAGGCGGCCGATCTGATCGCGGTCGAAGGCGATCCGATTGCCGACATCGCCGCGATCATGCGCGTCCGTTACGTCATGGCGGCGGGCCGGGTCGTGCCGATCAAATAGCGGTCACACCCGCATCGGCATCAGCACGTAGAGCGCTGCTGCCTTGTCATTCTCGCGGATCAGCGTCGGCGCGGCGGCGTCAGCAAGGTGGACCTCGACCGTATCGCCTTCGACCTGGGCGAGGATGTCCATCAGATAGCGCGCGTTAAAGCCGATTTCGAAGCCCGCCGCGGTGTAATCGCCGGGCACTTCCTCGGCCGCAGTGCCGTTTTCGGGACTCGTCACTGAAAGCGTGATCTTGTCGCGATCGAGCGCCATTTTGACCGCGCGGGTCTTTTCGCTGGCGATCGTCGCCACGCGGTCGACGCCCTGCATGAAGCTCTTCGGATCGATCCTCAGCAGCTTGTCGTTGCCCGTCGGGATCACCCGGCTGTAATCGGGGAAGGTGCCGTCGATCAGCTTGCTCGTGAGCACGGCGTGCCCGAGCACGAAGCGGATCTTGGTCGACGACAGCGAGACCTCGACCGTGCCGTCGACCTCATCGAGCAGTTTGCGCAGTTCCGCGACGCATTTGCGCGGAATGATAACGTCGGGCATGCCTTCAGCCCCGTCAGGCCGCGCCACGGTCACGCGCGCCAGCCGGTGACCATCGGTCGCCGCCGCCTTCAGCACATCGTCCGCCACATGCATGAAGATGCCGTTGAGATAATAGCGCGTTTCTTCCGTAGAGATCGCAAAGCGTGTCTTGTCGATGATTTGGCGCAGAGTCGCGGCGGGCAGTTCGAATTTCGTCGGCAGTTCGCCTTCGGCGATGACGGGGAAATCGTCACGCGGCAGCGTCTGCAGATTGAAGCGCGCGCGGCCCGCATTGACCGCCATCTTGCCCTCGGCAGCGGCAAACGACACCTGACTGCCCTCGGGCAGCTTGCGGGCGATATCGAACAGCGTGTGCGCCGAAATCGTGGTCGCGCCGACCTGCTCGACATTGGCATCGACGGTTTCGAGGATCTGGAGATCGAGGTCGGTCGCCATCAGGCGGATGCCGCCGCCCTGGCCAGGGTCCAGCGCCTCGATCAAGACGTTCGAGAGGATCGGGATCGTATTGCGCCGCTCGACCACCGACTGAACATGGCCGAGGCTCCGGAGCAGGATGCTGCGTTCGATGGTCGCCTTCATTGCTGGTGAAATCCCCCGGTGCGCAATCGTGCTTTGATGACGACCTAATGAACACAAAAAAGGGCCGGGGCAAGCGCCCCGACCCTCTTGTCAACCCGATAAGCGCGGCGCGTTAGAAGCGCACACCGACGCCGACGAGCACCTGATGACGGTCCGCGTCGATGTTCACATCGTCGATCTCGTCGTCGCCGATCGAGATATCGAGGTTCTTGTAGTTCGAGTAGCGATACTCGGCTTTCACAAAGCCGCTCGGCCCGAAGAGGTTGAGCTTCTGCTCAATCCCGGCACCCAAGCGGTAGCCGTCCGCCGTCAGTCCCTCGTTGAAGGCGGTCGTGCCGTCATTGAAGTCAAACTTGAAGCGGGCATTAGTGTAACCGCCCTTGGCATAGAGCATCGTCGATGGCGCAACCGCGAAGCCGATGCGCGCGCCGATATAGAGATCACGGTCAGCCGCCAGGCTCGCGTTTGTCGTGATCCCGTCCGTCACGTCCGAAGCACGTGCACGTGTCGACGAATCGCTGAGTTCAGCTTCGATGCCTGCGATGGCGCCGCCGAGCTGAAAATCATAGCCAAGCTGACCACCATAAAGAACGCCGTCACGACTGTCGTCGAGATCGTCCTCGCCGCCTTTGACAGTGTCGTATCCGATGATGCCGTTAACATAGGGGCCGGTGAAGGGCGCGGATTCCTGCGCCATGGCGGGCACGGCGACGGTCGACGCCAACAGGGCGCCGAGAATGAAGGTACGCATAAGCAACTCCTACTCGAGCGATCGACATTGTGCCGATCGATCGCAACGAGAATAGCCGCAGCGCAACATTGTTTCATGAACCTCAGCTAAACAGGTAAAAGCGTTGCAATCGGGCAACAGATCGGGCCATGCGCCGGAGCTGTGAAGCGCGTGTTCATCCTGGCGGCGTTGTGCGCCACGCCCGCCGAAGCGCGCACTGCGCTTGGCACGTTTGAACGCTGGGGGGCGTTCCGCGATGAAGCGCCGTTGCGCTGTTTTGCGATTGCCGAGCCGGTGCGCCGGAGCGGCGGTAAGTGGCGCAGTTTCGCCAGTGTCGCCACCTGGCCGCAGGCCGGCGTTCGCGGCCAGCTCCACATCCGCCTTGCCCGCGAAAAGCTCGCGGATGCCCCTGTCATACTCAGCATCGGCGCGCGCCGCTTCACGCTGGTGGCAAGCGGTGCAGACGCCTGGAGCCCCGACCCGCGCGCCGACGCCGCCATCGTCGCCGCCATGCGCAGCGCGCCCGCGATGAGCGTGAGCACGAGTGCCGCGACCGGGGCAGGCTTTGCCGAAACCTATGCGCTCAAGGGCGCGGCAACCGCGATGGACGCAGCGGCGCTCGGGTGCGCGCGGCGGTGAGAACGGATTGTTGCGTATTCATTGACTTTTTATGCAATCGCACGATATCTACGCCATCCCGTCCCCGGCAGTACGTCTTGAGGCGCTCTCACGAGCAGACATCAGCTCAAGGCCGATCCCGGGGACGATTTGACTCCGGATTATAAGGAGGAAAGCATGAAAAGTAGCCTAGTGGTTGCCAACCGCTTCCTTCAGCTTGCTGAGGCTCGCGGTGACAGCTTGACGCCGATGCAGCTTCTCAAATTAGTATATATTGCGCATGGATGGATGCTTGGTCTTCATGGCCGACCCTTGGTAAGTGACGAGGTGCAAGCGTGGCAGTATGGCCCGGTCATTCCTGCACTATACGCTAAGCTACGAAGTTATAAGGGCAATTCGGTGTCTGAACCAATTTCAGTAGTAAATGATCACGAGGTTCTTGATCTCGTTGAAGACGACATAATTGAGCAAGTTTACGACCTGTATGGCAGTTTGTCTGGCATGGCATTATCTCGCATAACGCATGCCAAGGGCACACCCTGGTCTCAGATTTACGAGATCGGCTCCTTTGGTCGTGTAATTCCAATAGACCTGATTGAGGACCATTATCGGCGGTTGGACAAGAATCGTGCCGCAACCGCCAACTGAGGCACAGACGAAGAAGATTGCTCCAATGCCGCCCACCGAGTTAGCGGCGGTGGAGCATGAAAATGGGCAGCCGGCCAACGAAGCGAAGCAGTTGGCAAGCGGCAAAAGTGTCGATGAGCTTGCCTCGCAAGCAGCCAGCGATGACTATCATCGCGGCAAGGCCTTTAAAGATAATTGGGAGCAGATCGCGATTGCTGCAATGTGGGTTTTGGCAATCGCCGGAATGGCCATTTCTGCGACATGGTTGTATCATGTTTTGGCACCCGAGAATTGGCACTGGCTTAGCGGTGACGCGCTGGCAAAGCTGCAAAACCTTTTTACCGGGGGTGTCTTGGTAACCGCTTTTGGGGACCACTTTCGGAAACGATTGAACTAACTCCCCATGCAGATCCCCGGCCACATCGATCCCGTCCCCTTAGCGCGCGACATGGCGCTGCGCCCCGATGGGCGTGTCGATGTCGTCGGCTTGAGCAAGGCCGAACTTCGCGCGGCGCTCGAGGCGGCCGGGCTCGACGCGAAGGCGGCAAAGCTGCGTGCCAAGCAAATCTGGCATTGGGTCTATAATCGGGGCGTTACCGAATTTGCGCTGATGACCGATATCGCGCGCGCGCAGCAACCGTGGCTCGCCGCGCGGTTCGTCGTCGGGCGGCCCGAGATCGTCGAGGCGCAGGTCTCGAGCGACGGGACGCGCAAATGGCTGCTGCGCAGCCCGGACGCGCAGGATTACGAAATGGTGTTTATCCCCGATGCCGACCGCGGGACATTGTGCGTGTCGAGCCAGGTCGGCTGCACGCTCAATTGCCGCTTCTGCCATACCGGCACGATGCGGCTGGTGCGCAATCTGAGCGCGGGCGAGATCGTCGGCCAGGTCATGCTCGCGCGCGATAGCCTTGGCGAATGGCCCTCGACGCAGGATGCGCGGCTGCTCACCAATATCGTGATGATGGGGATGGGCGAGCCGCTCTATAATTTCGACAACGTCCGCGATGCGCTGAAGATCGTGATGGATGGCGACGGGCTGACGCTGTCCAAGCGGCGGATCACGCTGAGCACGTCGGGCGTTGTCCCCATGATGGCGCGTGCCGGAGCCGAGATCGGCGTCAACCTCGCGGTGTCGCTCCACGCCGTTACCGATCAAGTGCGCGACGAGATCGTGCCGATCAACCGCAAATACCCGATCGCGGAACTCCTGCAGGCCTGCGCCGATTATCCGCAGGCGAACAATTCGCGGCGGATCACCTTCGAATATGTCATGTTGAGAGACAAGAACGACAGCGATGCCGATGCGCGCGAGCTCGTGCGCCTGATCAAGCATTACAAACTGCCCGCCAAGGTCAATCTGATCCCGTTCAATCCCTGGCCGGGCGCGGCCTATGAGTGCTCGACGCCCGAGCGGATCAAGGCGTTTTCGAATATCGTGTTCGAAAGCGGAATTTCGGCACCGGTGCGCACGCCGCGCGGCCGCGACATCGATGCGGCGTGCGGGCAACTCAAGACGTCGAGCGAGCGCAAGTCGCGCGCCGAGCTTGACCGGCTGGCCGAGGAAAAGCAGGCGGCCATCCCGGCATGATCGTCGAGCGCTTTCGCCAGTCGCTGGTCGGCGAGGTCCGCGCATTGTTCAATGACAGCGCACGCAACGAGACGCCGGTGCAGCGCGCGGTCGATCCCTTTATCCCGGCGGGATCGGTCGCGTGGCGCGTGCACGGCGATGTGACGACGATGATGGTCGGCGGCGTGGCGGCGCTGTTGCTCGAGATGCTGCACCCCTCGGCGCTCGCGGGCGTGTGGGACCACAGCAATTTCAGGAAGGACATGCTCGGGCGCCTGCGGCGCACGGCGCGTTTCCTCGCGGTCACGACCTATGGCGCGCACGCTGATGCCGAAGCTGCGATCGCGCGCGTCCGCCGCATCCATTCGCATGTCACGGGCACGCGGCCCGATGGCGTCGGCTATGTCGCCGACGATCCCCGGCTGCTCGCGTGGATTCACGTCGCAGGGGCGATCTGCTTTCTCGATGCATGGCGGCGCTTCGGCGAGCCGGGGATGTCGGCCGCCGATCAGGACGCCTATTTCGCCGATGTCGCGCCGGTCGCGCTTGCGCTCGGTGCCGATCCGGTGCCGGTGACGCGCGACGAGGCCGAAGCGATCATTGCCTCGTTCCGTCCCGAATTGTCGGCCGATGCGCGCAGCCGCGAAATCGCCGAGATCGTCCTCAAGGCCGGCGGCACTTCGCTCAAAGTCGCCTCGGTGCAGGGGCTGCTCGGGCAGGCGGCGATCGATCTCCTGCCGCCCTGGGCGCGGTCGATGCACGGGTTGCGCGCCTCGCGCCTTGCGCGGCCTGCGGTCGATATCGCGACCTTCGGCATGGCGAGCACGCTGCGCTGGGCATTCGCGGACGGCTATCGGAGGTGATCGAGGCGACGCTGCTGGCGGCAGGCGCGGGCTTGGTCGGCGGCGCGATGAATGCGTTGGCCGGCGGCGGCACCTTCGCCACCATGCCCGTGCTGATTGCGCTGGGTCTGCCCGCAACTGTGGCCAACGCGACGAGCAATGTTGCGCTGCAGCCCGGGGCGATGTCGGCCGCATGGGGGTTCCGTGACGGGTTGCAGCCATTGGGCGGGCTTTCGATCCGCATGCTGACAGCGATCACGTTTGTCGCGGGGCTCGGTGGCAGCCTGCTCTTGGTGGCAACGCCGACGCGGACCTTCGATCTCGTGATCCCCTGGCTGCTCGTCATCGCCTTCCTGGCCATCGCCTTTGGGCGGACAGCGGCGGCTTGGCTGCATGAGCGCGTGACCATCGGCACGCGCACGCTCGTTGTGGCGCAGGCGCTGCTGGGGCTTTACGGCGGCTATTTCGGCGGCGGGGTGGGCATGATGACGACCGCGACTTACGGCCTGCTGGCGGGCGTTCCGCCACACCAGCTGATGGCGCCACGCACGCTGATGCTGGCGGTGGCCAACACGGCAGCGGCGATGGTGTTCATCGCGCTGGGCATGGTGCGCTGGGAGCTGTGCCTGCCGATGCTGGCCGGGGCGATTGCCGGGGGCTGGGCCGGCGCGCGTTATGGCAAGCGCCTGCCGCCGCGCGCGATCCGCTGGTGGACGCTGGCAGTCACGCTCGCCACGACGATCGTTTTTTTTGTTCGCGCCTATGGCTAAACGGTAACCGATCGGCGCAGTGTCGCGTATCTCCAATGGCATTTGGCCTGACGCGAGGGAGGCGGCATGAACGAGAATCCGGATCCGGGGGCAGTGCGTGGCGGCGAACTCGTCAAGCGGCATCGCATCTCCACGAGGCTGTGGCATTGGATCAATGCGGTCGCGATCGTCGTGCTGATCATGTCGGGACTGATGATCTCGAACGCGCATCCGCATCTGTATTGGGGGCATTACGGAGCAAACCTCGATGCCAGCTGGTTCGATCCGCCGCGCTTTCCGGGCTGGGCAACGATCCCTTCGACCTACAATCTCGCGCTCGCGCGTCACTGGCATTTGTTTTTTGCCTGGATTTTTGCCTTTGGCTTTCTCGCCTATCTTATCGTGAGCCTGATCAACCGCCACCTCCAGCGCGACCTCACGCTGCAGCGCGGCGAGCTTTCGCCGAAACATCTGGTCGAAGAAGTCGTGCACCACGCGCAGCTCAAGTTCCCGACCGGGGCTGCCGCGCTCAAATACAACACGCTGCAAAAGCTCACATATATTGTGGTGCTATTCGTGCTTTTCCCGCTCCTCATCCTCACCGGCCTGTGCCTGCAGCCGGGGATGTCGCCACTAACCGGCTGGGCAATCGACCTGCTCGGTGGCCGCCAGAGCGCGCGCTCGATCCATTTCATCTGCGCGGGGCTGGTCGCCGTGTTCATCGTCGTGCATCTGCTGCTCGTCGTGCTGGCGGGACCTTATAACGAGGTGCGTTCGATGATTACGGGCAAATTCCGCATCCCGCGCGACCGGAAGGCCGTGGCCCAGGACGACCTCGCAGGAGAAGCAGCATGAGCACGATCCTCACGCGGCGCGCGCTGATCGGTGGCGCTATGGTTGGCGCGGGCGGGCTGCTTAGCGGGTGCGACGCACTCGGCAACGATCCGTCGTTCCGGGCGCTGCTCATGACCGCCGAGCAAGGCAATCACGGGCTGCATCGGCTGCTGCAGGACCGCAATGCGCTCGCCAAGGAATTTGCGCCCAGCCAGCGCTCGCCGGTGTTTCGCGCCAATGGCACGCGGATGCCCGCAGGTGACGCTTATGCCGGTCACATGGCGAATGGGTTTGCCGACTGGCGGCTGGTGATCGACGGGCTGGTCGCGCGCCCACAGGCGATCCCGATCGACGAAGTGCGGCGCATGCCCCCGCGCGCACAGATCACGCGGCACGATTGCGTCGAGGGCTGGAGCGCGATCGGCAAGTGGACCGGCGCGCCTCTCAAGCCCCTGCTCGAGCGCGCCGGGCTGATGCCGCAAGCGAAGTTCATCGTTTTTCATTGCGCCGACCGGATGGGCAATGGCGCGATCTATTATGAATCGATCGATCTCGTTGACGCCATGCACCCGCAGACGATGCTCGCCTGGGCGCTCAACGATGCGCTGCTGCCGGTCGCGAACGGCGCGCCGCTGCGCCTGCGGGTCGAACGCCAGCTGGGCTACAAGCACGCGAAATATGTCCAGCGGATCGAGGCGGTCGCGGCGCTCGGCGGCGTTTACGGCGGCAAGGGCGGGTATTGGGAAGATGCCGCCGGTTATGAATGGTATGCAGGCGCATAATCGCGCGATATCGGCGCACGCATGACGCTTTTTGACCGTTTCATCACCGCCGCGATCCGCCAGGGCACGCTGACGATCATTGATCATGTCGGCGTGGCAAAGACGTTTGGCACGCCGACGCCCGGCTGGCCCGACGTCACCGTGCGCTTTACCGACGCACGCATTCCGCGGGATATTGCGTTGCGCCCCGACCTCGGCGCCGGCGAGGCCTATATGAACGGTCGGCTGATCGTCGAGGACGGCGACATCATGGATATGGTCGGCCTCGTCTATCACAATAATCCATGGGAGAAGGGCGGGATCATCAAGGACGCGGCGGCCTGGCGGCGCGGGCTGAACGGGCTCATCCGCCGCGTCGATCGGCTGAACTGGGCGCGCAAATCGAAGCGCAATGTGGCGCATCACTATGATCTGAGCGACCGGCTCTATGATCTGTTTCTCGATGCCGACCGGCAATATAGCTGCGCTTACTGGACTGATCCGGCAACCCAGACGCTCGAGGACGCGCAGCAAGCCAAGCTTGCGCACATCGCCGCCAAGCTCGCGCTGAAGCCGGGACAGCGCGTGCTCGACATCGGCTGCGGCTGGGGCGGGATGGCGCTTTATCTCAACCGCGTTGCCGGTGTTGACGTCGTCGGTGTGACGCTGAGCGAGGAGCAGCTGAAGGTCGCGCGCGAACGGGCAGTCGCCGCCGGAGTCGCCGATCGCGTGAAGTTCGAACTGATCGACTATCGCGCGGTCACTGGACCTTTTGATCGGATCGTCTCGGTCGGCATGTTCGAACATGTCGGCCCGGCATCCTATGCGACGTTTTTCAAGCAGTGCCGCAATCTGTTGACCGATGATGGCGTCATGCTGCTGCACACGATCGGCCGGATGGGCACGCCCGGCGTCACCGATACGTGGACGGCGAAATACATCTTCCCCGGCGGCTATTCGCCCTCGCTCAGCGAAATCGTGACCGCGAGCGAAAAGGCAAATCTCATCGTCACCGATGTCGAGACGCTGCGGCTGCACTACGCCCACACCCTGCGCGAATGGTACAAGCGCGTCGTCGCGCACCGCGGCGAGATCGAAGCGCTTTACGACGCGCGCTTTTACCGGATGTGGCAATTCTACCTTGCCGGTGCCGCAACCTCGTTCGAGGGCGGGTCGATGTGCAATTTCCAGGTGCAATATGCGCGGCGGCGCGACACACTGCCGATTACGCGCAACTATATGGCCGTGGCGGAGGGGCAATACCGGGGTCGATAGCGATGGCGACGGGGTTCGAAGCGATTGGCGATGCGGCTACCGGCGCAGTCATCGCACGCGCGGTCGAACCCGGACATGGCGAAGGTCATGGCACCGCCGCGAACTGCCTCAATTGCGGCACCGCACTTATCGGCGCGCATTGCCACGCCTGTGGGCAAAAGGCGCATGTTCATCGCACATTGCACGAATATGCGCACGATCTGCTGCACAGCGTCTTTCATTTCGAAGGCAAGGTCTGGCGAACCTTGCCGATGCTCGCGTTCAAGCCCGGCGCGCTGACCCGGCGCTACATCCACGGCGAACGCGCCAAGTTCGTCTCGCCGCTGGCGTTGTTCCTGTTTGCAGTGTTCCTGATGTTCGCGGTCGTCGGCGGGCTGGCCGGCGAGGTGAACTCGCCCGACTTGCCGAGCGACCTCAAAGGCCCGACTGCGCCCGACGCGGCCAAGGTAAGCGCGCACCTCAACGCCGAACAGGCGAAGCTCAACGTGGCGATCGCGGCCGCCCGCAAGACCGGCAGCGACACGACCGACCTTCAGAAGCAGGCCGATGAACTCGCCGAGTTTCGCGAGGGATTGGAGATTGCGCGCACGATCCAGTCGAGCACACCGAAAATAGATGGCGTCAATCTGAAAACTGACGTGCCGCAGCTTGCAAAATTGCGCGACAAGGTGATCGCCAATCCCAATCTGTTTCTCTACAAAATTCAGTCGAGCGCCTACAAATATAGCTGGGCGCTGATCCCGCTGTCGGTTCCATTTGTCTGGCTGCTCTTTGCGTGGCGGCGTGCGTTCAAGCTTTACGATCACGCGGTCTTCGTGACGTATTCGCTCACCTTCATGCTCTTCCTTGTCGTGACGTTGACTGCGCTGAGCTACGCCGGGGTGCCCGACTCGATCACGGTCCCGGCAGCCCTCATCATCCCGCCGCTGCACATGCATAAGCAGCTCCGCGGCGCATATCGCGTTGGCCGCATCGGCGGGCTGTTGCGGACGGCGGCGCTCGTCCTGTTCGCCGCCGTCGTCCTGAGCGCCTTTCTCGTGCTGCTGCTCGCGCTGGGGCTTCTGGGCTAGCTCCGCGACGCCTGCCATTTCGCGCGCATCGCCTCGCGCGCGGCACGGCGTTCCTCGGGGGTCAGCGTGCCGTCCTTATTGGCATCGGCGGCATCGAAGCGCGCGAGTGCCTTGCTCACCGCGTCGGCAATCACGATGCGACCGTCAGCGTCGGCGAACCTTTTCATCGCATACATCGCCATGCGCCGTTCGCGTTTGCCCTGCCCGCGCATCGCCATGCGCTGATCGCCGTGCGTGTCGAACTCAGCGCGGCTGACTGAGCCGTTGTTGTCGGCGTCCATGGCCGTGAACATGGCTGCGCGACGCTCTTTGCTTGCCGTCTCGGCATATGCGCGCATCTCGTCGCGGGACACCGCACCATCCCGGTTTGTATCCATCCGGATGAGGCGATCCTTAACCCGCGCTTCGACCTCTGCGCGACCCTTAGCTCCCATCGCAGGCTTTACTGGCTTGGCGGGCGTTATCTGGGCAAGCACGGGCATAGCAATCATGGCGAGGGTACCGGCGAACATGTAACGCTTCATCGTAAAGTCTCCATTTCCAGCTTCCTGACCCGGCGCAGGCGCCCGGTCGCAGAAGTATAAAGCTTAAACGCAGATGCGCGCTCAATCCTTCGGATAGCGGCGATTCATGTCGGCAAGCGCCACGACGATCAGGTCGCAAAACACGTCTAAATCGACGTCTTCAAGCCGCTTGATATAAAGACATGCCTTGCCGGTCTTGTGTTTGCCCAATCGCGCAAGCAGCCCGGCTTCGGCGTCGGCTCCGGTCAGCACATACAGCACCAACTCGGCCTTGCGCGGCGAAAAGCCGATTCGGCACATGGTCCCGCTGTGGCCACTGTCGTACTTATAGTTATAGCTGCCAAAGCCGATGATGGACGGGCCCCACATTTGCGGTTGCTCGCCGCTGATCCGCGTCATTATGTCACAGACGGTTTGGCCGTCGGCACGGCGTAGCGGATCGTCAACGGCATCAATAAAGGCGGCAACGCTCGTCGGCGTCGGCCTGGTCTTGATCTCGGCCATCCTTGCGCTCCCGAGTCGGCCCCCTAAGAACGCACCACGAATCGAAAGGGATGTGAAGTGGCCAATATCAAGCGCGTGGTTCTGGCCTATTCGGGGGGGCTCGACACCAGCGTCATCCTCAAATGGCTGCAGCAGACCTGCGGCTGCGAGGTCGTCACCTTCACCGCCGATCTTGGCCAGGGCGAGGAGCTCGAACCCGCGCGCGCCAAGGCCAAGCTCATGGGTGTCAAGGACGAACACATCTTCATCGACGACCTGCGCGAGGAATTCGTCCGCGACTATGTCTTCCCGATGACGCGCGCCAATGCGCTTTATGAGGGGCTGTATCTGCTCGGCACTTCGATCGCGCGGCCGCTGATCGCCAAGCGCCAGATCGAGATTGCGCGGATGGTCGGCGCTGATGCGGTGAGCCATGGCGCGACGGGCAAGGGCAATGATCAGGTGCGCTTCGAGCTCGGCTATTATGCGCTCGAACCCGACATTAAGATCATCGCGCCGTGGCGCGAATGGGATTTGCACAGCCGCGAGGCGCTGATCGCCTTTGCCGAGGCGCACCAGATTCCGGTCGCGAAGGACAAGCGCGGCGAAGCGCCGTTCTCGACCGATGCGAACATTCTGCATACCTCGTCCGAAGGCAAAGTGCTCGAAGACCCGTGGGCCGAGGTGCCTGAGTATGTCTATTCGCGCACGGTCAATCCCGAGGACGCGCCGGACGCGCCTGAAACGATCACGATCGATTTCGAACGCGGCGATGCCGTTGCGGTCAATGGCGAAGGGATGTCGCCCGCGACCTTGCTTGCGAAGCTCAACGATCTGGGCCGCGCGCACGGAATCGGCCGGCTCGATCTGGTTGAAAACCGCTTCGTCGGCATGAAGTCGCGTGGCATGTATGAAACGCCCGGCGGCACGATCCTCCATCTCGCGCATCGCGGGATCGAGGCGCTGACGCTCGACCGGGGCGCTGCGCATCTCAAGGACGAGCTGGCCCCGCGCTATGCCGAGTTGATCTACAACGGCTTCTGGTTCTCGCCCGAGCGTGAGATGCTGCAGGCGCTGGTCGATCATTCGCAGGCCAAAGTTTCGGGCTCGGTGCGGCTGAAGCTCTACAAGGGCGGGTGCCACATCACCGGGCGTAAGTCGCCGAACTCGCTGTATTCCGAAAAAGTCGTGACCTTTGAGGACGATGCCGGGGCCTATGACCAGCGTGACGCCGAAGGCTTCATCAAACTGAATGCGCTGCGGCTGCGTTTGCTGGGGCGGCGCGACGCGTCATCGTCCGGAACTGGGCAATAGCCAGCCCGGCGAGCATCAGCGGCATTAGCGGGATTCCGGCGAAGGCGAGCGCGATGCCGATCTGCGGCGCGACGAAGCCGAGGCTGGCGAGTGCACGATCGACCCGTGTTGCGCGGGCGTCGGTCATGACGATCAGCGCGCCGAGCGCCACAACCGTCAGGTCATAAGCGAGCGCATAGGGCAGCACGAGCAACGTCGCGGTCGCGGTGAGCAGCGCGAGGTCGCGGGTTGGCACGCGGTGCCGGGCTGCGATGGTCACGAGCGCGATCCCTAGCGCAGCGAGCACGCCTTGCACGGTCAACGCGAGGCTCCAGCTCCCGCCGACATCGAGAATGGCGGTTGCGGCTGAGGTGGACAGCTTGGCAAAAGCGGCGCCCTTGGCGTCGATGAACGCCATCTGCGTGCCGGCCGCGCCGAAAAGGAACTCGGTCCAGGCCGCGCGCCCATAAACGGCAAGCGTTGCTCCGCACGTGACACACACGCACGCGATTGCAGCACCGATCGCGCGCCATTCACCCCGCAAAAGCAGCACAAGCGGAATGAGCACGGCCAGTTGCGGCTTCATGGCAAAAAGTCCGATCGCCGCGCCGGCCAGCAATGGTCGGCGATCGAGCACCGTAAACGCGATCAGCCAGAGTGCCCCGAATACGAAGCCGAAATGCGCCGTCCACAGGTTGACGAGCGCGGCCGGGGTCAGCAGCGCCAGCCAGAACGACCCGGCGCGCTGCGGCCACCAGCGGCGTGCAGCCAGCGCAAAGAGGGCAGCTGTCGCAATCAGCCACAGCACGAGCGCGACGCGGTATGGCGGCAGCGCGAAGAGCTGAATCAGCGGAAACGCAGGCGGCGGATAGGAAAAGGATCGCGGCCCGAACGCGCCGAAAACCTGCGCCTGATAGGCCGTGAATGCTGCCCGGTCGTAGAGCGTCGCCCAGTCGCGCGCGCCGATCAGCTGCCCGCCTGTCCACACATTGGTAAAATCGCGCCGCCACAGCGCGTCCGCCGTCGTTGCGCCCTGCGCCAGCTGGGCAAGATCGACCGCACAGAGCAGCGCGATGAATGCGCAGCCGAGACACCAGACAAGGCCGACAGAGCGGGTCATCGGGCGCGCTATGCGCGGGAATGCTTAATGGCTTGCAAACCATGGACGTTTGCCATCGATCAACAGAGGTTTCGGCCCGGATTAACTATCCTTTAGGGCTTCCCCGGCATTGCTCTGCCCATGGATCACAATGGATCACGTGGGGGAAGCATGATGGCGAAGGCAGCTCCGTCGAACACAGTCGACGTTGCAATTATCGGAGCAGGGCCTGCGGGCCTGACAGCGGCCTATCTGCTGACCAAACAGGGCCTGTCCGTGACTGTCATCGAGAAGGACCCGACCTATGTCGGCGGCATCAGCCGCACCGTGGAGCACGAGGGGTTCCGGTTCGATATCGGCGGCCACCGCTTCTTTTCGAAATCGCGCGAGGTCGTCGATTTCTGGAACGAAATCCTGCCCGACGATTTTATCCAGCGGCCGCGCATGAGCCGCATTTACTATGAGGGCAAATTCTACAGCTATCCGCTGCGCGCGTTTGAAGCGCTCGCCAATCTCGGGCTGTTCCGCTCGGCACACTGCATGGCGAGCTTTGCCTGGGCCAAGGCCTTCCCCAAAAAGAACGTGAAATCGTTCGAGGATTGGGTGGTCAACCAGTTCGGCCACAAGCTCTATTCGATCTTTTTCAAGACCTACACCGAGAAGGTATGGGGCATGCCCTGCGACGAAATGTCGGCCGATTGGGCGGCGCAACGGATCAAGGGGCTGAGCCTCGGCGCGGCTGTGATCGACGGGCTGAAGCGCTCGCTGGGTCTCAACAAAAAGCCCAATGACGGCATGGAAACCAAGACGCTGCTCGAAACCTTCCGCTATCCGCGCCTCGGCCCCGGCATGATGTGGGATGCGGCGCGCGACAAGGTGGTCGCCGGTGGCAACCACGTCGAAATGGCGACGTCGCTGTGCCAATTGCGCTTCGATGATGCCGTCGGCAATTGGCAGATGCAGGTTAGCGGACCCGCAGGCGCGAACACGATCTCGGCCCGCCACGTCATCTCGTCTGCGCCAATGCGCGAACTGGCAGCGCGCATTTACCCGCTGCCCGTCACGCTGCCGCAAGCGCTCGACCTCAAATATCGCGATTTTCTGACGGTCGCGCTGATGATCAAGAGTGACGATCTGTTTCCGGATAACTGGATTTACATCCATGATCCGCGCGTGAAAGTCGGTCGCGTCCAGAACTTCCGCAGCTGGTCGCCCGAAATGGTGCCCGATCCGGCAATTGCCTGTGTCGGCCTCGAATATTTCTGCTTCGAAGGCGACGGCCTGTGGTCGGCGACCGACGACGAGCTCGTCAAGCTCGCGACGCAGGAAATGGCGACGCTCGGCCTGTGCAAACCTGAATGGGTCAGCGGCGGCGTGGTCGTGCGGCAGGAGAAGGCCTATCCGGTCTATGACGATGCCTATGCCGCAAACGTCGATGCCATGCGCCGCGACCTCGAGGCGCACTACCCGACGCTGCACATGGTCGGCCGCAACGGGATGCATCGCTACAACAACCAGGATCACGCGATGATGACCGCGATGCTGACCGTGCGCAACATCGTGGCGGGCGCGCGGGTCTATGACGTCTGGGGCGTGAACGAAGACGCCGAATACCACGAATCGGGCGACGAGGGTGACAAGGCCGATATCGCCGCTGCACTCGAAAGCGTTCGCGCCGTTCCCGAGCGGCTCAAGGCGGCCTGAACATGCGCCGGGTCGCAGCGCTGCTGCGGGCGCCGTATCTGCGCTATGTCGGCGTCAGCGCCGGTGCGCTGGCGGTCGACATCAGCGTGTATCTCGGCGCGCTTCATGTCGGCGTCGCGGCCGTGGCGGCAGCGGCCATCGGTTATCTGGTCGGCGTCTCCTTCCACTGGATCCTCTCGAGCCGTCTCGTGTTCGATGACGTCGCGCAGCATGGGCTTGCGCGCACTCGGCAAAAGGCGCTGTTCCTCACATCGGCGCTGGTCGGCCTCGGACTCACGATCGTGATCGTCGCGCTGGCGACGCGCTTCGGGGTCGATCCGCGGCTCGCCAAACTCGGTGCGATCGCGGTCAGCTTTCAGGCGACCTACATGCTGCGTCGCCGGATCGTGTTCGCATGACACCGGCCGGTGCGCGGCGGTTTCCGTGGCGTGCGCTTTTGCTCTGCTGGCTGGTGATCGCCTTCGCATTGGCCGCAGGATTTCGCGCGCAGATCGCCGAGGGCAGTTTTACCGATCCCGACGATCAGATGCGCCTCTTGCAGGTGCGCGATCTGATCGCCGGGCAAAGCTGGTTCGATCTCACCCAGCACCGCATCAACCCACCTGAAGGCTTGGCGATGCACTGGTCGCGGCTGGCCGATCTGCCGATCCTGGCAGTGCTCCTGCCGCTCCGCGCGCTCGTGTCGCCGCCGCTCGCCGAACAGATTACGCTTGTCGTTGTGCCTATGCTCACGCTGCTGGCGCTGATGATCGCAACGACGTTGCTCGTCCGGCGGTTGTTCGGGCCGGGGCGTGAATTCACGCTGGTCGCGCCGCTGTTGCTGCTGTCGGCACCCATCGTCGTGGTGCAGTTCTTTCCGATGCGGATCGATCATCACGGCTGGCAAATGGTTTCGGCCGCCTGCGCGCTGGTCGCGCTGCTCGATCGGGCGCCGTGGCGTTCGGGGCTGACGGCGGGGCTTGCGCTCGCCGCCTATATGGCGATTTCGATCGAGGGGCTGCCTTTTGTCGCCGCCGCTGCCGCAAGTGCGGGGCTGCTCTGGGCGCTGGACATCGATCGCAGCCGCCGTTTCGAGTTCCTTATGGCATCGCTCGCGGTCGCTGCGCTGGGGTGCTTTGCGCTCGCTTCGCCGGGCGATTGGCGCAGCCTCGCGTGCGATGCGCTCGCTCCGGGTCATGTCGTCGCGCTCGGCGTCGCCGCCTTCGGCGTGTCGTTTGCGGTCCGTGCGACGACGCAGGCCAGCCCGGCAGTGCGACTGGCCGCGCTGTCGGCGGTTGCCATGCTATGCGCAGCCACGTTTCTTGGCGTCGCGCCGCAATGCGTTGGCAGCCCGTTCGGCACGATGGATCCGGTCGTCGCGCGCTTCTGGTATCAAAATGTCAGCGAAGGGCTGCCGGTCTGGCGCCAGACATTTCCCGCCGCTGTCGGCATGACGGCCTTTCCGCTGGTCGGCTGCATCGGCACCTTTTTCGTCGTGCGCACCGCGCGCTCGGCCGAAACGCGGCGGCGTTGGCTGCTCGTGCTGCTGATCTGCATCGCGGCCTGCCTCACGGGACTGCTCGTGCGGCGCACCGCAGGTGTAGCGCATATCGCTGCGCTCCCCGGTGCCTTTGCGATCATGCTGTGGCTGCGCGGCTGGATCAGCGCGCGGGTTCGCCCGGCACTGCAACCGGTGGCGGGCGCGGTCGCGCTCGTCGGGCTGTCGCCGGTCATGCCGGTTTCGGCAGCGGCTGCCATGGCCGATGCTGGCAGTCCGCCGCCTCTACCCGCCGTCGCGGTCAAACCGGTCCAGTGCGACGTCTATTGTGCGCTCGACCGGCTGGCGAAGATGCCGCGCATGACGATCCTGACCGCAATTGATGCCGGGCCGCACATCGTCGGGCGCACGCCGCACAGCGTTCACGCCAGCGGCTATCACCGTTTGCAAGCCCCCATGCGCACCACGATTGACGTCTTCACGGCGGAACCCGCTGTTGCCGAGCACCGCATGCGCGCCACCGGCCTGCGCTATCTGCTCATCGCGCCCGATGCCTCCGAAGCG
Organism: Sphingomonadaceae bacterium; assembly: GCA_046153865.1. Classification (GTDB taxonomy): domain Bacteria; phylum Pseudomonadota; class Alphaproteobacteria; order Sphingomonadales; family Sphingomonadaceae; genus Sphingomonas_O. The sequence goes on from JBJXFA010000071.1 coordinate 99,435, forward strand.
ACGGTCTTTGCCGATCTCGCGCCCAAGGGCCTGATGACCGCGCTGGCCGCAGGCCGCACGCCGCGCTGGCTCGAGCCGGTCGATCTCGGCAGCCCCGAACTCAAGCTCTACCGCGTTCGCCCATAACGCTTGCCGCGTGCGTGCAGCGGGTTCTAAGGCGAGCGTTCATGCTCCGAACTGTGCATCCCTGGTGGTCGTCGCGCTGGTTCGTCGCAATGCTTGCGGTTCTGGCAACAGTGCCGCTCTGGTGGCCCAGCGTCCCGCCGCTGGTTGATCTACCGGGGCACATGGGCCGCTATGCCGTCCAGCTCGCCTATGATGGCTCGCCTGCGCTGAGGCGTTTCTACACGTTCGAATGGAGCCTGATCGGCAATCTGGGCATTGATCTGCTCATCATCCCCGTCAGCCAGCTGTTCGGCGTCGAGCTCGGGACAAAGCTCATCGTGATGGCGATCCCGGCGCTGAAGGTCGCCGGGCTGCTCTGGATCGCGCGCGAGGTGCACGGCTATGTGCCGCCAACCGCGCTGTTTGCGCTGCCGCTCGCTTATGGGCACCCGTTCATGTTCGGCTTCGTCAACTTTGCGATGGCGATGGCGCTGGCGCTGCTGGCGTTTGCGCTGTGGCTGCGGCTGGCGCGGCTGAACCGGCTGCGGCTTCGCGCGGCGCTGTTCGTGGTCATCGGCCCGCTGCTTTGGGTCACGCACACCTTCGGCTGGGGCACGCTTGGTGTCCTTGCCTTTTCGGCCGAACTGATCCGTCAGCATGATCGCGATGCCAATTGGTTGCGTGCGGGCTTCTGGGCGGGCGTCCACTGCCTGTCGCTCGCCCCGCCGATCCTCTTGATGCTCGCCTGGCGCTCAGGCCATGTCGGTGGCCAGACGGCCGACTGGTTCAACTGGCGCTGGAAGTGGCTGTGGGTGCAGCAAATTCTGCGTGATCGCTGGCAGAGCTACGATATCGCCAGCGTTGCCCTGCTCATTGCGCTCATCCCGTTTGCCCTGGTTCACCGCGCCTTGTCGTTCTCGCGCAATCTGGCCGCCTCGGCGCTGATTCTGCTCGCTGTCTTCCTCATTCTCCCGCGTATCGTTTTCGGGTCGGCCTATGCCGACATGCGGCTGACGCCGTATGTTCTGGCGATCGCGATCGTCGCGATCCGCATTCGGCCCGGCGCATCGCGCGGCTTTGCGACCGGTCTGGCGCTTGCCGGGCTCGCTTTTTTCGGGCTGCGCATCGCTACGAACACCGTGAGCCTGGCGATCGACGGGGTAGCGGCCGAGCGCGCGATGGGCGCACTGGCCGTGATCCCGCGCGGGGCCCGTCTTGTCAGCTTCGTCGGCGATACATGCGCCGCGCGCTGGCCGCTCTCGCGCCTTGCGCATCTACCGGGCATGGCGATCGTCCGCCGTCATGCCTATTCGAACGACCAATGGTCGATGGCGGGTGCGCAGTTGCTGACGGTCGCCAAGACTGATGCCGGCCGCTTCGGCGGCGACCCCTCGCAAGTGGTCACCGCCGAGGTTTGCCGACGCGACAAATGGCGCTCGCTCGACTGGTCGCTGGCCAATCTCCCGCGCGATGCGTTCGATTACGTCTGGCTCATCCACCCGCCGCGCTTCGATCCTGCGGGCCTCAGGGGCATGACGCTGCTCTGGTCCAACGGGCCCAATGCCCTTTACCGGATCGATGATCGCGCTATGCCGCAGCGCCCATGATTGCGCTTTCGATCGTCATCCCCTGCTACAATGAGCAGGCCTGCCTCGCGGCGCTCCACGCGCGCGTCTCGGCCGTGGCAAAGGCGCAGGCGGGCGACGATTATGAGCTCGTTCTCGTCAACGATGGCTCGAAGGACGGCACCTGGCCTGCGATGCAGGCGCTCGCTGCCGCTGACCCGCAGTTGGTCGCGATAAACCTTTCGCGCAACCACGGGCATCAGCTTGCGTTGACCGCCGGGCTCGATCTGGCGCGCGGCGAGCGCATCCTCATTCTCGATGCCGACCTCCAGGACCCGCCCGAGCTGCTCCCCGATATGATTGCCATGATGGAGCGCGAAGCGGCCGACGTCGTCTATGCCGTGCGGCGCGCGCGGGCGGGCGAGAACTTCGTCAAAAAGGCGACTGCTGCCCTGTTTTACCGGCTACTCGCGCGGCTCACCGACACCGATATCCCGCTCGATACCGGCGATTTCCGCCTGATGACACGGCGTGCGCTCGACGCGTTTCTGCGCATGCCCGAGCAGGCGCGATTCATTCGCGGGATGGTCGCGTGGATCGGCTTCCGTCAGGTGCCCTTTGCCTATGACCGGGCCGAGCGGCTGGCCGGCGAGACGAGCTATCCGATCACCAAGATGATCCGCCTCGCGCTCGATGCGATCACCGGTTTTTCAACCGCGCCGTTGCGCTTTGCCAGCCATTTCGGGCTTGCGCTCACGCTTACCCTCGTTCTGGTCCTGATCTACATCCTGTTTGCCTGGGCGTTCGGACGGACAGTGCCGGGCTGGACCTCACTGATGCTCGTCGTGCTCGGGATCGGCGCGGTGCAGATGTTCGTCCTCGGGCTGATCGGCGAATATCTCGGTCGGCTCTATATCGAGGCCAAGAAGCGCCCGCTCTACATTGTCCGCGATGTCATCGGCACGACGCGCGACGGCACCCGGCTCGGTCACCGTGCCGACAGCAGCGCGATCAGCGAAACCCCGGGCGGCATCGGCACCCGCCCCACGAGATAGCGCTCAAGCCCGAAGATCCTTTGAAAAAGCGCGTTGATCGGCGCGGGGGGCGGCGAATCGTCGCTGCCTTCACGGCCCGTCGCGCGCGCGATCAGCCGGTCGGCGGCAGCGAGCGGAAACAGCAGGCTGTTGAAGTTGGCCAGCAGCGAGACCGCAAGTCCCGCCTCGTCGATCGCTGCGCGCAGCGTCGTCTTGGTGTAGCGACGGAAATGGTGATTGGCGACGTCATGACCGCTCCACATCCACGGGAATTGCGGCACAGTGACGAGGATCGTGCCGCCGGGCCGCAGCCGCATAGCGATCGCGCGCAGGGCCGCTCGGTCGTCCTCGACATGCTCAAGCACGTCGAGCAGCGCGACCAGATCATATTGCGCGGCAGGCACACCGGTCAGCTCCGGCAGCGGCGCATCGCCGACGGGCTTGCCGAGCCGCGCGCTGGCCACCGACCGCGCGGCAGCGTCGATCTCGATCGCATCCACCGCACCGAAGCGCGCAAGCATGGAAAGATTGTGACCCGTCCCGCAGCCGATCTCCAGAATTTGGGGATTTTCGGGAAATGCAATGCGGCGCGCGATCACGCTTGCGAGCACCTCGCGGCGCGCGCGATACCACCAGTGCGTCGCGTCATGCGCCGCCATCCGGTCGTAGATCACACGCTCCATCAGCTTTTGGCCATCAGGCGAACACCCACTTCCGGCTGACGACGAACACGATCAGCGGCGTGGCGAAGATCATCATCGGCACCGGCCACCACCACGCACCGCCGATCGGCCCGGTCAAAATCCAGACGAACAGGCTGTTCAGCGCATAACCCAGCGCCATGCTCGCAAAAAAGCGGCTGCCGGTGCGCGCGAGATTGTCACGTTGGCCGTGGCCGCGAAAGCTGAAGCGGCTGTGGAGCAGATAGCCGACCACGCCGGAGACCGCATAGGCGGCGAGCGTTGCCAGCAACGGTGCCAGGCCGAAATGCGTCGCGGCCAGCGCGTAAATGCCAACGCCGAGCAACGTGACGAATCCCCCCGAAATCGCAAAACGCAGCAGCTGCGCGGCAATCGTGCGCTGGTCGGCGCTGAGGGGGAGGCGGCGGGGCAGGGTCATGGCTTGCACTTGCCCCTGCGGTCCTTAAGGGCGCGTGCGTGCTAGGGGAAGCCGCCTTGATCCGCGTCCGCGATGCGCTTGCGCGGCACTGGCGGCTGGTGCTCGTGCTGGTCTGGCTGGTCGCGGGGGCCATTGCGCTGTGGCTGCGCTGGAAAGCCGTGGTCGGCTTTGGCCTGCCCGATACCGACGATAATCTGCGCATGGCGCAGGTGCGCGCGTGGCTCGACGGGCAGGGCTGGTATGATCTGCGGCAATATCGGCTGAACCCGCCCGAGGGCTTCGACATTCACTGGACGCGCGTCGTCGATCTGCCGATCGCGGCCATCCAGCGCGTGGCGCGGCCCCTTTTCGGCGGGGTGATCGCCGAAAAGGCATCGGCTGCGCTTGCGCCGCTGATCCCGCTCGGCGTCGTCCTTGCGGCCATGGCGATCACGGTGCGCCGTCTCGTCGCGCCCGCCGCTTATGTCATCGCCACCGCGCTGCTGTTTCTGTCGTGCAACGCCGCCATGCTGATGTTCATGCCGCTGCGCGTCGATCATCACGGCTGGCAGCTCGCCATGCTCGTGATCACGCTCGCGGGGCTTGCCGATCCCAAGGCGTGGCGCGGCGGGCTGACCATGGGTGTCTCGAGCGCGATCTCGCTCGCGATCGGGCTCGAGCTGATCCCGTTTCTCGTGCTGGGCGGCGCGGCGATCGTGCTGCGCTGGGTTTGGGACCGTGACGAGGCGGACCGGTTGCTGGGTTATGGCCTTGCGCTCGCGATTGGCGTGGCGCTGGGCTTTGCCCTGTTCACGTCGGAGGCGAGTGCGATTGCGCGCTGCGACGCGTTGTCGCTGGTCTGGACGCCGGTGATGATCGCGGTCGGTGTGCTGGTCGCCGCTTTGTCGCTCGTGCGCGATGAGCGCTGGGCGGTTCGGCTGGCGGTGGCGAGTGCGGCAGGGCTGGTGCTGGCGGCGGGTTTTGCGCTGTTTGCGCCGCAGTGTCTGGGCCGTCCCGAACAGATCAGCGCCGAATTGGTCAAGACCTGGTTTGGCAACGTCCGCGAGGCCAAGCCGCTGTATCAGCAGAGCCTCGCGACGGCGCTGACGACGGTGACGCTGCCGGTCATCGGCGTGATCGGAAGCGTGCTGGCGGCGCGGCAGGCTTGGGGTTCGCGCAAGTTTGCGGTCTGGGCGGCGGTCGCGCTCGTCGCGATCGTGTCGCTGGCGCTCGTCACCTGGCAGACGCGGCAAGGGCCAGCGGCGCAATTGATGGCGATTCCGGGTGCGACATGGCTGATCTGGACAGCGATCGGCTGGATTGTGCAGCTCCGTTCGCTGCCGCTGCGCCTCGGGGCCATGGCAGCGGCCTTGGCGATCCTCTCGGGCGTCGGCGTTTCGGCGGCGATCCGCCAGCTTCCGGCCAAGCCGCAAAAACCGTGGCAGCGCGCCGTCACGCGTGCGAACGCCCTCTGCCCGACGCTCTGGGCGATGCGGCCATTTTCGCAACTACCCCCGGCGACAGTCTTCACGTTCGTCGATCTCGGGCCGCGCCTCGTGAACGTCACGCATCACAATGCGATTGCCGGGCCGTATCACCGCAACGGCAAGGCGATCCTCGACGTGCACCATGCGTTCGGCGGCAGTCCCGAAGAGGCGCGCGCGATCATGCAGCGACATGGTGCCACGCTGCTAATGATCTGCCCGAACATGAGCGAAGCGACCGTTCACCGTGCGCGGCACCCCAGAGGCTTTTACGCGCGGCTGGTCCGGGGTGAACGCTTCGAATGGCTCACGCCGGTGGCCCTGCCGCGCGATCGCCCGCTGCGCGCGTGGGTGATCAGGTAAAGCTCGCTTTTATCCCGTCGATCACGAACTGCGCGGCGAGTGCTGCGAGGATGACGCCGAGCAGCCGCGTGATCATCGCCTCGATCTTGTAGCCTAGCAGCCGCATCAGTGGCCCGGCGAGCAGCAACGCGACCATCGTCAGCAGTAAAACCGCCGCAAGCGCGCCGAAGACCGCGAGCGTCTCGTTCGTCCCATTGCTCCGCGACGTCAGCAGCATGGCGCTGGCGATCGACCCCGGCCCGGCGATCATCGGGATAGCCATCGGGAAGATCGACACGTCCTCCTCATTCTTCGCCATGACGTCGTTCGCGCGGTTCTCGCGGCGCTCGGTGCGCTTTTCGAACACCATTTCGAGCGCGATGAGAAACAGCATGATGCCACCCGCAATCCGGAACGCATCAAGGCTGATGCCGAGCGCGCCGAGAAACGCCTCGCCGACCAGCGCGAAGCCAAAAAGGATGCCGGCGGCGATCAGCACGGATCGGATCGCCATCGCCCGGCGATGCGCGACCGTTGCGCCGTTCGTAAGGCTGGCAAAAATCGGCGCGCAACCCGGCGGATCGATGATCACGAAAAAGGTGACGAATGCCGAGACGAACAGTTCGGTCATGCAGCCCGTCGCTGCGCTGCAGTCAGCGTATTCTTCAGCAGGCACGCGATCGTCATCGGACCGACTCCGCCGGGCACCGGCGTAATCGCCCCCGCGACCGCCGCCGCTTCGTCGAACGCGACATCCCCGGTCAGCTTGCCATCGACGCGATTGATACCGACGTCGATCACGGTCGCCCCCGGCTTGATCCAGTCACCCCGGATCATTTCGGGCCGCCCGACTGCGGCGACGACGATATCGGCGCGGCGAACGACCTCGGCGAGGTCGCGCGTCCTGCTGTGCGCGATCGTGACCGTGCAGTTCGCCGCCAGCAGCAGCTGTGCCACCGGCTTGCCGACAAGGATCGAACGGCCGATGACGACGGCATCCATTCCCCTAACATCGCCGAGCTGCTTCTCGATCAGCATCATGCAGCCGAGCGGTGTGCAGCTGACCAGCCCGGGAACCCCCGACGCGAGCCGCCCGGCGTTGACGACATGCAGCCCATCGACATCCTTGTCGGGATCGATGCGGGCGATCACCGCGAGTGCGTCGAGATGGTCGGGCAACGGCAGCTGCACCAGAATTCCGTCGACGCCAGGATCGGCATTCAGCGCATCGATCAGAGCAATCAAATCGCCCTGTGCGGTGTCAGCGGGCAGCCGATGCTCGAAACTGCGCATCCCGACCTCGACCGACTGCTTGGCCTTTGACCGGACGTAAACCGCGCTCGCCGGATCATCGCCGACGAGCACCACCGCCAGCCCCGGCGCGCGCGGCAGCCGCGAAACGTCAGCCGCGATCTCGGCGCGCAGCGCTGCCGCAATCGCCTTCCCGTCGATGATCGCGGCCGCCATCAGGCGACGGCAAACATGATCTGCTGCTGAACCAGCGTGCGGAGCAGGATGATGGCGAGCAGGATCACCATCGGTGAGAGATCGAGCGATCCGAAATCGGGCAGGATGCGGCGCACCGGCGCATAGACCGGCTCGGTCATCCGCTGCAGCCCCTCCCACAGCCCGCGCACCGCGTCATTGTGCGTGTTGATGACGTTGAAGGCGATCAGCCATGACAGGATCGCCTGGATGATAATCACCCATTGGGCAATCATGAGAAGAAAATCGACGATGGTCCAGATCTGGGTCACGCGGGTGCTTTCGAAGGGGTTGCTGCCGCAGATAGCGACGCGGCGGCTATTTGTGAACCAGCGTGCCCGCGCCCTTGGCCGTGAAGATTTCGACGAGCATGGCATGCGGCACGCGCCCGTCGAGGATGACCGCCGCGCCGACGCCGCCTTCGACCGCGTTCACGCACGTCTCGAGCTTGGGGATCATCCCGCCCGTGACTGTGCCGTCGACGCGCAGGCGCTCAATCTGCGCGGGCGTCAGGTCGGCGAGCAGCTCGCCCGCCTTGTCGAGCACCCCCGCCACATCGGTCAGCAGAAACAGCCGCGTCGCGCCGAGCGCCGCGGCCACAGCGCCCGCCATCGTGTCGGCGTTGATGTTGTAGGTGTGGCCGTCAATGCCGATGCCGATCGGCGCGACCACCGGGATCATGCCCGCGCCCGAAATCGTGTCGATCACCTGGCGATCGACCGCAACCGGCTCGCCGACGAAGCCGAGATCGACCACGCGTTCGATGTTGCTGTCCGGATCGCGCGCCGTGCGCGTCACTTTTTCGGCGCGGACGAAATTGCCGTCCTTGCCTGAAATGCCGATCGCGCGACCCCCGGCCTCGCCGATCCAGCTGACCAGTTCCTTGTTAATCGCGCCGGACAAGACCATTTCGGCGACGCGCGCGGTTTCGGCATCGGTGACGCGCAGGCCATCGACGAACGCGCTCTCGACGCCGAGCTTCTTGAGCATCGCACCGATCTGCGGCCCGCCGCCGTGGACAACGACGGGATTGATGCCGACCGCCTTCAAAAGCACAATGTCTTCAGCGAAATCGCGCGCCGCTTCGGGATCGCCCATCGCGTGCCCGCCGTATTTCACGACGAAAATCTGCCCGGCATAGCGCTGCATATAGGGCAGCGCCTCGACGAGCACCTCGGCCTTGGCGAGCAGCAACTTGTCGGGGTCGTGGCGGCTCATGGTTGCCGGTCCCTGACGTCAAGCCTTCGCCCGAGCGCGACCAGCGCATGGATCAGGAAGGGCACGAGGAGGGCCGAGAGCACGACCTTGGCGAGCATCTGGCCGACGAGCAGCTCGGCAATCGGGAACACGCCGTAAAAAGCGATGGTCACGAAGAGCAGCGTATCGACGATCTGGCTGAGCATCGAGGCCATCGCCCCGCGCAGCCAGATCGCGCCGACGCCGTCGCGCAGGCGATCGAAAATCAGCACGTTGAGCGTCATCGACACGCCATAAGCAACGATTCCCGCCAGCCAAATTCGCAGGTTCGATGTCAGCACCAGCTGGATCGCATCGCGGTTTTCGGCGCGCATCTCGGGCGAGGCGGGCAGCGCCCAGACCCCCCAGGCCAGCAGCATCGAGGCGATCAGCGGCACGAACCCGAAGCGTACGAGGAGGTTGGCCGTCGCCTGCCCGTGCAGTTCGGCAACCGCGCTCGAGACGATCACAAGCAGCAGAAACGCGAAAATCCCGGCTTCGACTGCGAGCGGCCCGATCGCCACCTGCTTGTTGCCGAGCACGCCGGCGATGCACACCATGCCGCCATAAAATACGCCAAAAGCAAAGAGCGAGCGGGGGATGGCAGACGGCGTTGCGACAGCGTTCATCGTTGCCGCCTAGCGACTTTGCCGCAGCGCCTCAATCGCCACGCGCTTGCAAAACTGCTGTGCTACGGTGCCGCTTTTATGCCAGACACTCAATCAGGCATTCTCCTTGGGGGCAAAAAATGGGGCAAAAGCGGTCGTCGTCAGCATGGAAATTCGCTTGAGGGGAATCCACATACCGACACATGTCGTGAACTTCCGCAGCGCCTGCGAGCAAGCAAAGGATTGTGTGTGGAGCGTCTGCTGACCGGACTTGTCGGCATCGCGGTGATCCTCGGCCTTGCAATTTTGTTCTCGTCGAACCGGCGCGCGATCCGCATGCGCGTTGTCGGTGCCGCCTTCGCACTGCAGGCGGGCATCGCCGTGCTCGTGCTCTATGTGCCCGCGGGCAAGGCGGCGATCGAGGCGATGGCCCGCGGCGTGTCCAGCCTGCTCGGTTATGCGCAGGCGGGCATCGATTTCATCTTCGGCCCTCTGGCCCGACCCGATCTCGGCGGCCAGAGCTTTGCGCTGGCGGCGCTTCCTGTGATCATCTTTTTCGCGGCGCTGATCGCGATTCTCTACTATCTGCGCGTGATGCAGTTCGTGGTGCGGTGGATCGGCGGCGGGATCCAGTTTGTCACCGGTATCTCCAAGGTCGAATCGCTCGGCGCGGCCGCAAACATTTTCGTGGGGCAGAGCGAATCGCCACTCGTCGTGCGCCCCTATCTGGCCGAACTCACGCCTGCGCAGATCTTTTGCCTGATGACGGTGGGGATGGCGGGCGTCGCGGGCACGATCCTTGCGGCCTATGCCTCGATGCTTGGGCCGGCGCTGCTGCCCTATCTGCTCGCCGCCGCCTTCATGTCGGCGCCGGGCGGCATCTTGATGGCCAAGATCATGATGCCCGATGCGCCCGAAGATATCGGCAAGGAACCCGTGCTCGAAGGCGATATTCCGTTTGGCGAGGAGCGCCCCGTCAATCTCATCATGGCGGCAACCGATGGTGCGCAAACCGGCGTGAAGCTTGCGGTCGCGGTCGGCGCAATGGTGCTCGCGTTCGTGGCGCTCGTGGCGCTTGCAAACGGCTTGCTGGGCGGCGTCGGCGGCTGGTTCGGCTATCCGGACATCACGTTTCAGGCGATCCTCGGCTACGCCTTCGCGCCGCTGATGGTGCTGCTCAACGTGCCATGGGACGAAGCGGTGCGCGCCGGGGGGCTGTTCGGCACCAAGGTGGTGCTCAACGAATTCGTGGCGTTCATCGATCTGGCGCGGATGCGCGGTGAGCTTTCGCCGCACACTGTCGCCGTCGTCACCTTCGCACTATGCGGCTTTGCGAACTTCTTGTCGATTGCCATTCAGATTGCCGTAACCGGCGGACTCGCGCCCAATCAGCGCCCGGTGATCGCGCGACTGGGAATTCGCGCGCTCGTCGCGGGTAGTCTAGCCAATCTGATGTCGGCGGCGCTGGCCGGGCTTCTGATCCCGGCTTAAAAACTGTCCTGAAGAAATTGAACCATGCGCCTTTCGTCCCGAGCGTAGTCGAGGGACCGGTGCGGGCCAGGCGCCTCGACTTCGCTCGGCACGAACGGATCGGGGGGAGGATTTAATTTGAACAGGACAGACTCTCGTGCAGCTCAGGCGGACGCCAGCACGCGGTCGGCCACGTAAGGGTTGGTGGCGCGTTCGTGCGCAAAGGTCGACATAGGGCCGTGTCCGGGCACGAACGCGGTGTCGCCGCCCAGCGGCCACAGCCGCGTCACGATCGCGTCGAGCAGATCCTGGTGATTGCCCATCGGAAAGTCAGTCCGCCCGATCGAACCCTGAAACAGCACATCGCCGACCATCGCGACATTCGACGGCGCGTGATGAAACACGACATGGCCGGGCGTGTGGCCGGGGCAGTGATACACATCGAGGGTGAGGTTTCCGACCGTGACGGTGTCGCCATTGTCGAGCCAGCGGTCAGGCTCGAACACGCGGCCATTGACGCCATAGCTTCGGCCATCGTCTTCGAGCCGGGAAATCCAGAAGCGGTCGGCCTCGTGCGGCCCCTCGATCGGCACGCCGAGCTCCTTGGCGAACGTGCCCGCCTCGCCGCAATGATCGATATGACCATGCGTGATCAGGATTTTCTCGATTCTCACACCCGCTTTGGCCGCCGCCGCTTTCAGGCGCGGCAGATCGCCGCCGGGATCGACGAATGCCCCGCGCATCGTCTCGGTGCACCAGAACAATGTGCAGTTCTGCTGAAGCGGCGTCACAGGAATAATGGCGGCACGCAGCGGGGCGATTTCGATCATGCCGGTGACATGGCGTCGGCAGACCGAGTTGGCAAGGCGGCGAAACGGCGGACCCATCGGGCCGCTGCACGGTTTCCCCACCAGCGCATCACGCGCTGCCCCCAAAAACCAATGGAGCGCATTATGGAAACCACGACTGCTTCGGGCCACACCTCGCTGATCGCTTCGGATCGCGTCGAAGGGACCACCGTTTACAACCGTCAGGGCGAAAAGCTGGGAACGGTCCACAATCTGATGATCGACAAGATGTCAGGCGAAGTCGAATACGCCAATCTGTCCTTCGGCGGACTCTTCGGCATCGGGTCTTCGCTGCATCCGCTGCCGTGGGATGTGCTCGACTATAGTGATGAGCAGGGCGGCTATGTCGTCGATCTCGACCCCGAAATGCTCAAGAATGCGCCGAGCTACGAGCGCGAAACATCGCCTGCGTTCGACCGCGATTACAATCGCGGCGTGAACGAATATTACGGCGTCGGCTCGCTTTAACGACCGTCGATCGTCGCGGTGGAGGGCAGCACGTCCTTCATCGCGGCGGCGACGCTCTCGGTCTGGCGCATCACGCGCAGGACGTTGCCGCCCGCCAGCTTGGCAAGGTTGGCATCACTCCAGCCACGCCGGACCAGTTCGGCAAAGAGCATCGGATAGCCCGCCACGCTTTCCATGCCCGTCACGGTGAACGGCACACCGTCGAGGTCGGCACCGATGCCGACATGGTCGTGCCCCGCGACTTTTGAGACGTGATCGATATGATCCGCCATGACCGTGATCGGCGTCACCGGCCGCGGGTTGGCAGCGTCCCAAGTCGCCAGCGCCGCCTTGCGCGCTGCAGGCTGTCCGGGAAGCGTCCGCAGCAACCGTGTCTCCTCGGCCGTGCGCGCCGCCATTTGATCGATCACTGGTTTCGACAGATGCCCGGGATAGGCATTGACCATCACGACGCCGCCATTGGCGGGCAAGCGCTTCAGGATCGCGTCGGGCACATTGCGCGGATGATCGCTCAGCGCACGCACATTCGAATGCGAGAAGATCACGGGAGCCTTGGTCGCGTCGAGCGTGGCATTCATCGTCGCTTCGGAGACATGGCTGAGATCGACGATCATCCCAAGCCGGTTCATCTCGGCGACGACCGTCTTGCCGAATGGCGTCAATCCGCCATGCTTCGGATCGTCGGTGCCGCTGTCGGCCCAATCGTTATTGTGGTTCCAGGTCAGCGTCAGATAACGCACGCCCGCTGCATGGAAAGCGCGCAGCGCGGGCAGCGAATTGCCGATCTGGTGCCCGCCTTCGGCTCCGATCAGCGAAGCGATCCGTCCGCCCTTGTGGATGCGCACGATATCGGCGGCGGTCGTCGCCAGTTCGAGATCGCGCGGATAGCGCGCGACGAGGCGCTTTACGATATCGATCTGTTCAAAGGTCGCGGCAATTGCGCGCTCGCCGGTGAAGCTCGACGGCAGATAGACCGACCAGAATTGCGCACCGATCCGTCCCGAGCGCATGCGCGCGATATCGGTCATCATCGGCGGCGTGCGCTTGTCGCTGTCGGCGGCGAGACCCTCAATGCTGGACTTGTGGTTCTCGCGCACTTCCCATGGCAGATCATTGTGCCCGTCGATCAGCGGTGTTGCCTTGAGAATACGGTCGATCCGCGCTTGTGCGGATGCGCTTGCAGCCACCGACTCAGTGGCGGGTTGCGCATGGCCCGGCGTGGCAAGCAGCAGGCTGAATCCAATAACAGCATGTTTCATGTCAGCACTCCACAACGTTGACGGCCAGCCCGCCGAGCGACGTTTCCTTGTAGCGCTCGCTCATGTCGAGTCCGGTCTTTCGCATGGTCTCGATCACCTGATCGAGCGACACCCGGTGCGTCCCGTCGCCCAGCAGCGCGAGCCTTGCCGCCTCGATCGCCTGGATCGCGCCGACAGCGTTGCGCTCGATGCAGGGCACCTGCACCAGCCCCGCCACTGGATCGCAGGTCAGCCCCAGATTATGCTCCATGCCGATTTCGGCGGCGTTCTCGACCTGCGCGGGGCTTCCACCGAGCACCGCCGCCAGCCCCGCCGCCGCCATCGAGCAGGCAACGCCGACTTCGCCCTGGCAGCCGACTTCGGCACCCGAGATCGACGCGTTTTCCTTGAAGAGCGAACCGATCGCAGCGGCGGTCAACAGGAAGGTCTCGACGCCCTGTGCGCACGCGCCGGGCGCGAAGCGTTCATAATAGCGCAGCACGGCAGGCACGATGCCGGCTGCGCCATTCGTCGGCGCGGTCACGACGCGCCCGCCCGCTGCATTCTCCTCGTTGACGGCAAGTGCCCAGAGATTGACCCAGTCGATCACCGTCAGCGGATCGGCGAGTGCGCGTTCCTGGCGCTCGACCAGCGTTTTGAGGAAAAGCGGCGCGCGGCGCTTCACCTGCAGGCCACCGGGCAGAATGCCGCCGATCGACATACCGCGATCAATGCACGCTGCCATGGCGTCATGGATAATGCGCAGCCGGGCGCACACCGCCTCGGCGCTGACTGCCACTTCCTCGTTGGCGCGCATGAGTTCGGCAATGCTGTGGCCCGTGGCGGCGCACATGGCGAGCAGCTGATCGCCCGAGGTGAAGGCATAAGGCACATCCCAGCCGCCCTCGGCAGGCGCGTTGCGGCCGGTCTCGTCCTGATCGACGACCGCACCGCCGCCCACCGAATAGCTTGTCCGTTCGCCAAGCACGCTGCCGTCGCTTGCAAAAGCAGTGAAGCGCATCGCGTTGGAGTGAAAGTCGAGGCGCTCGCGCTGGAGAAAGCGCAGATCTTTGGACTCGGTGAAACCGATGATGTGCGCGCCGTCCAGCGCGAGTTGCCCGCTGCTCCGGATCGCCCTGACCACAATGTCCGCGCGATCCGGACACAGGCTCGCCGGTCGCTCTCCGGAAAGGCCAAGCAGAATCGCGCGGTCGGTTGCGTGGCCCTTGCCGGTAAGCGCCAGCGATCCGTAAAGCGCGACATCGACCCGTGCGACAGGCGTGAGAAGATCGTCCCGAGTCAGGCGTGCGACGAAATCGGCCGCCGCGCTCATCGGTCCCATGGTGTGCGACGACGATGGCCCGATGCCGATCTTGAACAAATCGAATGTGCTCGCCACCATCCCGTGTTCATGCGCTCTCGGCACGGGGGCTGGCAAGCGGCAGCTGACGCTGGCAGAGGCTGCGGTGATGTTCAGGTTCCCCGACGATGATACCCCTTTTGTTTTGCTCGACGATGCCCGGATCGAAGGGGCCGTGCCAGCCCGACTTTACGTGGGGCCGGTCGAAATCATCGCGACGCGCCGCACGACCGAGGTGCCCGCCGCGCTCGAGGCGGTCCGCGTGGCGACGCGCGGCGGACTGCATGCCGCAGGGTATCTCGCCTATGAAGCGGGCTATGCCCTCGAGCCGCGCCTCACAGAGCTGGTTCCGCAGCGCGCCGACCGACCACTCGTCTGGTTTGGCCTGTTTCGCGATTTTGCGACGATCGCGTCCGATGCTGTGGCGGCGTTGCTGCCCGACGCGGCGGGCGCTTGGATCGGCAGCCCGCAACCTGCGATTGCGCGCGCGGCCTATGATGCCGCGCTGTCTCAGGTTCAGGCCTTGATTGCCGCCGGAGATTTGTATCAGGCCAATCTCACCTTCGCTGCGGCCGTCGCGACACAAGGGCATCCGCTGGCGCTCTATGCCGGGCTGCGTGCACGCGCACGGGCGGGTTACGGCGGGATCGTCCGCACAGAGGATGATTGGCTGCTCTCGCTTTCCCCCGAGCTGTTTTTTGCGACGGACGGCGTGCGCATCCGGACGCGCCCGATGAAGGGAACAGCAGTGCGCATCGCCGATCCCGGGGCCGATGCGGCGGCGATTACGGCGCTTCAGGCCGATGAGAAACAGCGTGCCGAAAATCTCATGATCGTCGATCTGCTGCGGAACGATCTGTCCCGTATCGCCCGCCCGGGGTCCGTGGCGGTCCCCGAGCTGTTTGTGATTGAAAGCTTTCCGACGGTGCACCAGATGACCTCGACGGTGACCGCCGATCTTGCCGAGGGCCGTGACGCCATTGACGTGCTGACGGCACTCTACCCTTGCGGATCGATTACGGGCGCGCCCAAGATCCGCGCGATGGAGGCAATCCGGACGATCGAAGCGGGGCCGCGCGGCGTCTACACGGGCAGCATCGGACGGATTGACGCTGGCGGAACGTCCGCCGCCTTTAATGTCGCAATCCGCACGCTCGCGATGGGTGTGGACGGGGCGCAACTCGGTCTCGGATCGGGCATCGTGGCCGATTCGCAGGCCGATTCCGAATGGCAGGAATGCCTCGCCAAAGGGGCCTTCCTCGCCTCCGATCGTCGTTTCGATCTGATCGAGACGATGGCGTTCGATCCGTTTCACGGCATCGCGCGGCTGGACGCCCATATGGCGCGGGTCCGGGCGAGCGCCGCAGCTTTTGGCTTCCGGTTCAATCGTCACGCGGCGCGCAACGAGCTGCAGGCGGCAACGTTTCGCCTGACCCAGCCCAGCCGGGTCCGCCTCGTGCTTGCACCCAGCGGCGCGATTGCGATTGCAACGTCACCAGCCCCGGACGCGCCGACGGGCCGGATCGACATTGCCGTCATGCCCCTGCCCGTTCCGCCGCACGATTTCCGGCTCCGCCACAAGACGACTGATCGGCGATTTTACGACGAGGCGCGGCGGGCAACGGGGGCCTTCGAGGTGATCTTCACCGACGCCCAACGACGGCTGACCGAGGGCAGCTTCACCAATGTGTTCGTCGAGCGCGACGACGTTCTGCTGACGCCGCCGCTGGCGCTCGGTTTGCTCGGAGGCGTGTTGCGCGACACACTCATCGAAAACGGCGTTGCCCGAGAAGCCGAACTGACGGCTGCTGACCTCCTCGAAGGTTTCCTCATCGGCAATTCGTTGCGCGGGCTGTTGCCCGCCAAGCTCGCAGGGTTATAGGCTGACCACGAAACGAGGACCGAAATGAGCCAGCTTTCCGCCGCCATCGAGCGAATCAAACCGTCGCCGACACTCGCCATGACCAGTCGCGTGCTGGCGATGACGCGGGCAGGGATCGACGTCATCGGCCTCAGCGCGGGCGAGCCCGATTTCGATACGCCCGATTTCGTGAAGGAGGCAGCGATCGCGGCGATCCATGCCGGCCAGACGAAATACACCAATGTGGATGGCACACCCGAGCTGAAGGCCGCGATCGCTGCCAAATTCGCGCGGGATAATGGCCTGACCTATGCCGCGAACGAAATCAGCGTCAACGTCGGCGGTAAACACACCTTGTTCAACGCCTTCGTCGCGACCGTGGGCCCGGGCGATGAGGTTGTGATCCCGGCACCTTATTGGGTGAGCTATCCCGACATTGTCAGTTTCGCAGGCGGCACGCCGGTGATCCTGAGCGCGGGCGCGAACCAGGGCTACAAGATCCTGCCCGAGCAGCTCGATGCCGCAATCACGCCGCGCACGAAATGGGTGCTGCTCAATTCGCCGTCGAACCCGACCGGTGCCGCCTATTCCGCCGATGAGCTGCGCGCACTTGGCGAGGTGTTGCGGCAGCATCCGCATGTGCTTATCCTGACCGACGACATGTATGAGCATGTCTGGTATGCGAATGATCCGTTTCAGACGATCGTGCAGGTCTGCCCCGATCTCTACGAGCGGACCTTGACCATGAACGGCTGTTCGAAGGCCTATGCGATGACCGGCTGGCGGATCGGCTACGCAGGTGGCCCTGCATGGCTGATCAAGGCGATGGCAAAGCTGCAGTCGCAATCGACGTCGAACCCTTGTTCAATCGCGCAGGCGGCCGCAACGGCGGCGCTGAACGGCGACCAGACGTTTCTCAAGGACCGCAATGCCGCGTTCCTCAAGCGCCGCGATCTCGTGATCCGGATGCTGAATGACGCAGCCGGGCTTCACTGCCCGACGCCTGAGGGCGCGTTCTACGTCTATCCGGATGCTTCGGGTTGCATCGGCAAATCCACGCCCAAAGGCAAGCGGATCGAAACCGACGACGACCTGATCGACTATTTCCTTGACGAAGTGCGCGTCGCGGCAGTCGCGGGCTGCGGCTTTGGCCTCAGCCCCGCGTTCCGCGTCAGCTATGCAACGTCGGAGGCGATCCTGACCGAGGGCTGCACACGTATCCAGGACGCGTGCGCGGCGCTTTCCTGAACTCAAGATAATCTTCGCGTTCAGCCCGGGTGAAACCGCGAGCGGGCAGCTTACGTAATTGTAACGAACTGACCGCTATCGGAGCCTCTCATGCTGCACCTCCTCCGCCAGGATTATATACGCAACTTCCTTGGCGGCTTTGCGCTTGCCGCAGTGGCGATGGTCGCTATCCAGCCCGGTATCCTGTAACCTCCGCGCGACGGAGGTCGTATGCCAGACATGACGATGAAATCATTGATCGCCGCACTCGGGCTTGCCGGTCTGGGTGCTCTTGCAGCCTTCAACACGAGCGCTGCTGCCGAGCGTACCGTGCTGGCCCCGATGCCAGCCGCCGACGTCAAGCCCTCGGGGACTGTCGCGACTGCGGTGCTGGCGGGCGGCTGTTTCTGGGGGATCGAGGCGGTGTTCAGCCATGTAAAGGGCGTGAAGTCGGTCGTTTCGGGCTATGCGGGTGGCAGCGCCGCCGAAGCGACTTACGATGCGGTGACCACCGAACGGACGGGCCACGCCGAGGCAGTGCGCATCATTTATGATCCGCGCGTCGTCAGTTACGCAACGCTCCTCCGCGTGTTCTTTTCGGTCGCACACGATCCGACGCAGCTCAATCGCCAGGGTCCTGACACCGGCAGGAGCTATCGTTCGGCGATCTTCCCGCAAACCCCCGACCAGGCGGCTGTCGCGCGGGCCTATATGGCGCAGACCAGCAAGAGCGGCGTCTGGGGTCAGCCGATCGTAACGCGGCTGGAGAGCGGGCGCTTCTTCGATGCCGAGGCTTATCATCAGGACTTTGCGTTCAAGAACCCGAACCACGGCTATATCCGGACCTGGGATGCGCCCAAGGTCGCCGCGTTTAAGCGGACGTTCCCGGCGCTGTGGGTCGCACGGCCTTCGGCCTAAGCGGCGAGCGGAAAGCTCAGCATCCTATCGTTGACGGGGACGAGCGCCCGCGCATCGCT
Source organism: Sphingomonadaceae bacterium (assembly GCA_046153865.1). Classification (GTDB taxonomy): domain Bacteria; phylum Pseudomonadota; class Alphaproteobacteria; order Sphingomonadales; family Sphingomonadaceae; genus Sphingomonas_O. The sequence goes on from JBJXFA010000071.1 coordinate 117,841, forward strand.
GCCGACAGCGCGGATGATTTCGGGATGATCAACGTCGAGTCCGCCCGTCAGCGCGCCGAACGCCGGAAGGATGAGCTTTGTTGCGCTGGCAACGAACGCACGGCGGGCGACGTGGCGACCGCGTGCGCGGATGCGCAGCTTGGGGTGAAAATGGCCTGACAGTTCGGGGCGGTGTTCCCGCGCTTCGGCTTCGTGGCGCAAGACAAGCCCATCGACCTCGGCCTCGGCAAGGACACGTCCGCCGCAGGCATCGATCAACCCGCTGTCGTGGTTGCCGGTGATCCAAGTCCAGCCGAGCGCGCCGGTGAGGCTGGTCAGCATTGCGCGCGCGTCGGGTGCGAGGCGTTCGCATCCTTGCGCGTCATGAAAACTATCACCCAAGCACCAGAGTTCGCGCGCGCCTGTGGCCGCAACGAGCGCGCGCAGATCGGCGAGCGTGGCGAGCGAATCATAGGGCGGCAGCATCTGCCCGCGCGCGGCGAACCAGCTGCCCTTTTCAAGATGCAGATCGGCGACGATCAGGGCGTGGCGGGCAGGCCAGAAAAGCGCGCCTTGCGGAAGCGCCAGAAGCGGCACCCCCGCGAACAGAAATGGTGCCATCAGGACGGCACGTCGGCGAGCAGAAAGCGAACCTTACGCTGCGCGAAATCAACCGACACGCGCTTGAAGCCGCGCAGCGAATCCATGCCGAGCAGCATGGCGGGCTTGTTGGCGAGGCCGTAGCGCGCGAACGGATGCGCATCGGCGAACGCGATCACCGGATTTGCCATGATCAGTCCGGCAATGCGCATCCTCCCGACCGCCGCGTACTCGGCCGGCAGTTGCCCGCCGGTCACGTCGATCAGCACCGTCTTGAAGAATTCCAGCTTGCGATTGCGCTTGGCGAGCAGGCGGCGGAGCGCCGAATTGCCGATCGTGCTCTGCGCGCCTGAGTCGATGATGACCGTGATCGGCGTGCCATCGACATCGGCATCGACGAGCACCAGCTGGCCGTAGCGCGATCGGGCGGTGACGACGATCGTATCGGGATCATCGCGCTCTTTCTCGCCTGCCGCGAGCACCGAGAGGCGGCGCTTGGCAAAATCCATCACGATCCGCCGCCCCTTCAGCGTATCGAGCCCGAGCAGCCCGTGTGCGCCGAGATTGGCCTCCTCCAGAGCGGGCGCATGGATATCGCGCGTCACATGCCCGGCAAGATCGAGCCGATCGACGCGCACCGTGCCGATGCCGCTCACGCCGGTCATGCTGTGCATCGTCACCGGATCGCCCGGCCCCAGTTGCAGCGCCGTGGCGATCTCGCGCGAAACAACGGTGCGATCGGCACCGGTATCGATCACGAAATCATAGGGGCCACGCCCGTCGATCTTGACCGGAACGGTCATCCGCATGGCACTGTCCTGCCGCGTGGTGACGCTTGTGATCGGGTTCGTTTCAATCAGCGGTGGGGTTTGCGCCGCAAGCGGGGCGGCAAGCATCAGACTGGCTGTGATCAGCGTCATGCGCATCGCGTGGTCCTTTGGCGGGAACATGCCACGAACGGACGCACGCGAACAGCGATATCTCAGGGATCGAGCCGCATCGCCTCGGCAGCGAGCGCTTCGGCCTCGAGCAGCAGCGCGTCATCGACGGTTCCCGTCGCGACACGCTCGCGCCCGACCATCACCATGAGCGGCACAGCGAGCGGCGTTACCCGCGTGAGATCGACGTGAAGCATCGTATCGGCTGCGCGGTCGAGCAGGTCTGCCAGCCGCCCGACATCGGTCATCCGCGCGCGCGCATCCTCCCATGCCGCGCGCAGCAGCAAGTGATCGGGCTCGTAACGGCGGAGGACATCGTAGATCAGGTCGGTCGAGAAGGTCACCTGCTTGCCGGTTTTGCGCGTGCCGGGATGCTGGCGCTCGACCAGCCCGCCGATCACCGCGACCTCGCGAAACGCGCGCTTGAGCAGATGCGAGCGCTCGACCCATTCGACGAACTCGCCTTCGAGGATATCGGCAGAAAACAAGGCTGCCGGATCGCGGATGGGCTTCAGGCCGTAGGTCGCGATCGCATAATCGTTCGCGACGAAGCCGATCGGATCGAGGCCGACTTTCTCCATGCGCTTGGTGATGAGCATGCCGAGCGACTGGTGCGCGTTCCAGCCCTCGAAGCTGTAGGCGACCAGATAATGCCGCCCGTGATGGGGAAATGTTTCGACGAGCAGCTGGTTCGGTGCTGGAAGCTGCGAGCGGCGATCCTGCACGTCGAGCCATTCGCGCACGTCGGGCGGGAAGCGCCGCCATTCGTTGCGGTCATGCAGGAACATGCGGACTCGGTTTGCCAGATTGGTCGAAAGCGGCATGCGTGCGCCGCCATAGGTCGGGATGCGCGCGGGGCGGCTGGTCGCGCGGACGAACAGGTCCTCGCCCTCGATCTTCTCGACCTCGACGGCGATCCCTGAAAAGAAAAACGTATCGCGCGGCGACAACGTGGCGGCGAAGCCTTCCTCGACGCGGCCGAGCGTCCGTCCATTCTTGAAGCGGACGTTGAGCATTGTCGCCTCAACGATAATGCCCGCATTCATCCGGTGCTGCTGGATAAACTTGGGATGGGCGACCCGCCAGATGTCGTCCTCGCGCGCGAGCCGCGCGAAGCGGTCATAGGCCTTGAGCGCGTAGCCACCGGTCGCGATGAAGCGCAGCACGCCATCGAACGTCGAATCGTCGAGTGCGCTGTAAGGGAGCGCGCTGCGCACTTCGGCCAGCATGGCGTCATGATCGAAGGGCGCCGCGCAGGCGCACGCCATCAGATGCTGCGCAAGCACGTCGAGCGCGCCGGCGCGGAACACGTCGGGATCGCGTTCGCCTGCTTCGACCGCGTCGAGCGCGGCGCGCGCTTCGAGATATTCGAAGCGGTTTCCCGGCACGAGGAGCGCTTTCGAGGGTTCGTCGAGCCGGTGATTGGCGCGGCCAATGCGCTGGAGCAGGCGCGACGAGCCCTTGGGGGCACCCATTTGCACCACGCAATCGACGTTCCCCCAGTCGATGCCGAGATCGAGGCTCGCCGTTGCGACAAGGCCGCGCAAGCGCCCGTCGGCCATCGCAGCCTCCACCTTGCGGCGCGCGGCGATATCGAGGCTGCCGTGGTGAATGCCGATCGGCAGCTGTGCGTCATTGGCTTTCCAGAGGTCCTGGAAGATCAGCTCGGCCAGCGCGCGCGTGTTGCAGAAGACCAAAGTTGTCGCATGCACAGCGATCGTCGCCATCACCTGTGTGGCGGCATAGCGGCCCGAATGCCCCGCCCATGGCACCCGGTCCTCGGGCAGCAGGATGCGGATATCGGGCGCGGCCCCCGGCTCGCCTTGGACCAGCGTCACCGCATCGATATCGCCGTCGGGCGCGAGCCAGGCGCGATAGGCATCGGCATCGGCGACCGTCGCGCTCAGCGCGACGCGGCGCAGCGCAGGCGCAATCGTCTGCAGCCGCGCAAGCGACAGGCTCAGCAGGTCACCGCGTTTGGTCGGTGCGAAGGCGTGCACCTCGTCGATCACCACGGTCTGCAGTCCTGCGAACAGCGTGAAGCTGTCGGGATAGCTGAGCAGCAGGCTCAGCGATTCGGGCGTCGTCAGCAAAATTTGCGGCGGCCGCTCGCGCTGGCGTTTCTTGCGGTCGGAAGGCGTATCGCCGGTGCGCGTCTCGACGCGGATGTCGAGGCCCATCTCGGCGATGGGGTTGAGCAGGTTGCGCTGCACATCGACCGCAAGCGCCTTGAGCGGCGAGATGTAGAGCGTGTGGAGATCAGCCGCCGGCTGCTCGACAAGAGTGACGAGTGTGGGCAGGAAACCGCTCAGCGTCTTGCCCGATCCCGTCGGCGCAACGAGCAGCGCATGTCGCCCGGCGCGCGCTGCATTAAGCATCGCGTGCTGATGGCGGCGCGGCACCCAGCCCTTGGTTGCAAACCAGTCCGAAAGAATGGGGGGCAGGTGGGAATCATGCGCCATCGCGGCCATATAGCAGGCATGGCCCGACTTGGTTCCTGGATCGACCCGCAGCCGCAAGGGATCTACATCCCCGCAATCGATGCCTGGATCGATCCGTCGCGCCCGGTGTCGCGCGCGCTAGTCACGCACGGCCACGCAGATCATGCGCGCGGTGGGCACGGCGAGGTCTGGGCGACCCCTGCCACGCTGGCGATCATGGGCGTTCGCTATGGCGAGCAGGCGGGCGGGCATCCTGTCGACTATGGCGATACGGTCGATCTCGGTGGCGCGACCGCGCGGTTCGTGCCCGCCGGACATGTCCTCGGCTCGGCGCAAATCGTGCTTGAGCATGGCGGCGAGCGGATAGTCGTCTCAGGCGACTACAAGCGCCGTCCCGACCCAACCTGTGCGCCGTTCGAAGTCGTGCCGTGCGACGTGTTCATCACCGAGGCGACGTTTGGCCTCCCGGTCTTTCGCCACCCCGATACCGCAAACGAGATGGGAAAGGTGCTTGCAGCGCTTGCCGCCGAGCCCGATCGCTGCGTGCTCGTCGGTGCTTATGCGCTCGGCAAGGCCCAACGGGTAATCGCCGAGTTGCGTGCTTTGGGGCATGATCAGCCGATCTACATTCACGGCGCGATGCAGCGGCTCTGCGATCTGTATCGCGAATTTGGTGTCGATCTCGGCGAGTTGGTCCCCGCAACCGGCGTGCCCAAGGCGGCGATGGCAGGGCATGTCGTCATCGCGCCGCCCTCCGCGCTCGCCGATCGCTGGACGCGGCGGCTGCCCGATCCGCTCGCCGCCATGGCGTCAGGCTGGATGCGCGTCCGTCAGCGCGCGGTCCAGCGCGGGGTCGAACTGCCGCTGATCGTTTCGGACCACGCAGACTGGGACGAGTTGACCGCAACGCTCGAAGAGGTGCGCCCCAAAGAGGTCTGGGTGACGCACGGCCGCGACGATGCGTTGCTCCACTGGTGCATGACCCGCCAGATTAAGGCGCGCGCGCTCGACCTGGTGGGCTATGAGGACGAGGATGATTGAGGGGCGGCCTTGGGCGTCGCTTCGAAGCGATCGGTCGGAACCCTAAGCTTGCACTGTGGTTCGATCTGCAGCGGCGGGCTGGGGTGTGATGATGAACAATCAATATGGCAGCGGCGATACGAGTGAACGCACGCTGCCCGGAGTTTCCGGCGATCGATCGCAGCAACGCGATACCGACGGATCGGGCGAATACAACAAGCAAGGCGGCTATGGCGATCAGGGCCCCTCGGGCCAGGGCGGCGATGGAATTCCGCCGGCATCGGGCCAGGGCGGCGTCGGGCCAGCGGACGCGGCAGGGTCGACCGTAGGCGGCTCGAACGAACTCGACGACGTCGATCGTCGCCACGAGGCCGAACTCGACGACGACAATGCCGCAACAAGTGCGGCTGCGGCTGCAGGCCCTTCTATCTGAGGAGTATGAGTATGCGTAAACTGATGATCTTGATCGCGGCCGCCGGAATGACGGCAGGCTGTGCGACAACCGACCCCACCCTGCGCGATGCCGGGCGCGGCGCGGCGATCGGTGCGGCCGGTGGTGCTGTCGTCGGTGCCGTGACCGGTGGCGATGTTCTGACCGGTGCCGCGATTGGCGCAGCGGGCGGCGCGGCGGTCGGCGCGATCACGTCGGACGGCAACAACCGCTGCGAGCGCAATCGCAATGGCCGCCGCGTCTGCTACGATCGCGACGGACGCCGTTATTTCCCCCGCTAGGCTCGTTTTCACTCAGATGCGATTAAGCTCCCCTCCACGACTTCGTGGAGGGGCTGGGGGTGGTTCTTCTTCCTTTTGCCGCCGCCTGCGGCCGCACGAAGAACCCCACCCCTAACCCCTCCCGGAAGGCCGGGAGGGGAATCGATTCAGCTTCAGGGAAATCGGCTCTAGGCTTCTTCGCTGAAGCTCAGTCCCGCGTTCGCCTCGAGCCGCGCCAGCAATGGCGCGGCCATCAGGCCTCCAGGCGTGAAGATGCCGCCGCCCGATGCGGTTTCGTTGAGCGCAAGGGCGCTCTCGGCGATCATCTTCGATGTGCTGCCATAGCCGGGGTCACGGTCGCCCTTAACGACCAGTTTGATGCGCTTGCCGTCGTCGAGAATGGCAGTGAACAGAATTTCGTAAAAGCCCGCCTCGCGCGCTTCTTTTGACGGGCCTTCGCCGGGCGCGGGCATCTTGCCGTCGCCGAACGGGTTCATCTTTGCGGCTGCTTCGGCCATCGCTTTGCCCGCTTCGCCGATCGTGGTCAGCATCATTTCGTCATAGGTGAAGTCAGTTCCGTAGGCATGGTGGAGCAGGAAATTGCTGCGGTGCACGTTCTTGGTGTTGATCGGGGCCATGACGAACGGCACGGCCCAATAGCCTTCGTCGCGATCATATTCGGGGATCAGACCTGCAGGCTGCGACGGGCCGTCAAAGCCGGGGGTCAGCGCAAAGCTGCTCGTCAGGAGCGCGATCAGCTTCGGGTTTTTGGCGGCGGCCGCCATCGTCGCTTTCATGCTGGCGACCGTCCCGCCCGATGCGCCGCCCTGCATCTTGCGGACGCGGCACTTGATCCGGGCAGCGGGCTTGCCGGTGCGCGCGATCACGATCTGCTGGAGTTTCCAGACGCCGAGATCAAACGGGATCGAATCGAACCCGCACGAGAACACGATGCGCGCGCCGCTCGCCTCTGCAGCGGCTGCGTGCGCATCGATCATCTCGCGCATCCAGGCGGGTTCGCCAGACAGATCGACATAGGACGTGCCGGTCTCGACGCAGGCCGCAACGAGATCCGACCCGTAAAGCTGATACGGGCCAACCGTCGTGAGGATGGTACGCGCCCGGTTGCACATTGCGCGCAGCGACGCTGGATCGTCGGCGTCGGCTGTCACCAGCGGCGTATCGCCGGGCGCTCCGATCGCGTCGCGCACCTCGGCGAGCTTGGTCGCCGACCGCCCGGCCATCGCCCAGCGCTTGTGGCCCTGCTGGCTCAGATATTCGGCGACAAGTCGCCCGGTGAAGCCGGTTGCGCCATAAACGATGATGTCAAATTCACGTGTGTTCATGCTGCCAGCTTTCTGAGGACGTAGTGAAGGATGCCGCCATTGAGGAAATAATCGAGTTCGTTGAAAGTATCGATGCGGCAGCGTGTGGCGAACGTCTCGACCGTGCCGTCGGCGCGGGTGAGCGTCACCGTCACATCTTGGCGCGGGCGGAGTTCGGCGACTTTCATGATCGTGAAGGTCTCGCTGCCGTCGAGCTTCAGGGTTGTGCGCGTGACGCCGTCGGCAAACTGTAGCGGGAGTACGCCCATGCCGACGAGGTTCGAACGGTGGATGCGCTCGAAGCTCTCGGCGATCACGGCTCGGACGCCGAGCAAGTTAGTCCCCTTCGCGGCCCAGTCGCGCGACGAGCCGGTGCCATATTCCTTGCCCGCGATGACGATCAGCGGCGTGCCGTCGGCCTTGTGGCGCATCGCCGCGTCGTAGATTGGCATCACCTCGCCCTGATATGACGTCATGCCCCCTTCGACTCCGGGGATCATCTCGTTTCGGATGCGGATATTGGCAAAGGTGCCGCGCATCATCACCTCGTGGTGCCCGCGCCGCGCACCGTAGCTGTTGAAATCGGCTTTCGAGACCTGGTGTTCCTGCAGCCAGGTGCCGGCGGGCGAATCGGCCTTGATGCTGCCGGCGGGGCTGATGTGGTCGGTCGTAATCGAATCGGCGAAGATCGCGAGCGGCTTTGCCTCGACGATGTCGGCGACTGCATCGGGCGTCATCGTCATGCCCTCGAAATAGGGCGGGTTCGCGACATAGGTCGACCCTGCGCGCCACTGATAGGTGTCGCTGCCGGTCACGTCGATCGCCTGCCAGCGCGCGTCGCCCGCAAAGACTTGCGCATAGCGGCGCTCGAACATGCCGCGATCGATGTTCGCATCGATCAGCGCGCGCACTTCGCTGTCGGTCGGCCAGATGTCTTTGAGATAGACCGGCCCGTCGGTGCCCTCGCCGATCGGCGTCGTCGTGAAATCCTCGGTGACGGTGCCTTTGAGCGCATAGGCGACCACCAGCGGCGGCGACGCGAGGAAATTCGCGCGCACATCGGCCGACACGCGACCCTCGAAATTGCGGTTGCCCGAGAGGACCGAGGCGGCGACGATGTCGTTGGCGTTGATCGCGTCCGAGATCGGCTGTGCGAGCGGGCCAGAATTGCCGATGCAGGTCGTGCAGCCATAGCCGACGAGATTGAAGCCGATCGCGTTCAAGTCGGCGGTCAACCCGGCTTTGTCGAGATAGTCGGTCACGACCTGCGAACCCGGCGCGAGTGACGTCTTGACCCAGGGTTTCGGTTTCAGCCCCAGCGCATGCGCCTTGCGTGCGACCAGCCCGGCGGCAACGAGCACGCTCGGGTTCGACGTATTGGTGCAACTCGTGATCGCGGCGATCACGACGTCGCCATCGCCGATATCGTGGTCACGGCCTGCAACCGGCACGCGTGTCGCCCGCTCTTTGTTATAGGCGCTGATAAGATCGGCGTTAAACGTGTCATCGACCTCGGTGAGCGCAACTTTGTCCTGCGGACGCTTTGGGCCCGCGAGCGAGGGAATGACGCTCGCAAGATCGAGCGCAAGTGTGTCGGTGAACACCGGATCGGGCGCATCGTCGGCGCGCCAAAGCCCTTGCGCCTTGCAATAGGCCTCAACGAGCGCGAGCGTCGCCTCGCTGCGTCCGGTCAGCCGCATATAGTCGATCGTCTTGCCATCGACGGGAAAGAAGCCGCAGGTCGCGCCATATTCGGGGGCCATGTTGGCAATCGTCGCGCGATCGGCGAGGCTCATCGTGGCGAGCCCGGGACCATAGAACTCGACGAAGCGCCCGACGACGCCTTTCGCGCGCAGCATCTGCGTGACGGTGAGCACGAGGTCGGTGGCGGTAATGCCTTCGCCGAGTTGTCCGGACAGACGGAAGCCGACGACTTCGGGGATCAGCATCGAGACCGGCTGGCCCAGCATCGCCGCTTCGGCCTCGATGCCGCCGACGCCCCAGCCGAGCACGCCGAGCCCGTTGACCATCGTCGTGTGGCTGTCGGTGCCCACGCAGGTATCGGGATAGGCGATCGTCGCGCCGCTCGCGTCAGCGCTGGTCCACACCGCCTGCGCGATGTGTTCGAGGTTCACCTGGTGACAGATACCGGTGCCCGGAGGGACGACCTTGAAATTGTCGAGGCTTTTCGATCCCCATTTCAGGAAGTCATAGCGCTCGCCGTTGCGGGCATATTCGAGATCGACATTCTGCTGCTCGGCCTGCGGCGTGCCGAACGCATCGACCATGACCGAATGGTCGATCACGAGATGAACCGGCACCTGCGGGTTGATCTTCTGCGCGTCGCCGCCGAGCGCGTTCATCGCGTCGCGCATCGCGGCGAGATCGACGACGCAAGGCACACCGGTGAAGTCCTGCATCAGCACGCGCGCAGGGCGATACTGGATTTCGCGCGTCGTAGTGGGGTCGTTCTGCCAGGCGACGATCGCCTTGATATCATCGACCGTGACGGTGACGCCGTCCTCGAAGCGCAGCAGATTCTCGAGCAGCACCTTCATGCTGAACGGCAGCCGCGAGACATCGCCGAGCTGCGCGCCGGCCTTGGCAAGGCTGAAATAGCTGACGGTCGTTTCGCCGACATCGAGCGTCGTGCGCGTGGCGAGGGAATCGTGTCCGGCAGCGGTCATTGAGGGGCGTCCTTGGTGCGCATGTGAAATAGGTCAGCGACCCGCTTAGCAAGGCCTGCCGATGACCGCAAAAGAAACGGCTGCCCTTGGCGATGGCCTATCGGCTCACTTTGCGGAGCGTCGGCCAAGCGCAACTGCAAAGACAACGAGCGCAATTGCTGCGAAAACGAACCACTGCACCGCATAGGCGCGATGGTTGTTGGTCATTTGGGTAGCCGTGGGACGCGTGCTTGCCGCAAGGCCAGGGGCGGCGGTTGTAGCAACCAGCATCGGGCGGAGGACCGGTCGAGTCCCGAACAATGCGTCAATCAGCGTCGCGCGATCGGGCTCGGTCGTAATCGTGCCCGCGACCGGGCCACCGCTCCAAAGCGGCACGAACTTGGGATCGGTGGACACGCCCATGTCCACCAGCGCACCCGGTCCTTCGGCGCTCGTGGTGCATTCGGCGATGTGGCGCGTACCCCCGCGCCCGGTCATTGCGCGGCCGCCGGTCGTGCGCCATGCAGCCACGCGCAGGCAATTGACCTGCGACGCGCGGAACATCGCATCATCGGAAACCGGACCCATGGCCGGAAACGCCATCGCCGGTCGCGTGGCATTGGCGGAATAACGGGCAATCAGCCCTTCTTTCCGGTGCGCACGCTGAAGTTGCCAGACGCCCAATGCAATCATCGTGGCCACGGCGGCGGCAACCAATAGAGTCGCCAATATTGGCACGCTTTTCATGGCTTGATGCGTCCCTCGCGCGCAGCATGGCGATACTCGGCGCGGATGAGCCAGGCTTTGGCGGCCCGCAGCCCGCCGATGACGAGGGTCAGCGTGATTGGCGGCCACAGAATGAGATGGAGCCAGAACGGTGGCCCCGCCGCAAGTTCAAGCGTGACCGCTCCGATCACGACAATCGCGCCGACAATCAATGTCAGGAACGCGGCGGGTCCGTCCCCCACATTGAACGCGCTGAAATCGAGGCCGCATATCCGGCAGCGCTCGGCAAAACGCACCCAGCCAGCAAAAAGCGTACGTCCGCCGCACTGCGGGCATGTGCCCGAGAGCGCTGGCGTATCGATCACCCGTGCGCGGCGCCCGCGCTGCCCCAGACGTAGATGACGACGAACAGGAACAGCCAGACCACGTCGACGAAATGCCAATACCAGGCGGCCGCTTCGAAGCCGACATGCTGGCGCGGGGTGAAGTGGCCGCGATAGGCGCGGAACAGGCACACCGCGAGGAAAATGGTCCCGACCAGAACGTGGAAGCCGTGAAACCCGGTCGCCATGTAGAAAGCCGCGCCATAGTTCGTGCCTGCAAACGCGAACGGCGCATGCGCATATTCATAGGCCTGGATCGCGCTGAACAGCGCCCCCAGCCCGATGGTCGCCCAAAGGCCGACCTTGAAACCCTGTCGGTTGCCGTGGATCAGCTCATGGTGGGCGTAGGTCACGGTCGTGCCCGAGCACAGCAGGATCAGCGTATTCAGCAGTGGCAAGTGAAACGGATCGATCGCTTCGATCCCCTTGGGCGGCCATTGCGCGGTTGCAGCCTGCGCGCCCGCAGTCACGGCGCCGTCGACGACTTCGAGCGGAACAGGAAACAGCGAGAAGTTGAACCACGCCCAGAACCAGCCGACGAAAAACATGACTTCGGACGCGATGAACAGGATCATCCCGTAACGCAGATGTAGCGAAACGACCGGCGTATGATCGCCCGCATGCGACTCGCGCACCACCTGCGCCCACCAGCCGTAGAAGGTAAACAGTACGGCAGCGAAACCGATGTAGAAGACAATCCCGTTAGGATCGCCCTTGTGCATCCACATCAGACCACCCACTGCCATCAGCAGCGCGGAAAACGCTCCGACGATCGGCCAGATGCTCGGCGGCAGAATATGGAAATCATGGTTCTTGGCACCGGCCATCGGCGTGTCTTCCTGCAGAGTTGAGCGGGGATTAGCTTGCGGTCGCGTCGTCGTCCACCTTGTAGAAGGTGTAGGAGAGCGTGATTTCCTGAACCTTAGCGGCTTCGGCATCGGCGATCAGCTTGGGATCGACGAAGAAGATCACAGGCATGCGCACGGTCTGCCCCGGGGCAAGCGTCTGCCGGTTGAAGCAGAAGCACTGGATCTTGTTGAAATAGCCGCCGGTCTGCACAGGGGTGACGTTGAACGTAGCGGTTCCGGTGACGGACTTGTCGCTCAGATTCGTCGCGGTGAAAAAGGCGATGTTGCGCGCGCCGATCGTCACGGTCTGCGTCGCGACTTCGGGCTTGAAATCCCAAGGCAGGCTGCTGGCATGATTGGCATCGAAACGGATGACCATCGTCTTGCCTGCGACTGCGCCGGGCACGGCGGACTCGCTGACGCGCATCGTTGTGCCGTTGAGCCCCGTCACTTGGCAGAAGAGCCGATAGAGCGGCACGCTCGCATAGCCGAGGCCGAGCATGGCGAGCGCAAACAACCCGGCACAGAGCGCGGTCCGCGCATTGCGGTTGTGCACAAGCGCCGTCATCCGCCGATCCGGGCGAGCGTGATAAAGTAAAACAGAACGACCATCGCGAGCAGCAGCGCGGCGGTCACGATCGCGCGCTGCTTGCGGCGGCGTTTGAATTCGGCATCGGGCTTCACGCCAGCACCGCACGATCGATCGCCAGCGCGGCAAACACGACGAGGACATAGCCGATCGAGTATGCAAACAACACGCGTTCGGGTTTCATCGTCGCAGGCGTCGGCGCATCGACGATCAGGCACTGCGTTGTCAGCACGAGGAACACGGCCGATGTGATCGCCGCGACGACGGCATAGGCGGGGCCGGCAAGCCCGAGCAACCATGGTGACATCACTGCGCCGGTCATCAGCACGGCATAGCCAAGCATCTGCCAGCGCACGGCGCGCCCGCTCGCCACGACGGGCAGCATGGGCACGCCCCCCTTGGCGTAATCGTCGCGGATGATGAGCGCGAGCGCCCAGCTGTGCGGGGGCGTCCACAGGAAGATGATCGCGAACATGATCAGCGGCAGCGCGGAAATCTCGCCGGTCGCCGCGACCCAGCCGATCAGTGGTGGGAACGCACCGGCTGCTCCGCCAATCACGATGTTTTGCGGCGTCCGCGGTTTCAGCCACATCGTGTAAACGACGACATAAAAGAGGATCGAGGCGGCAAGCAGACTGGCGGCAAGCGCGTTGGTCGCCAGATACATCGTCGCGACGGCAAATGCGCCAAGGCCGATGCCGAACTGGAACGCAGTATCGCGGTCCATCCGTCCGGCGGGAAGCGGACGGTCGGCCGTGCGGCGCATCTGCGCGTCGAGATCGGCCTCATACCATTGGTTGAGCGCGCCCGCCGATCCGGCTGCGCAGGCGATACAGACGATCGCCGCAATCGCCAGCGCGGGCGGCAAGGCCACGGGTGCCGCCAGCATGCCGCAAATCGCCGTGAACACGACCGAACGCATCACGCGCGGCTTGGTCAGCGCGAGAAAGTCGCGCCAGTCGGCGGGAAGCGCCGGAGATTGCAATGCGGTGGTCGTCATCATCGGGTTCCTGCCTCCCTCCCGGGAGGGATGCCATCAGTCGATCTTCGGCAGCGTCTCGAACTGGTGGTAGGGTGGCGGGCTCGACAAGGTCCATTCAAGCGTTGTCGCGCCTTCGCCCCATGGATTGTCCGCCGCCTTCCGCCCGGCTGCCAGCGAGACGAACAGATTGACGAAGAACACGACCATCGACGCAGCCATAATCAGATAGCCATAACTCGCAATGTCGTTCCAATAGGCATAGGCATCGGGATAGTCAGGAATGCGACGCGGCATACCTTGCGCCCCGAGAAAGTGCATCGGGAAGAAGAGAATATTGACACCGACGAAGAACGTCCAGAAGTGCACCTGCCCGAGCAGCTCATTGTATTCCCGGCCCGACATTTTTGAGAACCAGTAGTAGAAGCCAGCAAACAGCCCGAAGACCGCGCCCAAACTGAGCACGTAATGGAAGTGCGCAACGACATAATAGGTGTCGTGCATGTAGGTATCGATTCCACCATTCGCGAGCACGACGCCCGTCACGCCACCGACAGTGAACATGAAGATGAAGCCGATTGCCCACAGCATCGGGGTTTTGAAGCTGATCGATCCGCCCCACATCGTCGCGATCCACGAAAAGATCTTGATGCCGGTCGGCACCGCGATGATCATTGTCGCAGCGGTAAAATACATTTTAGTGTTCACGCTCATGCCTGACGTAAACATGTGGTGCGCCCAGACGACGAAACCGACGACGCCGATTGCGACCATCGCATAAGCCATGCCGAGATAGCCGAAGACGGGCTTGCGGCTGAACGTCGCGATGATCTGGCTGACGATCCCGAAGCCGGGCAGGATCATGATATAGACTTCGGGGTGACCGAAGAACCAGAAGAGATGCTGATAAAGGACCGGATCGCCGCCACCTGCCGCGTCGAAGAAGGTCGTGCCGAAATTGCGGTCGGTGAGCAGCATCGTGATCGCGGCGGCCAGCACCGGCAGCGCGAGCAGCAGCAGGAACGCAGTGACGAGCACTGACCACACGAACAGCGGCATCTTGTGCAGCGTCATGCCGGGTGCGCGCATGTTGAAGATCGTCGTGATGAAGTTGATCGCGCCGAGGATCGACGAGGCGCCTGCCAGATGCAGCGATAGGATCGCCATATCGACTGCGGGGCCCGCCGAGCCGCTGGTCGAGAGCGGGGCATAAACGGTCCACCCCGTGCCCGCGCCATTGCCGGTGCCGCCCGCAAAGAAGCTCGATCCCAGCAGCACGATGAAACTCGGGACCAGCAGCCAGAACGAGAGGTTGTTCATGCGCGGAAATGCCATGTCGGGCGCGCCGATCATGATCGGCACGAACCAGTTGCCAAAACCGCCGATCATCGCGGGCATGACCATGAAGAAAACCATGATCAGGCCATGCGCGGTGATCAGCACATTCCAGAGGTGCAAGGCCTGATCGGCGGTTGCCCCGGGTCCGTCGGTCACCTGCGCCCAAGCCTCGAGCCACTGGATGCCCGGCTGCGCCAGCTCCAGCCGCATCATCCCCGAAATCGCACCGCCGATGATCCCCGCGATGATCGCGAAGATCAGATAGAGCGTGCCGATGTCCTTGTGGTTCGTCGACATGAACCAGCGGGCGAAAAAGCCGGGCATGTGATCAGCATCCTGATGATGCGCATCATCGGCGGCCTGGAAAGTGTGCGTGTTAGCGGCAAGATCGGTCATGGTCGTTCAGCTCTTGGTCGCGGCGACGGGCGCCGGTGAAACGGGGGCTGCGGCAGTGGCGGCACCAGGCATCGTACCGCCCTTGGCCGCGATCCACTGCGCGAAGGCCTCTTTCGAAACCGCCTCGACAGCGATCGGCATATAGCCATGTCGTGCGCCACACAGTTCCGAGCACTGGCCATAGTAGACGCCCGGCTTTTCAACCGTGAAATTCGTCTCGTTAATCCGGCCGGGCACGGCATCCATCTTGATCCAGAAGGCCGGGACCGCCCAGGCATGGAGCACATCGTTCGACGTGGTCAGCAGCCGCACCGGAACGCCCACCGGCACAACGATCCGGTTGTCGACCGCGAGGAGACGGGGTTCGCCCTTGGCCTTGGCCTCGTCATCCTTCAGCATGTTCGCGGTAACTTCGAAGCCGCCGTGATCGGGATACTCATAGCTCCAATACCACTGGTTGCCGATCGCCTTGATCGTGACGGCATCCTTGCCCACCGGTTTGTATTGCTCGGCAAGCAGGCCGATCGACGGCACGGCGATGCCAACGAGGATCAGCACCGGAACAAGCGTCCAGATGACCTCGATCAGCGTATTGTGCGACGTTTTCGACGGCACCGGGTTGGCCGCGCGCCGATAGCGGAACGAGGCCCAGAAGAGCAGCGCCAGAACGAAGATCGAAATCGCGACGATGATCGGCATCAGGATTACGTCATGCATGAACAGCGCCTGGCGACCTGTGGGCGTAACCTGTTCCTGCAGGCCGATCAGACCATCCTTGGGCTGGCCGACGCGCTCAACCGGGCGGGCAGGCTGCGGCGCTGCGATCACTGGTTCAGCGGCGGCAGCGGCGGCTGCCGCTACGGGAGTTTCAGCAACAACCGGTGAAGCGGCGTCCTGCGCCAATGCTGTGGGCGCGAGAAAAAGGCCGATAGCGAAAAAAGCGGAGCGAACTAGCCTCATGGCGGCGCATTGACCTCGATCTGGACAATAAATACGGACGGGGATGCGCCCGGGCCGACGTTCCGCATATAGGCCCGCTTTTCCGCGCCCTCAAGAGGGTTGCGTGGTCATTGTCCGCCATCGCGATCAACACTGGCGCTGGGCACCCGGGAGACGTTAGGGAAGCTGCCATGACTGACGACGACGTGCTCGCCGAATTCCGGGTTGCCGGAGCCCTGCTCGAGGGGCATTTCATCCTGTCATCCGGCCTGCGCAGCGCGCGCTATCTACAATGCGCCCGCGTGCTGATGGACCCGCAGCGCGCGAGTCGGCTGGCTGCAGCACTGGCGGCAAAGATCGACGCGGCGGTCGATATCGTCGTGTCGCCAGCGATGGGCGGCGTCATCATCGGCCATGAAATGGGCCGCGCGCTGGGTGTCGAAGCGCTTTTCCTCGAACGCCCCGACGGCGTGTTCGAGTTGCGCCGGGGGTTCCGCCTCGAACCCGGACAGCGGGTGTTGATGGTCGAGGATGTGGTCACGACAGGGCTTTCATCGCGCGAGGCGATCGCGGCGATCACGCGCGCCGGGGGCGTTGTCGTTGCCGCGGCTGCGCTGGTCGATCGTTCGGATGGAGCCGCTGATCTTGGCGTGCCGTTCACGCCGCTTATCCGGCTGTCGGTCCCGAGCTACGCGCCCGACGCGCTCCCGCCCGAGCTGGCGGCCGTTCCGGCGATCAAGCCCGGGAGCCGCGCGGCATGACCTTGCGGCTCGGCGTCAACATCGATCATGTCGCGACGATCCGCAACGCGCGCGGCGGCGTGCATCCCGATCCACTGCGTGCCGTTCGGGTCGTCGAAGCGGCGGGGGGCGATGGCATCACGCTGCACTTGCGCGAGGACCGGCGGCACATCCGCGATGCCGATCTCGATGCGCTGATGGGTTCGACGCCGCTACCAGTGAATCTCGAAATGGCCGCGACCGAGGAGATGGTCGCGATCGCCATTCGCCACCGCCCGCACGCTGCATGCATCGTCCCCGAGCGGCGCGAGGAGCGCACGACGGAAGGGGGGCTCGATGCCGCCGGGCAGCACAATCATCTCGCGCCGCTTGTCGCGCGACTCTGCGACGCGGGCATTCGCGTCAGCCTGTTCATCGAGCCCGACCCGCGCCAGATCGAGGCGGCACTGCGTCTGCGCGCGCCGGTCATCGAACTGCACACCGGCAAATATGCGCATGGCGACCCCGATGGTCTTGAGCTCCGTCGCCTGACCGATGCCGCCGCACTTTCCGCGAAAAACGGCATCGAGCCGCACGCCGGTCACGGTCTGACCTTCGACAATGTCGCGCCAATCGCCGCCATCCCCCAACTGGCCGAACTCAACATCGGGCATTTCCTGATCGGCGAAGCGATCTTCATCGGCCTCGACGCGAGCATCCGCCAGATGCGCGCACGAATGGACGAAGCGCGCTGATGATCGTCGGCCTCGGCTCAGACCTGTGCAACATCGAGCGCATCGCTGCATCGCTCGCGCGCTTTGGAGAGCGCTTCGAGCAGCGGGCGTTTACCGAAGTCGAGCGCGCCAAGGCCGCGCGCCGCCCGTTCACCAAGGCGGGCACCTATGCCAAGCGTTTCGCCGCCAAGGAGGCGTTCTCGAAAGCCGTGGGCACCGGCTTCAAGTGCGGCGTGTTCATGAAGGACATCGGAGTTGTCAACGCAGCCAGCGGCGCGCCGACGCTGGCCCTCACAGGCGGCGCGAAAGCGCGGCTCGACGCGCTGATTCCGCCCGGCTATGCACCGCATATTCACCTGACGCTCACCGACGACCATCCATGGGCACAGGCGTTTATCATCATCGAGGCGCTTCCCATCCGTGACGATCAAGACCGCAGCCGACCCGGCCACCCGTGATCGCAAGACGAAAGTGAAGCGCCAGACCGACTGGGCCGCCGAGGCGCGCGGCATCTTCTGGCTGGTGATGGCGGTGCTCGGGTTTCACAGCTTCATTGCCAAGCCTTTCTACATCCCGAGCGAATCGATGATGCCGGGCCTGCTGACCGGCGACCGGCTCGTAGTCAGCAAATTCGCTTATGGCTGGTCGCATGTTTCGCCGACAGTTCCCAATCCGGCGGCAATTTTCAGGAGCGTCGTGCTGCGCGAGCCCGAGCCGACGTGGACGGTGCAGTTCGCGCCGTCGCCGGGGCGCTGGTGGGGCACGATGCCCGAGCGCGGCGATGTCGTCATCGCGACGCCCCCGGGCCGTAACGAGGATTACATCAAACGGGTGATCGGCCTGCCCGGCGATCGGTTCGAAGTGAAGCGCGGGGTTGTCTTCATCGACAACACCCCGGTTGCGCGACGCGAGCTCGGCTACCGGCGCTTTGCGATCGATGCCAATTCGCCCTGCCTCGAGGAGGTTTACCCTGGCGCGCGGGTCCGCGATGGGGAGGGGCGCGACTGGTGTCGCCTTCCTGTCGTCCGCGAAACGCTGCCCAACGGCCGCAGCTTCGATACGATCGACCTGGGCTACGACCCCAATGTCGATGATTATGATCCGATGACGATTCCGGCCGGTCACGTTTTCCTAATGGGGGACAACCGCGATCGCTCGGCCGACAGTCGCGTGGGTCTCGCCAATCGCGGTCTTGGTGGCCCGGTACCGTGGGAAAATCTCGGTGGCCGCGCTGAACTCATCACCTTCTCGCTCGATGGCTCGGAAAGCTGGTGGAATCCGTTGAGCTGGCTCGGCGGGCTGCGTGCGGGGCGCGCGGGAACTTCGCTGCACGCAACGGCGCAATGAGTTTGCACAGCCTGCCGCTGTTCGTGCGGCTGCAGGGTAGGCCGGTCATCCTTGTTGGGGCAGGCGAGGCGGCAGCGGCGAAGCGGCGGCTGCTGGAACGGGCGGGTGCCGCTATTGTCACTGAAGACGCCGACGCGCGGTTTGCCATCGTTGCGGTTGACGACGATGATGAGGCAGCCGCAGTCGTTGCCCGATTGCGCGCGCGGGGCGTGCTGGTGAACGCGGTGGACCGCGTCGCGCTATGTGATTTCACCCTGCCGGCCATCGTCGATCGCGATCCGGTGCTGGTCGCAATCGGCTCGGGCGGCGCGTCGGCGGGGCTTGCCAAGGCGCTCCGCCAGCGTTTCGAGGCGATGCTGCCTGCGACGTTGGGGCGACTGGCGGAGTCGTTGCTTGCGATGCGTGCCGGGCTGCGCGCTAAGTTTCCCGATCCCGCCAATCGCAGGCGCGCCATCGATACGGCGCTTGCGCCCGGCGGTTCGCTCGATCCGTTTGGTGGCGACCATGACGTCAGCACCTGGCTCGATACTGCCTCGTGTCAATCCAGAGATCGCACTGAGTTTCTTGCCCTGTCGTCTACCGACCCCGACGATCTTACGCTGCGCCAGGCGCGGCTGCTGGGCAGCGCGGATCAGCTCTACCACGCATCCGATGTTCCCTTGGCCATTCTGAATCGCGCAAGGGCTGATGCGGTGCGCTACGCGGGCGAACCCCCTGCCGACCCAAATCACGGGCTGACGTTGGTCGTTCGCATGGGGAATCGATGAGCGTCGGGGCCTACATCGTCGATGGCGCGACGGCGCACACCGCCACGCTCGACGAAGCGACCCAAGCCATCGGTGGGGCCGCGCTCGTCTGGGTCCACTTTGACGGCGAAAGCGAGGCGGTCGATCAGTGGCTCGCCGCACGGGGCATCGACCATGTCGTGCGCAGCGCGCTCCTCGCCAGCGAAACGCGCCCGCGCATGGACGGGGTCGACGGCGGCGCGATCCTTAACCTGCGGGGTCCGGCAGCCGGCCCGGGCGAACATCCCGATTTGCTGGCCTCAATCCGCTTGTGGGTAACCCAAGGATGGGTCGTCTCGGTAACCCTTCGCACATTGCCCGCGCTCGATGCGACGGCCAAGGCGCTTCTGGCTGGTCATGTGCGCGATCCCGGCGATCTGGTCAGCGTGCTTGCCATGCAGATCACGGCGGAGCTTGATCCCGATGTCGCGGCCCTCGGCGACACGCTCGACGACTGCGAGGAGATCTTCAGCGCCGCGAACGCGCTCGCCCTGCGCCGCAGGATTGGCCGCACCAGGGCCAAGGCGATTGCCTATCGCCGGTTCGTCGCGCCGCAGCGGATCGCGCTGGAGCGGCTGGCGATGGTCGAGACTGGCTGGCTCAACGATGATGACCGGCTGCATCTGCGCGAGGCGGCCGATCGCGCCGCGCGGATGGCCGAGGAGCTTGAAGCTATCCGTGAACGCGCCGCCCTAATCCATGAGCAGCTGACCGACCTGCGCGCCGAGCTGATCGAAACGCGAACGCTGGTGTTGTCGATCGCTGCGCTGGTCTTTTTGCCGCTCACGTTCCTGACTGGCTTGCTAGGGATGAACGTGGAAGGCATACCGTTCGCAAGCGAACCTTGGGCATTTTGGGGCATAACCGTGTTGTGTCTCGTCGTCGCTGCAGGCGTCGCGTTTTACTTTATCCGGGCGCGCTGGTTCCGGTAATTGCCGTCACTGGGCGCTGACGCGCCAGACACGGTTGCCGACATCGTCTGCGACGAGCAGCCCCCCGCGCCGATCGGTAATCACGCCGACCGGACGCCCCTGCGCTTCACCCTTTGCCGTCAGGAACCCGGTCAATACATCGCGCATGGCGCCTTGCGGGAACCCGGTTGCCGTGAACGGCACGAAGACGACCTTGTATCCCGATGGCGGCTTGCGGTTCCATGAGCCATGCTGACCGATAAATGCGCCGTTCGTAAAGCTGCCGAGCGAACCGAAAGCAAGGCCCAGCGATGCGGTATGCGGGCCCAGCGCATAATCGGGCCGCTTGGTGTATTCGCGCATCTCGGGCCGCTGCTCGACGCGCGCATCCTCGTAGCCGCCCCAATAAGTATAGGGCCATCCGTAAAACCCGCCAAAATCGGCGCGCGCGAGATAGTCCGGCGCGAGATCGGAACCGAGCATGTCACGCTCGTTGACGACCGTCCACAGATTGCCGCGCACCGGTTCCCACGCCATGCCGACGGGATTGCGCAGCCCGGCAGTGAAAATGCGCAGCCGCTTCTTTGCAAGATCGAGTTCGAGAATGTTGGCCCGGTTGACCTCGACGTCCATGCCGTTCTCGCCGATGTTCGACGTCGAACCGACGCCGATGTAGAGCCGCTGGTTGTCGGGCGAAGCGACGAGGCTCTTGGTCCAGTGGTTGCCGCCGCCGGGCAGATCGACGACCTTGTTGCCTTTGCTCGAAATCGCCGTTTGGCCGTCGCTATATGGGAAAGCCATAAGCGCATCGTGATTAGCGACGTAAAGCTGATCGCCGACCAACGCCATTCCAAAGGGCGAATTCAGGCCCGTGATAAACGGTGTCTTCAACTCGGCCACGCCATCGCCGTCTGCATCGCGCAGCAAGCTGATCCGGTTTGCCGAAGGCACGCCTGCGCCGGCCTTCTTGAACAACCAGCTCGCCACCAAATCGGTCACGCCTTTGATCTCCCGCGGCGGCGAATTGCTCTCCGCGACGAGAACATCGCCATTGGGTAACGCATACAGCCAGCGCGGATGATCAAGATCGCGCGCGAACGCGGACACAGTGAGCCCTTCAGCTGGAATCGGCATGGCATTGCCCCGCCAACCGATCGGCTCGGCGATTGCGATCGTCGGAAACGCCTGTTCGCGAGGCGCCGTAATCTTGGGCCGCGGCCCGCTGACCGCCTCGACCGGAAGCTGGGCAATGTCGGGACGCAGAAACGCCCACCAGACCCCGATCGCGATCAGCGCGAGGACAGCGACCGAAACGCCGAGATACCGCAACACCTTCGTCATTCATCGGTCTCCAGTTCGCCCGGCGGATGCAGGCGAACGCGGGTCACGCGCCGCAGATCGCCTTCGGTCACTTCGATTCGCCAGCCGCTTGCGTGCGTCAACAGGGTGCCCGGTTGCGGAACTTCGCCAGCCAGCACGAAGGCCAGACCGCCCAAAGTGTCCACATCCTCGTCCACTTCGGCGAGGCGCGCGTCAACAACGGTTGCCACGTCTTCAAGTTCCGCGCGCGCATCAGCGTCCCACAGGCCGCCGTCGAGCGGAACGAGCATCGGAACCGCCGCATCGTCAGTCTCATCCTCGATGTCGCCAACGATCTCTTCGACCAGATCCTCGATCGTGACGAGACCCTCGGTCCCCGAATACTCGTCGATGACGATGGCGAGATGGACGCGCTGGCTGCGCATTTCCGCCAGCAGGTCGAGCACGCCCATCGATTGCGGAACGTAAATCGGCTGGCGGATCAGCGGCGCGATGCTGTCGGGAAACGGTCCGCCGCGCGCGAGGATCGCGAACACATCCTTGATGTGGACCATCCCGATGACCGAATCGAGGCTGCCGCGATAGACGGGCAGGCGGCTGTGCGGTGCAGCGGCAATCTCGGCGACGAGCTCTTCGAAAGTGGCGGACTCGGCAATCGCGACGATATCGGCGCGTGGCACGCCGACATCGTCGACAGTCCGCTCACCAAAGAGCAACAGGTTGCGCACCATCTGCCGCTCGACCGGGCTGAGGTCGCCCTTCTCGTCGGGCGCGGGATCGTCCTCATGTTCGTCGATCGCTTCGGCAATCTGATCGCGCAGCGTCGGCTCGCGGTCGCCGCCGAAGAGCAATGCGCGCAGTCCTCCGAACAAGCCGTGCTCGGTCCTACTGTCGCCTTCTTTCATTGTGGGGGGGTCAGTCCTCTATCGGATAGGGGTCGTGCAGGCCGAGCGATCCCATGATATCACGCTCAACGGCTTCCATCGCCTCGGCTTGCGCGTCCGTGATGTGATCATAGCCTAGCAGATGGAGCGTGCCGTGCACAATGAGGTGCGCGACATGATCCTCAAGCGGCACGTCGCGCTCGGCCGCCTCGCGCGCGCAGGTCTCGTGCGCGAGGACGATGTCGCCGAGCAGGACTTCGCCGTCATCGGTGTTGGCAAGGCTTTCGAGCAGGTCGGCTTGCACCATCGGGAAGGACAGCACGTTGGTCGATTTGTCCTGCTGGCGATACTGGCGGTTGAGGGTTTGGACTTCCGCGTCTGAAGTCAGCCGGATTGATATCTCGACATGCACCGCAGATGTCGCCAGCAGTATATGCGGACTTGCGGCTAGCGTCGTTGAAATTGCCCGTTCAGCGAGCTTCATCCAGTCGCCCTCGGGCCATCCTTCGTTCGCGGTCTCGACGCCTATCATGCAAGGTCGGTGAACTGGAATTGCCCGTCGCCGGGCTCGTCATCGCTCAGTGAATCAAAAAAGGCCTTGTCGGCCTGTAGTCCGGTCGATGGAGGCAGCGGATGCGCCTTACGGTAGTCCTTTAACCATTGAACCAGGTCACCGTCCCGCACTGGAGGCACGCCTTCATTACCCGACATGGATTTAACCCTCGCCCTCATAGGCCGCGACGATCCGCCCGACGATGGGATGGCGCACGACGTCGCCGACGCCAAAGCGGACAACGCCGAGTCCTTCGATCCCCTCGATCTTCTGCACTGCGTCGTTGAGGCCCGACACCTGCTTTTCGGGTAAGTCGGTCTGGTTGGGATCGCCGCACACGACCATGCGGCTGTTCTGCCCGAAGCGCGTCAGGAACATCTTCATCTGCGCCGGGGTCGTGTTTTGCGCTTCGTCGAGGATGATGAACGCGTCGGCAAGCGTGCGACCGCGCATGAAGGCGATCGGCGCGATCTCGATCTCGCCCGATGCGATGCGCCGCTCGACTTGCTCGGCGGGCAGGCAATCGTAGAGCGCATCATACAAGGGGCGGAGATAGGGATCGACCTTCTCCTTCATGTCGCCCGGCAGGAAGCCGATCTTCTCACCGGCTTCGACCGCCGGACGCGAAAGGATGAGGCGCTGGACGCTGCCGGTGATCAGTTGCGCAACGGCCTGCGCGACCGCGACATAGGTCTTGCCCGTGCCCGCCGGGCCGAGCGCGAAGATGATGTCGTGCCGGTTCAGCGCTTCCATGTAGCGCGCCTGCATTTCCGAGCGCGGCACGATCGTTTTCTTGCGTGTGCGGATCATGATCCGCGGGGGTTCAGTCACGTCGTGGCGGATGATGCCATCGAGCATAGGCTCGGCCGACATTGCGATCACGGCCTCGACTGCGCCGGTATCGATGTCTTCGCCTTTGACCACGCGGTTGTAGAGCCCGTTGAGCACGTCGCGCGCGCGGCCGACGACCGAGGCTTCGCCCTCGATCTGAACCCGGTTGCCGCGCGCTGCAATATAGACGCCCAGCCTGTTTTCGATGCTGACGAGATGCTGATCATACTCGCCGAACACGCGCCCGAGCAGTTGCGGTTTGTCGAAGATCACTTCGATGCGGGAACGATCGCCTGCCTGCGCGGGCTGGGGCTTTTTTGACACTCAGGCAGCCTGACGCATGAGCGGCGTTCCCGCAAGGCTGTTGGGGCCGGCCTGCGTCAGCGTCACCGCGACGAGATCGCCGATTGCTGCGGTGCCATCCACGACGTGCACCGATTGCAGCCACGGCGATTTGCCGAGCCACTGGTTCGCGAGCTTGCCGCGCCGTTCGAGCAGGACCTGTGTGCGAACCCCCATCGAAGCCTGGTTGAACGCATATTGTTGCGTATTAATGGCGGCCTGCAGCGCTTGGAGGCGTTCGTCCATGACGGCTTTGGGCACCTGTCCGGACATCGTTTCGGCAGGCGTCCCGGGGCGCGGCGAATAGGTGAAGCTGAACGCCTGTGCATAGCCCACCGCCTCGACGATGCGCAGCGTTTCGGCAAAGTCGGCATCGGTCTCGCCGGGGAAGCCCACGATGAAATCGCCTGAAAGCGCGATATCGGGGCGTGCAGCGCGGATGCGATCGATCAGCGTCAGATAGCTGTTGCACGTATGGCTGCGATTCATTGCCTTCAACACGCGGTCGCTGCCCGATTGCACCGGCAGGTGCAGAAAGGGCATCAGTTTTTCGATGTCGCGATGCGCCGCGATCAGGCCTTCGCGCATGTCGTTGGGATGGCTCGTGGTGTAGCGGATGCGGGCGAGGCCGGGCAGCCGGTCAAGCACAGCGATCAGGTCGTGTAACCCACGGCCGCTATCGTCCCACGCGTTCACATTCTGACCGAGCAGCGTGATTTCTCGGGCGCCGCCGTCGATCAGCGCTTTCGCTTCATCGACGATCGCGTCGAACGGTCGCGAGACCTCCGCGCCGCGCGTGTAGGGAACCACGCAATAGGTGCAGAATTTGTCACAGCCTTCCTGCACCGTCAGGAAGGCCGAAGGACGCTGAGAGCCCCGCCTCGGCAGGCTGGCGAACTTGCTGTCGGCCGGCATGTCGGTATCGATTGCGCGCTTACCTGCAGCGGCTTGCGCGACCAGCGCGGGTAGCCGGTGATAGGCCTGCGGGCCGACAACGATATCGACGACATGCGCACGCGCTGCAACTTCGGCCCCTTGCGCCTGCGCCACGCAACCCGCCACGGCAATCATCGGCCGTTTGCCGTCGTCGCGTTTCAACGTGCCAATTTCGGAATAGACGCGTTGCACCGCGCGCTCGCGGATATGGCAGGTGTTGAGCACGACCAGATCGGCATTGTCCGCGTCGGTTGCGGTCAGTCCTTCGGCGGCGAGCAATTCGCTCATCCGGTCGCCGTCATAAACGTTCATCTGGCAGCCGAACGATTTGATGTGAAAAGTTGTCGGGGGAGTCATTGCGGTCGCTATAGTGCGACGCTTTCGCTTGCCCAACGCCTTTCGCGCCACCAATCGTGGCCGACGAATGGCGGCACCGGCGCTCCGATGACATCTTCGAGCGCGGCCTCGATCCGGCCGCGCGCTTCGGCGGCGATCGCCTTGCGGCCGATGTAGTCGCGCGGATCGAAGGGTTCGAGATAAAAGGTCCGCACCCGGAAGCTGCCGCGGCGCGCAAGCACCCGCAACGCATTGTCCTTGCCGCGCTCGGCGCCGATCCAGCCGATTTCGGGGCCGACGTGGCCATAGTCAAGCATCAGCGGCTGGACGAGGACGCCCGGCGGCGGCGGTTCGAGAACGCGGAGCAGCGGCGATTTGAACGGCAACAGCGAGCGGCCATCAGTGGTGGTGCCTTCGGGAAACACCGTAATGCTCCAGGTTTCGGCAATCGCGTCCTTGAGGCGGTTGATCTGGTCCGCGACGCCCATCCGGTCTTCGCGGCTCACGAAGACCGTGCGGTTCAGCGTGCACAGCCAGCCGACGACGGGGGCCATGCGCAATTCGGCCTTGGCAACGAACGCACTTCCGCTGGACCCGGCGATCGCAAGAATGTCGATCCAGCTGACGTGATTGGCGATGAACACAACGTCGCGCCGCAGCGGTGTCCCAGAACGGGACACACGCGCGCCCGTCACGCGACCTGCGGCGCCGAGAAAGATGCGCGGCCACGGTGATCCTGCGCGCGTCGATTTCCAAATATAGTGCAATGGCACGCAGATCAGCAAAAGACCGATCAGCCCTGCCGCCCGCGCGGTGACCCGCGACCAGCCCCGCAGCGAAATCGGCGGGGGATTGCCGGCAGCAGCCTCAGCTCTTGCGGTCGATGGCGACGCCATAAAGCTCCATGCGATGATCGACGAGGCGAAAACCGAGTTTCTCGGCGATGATCTTTTGCAACGCCTCGAGTTCGGGGTCGACGAATTCGATGACTTCGCCGGTCTCGACATTGATCAGATGATCATGATGCGCCTCGGCGGCGGCCTCATAGCGCGCCCGACCGTCGCCAAAGTCATGCCGCTCGAGAATGCCGGCCTCTTCGAACAGCCGCACGGTGCGATAAACGGTCGCAATCGAAATGCCATTGTCGATAGCAGCCGCCCGCGAGTGAAGCGCCTCGACGTCAGGGTGATCCACCGATTCGGAAAGCACGCGAGCAATGATCCGCCGCTGCTCGGTGATGCGCAGGCCCTTTTCAGCGCAAAGCGCTTCGATATCGATCTTGCGGTGCATTGCGGCGACGCTAGCCCATTCGCCGCGCCGCCGCAAAGCTTATGCGTTTATCGCGCGCGCTTCCGCTTCGTGCCCAAGCCGATGGCCTTGGCGAGCGTGCGGCGCTGTTCGGCATAATTTGGCGCGACCATGGGATAGTCGGCCGGAAGGTTCCACTTCGCCCGATACTGATCGGGAGTCATGTTGTAATGCGTCATCAAGTGCCGCTTGAGCATCTTGAGCTTCTTGCCGTCCTCAAGGCACACGACATAGTCGGGCTTGATCGACTGGCGCACCGAAACCGCCGGCTCCTGCTTGACCACTTCGGGCGCGACTGGCGAACCGAGTCCCGAAAGCGCTCCATGGATGTTGGCGATGAGCGTTGGCAGGTCGTTGACCGCCACGCTGTTGTTGCTGACATGCGCTGCGACAATGTCTGCCGTCAGCGTGATCAGGGTTTCCTGCATTTCATTGGCATCTGCCATAATGTGTTCCATTCTGTAGTTTTTTACGAAGGCGATCGTTCAAACAAAGTTTGCTTCGCAGAAGCTCCATTAATAACGCGTCAAAATAATAAAAGATGCAATTTTTACGCCAGCGTTCTCAAGAGTGTCAGTGCGTCAAACGTCTGGCCCGAAGACCCTTGATAATAGCGCGGCCGCCGCCCGACCTCGACGAAGCCCGTCGAAGTATAGAGCCGGACCGCAGGGTTACCCTCGCGCACTTCAAGGTGAATGCTCTTGGCAGCGACTTGGACCGAGTCGGCGATTACCGCCGCAAGCAATGCCTGACCAATGCCGCGCCGCCGCATTGGGGGCGCGACGGCGAGCAGCATGAGTTCGGTTTCATCGACAACGGTGCGGGCAAGCGCGAAGCCAACGGCTGCTCCCCGGTAGGCAAGCAGCAAGCGGCTTCCCGGCATCGACAGCAGGCCCAAGCATTGTGGAGCGGTCCACGCCTCTCCGAACTGACCATCAAATGCCGAAGTCATGACCGGCATGATCGCGGCCAAATCCTCGGCCGTTCCGTGCGCGATGGAAACACCTGTCATGCCATCGGCTTTGCATCGGCGCTGCGCCCGTAAAGCGGTCGGGGCGGCAAAAGCGGAAGATCGAGAAGCACGACGTTGCGGGCATCGGGCGCAGCATCCGCGCCTGGAGGTGCCGCCACGAACCGGTGCGCGGCATTTCCGATGAGCACACTTGTCGAAAATGTGGCCGTCTCAACGGGAAGCGACCGCAAGTCGTCGACAGCAGCAAAGGGCATTTGCGCGAAGGTTTGTGCGAACACTTCGCCGTGGCCGCCCTCGATGACCACCGTTGCCGCTGCCGCGTCGTTCAGATCAAACCAGGTTGCGGCGATCAGCGCGAGCGACGAATAGCCCGCCACAGGTATGCCCCAGCCAAAGCCAAGCGCGCGCGCTGCGGCCAGCCCGACACGGATGCCGGTAAAACTGCCGGGTCCGCAATCGACGCGGATCGCATCGGCGCGGCCGCCGCCGGGAAGGCCTGCGATCATCGGCATCAGCCGCTCGGCATGGCCACGCCCCACAGTCGCATGATCGCTGGCAACGACCTGCCTGTCATCGATCAAGGCCACCGAACAGGCCGCCGTCGCCGTTTCGATGACCAGAATTCTCACCGGACGGTGTTGAACCGATCGAAGCCCGGGCGCGGCAGCCGCTCGAAGATCGTGCTCGGATCGCCATGGCCAAGTGTCGAGATGAAGTTCGACTTGACGGTCGTCCCCGCAAAGAATTCGGCATCAACTGCGGCGTTATCGAAGCCCGACATCGGCCCGGTGTCGAGGCCCAAGGCGCGCGCAGCGATGATGAAATAGGCCCCCTGCAACGACGAATTGCGCATCGCTGTCGCCTCGATCAGCGCCGGATTGCCCGCAAACCAGCTGCGCGCATCGGCGGGCGGGAACAGCTCGGGCAAGTGCTCGTAGAATTGCATGTCCATCCCGATGATGACGGTGACGGGGGCTGCGACGATCTTGTCGTGGTTGTTCCCCGAAGCCAGCGCCGCGAGCTTGGCCTTTGCTTCGGCGCTTGCGCACCACACCAGCCGGGCGGGGAGACAATTCGCCGAGGTCGGCCCGAACTTCATGAGTTCCCAGATCGCGTCCATATCGGCGCGGGTCACGGGCGCGTCGGTGTAGCCGTTGTAGCTGCGCGCGGTGCGAAAGATCTGGTCGAGTGCAGTATCGTCAAGGCGGGCAGGCATGGCGGTCTCCGGTTGATCCCCGGCTCCAACCCCAATTCGCCTCAGACCGCAAGCACCTCGGTCACTTCGGGAACGTAATGCTTGAGCAGCGATTCGATGCCGTGCTTGAGCGTCGCGGTCGACGAGGGGCAGCCCGCGCACGCGCCTTGCATGCGCAGATAGACGCGGCCCTTATCGAATCCGCGATAGACAATGTCGCCGCCGTCATTGGCGACGGCGGGGCGCACGCGCGTTTCGAGCAGGTCCTTGATCTGATCGATGATCTCGGCATCGGCCGGATCGTCGGCGAACGCACTGTCAGGCGCGACGCTGATCCCGGCCGCGCTCGCCGGCTTGAACAACGGCATGTCGGCACTGAAGTGATCGAGCAACACGCCCAGCACGTCAGGCTTCACCTGCGCCCATTCGCTGCCCGGCCCCTTGGTGACCGAGACGAAATCATGCCCGAAGAACACGCCCTCGACATCGCCAAGCCCGAACAGCGCCTCGGCGAGTGGCGAGGCTTCGGCCTCCTCGGGCGTCGCGAAATCGCGCGTGCCCCCAAGGCCCTCAGCGCCCATGACGCGGCGGCCGGGCATGAACTTGAGCGTCGATGGATTCGGCGTGGCTTCGGTTTCGATCAACATGCTCGGTATGTGGGGGGGATCGCGCAGAGGGTCAACCGGCAGCGGCGCGCACCGTGATTCGCGCCGGAAGTTCATGAAGTTCACGACATGTTTGGGTGGTTTCCGCGTCTCGTAGGGGTCGCGCGGGATCGACGGGTGGCTGCCAGGCGGCGCGAGTATCGGCACAGACCGGGGTGGCATGGATCGGGTATCGCAGGACGGCAGAATTTCGGTCGCCAGCCGGGTTGGGGGTCGCGGCATTTCCGGCCGCCGACAGGATTGCTCACCCTCAACCAAATCGGCCGTCACCCCGTGCTCGACACGGGGCACAGCTTCTTCCTCTAAGCCATTGCCAAGGCAGCTGGACCCCGGGTCAAGCCCGGGGTGGCGAGCAATGGGAGTGGCAGTTTGCGACAACTTTTCGGTCATTTCGCAACGAAATCTTGCTCATCGAAAGCCGCCATAGCGCAACAACAGCGCGTTAGCCCAAAGGCATAAATAAAGATCGCTTAAAGCGAACTTTGCCCTTGAAATCGAGAATCTACCGCCCTATGTGCGTCGGGTGTGAATAACGGAAGAAGTTCTCATACTTTGCCTCGGCTTAGGTCAAGGCGTGGAGGACGAAAGTTCTCTGCCGTTTCATCCGCACAGGCCGCGATGACCCCGGCGACGGGGAGGCGCGGACGACGGCGGGCGAAGCAGAGACGATAGCGAGAATTGCTATCGTCTCTAGGTAAAGGGTGTAGTTGTCGGGTCCGTCTTGTTCGGTGAGAATCCTTGGTCAGATCGGTCCATCCCGGGCTTGTCGCCAAGGCGAACAAGAAAGGAAAAGCTCATGGCTTTTTCTAAGATCACATACCGACGACGGCGGCGACGTGAGCTGCGAGGTGAACCTCTTGAGCAGCGTCGTGGGTTCTGGCTTCGGCTTCGGAACCCAGATACATGGAGGCTCGTCGTTACGACGGGTCTCTTGGTCTATCGTTTCACGCGATGGGTCCTGAGGGTCTTTGGCCTCTTCGAGTAAACCGCCAACCTAATATCTAAATGCAGCAGATGTTAGGAATTGCGATGATAAACGAAGCCCTCAGATTGATCCGTGTGTTCCACGACCTCAAGCAGTTTGAGCTCGCCGAACGCCTCAAGGTCTCGAAATCGCATATCTCCGAGATCGAAAGTGGCACTAAGACTCCATCTTTAGAGCTGATGGAAAAATACTCGGCGGAATTCCGAATTCCGGTTTCAGCGATCATGTTCTTTGCGGAAGAGCTGCCCACTGCAAAGCGCGGCGAAAAGGCTCGAACGAAGATCGCTTCTAAAGTGCTCGATTTGCTCGGCTTTATCGAGAGGAAGGCTGATGCCAGCGCGGCATAGAGCGATACCATACACTTTGCGGGACAGCCCGTTTTTTCGCATGCGGAGGCGGAAAGATTTAGCAAATCTGTTGCACGTTTCTGAGGCTGCACTTTCCACTATTTCGTTGCGAACTGACCTCTATGTGCGTTGCTGGAAGCACAAGAAGGATAAGAATAAATGGCTGGACACAGAGCCGTCGGCTGAGATCGCCCATCTCTACCGCCCAATTGACATCCCGGATGGTGGCCTAAAGGCAATTCAGTCTCGGATAGGGAGCCTTTTGGGACGTACTACGCCCCCAGATTGGCTGTTTAGTCCAGTCAAGGGGCGTTCCTACGTCGACAATGCGGCTCGCCATCGAGGATCGAGAGCGTTTTGGCTGCTGGACATCGCGGATTATTTTCCCAGTTGCACTGCCAACAACGTCGCACATTTTTTCCGGTGTAAGCTCGACTGCTCGCCTGACGTGACCGCAATCCTCGTTCACCTGACCACTTGGCAGCGATGTCTGCCCCAAGGCTCGCCGTCCAGCCCCATCCTCGCCTATTTTTCCAACTTGGACATGTGGCAGGAGGTTGAGCAATTGGTGGCAATGGCCGAATTGAAGCACAGCGTTTACGCCGATGACATTACTATTTCGGGTCCCATCGTTCCAAAGAAGGTGATTTGGGAGATCAAGCAGACAGTCCACAAGCATGGTCTGAAGATTAAGGCTGACAAGGAACTGAGCCTTATCGATCGTCCTGCAACCATAACGGGCGTCGTTGTCGTTGGCGACCAAACCAAATTGCCAAACCGGCAATTGAAACGGCTTTTTGAACTTCGCGGTGAACGGCACCGTGCA
The DNA here is from genome assembly GCA_046153865.1 of Sphingomonadaceae bacterium. Taxonomy (GTDB): domain Bacteria; phylum Pseudomonadota; class Alphaproteobacteria; order Sphingomonadales; family Sphingomonadaceae; genus Sphingomonas_O. The sequence goes on from JBJXFA010000071.1 coordinate 149,716, forward strand.
AAATCCACTGTGCTGAAGCGCTTGCTTGATGGTCAGATTGCTGGACGCGTCGCGCAACGACGGCAGGTGGAACTGGTTTAGCCAACGTCTGCAGACTCGGTTACCCGCCTAAAAGCGGACGTTCCGGAATCCCAAACAATCCAGCCGCCCTTGACCGCAACCCCTCACTCTGCGATCAAGCGAACGAAACGTGAATCGTGAAGGCGGGGTCGATGGCGAGTCGCGCGAAGGACGAGGCGGTGCCGGTGTGGCGGGATGCGGTAAAGCGCGGGGCGGTGCGCTCGGGCGCGCTTGTCGGTGCGCTCGCGCTCATCGTCGCGGTGGCGCTCGTGGCGCTTGCGCTCGTCACCTATCATCCGAGCGACCCGTCGCTGAGCACGGCAGCGGGCGGACCACCTGCAAATTGGCTCGGCGCGATTGGCGCGTGGACGTCGGACCTGTTGCTCACCGTGGCGGGCCCGGCCATCGGCTTGCTGTTGCCGATCGCGGTGATCAGCGCGCTGCGGCTGTGGCGCGATGTGCCCGTTGCAGGTTGGCGGCGGCGGATCGGCTGGGCGAGCCTCGGCATCGCGCTGCTGGCGGTGGCGCTTGCGCTGTTTCGTTCCGATGCCATCCCCGGATTGCCAGCAGGGCTTGGCGGGATTGTCGGCCTGGCAGGTGCGGCCGGGATCAAGGCGCTGATCGCGTTCGTGCCCGATGCGCAGGCGCAGGGGTTGATCGCGCTGGGGCTGATTACGGCGTTGGCGCTTGCGGGGATCGTGATCTGGGTGCGCAGCCTCGATCTCGACGAGGCCGGACGCGCGTTCCTGTTTCGTCGGCGGGCTGACAATGCTGCGGCGCTCCTGCGGCCCGCGCCCGAAACACGCATTCGGGAACCCGCGCCGCGCGCGGTTGCCGCGCCTGAGCCCAAGCCGCGCCCGGTGATCGCCGATCGCCCGTCGGCACCGGCGAAGAAGGGCGACAAGGAGCGGCAGCCGAGCCTTGCGCTGCGCGACAAATATGTCCTGCCGTCGCTCGATCTGCTGACGCCCGCGCCGCCCTCATCGGGGCCGGTGATCGACAAGGCGGGGCTTGAACGCAATGCGCGGCTGCTCGAAAGCGTGCTCGACGATTTCCACGTCAAGGGTTCGATCGTCGAGGTTCGCCCCGGCCCGGTGGTGACGATGTACGAGCTCGAACCGGCGGCGGGCATCAAGGCGAGCCGCGTCATCCAGCTGGCCGACGATATCGCGCGCAACATGTCGGCGCTGTCGGCGCGCGTCGCAACGATCCCCGGGCGCAGCGTGATCGGCATCGAATTGCCCAATGCGCGGCGCGAATCGGTCGTGCTTCACGAACTGGTCGCAAGCGCGGCCTTCGAGGATGGCACCGGCGCGCTGCCGATCATCCTGGGCAAGAACATCGCGGGCGATCCTGTGATTGCCGATTTGGCGCCGATGCCGCATCTGCTCGTTGCAGGGACGACTGGCTCCGGAAAATCGGTCGGCCTCAATGCGATGATCGCCTCGCTGCTGTATCGGCTGACGCCCGATCAGTGCCGCATGATCATGATCGATCCCAAGATGCTCGAACTCTCGACCTACGACGACATTCCGCATCTGCTCGCCCCGGTCGTCACCGAGCCGGCCAAGGCGATCCGCGCGCTCAAATGGGCGGTCGAGCAGATGGAGGAGCGCTATCGGATGATGGCCTCTGTCGGCGTGCGCGGTCTTGCCAGCTTCAACGAAAAGGTGCGCAGCGCCAAGGCCAAGGGCGCACAGCTCGGGCGACGCGTGCAGACCGGCTATGACATCGATACCGGCCAGCCGATCTACGAGGAGGAAAAGCTCGATTACGAGCCGTTGCCGCAGATTGTGGTGATCGTCGACGAGCTGGCCGATCTGATGATGACGGCGGGCAAGGAGGTCGAGTTCCTGATCCAGCGGCTGGCGCAAAAGGCGCGCGCGGCGGGCATCCACCTGATCATGGCGACGCAGCGCCCGTCGGTCGATGTCATCACCGGCGTCATCAAGGCGAACCTGCCGACGCGGATCAGCTTTCAGGTGACGTCGAAGATCGACAGCCGCACGATCTTGGGCGAGCAGGGGGCCGAACAGCTGCTGGGCAAGGGCGACATGCTTTACATGCCGGGTGGCAAGCAGATCGTTCGCGTCCATGGGCCGTTCGTCAGCGACGATGAAGTGCGCAAGATCGCCGATCACTGGCGCGGGCAGGGGACGCCCGATTATATCCAGGCCGTGACTGAAGAGCCCGCCGACGGCGGCTATGCGCTCGACGGTGCACCGAGCGGCGAGGATTCGGCCGAAGATCAGCTCTACCGCAAGGCACGGCAACTTGTCGCCGAATCGCAGAAGGCGTCGACGAGCTGGCTGCAGCGGCAATTGCGCGTGGGCTATAACTCGGCGGCGCGGCTGATCGAGCGCATGGAAAGCGAAGGCGTGGTGTCGCGCCCCGATCATGTCGGTCGGCGCGAAGTGCTGATGGATACCGACGGGCGACCGCTCTAAGCGGCACGCGTGATCACGCGGCTGACTCTCACTAACTTCCGGTCCTACGCCGCAGCCGCGATCGATCCGTCACCAGGCTTTGTTGTGCTGACCGGCGAGAATGGCGCGGGCAAGACCAATATCCTCGAGGCGGTGTCGCTGCTGGCACCGGGGCGCGGGCTGCGGGGGGCGGCGCTCGGCGCGATGGCGAGCAAGGACGGATCCGGCGGGTTCGCGATCAGTGCCGTGCTAGGCGACGCGCAGATCGGCGTGGGGACCGCTCCTTACGCGCCCGACAAGCGCATCGTGCGCATCAATGGCGCGGCCGCCACGGCAACGTCGCTTGGCGAATGGCTCTCGATCCTGTGGCTTACGCCCGCGCAGGACGGGCTGTTTACCGATACGCCGGGCCAGCGCCGCCGGTTTCTCGATCGCCTCGTGCTCGCGCTCGATCCCGGTCATGCGCATCATCTGGCGCGCTACGAAGCCGCGATGCGCCAGCGCAATCTCCTGATGGGACAAGGATCGCCCGATCCCGAATGGCTGTCCGCCCTTGAAACGGCGATGGCCGAGCACGGCGCGGCGATAGCGGGCACGCGCGCCGATGTGGTGGTCGACCTGAACGTGCGGATTGCCCAGACGCCGGAGTCCGCATTCGCGCGCGCGGCACTTTCGCTCGACGGGCCGATTCCGCACGATCTGGCCAGCGACCTCAAGCGAAACCGGACGCGCGACGCGGCTGCCGGGCGCGCGCTGGTCGGGCCGCACCGGCAGGACCTAATGGTGTCTCATATTGCCAAACAACATCCGGCCGCGCAAAGCTCGACTGGCGAACAGAAAGCACTGTTGCTGGGCATTCTGCTGGCGCACGCCGATTTGGTCGCCGACCGCTGCGGGCGTGCGCCGGTGCTGCTGCTCGACGAGGTTGCGGCGCATCTCGATCCGGTGCGCCGTGCCGCCCTGTTTGCGCGGCTCGCTACGGGTGGCAGCCAGGTCTGGCTGACGGGGACCGAGGCCAGCCTGTTCGACGCCATCCCGGCGGGCGCGGCGCGCTTCACCGTAGCGGATGGTCGCATTGCCTAGCAGGAGGGGGCAGTCCCCTGGCGGGGAAAGTCCCCGGTTACAAAATGACTTTAGGCGTTGCGTTCGGCGCGCAAGGTCAGGACGGCATTGAGCAGCGGGGTCGACGCCCGTTTAAACTCGCCGGGCGTCATGTTGACGAAATAACGGAATTCGCGGTTGAGGTGCGACTGGTCGGCAAAACGCAGCGCCGCAGTTTCGTGTTCACCGGGATTGCTGATCGCGCGGAGGACCGAGGCCATGTCGAGGAAGCGGCTTCGCCGCAGGATCGCCTTGGGGGTCAACCCGAAGGTCGCCAAGCAGCGCCGGTTCAGCGCGGGAATCGAGAGATCGAGCGTGGTTGCCGCATCGGCAACGCGCGCCGTGCTGTCGTTGTTTGCCAGTGTCTCGAACGCGGCCATGGCGGGATCAATCGATCGCGTGCCCAAGGCGTGCAGGCGCGCACGAAGCCCGTGTTCAAGTGCCGCGACGACCCCGGTATCGTCATCGGCGTCTGCAACGTCGCGGTAGAGCGCCGCAGCGGCGTCATCCCCCCAGCCTTCGGCCAACGGAACCATGCGATCGGTCCACGCATCGGCCTTGTGCGTGAACAGGCTTGCCCAGCCGCAGGGCCGGATGGCGCTGCCGACGACGACGAACGGCCCCCTGACCCGGACCTTGAAACACCGCGTATTGGCCCCGAACAGGATCGTCGGGCCTTCGCTGGCCCACGCGCCCGGCGCAAACGCCGCTGCCCAATCGCCTTGGAGCAAAATCCGGATCATCGCAGTCTCGGACAGCAAGTCGTCAACGAGTTCCATGTCGACAGGCAAAGGCGCGCGGAACACAAAGTGGTTGCGCACATAGGGAGCAAGATCAGCAGCGGGCGCATAGTTATGCGACGAGAGCATCAGCTCAAACCCTGTTTTTCGGCGCGACCCTGTTCCTGTTGTTTCGCAATGTGGCAGGCCGCGCAAGCCCTTCGCGAAAACTGGATGGCACTTGGGTTTTCCGGCTGCTTTCCCTATAGGCTTGCCATGAACGATACCCCTGACCGCGAAACGCCCGACAATACCCCGAACGCCAACAGCTACGGTGCCGATTCCATCAAGGTTCTCAAGGGCCTGGATGCAGTCCGCAAGCGCCCGGGCATGTATATCGGCGATACCGATGATGGCTCCGGCCTGCACCACATGGTGTTCGAGGTTTCCGACAACGCGATCGACGAAGCGCTGGCCGGACACTGCGACCGCATCGAGATCACGCTCAATCCCGACGGCTCGGTCTCGGTGGAAGACAATGGCCGCGGCATTCCAACCGGCATCCACGCCGAAGAAGGCGTTTCGGCGGCCGAAGTGATCATGACGCAGCTTCACGCGGGCGGAAAATTCGAAAACACGTCGGACGACAATGCCTATAAGGTTTCGGGCGGGCTGCATGGCGTTGGCGTTTCAGTCGTCAACGCGCTTTCCGAATGGCTCGACCTCACGATCTGGCGCGATGGCGAGGAGCACTACATGCGCTTTGCCTTTGGCGACGCGGTCGCGCCGCTCAAGGTCGTCGGCCCGGCTCCCGCGGCCAAGAAGGGCACGCGGGTCACGTTTTTCCCGTCGCCCGCCACGTTCAAGATCACTGAGTTCGACTTCGAAAAGCTCGAGCATCGCTACCGCGAACTCGCGTTCCTCAATTCGGGCGTGCGCCTGTTCCTGATCGATACGCGCCATGCCGAGCGCCGGGAGGTCGAGCTTTATTACGAGGGCGGCATCGCGGCGTTCGTCAAATATCTCGATCGCACCAAAACGCCGCTGTTCCCCGAGCCGATTTCGGTCAGCGGGCAGCGCGACGGCGTGGCGATCGACGTCGCGCTCGAATGGAACGACAGCTATTACGAAAACGTCCTGCCGTTCACGAACAACATCCCGCAACGCGACGGCGGCACGCATCTCGCCGCGTTTCGTTCGGCACTGACGCGCACGCTGAACAGCTATGCCGAAAAATCGGGGCTGATGAAAAAGGAGAAGGTCCAGCTTACGGGCGAGGACATGCGCGAGGGGCTGACCGCGATCGTCTCGGTCAAGCTGCCCGATCCGAAATTCTCGTCGCAGACCAAGGACAAGCTCGTCTCAAGCGAAGTCCGCCAGCCGCTCGAAAGCCTGATGTCGGACAAGATGGCCGAATGGCTGGAGGAGAACCCGGCGAACGCGCGCGCGATCATCCAGAAGACGATTGACGCTGCTGCTGCGCGCGAGGCCGCCAAGAAAGCGCGCGAGGCGAGCCGGAAATCGGTGATGGGCATTGCCTCGCTTCCCGGCAAGCTCGCTGATTGCCAGGAGCGCGATCCGGCGAAATCCGAACTGTTCCTTGTCGAAGGCGACAGCGCCGGCGGCTCGGCCAAGCAGGGACGCGATCGCCAATTCCAGGCGATCCTCCCCTTGCGCGGCAAAATCCTCAACGTCGAACGCGCGCGGTTTGACCGGATGTTGGGATCGAAGGAAATCGGCACGCTGATCCAGGCGATGGGAACCGGGATCGGCGCGGACGATTTCAATCTCGACAAGCTGCGCTATCACAAGATCATCATCATGACCGACGCCGATGTCGACGGGTCGCACATCCGCACGCTGCTGCTGACGTTCTTCTATCGGCAGATGCCCGGGATCATCAACGCAGGGCACCTCTTCATCGCGCAGCCGCCGCTCTACAAGGCGGCGCGCGGCCGATCCGAAGTGTATCTCAAAGACGATAGCGCGCTCGACGAGTATCTCGTCGACGCCGGGGTTGCCGCGATGCGGCTCGATGGCGCGCGCGGATCGCGCTCGGGCGCTGATCTCAAGGATCTGGTCGATCATGCGCGGCGGATGCGCAGCCTGATGCGCTATGTGCCGCGCCGGTTCGATCCGGCGATCATCGAGGCGCTGGCGCTTGTGGGCGCGCTCGATCCCGCGCTGCGGCCCGAGCAGCGCCAGCCGTCGGCCGAGCTGGCGGCGCAATGGCTCGACCGGGCCGATCCCGAAGCGCGATGGACCGCGCGCGTCGCGGCGGAAGGGGGCTATCATCTCGAACGGCTGTGGCGCGGCGTTGCCGATCATCACATCATCGAAAACGCGTTTCTGCTGAGCCAGGAAGCGCGCCGCCTGCACACGCTG
>JBJXFA010000073.1:0-137721 GCA_046153865.1 Sphingomonadaceae bacterium
AGATCTTGACCGCCAAGCCCGACATCGCCGCCCTGCACGCCGAAATTGCGGCGTGCAGGGTTTGCGCTGCCCATTTGGCGGCAGGTCCGCGCCCGATCACGCAGTTCTCGGCGACGTCGCGGATCGTGATCATCGGACAGGCGCCCGGCACGCGCGTTCACGAAAGCGGTGTGCCGTGGGCGGATGCCAGTGGTGAACGGCTGCGCGAATGGACGGGGCTGAAGCCCGATCTATTCTACAACCCCGCCAAAGTCGCCCTCGTCCCGATGGGGTTCTGCTATCCTGGCACCGGGGCCAACGGCGACCTTCCCCCGCGTCCCGAATGTGCGCCGCTGTGGCACCAACGCGTGCTGGGGATGCTGCCTGCGGATCGCCTTGTGATCCTCGTCGGCAGCTACGCTCAGGAACGCTATCTGCCCGGAGCCAAGCGTCTTTCGCTCACCGAACGGGTGCGAGCTTTCGCCACGTTCGCGCCGGATTTCTTCCCGCTGCCTCACCCGTCATGGCGGAGCACCGGATGGATGAAGAAGAACCCGTGGTTCGAAATCGATGCGCTGCCAGCGTTGCGTGCGGGGATCACGAAGTGATCATTGACCGGGCGCCAACCGCCAACATTCTTGCCGTATCAGCAAGTGTCGACGACCGTAGAAACCTGCCATAAGTTCGGCATACGCGGAAGGGCGAATTTGTTGAGGGATGCTGACAGGCAGGTTTTGTAGCCTATTGTCGGTAAGCTGCCCTGAGCGCCTTAGTCATCTACTGATGGATAAACTCGTTGCCTAAACAGAGGCAATCCCCTGCCAGATCGTGACAAACCACGAGCGCTATTTCAATTAGAAGCCTCAGATATTACTAGGGACCATCCCCAATAAGACCCCCATTTTCCGAACAGCGCTGTAAGCTGGCGCCACCTACGATGAGGTATCATGACTGAGCGCACACCCATCACTCTCAGCCGATTTGTCGGTGCCGATGCGGGGCAATGGCAGATCAAGTCAATTCGCGAATTTCGCGGGGCAAGCCTGCCCTCGGCACGCTTTCTGTCAATCGATAGCGACGCCAGTGCGGGCACCGCCGCCTGGACGCTGCGCGGTGCTGGCAGCAACCTGCGCTACACCACCGCCTCCGAGCGCGCGGCGCTGCAGGCCAAGCAGGAAGGATTGGGGCGCCCCGCCTCAACCTGTGCGGCGCTGATCCCGATCCGCAAATCGGAGCAATGGTGGGCAATGGCACAGGACGAACGGCGCGCGGTCTATGAGCGTGGATCGCATTTACCGATCGGGCTCGATTATCTGCCGGGTGTCGCGCGCAAACTATACCATTCGCGCGATCATGGCGAACCCTTCGACTTCCTGACCTGGTTCGAATTCGCGCCCGATCGGGAAGCGGCATTCGACCATATGCTGGTACGCCTGCGCGCCTGCGCCGAATGGGATTATGTCGATCGTGAGGTGGATATCAGGCTGACGCGCGTCTCAGCCTGACGCCCACCGCCTTGAACGTCCGGTTTCAGGCACCCAGAAATTGTGACTGAACGACGGGTTGGTCGTCGCTAATCGCCCTTGCCCAAATTCGTTCGAGGTGTGAACCGTGCACTACTCAAAGCGGAGGACCACTTTTCGCACCGCGGTGCGAATACTCACAGTCCCGAACGGTTTATGGCAAATTGGTGAAACGCCCCTTTTGGCTACCAGCAAAGGGCGGGCGGAGCGTCAACGCGATGCCCGCCAGAATAATGATGCTCGCCCCAGCCAGCGCCGTCGTTAACGGCTCGTACAGCCAGATCACGCTGCCGAGCGATGTGATTACCGGCACCAACAGCTGTAGGCTCGCCGCCGATAGCGCCGACATCCGCGGGAGGACGCTGTACCAAACGACATAGCCCAGCGCGGAGGTGATTGCCCCCGACGCCAGCGCCAGCGCGATCGGCATCGCCGTGCCGTGCGCCTCGGGTAGCGTCAGTAGCATGACGGCCAGCGGGAACGTGCCAATGAAGTTGCGTGCGGTCCGGGCGACGGGGTCGCCCTTGCCTCGGCCCAGCAGCGTATAGATCCCCCAGGCGACCCCTGCTGCGGCCATCAAGGCGGCCGCGCCGACGGCCGGCGCGGCCAGACCCGGCGCGAGCAGCCACGCCAGCCCACCCAGCGCGATCAGTACGCCGACACCCTGATGCGGTGCCATCCGCACACCGCCAATGATACCGCCACTGATGACCGTCATCTGGACGCAGGTGAACAGGATGAGCGCCCCAGTAGCCGCACTCAGGCTGACGTAAGCGCGCGAAAAGGCGGCGGCGTAGATGAACAGGGCCATGATTCCGGGTATGTCGCGCTTGCCGGGAGCAACCATCAAGCGCTTTCGGATGCCGATGGCGAGCAAGGTGATCGCTCCTGCGCTCAGCCTGATCGCGGCAAAGCTGTCCGGCCCAATCTCGCCCCCCGCGAGTGCCGCACGGGTGAGCAGCGAATTGCCCGCAAAGGCGAGCAACGCGAGCGTCACAAGCAACGCAAGGCGAACGGGTGCGGCAGTCATCATACGACCATGGTATCCGTCCCGCAGCGCGCCAAGGTTCAGTCGGACAGCTTAGCGATGGCGCGCCCGACGGCAGGCCGTGCTTCCATTGCTGCAAACCAGCGCTCGACGTTCGGAGCCTCGCTGAAATCGACTTCGGCGAACGCGCGCCGCCAGATCCAGCCATAGGTCGCGACATCGGCGATCGAGTAGTCGTCGCCGGCCAGCCATTCCGCGTCTGCCAGTCGGCCGTCGAGCACGCGCATGTTGCGCTTGGCTTCGGTGTGGAAGCGATCGATCGCAGCGGGGACTTTCTCCGGCGCAAGCTTCAGGAAATAACCCGACTGGCCGAACATCGGGCCGAGCCCCGCCGCCTGGAACATCAGCCATTCGAAACAGCGCACCCGCGCGACCGGATCGGTCGGAATGAAGCGGCCATGCTTTTCGGCGAGGTAGATGAGGATCGCCGCCGATTCGACGACGGTGATCGGTCCGCCGCCAGGGCCATCCTGATCGACGATCACCGGCACCTTGCCGTTCGAATTGAGCGCGAGATGCTCGGGCGTCTTTTGCTCGCCAGCGCGGACGTTGACGGCATGATAGGTGTACTCGGCGCCAAGTTCTTCGAGCAGGATCGGCACCTTGATGCTGTTGGGCGTGGAGAAGGCGTAAAGGTCGATCATCGTATCAGTTCCTTGCTTGAGGTGATTTCGAAGGCTTAGGCGCGGGAGTGAGACGCGAGCCCCGCCGCACCGATCGACTCGATCAGGCAGGCGAGCGAGGCCGCGAACAGCACGACGTCCTTGAGCAGGAACCCGCCTGTGCCCGAGATTGCAGGGAAGCCGCCGGCAGAAGCTTCGAACACACCGGGCAGGAAGAAGAACAAGGTGACGGTCGTCGAGAAGGTGGCGCAAGCGATCACGCCGCCGACGATCGCCGCGCGGGGTGCGAAGACGTGCGCGGCGAGCAGCAGCCCTGCGGTGATCTCGGCCACGCCGAGGAACATCGATGCCCCCGCCTTGCCGAATGCAGGCATCAGCCACGACAGCGCCGGGTGGGCGTTGATGAGCGGGGCAACGCCCTCGGCCTCGAATGGGAAGAACTTGACGTAGCCGAACGCCAGAAAGACGAGGACGAGAGAATATCGGAGAACGAGCGAAGCGGTGTGTTGCGAAAGCATGATGTGATCCTTCAGACGGGTTTGCGGGCACCCTTGGCGCGGGCGTATTGCGGGGGGTAAGCGATGGTGGCGCCGAGCGTGTCGGCGGCGCGCCACGCCCAGCGCGGATCGGCCAGGAACGCGGTGGCGAGCGCGACCATGTCGGCCTTGCCCTCGGCGATGATCGCCTCCGCCTGATGCGGATCGGCGATGCCTCCGACCGCGCGGGTGGCGATGCCCGCCTCGCGGCGGACGCGCTCGGCGAGGTGGACCTGATAGCCGGGACCGAACGGGATGCCGACAGGCGGCACGACGAAGCCGCCGGTCGCACAGATGTAGGCGACGCCGAGCTCCTTTAACTGCCGCGCCACCTCGACCGAGTCGGCCGTCTCGACGCCGCCCTTGGCCCAGTCGGTCGTCGTCAGCCGCACGCCGAGCGCGATGTGGTCGGGTAGGACGGCGCGAACGCGCTCGGTGATTTCCAGCAGCAACCGCGCGCGGTTCTCGGGCGAGCCGCCCCAGCGATCGTTGCGGTGGTTGGCGAGCGGCGAGAGGAATTGGTGGATTAGGTAGCCGTGCCCGGCGTGCAGTTCGACCACGTCGAAGCCGATCCGAGCGGCGCGCTCGGCCGCTTGGACGAACGCAGCGATCGTGCGTTCGATGCCCGCCTCATCCAGCGCTTCCGGCATTGCCCAGCCGTCCTTGAAGGCTTCGGCCGATGGCGCGACGGCAACCCACGGGTCCTGTTCGGCGGGGAGCGGTCCGCCTCCATCCCAGGGCTTGGTCACCGATCCTTTGCGGCCGGAATGCGCGAGCTGGATGCCGAAGCGCGTGTCGCCGGTGGCGACGCCGCGTGCGGCGGTAAGCACGTGTGACAGTGCGGCTTCGTTGGTGTCCGAGTAGAGGCCCAGACAGCCATGCGTGATCCGGCCGCGCCGCTCGACATGTGTGGCCTCGGTCATGACCAGCCCAGCGCCGCCAAGCCCGAGCGCCGGCAAATGCTGGAGGTGCCAGTCAGTCGCCGATCCGTCATCGGCCGAATACTGGCACATGGGTGAGACGACGATGCGGTTGGGCAGGCGCACGGGGTCCAGATCGAACGGGCTGAACAAGGCGGACATGACAGGTTCTCCTAAAGTGCGCTGTGGTCGCGGACGGCGGCTTCGAGGGCGGGCTTCAGCCCCAGGAAGCGCGCGTCGACCGCAGCGGGATCGGTGCGGTTGAGGTCGAGCATCGCCGCGCGAGCCTCGCCGCCACGCACGACTTCGAAAGCGTCGGCCTCAATGCCCGCGACGATCGATCCGACGACGTCGGCGACCGGCTGGAGCGCGAAGCCCATCCCCGCATCGGCCTTGTTGGTCGCCATCATCGGGGTGTCGGTGGCACCGGGGAACACGGTGACAACGTGGACGCCCTCGCCCTTCAGCTCGCGGCGCAGCGCCTCGCCGAAGCGCGCTAGCCCCCCCTTGGCGGCGGCATAGCCGGTGTAGAAGGGCACGCCCATTTGCGCGATGCCCGAGGCGATATTGACGATCAGCCCGTCACCCGAGCGGCGCAGCTCGGGCAGGAAAGCACGGGTGAGCAGGATCGGGCTGAGCAGATCGACCTCGATCATCGCGCGGAGCTCGTCTTCGGAAATGTCCTCCAGCCGACCGGCGCGGACCCCGCCCGCGTTGTTGACGAGAATGTCGGTGCCGCCGAGCAGGGTGATGGTCTGGTGCAGCAAATGTGCGCGAGCGTCACCGTCGGTAACGTCGCCCGTCACCGCATGCACTTCGTATCCGAGAGTAGCGAGCGTTGCGACGGCTTTGTCGAGCGTCTCTGCACGACGCCCGGTCAGGACCAGCCGTGCGCCCTTGGCACCCAGCTGGCGCGCAAGCTCGTAGCCGATGCCGCTCGATCCGCCAGTGATGACAATGCGTTTGCCGTGCACATTCATTTTGCTGCTCCCTTCGAAGCCTTGACCAGCGCGTCGGCGCTCTCGCCTTCAAGCAGCAGCCCGTACCCGGTCTCGCGGATGATCCGTTCCTTGAGCGGCTGGACGAAATGGATGCGCGTGTTGCGTCGCGTGAGTTCGGGCTGGCGCAGATACTGCCCAGCCAACGCGCGGGCGCGGGCAACGGCCCCGCCCTTCGGCGTGATTTCGGCGACCACGCCCCAATCCTTCGCCGTTTGCGCGCTGATTGGCTTAGGATCGAGCAGCCACGCTTGCGCGCGACCCGGCCCAGCCCAGTAGGACCACGCGGTGAAGATACCATCGCCGGGCACGATGCCGCCGGCGAAGTGCGGCGCATCGTTGAACGTCGCGCCCTGGCCCGCCAAGATCACGTTGGCGGTCAGGCAGTATTCGGTGTGGACCCAGGCCTTGCCTTCGACCGCGCAGATTACCGGCACGCGGATGTTGAGGAGGTTTTCGAGCACCTGCGTGCCCTCGTCATGGACCCGCGCCCAGCCGTCGGGGTCGCTGACGTCGCCGAAGCTTGCGAAGTCGATGTCGCCGATCCAGTCGCCGCCGGCACCCGTCAGGATGACGACCTTGTTGTCGCGATCGCGACCGATTGCGTAGAATGCGTCGACGAAAGCCGTGTGCTCGGCGGCGCTGAACTTGAACGCACCACCGCGTGTGTTGAACTCGATCACGAGAACACCATCGGCGCTGCGCGTCATCTTGAGCGACGGCGTTGCTGTCATATAGGATGGCGCGGCGGCGGGGGCCGCCTGTGCGTTCGCTTGCGACGTGGCGAGCAGGGCTGTGCCGGTGAGCGCGAATGAGATCAGGGCAGTTTTGAACATGCGATCCATGGGACGATCCTCAGTTGATTGGGGTGGGGGCTGATGAGCGGCGTTGAATTACGAACAGGCCGAACGTGACGATCAGCAGCCCGACGATCTGGAGTGAGGCCGGCATCTCTCCCGCGACCGGGATCCCGGTCAGGATGGCGACGACGGGCACGAGCGCGGGAAAGGCGGCGGCGCGCGGCGCGCCCAGCAGCTCGACCGCGCGGCCGAAGGCGAACACCGCGACGACGCCCGAGAGCATGCCTTGTACCACTATCTGCTGGGCCAGCATCGCCGGCGATTGCGCGAGCAAGGCGTCGAAGCCGCGCGTGCCGACATAGAGCGGCGCGTAGATCACCGCCGAGAGCACCGAGACGACGGCGGTCGCGGCGATCGGCGACACCTGCCAGCGCTTCGATAGCACCGCGAACGCCGCCCACATGAAACCGGCGAGCGCGAACAAGGCGTCGCCCGCCAGCGCACGGAGTCCGCCGCTCAGCGCTCCGGGTCCGGCGACAAGGGCGAGCCCGGCAACGATCACAGCCGCGCCGATCACGCGAGCGCGGGTCAGCCGGTCGCCGAGCACGAGCGCGCCCAGCAAAAGCCCAGCGATTGTGATCGCGGCGGGCTGGATAACGGCACCGTGCGACAGCGGCGCGAACAGGAAGCCGCTCGCACCTGCCAGGATGAACGGCGGGCCGGCGAGCAAGGTCAGCACGCCCGCCTGGCGCCAGCCTATGCCCGCCATCGTCGCTGGCGAATGCCGCACCAGCCACGGCAGCATGATCAGCCCGGCCGTTGCGTAGCGCACGAAAGCCAGGTCGACAGGCAGCACGCCGTCGCTGACATTGGCGCGCGCAAAGGCGAGATAGACGCCCCAGATGGTGACGGCCACGACGCCCCAAAGAACGCCCTGCACGCCGCGCGACATCATCGGTTCGGACGCAGCGCGCGGGATTGCTACGGCAACCATCTCATGCCGCCTTGCGCAGTGCGCGCGTCGCGATGGCGGCGGCGATCGCGTCTGCAGGCTCGAGGCGGCTGCGATAATCGGTATCGACGAATGCCAGCACGATCTCGCCCGACGGCGCGATGACGTAGGTCGCCGGGATCGGCAGTACCCAATCGGCACCGTTCTTGTCGGGCAGCGCGTGGCCGAGCCGCGTATAGAGCGGCCGCAACTCGTCGGCCAGATCGAACGCCACGCCGTAAGCGCGACCGACTTTCGAGCCGACATCGCTCAGCACTTCAAAACCGAGCGCGTTTTCGCTGACCGTCACGGCGGTCGCGTCGGGCGCTTGGGGCGAGACCGCGATCAGGCGGACACCGGCGGCCTTCATCTCGGCGCTCAGCGCCTGATACGCCCGCAGTTCGAGGTTGCAATAAGGGCACCAGCCGCCGCGATAGAAGGTCAGGATGACCGGCCCGTCGCGCAGGACGCGGCTCAGCCGGACGGGCTTGCCCTCATGATCGGGCAGCGTGAAGTCGGGGGCGAGCTGCCCTGCCTTCAGCGCACGATCGACGATCCCCGATGCCGTAAGCGCAGTATCGGCGCGCGCCATCGCCGCGGCGATGTCGGCGGGCATGTGCACCGCATAATGCGCGCGGAGCGCAGCGAGTTCGGCGGTGAGTTGGGCGTTCGCCATGGGTGGTACCGATCGTTTGGATGGGGTGGCCGACGCGCCAGGGGTGCGCGTCGACCGGGGGACGGGGGTTCAGGCCGCGACCAGCTCGGGCTTGGCCCACTCATTGCCCTTCATGAAGGCGTCGAGCGGGGTGCCGACCAGATGGTTGGTATAGTTGCTCTGGATCTTGATCGAGACGCCGAGCACGACTTCGAGGATGTTGCGCTTGGTGAAGCCGGCATCGAGGAACGCTTGGACGTCCGCGTCCGAGACGCGGCCGCGATCTTGCACGATCAGCGTGGTGAAGACGTGCAGCGCTTCGAGCTTGGCGTCGGGCAGCGGGGTGCCGGCGCGCAGCGCGTCGATGTTGGCGTCACCGAGCTTCTGGCCCTTGGCCATCGTCGTGTGGCCGGCCATGCAATAATGACAGCCATGCTCGTAGATCGCAGTCATGAAGACGACCTGCTGCTCGTGCGGGGTCAGCGTCGACTTCGAGAACTGCTCCCACAGCGCGCCGTGCGCGGCGAGCAGCTCGGGGCTCTCGGCCATGATGCTCTGGAGGTTCGGCACCATGCCGAACTGTGCCTTGACGCCAGCGAGCAAAGGCTTGGACGCTTCGGGCGCGGTGTCGGCAGTGTAGCTGGTGAAAGCGATGGTCATGGGGCGTCTCCTGATCTTGGCAAGCGACGGGGCATCGCCTGGTGACGGAGAAATGGACTATGTAGAATGTAAGGGGTATCGCCTCATTACCTCTATGACCTATACGTTTTTGCTATGAGTGATCGTTTTCAGGATCTGACCCTGTTCGTCCGCGTCGCCGAGACAGGCAGCTTCTCGCGCGCCGGACGCGAGCTCGGTTATGCGCAGCCGACGGTGTCGCGCATGATTGGCGCGTTGGAGGACCGGCTCGACGTCAAGCTGCTGATGCGGACCACGCGCAAGGTGACACCGACCGAAGCCGGGACGGCGCTTCTTCACCGCGCCCGCGATGTGTTGAGCGAACTGGAAGACGCCGAGAATGCCGCGCGGGGCGCCGATGGCCTGTCGGGTGTATTGCGGATCGCCACCCCGGTGACATTTGGCGCGCGCGAAATCGCGCCGCGGCTCGCCCCGTTCCTCGCCGCGCACCCCGCGCTCAAGGTCGAGCTGTTGATGGCCGATCGCCGGGTCGACTTGCTCGACGAAGGAGTCGATCTCGCCATCCGGCTCGGGCCGCTCGACGATTCGAGCTTCGTCAGCCGGCGGTTGGCGTCGGCGCCGCTCCATATCGTCGCCACCCCTGCCTATCTCGCCCGACACGGTGTGCCACACGTACCGGCCGATCTTCACGGCCATGACATCATCCTCGGGCGAGCACCCGGAGTTGCGGTGTGGACGTTACGGCATGCGACATCCGGCGAAACCTCGATCAAACTCAGCGCGCGGATCGTCGCGACCTCGACCGAGGGTGTGTTGGCGGCCGCACTGGCCGGACTCGGTATCGCCTGCGCATCCAATTTCGCCTGTCGGCACGAACTCAAACGCGGCGAGCTGGTGCAGCTGCTAACCGACTATTCGCTGCCCGCGATCGATGTCCATGCCATCATGCCGTCGGGGCGTCGCTCGCCTGCCAAGGCGCGTGCGTTTATCGAGCATCTTGCGGCCGCGCTCGCGGGTTGAATCTCATTTGGAAGTAATGGCTGACTACTGTCGGTCGGTTCCCGGCTGGCGCGTTTTCTTAGAATGACAGCCTTCGCCAAACTTTCCGGAACTTCGCTGGCCAAGGATCGCAAGGCAAAACCGGCCGTTCATTCATCCCTTCATCTCAGCCTTAAAGTCTGAAGTGCGACTTCGGCGACGCCTTTCATAGCTGTCACTATCTGACAAATATATCTCAGTTTGACGAACAACTGCACTCGCGATAATGATTCGTCGTAGCTGGGACTCACGTGCCTGGCACCGCCCGATGCAGTAAGCCCTGAAACGGGGCAAGGAGAGCGAAACGTGCATACGATCAAGGGTCCAGGTCTTTTTATCGGTCAATTTGCCGACGATGCCGAGCCGTTCAACACTTTGGGCGGCATGGCGAAATGGGCGAGCAACCTCGGCTATCTCGGGCTGCAGCTTCCGTCGTGGGATGCGCGGTTCATCGATATCGAGAAGGCCGCCGATAGCGACACCTATTGCAGCGAGATAAATGGGGTGCTGTCCGATGCTGGCGTCCAGATCACCGATCTCGCAAGCCACATTCAAGGTCAGCTGTGCGCCGTCCATCCCGCGCACGACGCATGGCTCGACGGGCTTGCGCCTACGCAGGTACGCGGCAACCGCCAGGCGCGTCAGTCATGGGCGATCGAGCAGGTCAAGACATGCCTCACGGCGTCGCGCAAGCTCGGCCTGACGACAATGGGCACGTTTCCGGGTACCCTGCTGTGGCCCTATTGGTATCCCTTCCCGCAGCGGCCCGAGGGACTGATCGAGGAAGGCTTTGCGGAACTCGCGCGCATCTGGCGGCCGATCCTCGACCATGCAGATGCGCAGGGCATCGATGTGTGTTTCGAAATTCATCCTATGGAAGATCTGTTTGACGGCGCGACCTTCGAGATGTTCCTTGAGGAGGTCGACGATCACCCGCGCTGCAACATCAACTACGACCCGAGCCACCTGATCAAGCAAGGGCTCGACTATCTTGCGTTCATCGACATTTATCACGAGCGCATCAAGACATGTCACGTCAAGGACTCGGAGTTTAATCCGACCGGGCGACAGGGTTTTCTGGGCGGGATGCAGCCCTGGGTCAAACGCGCGGCGCGCGATCGGTCGCTCGGTGACGGACAAACGGATTTCCGGAAGATCTTCTCGAAGTTCACCGAATACGGCTTTCCTGGCTGGGCAGTGTACGAGTGGGAATGCTGCATCAAGTCGCCCGAACAGGGCGCGCGAGAGGGCGCGGAGTTCATCCGGCGTCACATCATCGAGACGACGACCAAGGTGTTTGACGATTTCGCAGGCACCGACACCGACAAGGCTGGCAATCGGGCCATGCTCGGCCTCGCAGCCTGAAGCCCGGACATGTCGATCAAGGGAAGTGAGGAAAGCGCGGTCGCGCGTCCGTTGCGGCTTGGCATGGTTGGTGGCGGCCGCGGGGCGTTCATCGGCGCAGTCCACCGCATGGCGGCACGGCTCGACCGGCGCTACGACCTGGTTGCAGGTGCGCTGTCATCCGATCCGGACAATGCCCGCGCATCGGCGCACGATCTCGGTATCGCGCCCGACCGTGCCTATGCCGAATTCCGGACGATGGCACAGGCTGAGACGGCACGGTCCGACGGGATCGAGGTTGTCGCGATCGTAACGCCTAACGTGCTGCACTTCGCGGCGGCCAAAGCCTTTCTAGAGGCTGGCATCGACGTGATCTGCGACAAGCCGATGACGCTGACACTGGCGGAGGCCGACGCGCTTGCTGATATCGTCGCGCGCACCGGCCGCGTGTTCGCCTTGACGCAGAACAACACCGGCTACCCGATGGTGCGGCAGGCGCGGGCGATGGTTCGCGACGGACTGTTGGGTACGCTCCGGGTCGTGCGCGTGAGCTATGTCCAGGATTGGCTGACGACGTCGCTCGAGCGCGAGGGACAGAAGCAGGCAGCCTGGCGGATGGACCCTTCGCAAGCAGGCGCTGGCGGGGCGATAGCCGATATCGGTGTGCATGCCTATAACCTGGTCGAGTTCATTACCGGACTCGAACTCGAGAGCGTTTGCGCGGATTTGCAGTCGTTCGGGGAAGGTCGGACGCTCGATGACAATGCGAATGTCCTGTTGCGCTACAAGGGCGGTGCACGCGGCACATTATGGGCGAGCCAGGTCGCACCGGGCAACAACAATGCGCTGACCGTCGGCATCTATGGCGATATGGGCGGGCTCGAGTGGAACGGCGAGGCGAACGACTATCTGCGCTTTACGCCGGTCGGTCAGCCGCCGCAGATCGTTACGCGCGGGGGCCCCGGCGCCAATGCGGCAGCGACTGCCGTCACGCGCATGCCCGCGGGACATCCCGAAGGCTATATCGAAGGCTTCGCAAACCTGTATTCGGATGTGGCCGATCTGATCATCGGAGCGCGGAACGGAGGGCCGAAGACGGGCGAAACCGTGCCGGGCATTGCCGCGGGCCTGTCAGGGATGCGCTTCATTGCCGCGTGTGTCGCATCGGGCAAGGCGGGTGCTGTGTGGACCCCGGTTTCGCCGGCATGAGCGAATTGATCGGCACCACGGCGTTCGTCACGGGGGCAGGCCAAGGCGTCGGCGAGGCGATTGCGCGTCGTCTCGTCGAAGCCGGAGCCAAGCGGATCACCATTGCTGCCCGGCGGACCGATGCGTTGCAACGAGTCGCAACCGACTTGCGTGGCCAAGGGGCGGATGTGCTGGTGCAGCAGCTCGATCTTGAATCGGTCAACTCGATCCGCACGGCAGCAGCAGCAGCGGAAAGTGCATTCGGCCAAGTGGATATCCTCGTCAATTCGGCCGGCGTCACCGATCGCGGCGACCTGTTCTCGACCGAGCCCGAGACATTCGACCGTGTCTTCGGCACGAACGTCCGCGGAAATTTCTTCCTGATGCAGGCGATCGCCAAGGGCATGGTCAGGCGCCGGTCAGGCGTCATCATCAACATCTCGAGTATGCTCGCGCATGGCGGCATGCCGCACTTGTTGCCCTATTCGGCGTCGAAAGCCGCACTCAACTTGATCACGCGCAATGTGGCGCATGCGCTCCGCCGCGACCGTGTCCGCGCGCATGCCATCAATCTAGGGTGGACGGTAACGCCCGCCGAACACCAGACGCAGACGCAGGTCCATGCCATGCCCCAGGACTGGGCCGAAGCGGAAGGGGCGAAGCAACCTTTCGGGCGCCTGCTCATCGCCGACGATCCGGCCGGGCTTGCCGTCTTCCTTGCCTCGCGCGACGCCGAAATGATGACAGGCACCGTGATCGATCTCGAGCAATGGGTCTCGGGCGTTCTGAGCGTCGACTGACGTGAGCGACACGCTGCCTGGTCTGCGCGGACTCGACCATATCGGTTTCACGGTCCCGGACATCGAAGAGGCGACGCGCTTTTTCGTCGATGTCCTCGGATGCGAAGCATTTTATGATCTCGGGCCGATTGCGGCTGAGGACGACTGGATGGCGACGCACCTCGACGTCGATCCGCGCGCCATTGTGCGAAAGCTCCGCTTCCTGCGATGCGGTCACGGATCGAACTTCGAACTGTTCGAGTATGTTGCACCTGAGCAGGTAACGGCGCCCCCTCGCAACAGCGATGTAGGGGGCCATCACTTGGCATTTTACGTCGACCATTTCGATGCCGCGCTCGCTTTTCTCCAGCGAAAGGACATCCGCATGCTTGGCGAACCGACGGTGCGCGATGCCGGACCAAGTGCAGGCCTCACCTGGATCTATTTTCTTACCCCATGGGGCATGCAGTGCGAACTGGTGAGCTTTCCGGGCGGGAAGGCCTATGAGCGGACGACCGACCGGCGCTTGTGGGACCCGCGCGATCCGGCGCGCTAACGGAGAGGCGGCATGCGCATCGAAGTTCTGATCGACGTCAAGACCCGCCTCGGCGAGGGGCCGCTCTGGGACGTGGACGAACAGCGACTCTACTGGCTCGACGGCGTTGCGGGAACGATCTACCGCTGTACCGCTCAGGGTGGCGAGGTCCGCGCCTGGGATTTGCCCTGCCGGATTGGATCGCTAGCGCTGCGCGAAGGCGGCGGCGCGGTTGTCGCATTGGCAAGCGGCATCCACCTGCTCGACTTCGATACCGGCGATACGCAGTTCGTCGTCAATCCCGAGATCGACCGCCCGGACAATGTACTCAACGACGGCAAGGTCGATCGACAGGGACGCTTCGTGTTCGGGTCGATGGACAGCGGAGAGACGTCGCCAAGCGGGGCGCTCTATCGGCTCAATCTTGATTTGAGCGTGCATCGAATCGACGACGGCATCATCTGTTCGAACGGACCGTGCTGGAGCCCCGACGGCAAAACTTTCTACTTTCAGGATTCCTACGCGGGCGAAATCCGGGCGTACGATTATCATGCGATAACGGGCAACGTCGCCAATCGTCGCAGCTTCGCCAAGCTGGTGACAGAGACCGGCGCAGCTGACGGTTCCACCGTCGATGCCGAAGGCTGCGTGTGGAACGCGCAGATATTTGACGGGATGCTTGTGCGCTATCGCCCCGACGGTCAGGTAGACCGCATGATCAAGATGCCGGTAAAAAAAGTAACGAGCGTCATGTTCGGCGGACCTGGGCTCGACATTCTTTACGTGACCTCGATGGGTGCGCAACTGCACCCGCATTTCCCTGCCGACGGGCGCCTGCGCGGCAGCCTGTTCGCGATTTACGGGTTGGGCGTGACGGGCCTGCCAGAGCGCCGCTTCGCTGGTTAAGGTGCAGTCACCGCCGAACCTTTGGCCTTTAGTTGTCTAGAGGTAGCCGTAAGCAGACCATCCCCCGTCCACAGCCAGCACCTGCCCCGTCACATGCGCCATGCTGTCATCGCACATCGTAACAATAGCGTCGGCGATGTCCTCGGGTTGGGCGAGACGTTGCTGCGGCGTACGGCGGCGCAGGGCGGCGAGATCGATCGTGCCAGCGTTTGCAAGTTCGGCCGTCCCTGCGGTCTCTACATAACCAGGCGCGATGCAATTCACGCGGATGCCAAGATGCGCCCACTCGACGGCCAATGCCTTCGTCATCATCACCACCGCACCCTTGGTTGAAGAATAAGCAAGTCGGTTCGGCGCACCGACCAATCCGTAGATGGACGACAGGTTGATGATGACGCCACCGCTGCCAGCCATGCGCCGCCCTGCCGCCTGAGCGCACAGAAACGTGCCGGTCTGGTTGACCGCAACGACGCGAAGCCACGTCTCGAGCGCGAGATCGAAGGCGGGGCAATTCCCGGTGATGCCGGCATTGTTGATCAGGATATCCAGTCCGCCCAACGCGCTGTCGGCAAGCGCAAAGGCGCGTTCGACGTCGCTGGGCTCGGCCACCGAGCCAGCAAAAGCCCGCACCGGCACCTCATCGGTGTCCAGCCTTCGCGCGATTGTTTCGACGTGCGCAGCATCGAGGTCGAACAGAACGGTCGCACACCCCATCGCGGCGAGCTTGCTGGCGACGGCAAGGCCGATACCGGACGCAGCGCCGGTCACCAATGCACGCTTTCCAATCAGATTCTGCAAGACATCATCTCCCCTGTTTCCTATAGCTATCAACATCATTAAACGATGTTGTCATAGAATGAATAGGAGGAATGGGTGAAGGCGACGAGACTTTGCGCGGCACAGTGCTCAATTCCGTTGCCAAAGCCGATCCGCCTGGGGCCAGTTGAGATCACGGCGCGCGATTTCGTCGTGCTTCGTCTCGAAACCGACGCAGGTATATTCGGCGACGCTATCGGATATCCGCGCGGGTCTGCATTGCTGGAGGAGGTACGCGCCGCGGCGCCGTTTTTTCTCGGCACCGATCCGCATGCACGGCGCGCCTCGTTCGAACATGCCGCCGGTCGGCTGGTCAACGCGCGCGCCAGTCTGTTGCGGGCATTCAGCCTGTTCGACATTGCCCTTTCCGACATTGCAGCAAAATCGGTACGCCTGCCGTTGCACCGCATGCTCGGCGCTGTCCGCACCACGATACCAGTGATGGCGGTGGCGGGATACTATCTGGCCGAGCGCTCGATCGAAGACGTTGCCTATGAGGTTGCCGCCCTGATCGACCAGGGGTTTTCGCGGTGCAAGATCATGCTCGCCGGCGGCGATGTGCAGTTCGATCGCCGCTATGCCGAAGAGGCTGGCCGACGCGCTATCGGTCGACTGGCGGTCGATGCACACTGGTCGTGGAGATCGCTTGCAGAAGCACGTGCCGGCTGCCGCGCGCTCGACGATCTCGGCCTGGTTTTCATTGAGGATCCTTTTGGCGCCCACCGCAACTCTCTTCTTCGCGAAGTTGCACGCTCGACGGTCACGCCATTGGCTGCCGGGGAAGATATGCCGAGCGCCGAAGCTCTATTGGCGCTGACCGATGACGTCAGTTACCTTCGCGTCGACGCGACCACGGTCGGTGGGTTCACGACGGCGCATGCGGTCAGCGAGGCCGCAGGTCTGGTCGGATGTGCAGTGCTGCCGCATGTGTTTATGCCGATTCACGGCCAACTTGCCGGGTGCTCCGCCGCGGTCGAGATGGTCGAGCATATTCCCGAATCAACCGGCGCAGACCCGATGAGCCTGCTGCTCCAACGATCCCCGCACATCATCGACGGAACGCTGGTCATCGATCAGGAACCGGGCGCCGGCATCGCCTTGGATTGGACCGGGGTGGAGCATTATGCTGTAGCAACCTACGAGACCGACCTAAGAGACATTACCAAATGACCGAACGGACAGCGAAGCCTCGCGTGCAATCGGCCGCACGTGTTATCGATATCTTGCAAGCCGTTGCACGGGCGGAGAGCAGCGGAATTTCGGCCAGCACCATCAGTGCGCAACTCAAGCTACCACGCCAGGTTGTCTATCACCTCACGCACACGCTCGTCGAAATGAACATGCTGCGCAAGGTGGGCCGGGGCGCATACATCCTCGGGCTTGGCGTCAGTTCCATTGCCCAGGGCTTCCGCCGCCAGATCGGGACAAGCGATATGGTCGGGTCGTTCGCAGAACGCGCGGCGGCCCTGACCGGAGAGACTGCCTATGTCGTGGGCTGGCTCGACGACGAAATCGTCGTCCTTGGCACCGCGCGGGGCGCCGGAGTGATCCAGGCCGCCGAAGTACCCCGTGGCACTGCGGGCGATGCGCATGCTCGCGCGAGCGGAAAGCTCCTGCTCGCAATGGCCGAAGATCGCGAAGTCGATCGGTATCTCGCCGGCCACAATTTTACGCGTCGTACGCCAAATACACTCACCAATCGCAAGGCGCTCGACGCCGAATTGAAGCGCATCCGCAACAATTGGTACGCGACCGAGCATGAGGAGTATGAGCTTGGTCTGTCGTGCCTAGCAGTGCCGCTAGGTAACGTCCCGTCATCGCTAGTCCTCGGCATTTCGGCGCCAACCGCCCGCCTCGACGCCAAATTGTCCGAGCATCTCGTCACACTCACCACATTGGGAAAAGAATCATCATAGTGTGATTGATCAGTCACAATTTGACATTCCTTCTGATGTCTGGAATTTGCATGAAAACGGCAAATCAGGAGGGATGAATGGCGACGACCTTGGCCGGCGACCGACCGCAGCTCGACGAGAAGCGGGCCTTCGTCCTCAACACATACCGCCAATCCGCATTCATTCGCGCTTTTGAAGCCGAAGCGCTGGCACTGACGCAGACCAAGCCGCCACTGATCCAGGGGTCGATCCACCTTTGCGCTGGGCAAGAGGTCGTGCCACTCGCCGCCATCGCAGCGCTTCGTGAGGACGACCAGGTTATCTGCACTTATCGCGGGCACGGCTGGGCGCTCGCAGCCGGGGTTGATCCGCGTGCCGTCATGGCCGAGATCTGCCACAAAGAGGTCGGCTTGAACGGCGGACGCTGCGGTTCGGCCTATATGATGGCACCCGACACGCGTTTCATCGGCGAGAACTCGATCGTTGGCGCTGGCACAACGATCGCCTGCGGCATCGCGATTGCCAATCTGGTGGCGAAAAATGACCGCGTCGTGATCGTCACGATCGGCGACGGCGCGATGAACCAGGGGTCGGTGCACGAGGCGATGGCGTTCGCCGCCGTTCGCCAACTGCCGGTCGTCTTCGTTGTTGAAAACAATGGCTGGTCGGAGCTCACAGCAACCGCCGACATGTTCCGCATCGACCGCCTCGCAATGCGCGGCAAGGGTTACGGCATTCCGGCGGCCACCATTTCGGGAACCGATCCTATCGCCGTGTGCGACAGCGTTGCGGCAGCGGCAGTCCATGCCCGCGCTGGCAATGGTCCAAGCCTGCTCGAGTTCAAGCTGCCGCGCCTGTGGGGCCATTATCACCGCGATATCGAACATTATCGACCGAAGGCGGATCGCGCGGCGGCAGAAGCCAACGACCCGCTGGTCGTAGTTGCCGACCAGCTCGCTGCCATGGGCATCGACCGGGACGCGCTAGCCCGCATCCGGGACGAGGAAGTATCGCGGGCGAAGGCGCTCGCTGACGAGGTCGTGCAGCTTCCCGATCCGGACGCCACGACTGCCGCTGCACATGTGATTGCACCGCGGCGGGCCGTAGTGCCCCGGCTCGTCGAAACAAAGGCGATGACCGGCATCGAGGCCGTGACGGCGGCCATTCAGACCGAGCTGGAGCGAGATCCTGCGGTCATATTTTTCGGGGAGGATGTCGGCAAATCGGGGGGAATTTTCGGCGCAGCGCGCAATCTGCAACGCGAGTTTGGTGCAGATCGGGTATTCGACATGCCGATCGCCGAGAACGCGATCTTGGGTTCGGCGGTCGGCGCAGCGCTTGGTGGGCTGCGACCCGTTGCCGAAATCATGTGGGCCGACTTTCTGTTCGTCGCCTTTGATCAGCTGATCAATCAGGCTGCAAACATTCGGTACGTTACACGCGGCAAGACGAGCCTGCCGCTGGTCGTGCGCACGCAACAAGGTGCTACGCCGGGTTCCTGCTCGCAGCATTCGCAGTCCATCGAAGCAATCATCGCCCATGTGCCCGGTCTGAAGGTTGCCGTGGTCGGCAATGCAGCCGATAATTATGCGGTCCTGCGCGCGGCCATCCGCGACGACGATCCATGCGTGGTGATCGAAGCGCGCGCTACTTATCAGATCAAGGGCGATGTCTCGCTGACCGACGACGCCGAACCGGTTGGAAAGGCACGCGTTCGCCGCTCGGGCACTGATGTCTTAATCGTCTCTTGGGGCACGATGGTCGATCGCGCGCTCGAAGCTGCCGAACGCCTCGCAGATGGAGAGGTTTCGATCGGGGTCATCGATTTGCGCTGGCTGGTACCGCTCGATGTCGAAGCACTGGATGCGGCCGTAGACGGCTGTAGAGGAAATGTGCTTGTCGTTCACGAAGCGGTCAGGACCGGTGGCTTTGGTGCCGAAATTGCACTCGGCATCATTGAGCGACGGCATGCCCTCGGCAAGACGACTCAGGTCAAGCGACTGACGACACCCGACGTGCGCATTCCCGCCTCACCCGCGTTGCAGGTGGCATTGATCCCATCCGTCGACGCTATCGAAGCAGCGGTGCGCGATTTGGTCGATCCAAGCTAAGGGTTGGACATGAAAAAGCGATGGACCAGCACCGAACGCGCCGATCTTTCGACCCGCACTCCCGATTTCAGAGGCGCTGGCGAGATCCGGCAGCTCTTGCTCGGCGACGGTCCGGCGCGTGGACAGCGGCTGTTCCAGCTGCGCAATGCAGTGGGGCTGGAACTCGAGATCGCAATCGATCGTGGTTTCGATCTTTCGGCGCTCCGGTTTCGCGGGATCAATATGGGCTGGAACGGACCAACCGGAACCGGCGCTCCGATCAATTCGACCGATGACTCAGGCCTCGGCCTGCTGCGGAGCTTCGACGGGTTTCTCGTCACCTGCGGGCTCGATCATTATGGCGTGCCAGCAACCGGCCCCGCCGACCACTTCATCTATCCGAATCGCACGTTGGTAACTTATCCACTGCACGGGCGTGTCGGCGGTATTCCTGCCACCATTGAAAGCTATGGCCTGGACAGTGATGCGCCAGAGCCTTTCCTATGGGCAACCGGCATCGTGCGCCAAGCGGTCGTGTTCGGCGAGGTTCTCGAATTGCGCCGCGAGCTGAAGATGAGCCTGTTGGCACCGCACGTTACGCTCTTAGATACCGTCACAAATCGCGGCGCGCGCCCGGCGCGTCATGGCATGCTTTATCACTTCAACATCGGTCATCCGCTACTCGCCGAAGGGGCGGTCCTGTCCGGCGTCGATCCTGCGTTCGCCGCGCGCTTCATCGAAGAAGTTGCCAGCCCTCACCCCGATAGGGTCGAGCAATTCGATCCCGTCTTGCTCGAGCAGGGGGTAGCCCGCGTGGCAATCGCCAACCCGAAGCTGAGCGGCCTGTCGCTCGAAATCGAATTCGACCGGTCGGCCTTGCCCGCATTCGGCATCTGGCGCGCGTATCAGTCGGGCATTTTCGCGCTCGGATTGGAACCGCACACTGGTCTTGGCTCACCTGACGCCCGCCACACGCCCGGGCATTGTGACTTTCTCCCGGGCGGACATCACCGCGTATACAGCTTATCAATTCAGATATCGTCATAGTTTGATGTAACCATCGACATTTGACAATACGAGCATGCTCCGCTAGGTGCTGTCTGGGCATCGACGCTGTTCGGTGCGTGGCTATGCGGCTCGCTAGAGGCCGCGAGGGGAGATGATGATGAGAGGATTCCGTTCCAGCGCTTCGCGGCGTTTTGCCAGCTATCTGCATGTGTCTGCGGCTCTCGCCGCTGTGCTCGCCAACCAGCCGGCGTCGGCTCAGTCCAGCGCTTCAAATCCCAGCTCTTCCGAAGGCGTCCCGGACATCGTCGTGACCGCAAACCGCCGTGAGGAAAACCTGCAGAAGGTTGGCATCTCAGCCGCATCATTCTCGGGCGAGGCGATTGAGAACGCAGGTATCACCGAGACGAGCGATCTCGGTACCATCACGACTGGCCTGATCGTCTCGGAAGCGGGCGGTTCCGAACTGTCGGGTAACGTAACCATTCGCGGCGTTTCGCAAAATGATTTCACCGGGCAGATCGAGTCACCGAACGCCTTTTACATAGACGATTTTTACCAACCATCCTCGTCCAGCGCTGTGCAGCAGTTGTTTGATCTAAAGCGCGTCGAGGTCCTGAAAGGGCCGCAGGGCACTCTCTTTGGTCGGAACGCGACCGGCGGTTTGCTCAACGTCTTCACTAATGATCCGACGCGCGAATTTAGCGGCAATCTTGCGGTGTCGATCGGTACGCTCGACAATTTTAACGTGACCGGCGCCGTGTCGGGACCGCTCAGCGATTCGACCAGCGGTCGCCTTGCCTTTTATCGCAACACACACGGTCCCTATTACAAGAACATCACGGCGACCGGCCCCGATCTGAACAGCGACAACACTTTTGCGCTCCGCGGCAAGATCTTCATCGAGCCCAACGACCAGCTCTCGATCAAGCTCGGTGCCGATTACTACCGCGCCGACTATCGCGGTAGCGGCGGATCGTTCGAGCTGCCCGCAGCACTCGATCCCGTAACCGGGCTCGGCTTCAACCTGCCCATGAATACCCCCTTCGCGCTCGCGCCGGGGTTCGTGCAGACTGGGGGCCCCTTCCAGACTTCGGCATCCGTTCCTGGCGGATACTTCCGCGAAACCTGGGGCGTCAGCGCCAACATCTCATATGATTTCGGCTCGGTCACGCTTCAGTCGCTGTCGAATTATTCGACGGTCAGGAGCAACTACCTCGAAGACAATGATCAAACACCCTTCGACATCGGTACATTCGGGCAGGATTCAGACAGCAAACACTTTACCCAGGAGCTTCGCCTGTCCGGTGACTCAGGTGCGTTCAAGTGGAGCACCGGCCTCTATTATCTTTATATTGACGGCACCTATGGTAACCGCTTCAACTTCATCGCGGCTGATGCCGATCTGTCGACGATCTACTCAATCAAGACAAATTCCTATTCGGGATTTGCACAGGCATCCTATGATGTCAGCGACCAGCTTACCGTCACGGTCGGCGGGCGCGTCGTCCGCGACGAGCGCGATTATCTTTACACGTTCCAATGCCTCGGCTCACCGGCGGCAGGATGCGGCGCATTTGGCGGCCCCGGCACGATCGGCTCGATCGGGCGGCTGCCCGGTGGACTGAAGCGCAAGAACGGCGAGACCGGGTGGACGGGCCGCTTCCAGCTCGATTTCAAAGCGACCGACAACCTGCTTCTCTACGCCAGCGTCAATCGAGGCTACAAAGGCTTCAATTTCAACGCCAACTTCGCAGGCAACGTGCCGCTTACCGGGCTCATCCTGAAGGGTGAGAAGCTGCTCGCTTATGAGGTTGGCGGCAAGCTGTCCTTCTGGGATCGCAAGGCCCGGCTGAACGTCGCCGGCTACATCTACGATTACAAAGATTACCACGCGTTCGATCAGCGCGGGTTGAACTTCACGCTATTCAACGCCGACGCCAAGATTTCGGGGCTTGAGGGCGACCTGACGCTGAACCCCGGTGGTGGGTGGACGATCTCCGCGGGCGCAAACTATCTTTTCCGCGCTGACGTTTTCAACGTGCCGATTGCGAACCTCCGTCTCACCCGGCGCGCTGCGCAAACGCCGGACATTGCGGGCAATGTGTCGCTCATGAAGACGTTTACAACGAGTGCCGGCGAGCTTTACGCGCAGGGCAGCATGCAGTTTTCCAGCAATTACTTCTCCTATCTGAGCAACGCTCCGAACACCCTGCTGCCGGCCTATCAGGCTTACAATGCACGGATTGGCTTCCGGCCCGAGCGTTTCAAAGGCGTCGAAATTGCCGTTTCCTGCAGCAACTGCAGCAATAACCAGAAGCCCAACTATGCATTCGATCTTGCGGTGGCAGGCTATACAGAGCTGAATTTCGCCGATCCGCGGGTTTTCAGCGCGGAGGTCAAGATCGCTTTCTGACGCGACGACATGCAAAGCGCGTGTTAGGCATGAGCATGGACAAGGTCGGGTGAAGCTGTTTTATTCCCCGACGTCGCCCTATGCGCGCATCGTCCGCATCGCGCTGATCGAGAAACGGCTTGATCGCGCGGTCGAGTTTGTTCCCGTCAATCCCCTTGAGGACGAGACGGGGTCTTTGGAAAGCGTTAACCCGTTGGCCAAGGTCCCGACGCTGGTGACCGATAGCGGCGAGGCACTCTACGACAGCCGGATCATCTGCGACTATCTTGATATCGTAGCGCCCGATCCACGGCTGATTCCCGAGGATGAAACCCGTATTCACGCCATGCGCGACGTCGCGCTCGGAATCGGCATCATGGATGCGGCACTCGCGATCGTGATGGAACGGCGGCGCCCAGCCGAACATCAGTCGCACTTTTGGATCAACCGCTGGACGCTTGCAGCCGAGCGTGGATGCCGTGTGCTGTTATCGGTTAGCGATCAATTGCCAATGTCAAAGCTCGCCATGATCACGACCTATTGCGCATTTGACTATCTCCGGTTCCGCCTCGCCGGCGACATTGAAATCGACGGCGAGTTTCCAGCTCGTTTTTTTGCCTTAGGCGCGACGCCAGCGGTCCGGTCAACCGACCCGCGCGGGGCACACTAACGACGTCCTGCAACCGGCTTGGCCGAAGACAAAACATTTTAGACAGCATCGTCCACTTAGAGTGCGTTCATGAAACCAGGTGCAGCTCAAGCTGTAGTTGCTGAAATGGTCTCACCAGCAAAGCGGCGCGCCGCGATGTTCACGCTGCACAACGACGTCCAGGTCATCGCCGATGGCGCTTGATCCGATGCCGAGTATCAAATCCTGAAGCGACGACCGCTTTCGCCAACATTGCCGCCGTTGAGCTTCAAAGGCGAGGCTGCTGTTAGCGGTCGTTGGTTCGTATCAATGTGTTTGCCTTTTAGGGGCTTGAAAAACCGTGAGCGGACTGTCCGAATTAGGAGGCCACTTGCCGTAAAGCAGTCGAGCCGTGTCCGACCGAAAAACAGGCCTCCAAGCAGTAGGTGCCGCAATTTGAAAACGGCGGAAATATACAAATTCCCATTATAGGTGAGCCAACGCGTCGGGCATCAAACCTCTGGCCAAAAACGACTGACAACGGCATTACTTGGGCGGGGGCAGCGTGACGAAAAGCAAAAACGACCAGACAGCAAGCCAAATAGAGGAGTTAGAATCGCCCACGCCGTGGCCGGGTGCCAACGCGCGCTTGCTCGGTCTGGGCGTCGGATTGCCAATATCCGCACTCGATCGTCTCGCAAATTTCAGCGCGACGGAGTTCGAGCGATTCACTTTGGAATGGGCAACCGACTAGGCGCTCAACGCAAATCTGTGCCCGTTTTATGTCGTGACCCCGGAAAGCGCCTGTCGCGCTAGTCGATGCTCAGCATGCCGACTCGCAATCCCGACTTCTGGCGTTGCACTTGAATCCGCGCCTGAGCGCGTTCGGCGAACGTCATGGTCAACGCGCCGATAACTTCGCTCTGGGTGAGGATGTGATCGGCACTGTATTGCCGGATCAGTCGCATGCGCGGCGTTGTGCCCAGATCGCTGCCGACTACTTGTTCCACAGCAGCATACCAAATCGGCGTCGCTACCCGGTTGATACCGATAATCAGAGAGAGCGGCGCGCAGCACGTCAACGCGATCGCGCATAGCAGGCCGACGAGCGGAGAGATTGACCCGGTCAATATCGACAAGCCGACCGCCGCAATGGTAGAAAGTATCAGCACGCCGAGCAGGCAGAAGGCCACGCAGACGAAAATGGCGCCGATGCCCCGCGCCGGCAAGAGCTGCAGCCAAACGAGAAATTTGCGCGCAAGGCCCGGGCGGACGGAGATAACTTCAGTATCGGCAGCGGTCATCCTCAATACTCCCGGGTCGGATCATAGCCGCCGCCAACGGGCGGCCAATCGGTCGACGTCAAAGGGCCTAATGAATGCGTCCAGCTGTCGTTATGGCCGTGCCCAATCGAATGATGATGAGCGAACGACGTACTGACAGGCGTTGTCAGGTCGGTCCCAAAGGGGTTGCCCTGAACATCGATGCTGGAGTTCATCATCGGCAGCCCGGTCGCAGGATTGATGCTTGGCCCTTCCGCGCCCGACGACGCGAACCAGCTTCCCAAACGATCCCAAAAGCTCATGGCTTCATTTCCTTTATATCCAACTCCTAAATATACCGAAATGGGATATTGAGCAAGAGGGGCTATTGTAGCGTCATGCCGCCCGCCGCACCTGACCAAAACATCTATGCCCGCATCGTCGCGATTTTGGTCGAGGCGCGTCACGCCGCAGGTCTGCGCCAAGTCGACCTCGCCACGCGTCTCGGCCGCGCGCAGTCGTTCGTTTCGAAGTACGAGACCCGCACCCGCCCGCTCGAGCTTGTTGAGTATCTCGAGATCGCGCAGGCGCTCGGGCAAGACCCGGTCGCGCTGCTCGACAAGATCCTCGAGCTGCCGAGTCCCTGAATCGGTTTGCGGCCTTTGCGCGAGCGGCGACTCTTGTCGGCTATTCTCATTTCGTGCAGACTCAAGACACAAAGCCCCCGCCGCTCGGCCCGAACCAGTCCGTCATCTTCGACCAAACCGTCATCTTCGTTTAGCGTTCAGGCCATTGATCAGCGATAGCCTCGCGTGCTTATCTCGTGGGTCGCTCAGTCGGCGCTTCGTTCAATCGCGATATGCGCTCGAACGGACTATAGCTGTAGCACTCTGTTGGCCCATGCGCCGGCGCCAGCATCGTGCGCTTGACGAACAGCCGTGTCGCCCCGTTTTCGAGCCGCACTGCTGCGGGCACCTGCACTTCGACGAGCGGCCCGTTGACGCCGAGCACGAGCCCGCAACTCGTCTCGTCGCCGATCTTGACTGCCGCTTGGAACGTGCGAAGCGCCGGCAATGCTTTTGCGGTCCGCGCCTCAGCCTCGGCGCGGCGTACTGCGTCCTTCCGGGCTTCGGCATCGGCAACTGATTGTTCGGCTTGCCGTCGACCATCGACTGTCGCCTTCACGCGAGCGACCAGCGCCCGATCGACCTCGCGCACCGATAGCATTACGGCGCGATCGCCGGTCGAAAGTTGCCAATTGCCGATCTGCCGCCAGTCGCCCGCTAGCGTCGGCAGTATCGCGACATGCCATGCGGGTGAGCCCTGAACGTCGAGGCAGGAAAAGAGGCCCAGCGCGCCGCGTGCGTCGATCCCCGCCGCCATTGGGCTGCTGTTACCCGAATATGTTTCTCGCTGGACAGAAAAGCTACCGTCCGGCGGCGACATAGCCCAGCGACCCGGCATGTCTTCGGGCACCAGAAACGGACCGTTGCCATCGGCCAGCTTCGTCGAGAAGAACGCCAGCCCCTGTTTTGGCGCGAGCGCGTAAGGCCGAACGACCTTCAACGTCCTGCCCGAACTCGCGCAGAACTTTGCAAGCGCATTGCGCGGGTCGTCGAACATGCGGATATTGCTGCCGTTGAAAAAGACGCTGGTCCAATAGCTGCCGTCGGCTTTGCGCCCCTCCATGCCAGCGATCGAGTCTGGATCGAGCTTGCCAGGAATTACGCTGGCGATCGCGCCGAACACGCCCCGCCCCTGCTTGAAACGTTTCGCGAGAAATTGCTGAAGATCGCTTGGGCGATCCGGCTCGGCGACCGCCATCGTCGATGTGCCGACACCCAATAACAGTGCGATCAGGAACCGCTTCATCTCGCCCGCCCTCGCTCAACATTGACGAGGCGGCCCGAAGCCGGGTGTTCGAAACCCTGCACTGTCACAGAGCGCCACCACCTTTAGGCGAGCCCTGGACATACGTGACGGCCACCCGGCCAGAACGAGTGTTCCGACCGGCGACAGTGCTTTTGAGGTTTCGACGCCTCACAGCCGGAATTTGCCGGACTGCGCGCGAAGTTTGGTCTTGTCGGGAGCGAAGTGCAAGCGCGATCAGAGTGCGAGGGGCTCTGTGCCCTCGCTGAGAATGTCGAGGTAGCGGCGATAGGCGAACACCCTGCCCCGCCGCTTGCCAGTCACTTCCTCGACGATGCCGAGCCGCTGGAGCTCGACGAGCGCGGCGTTGACGGTCGGCATCGTCAGCCTAGTCCGCGCGACCAGAGCACTCGCACTCGTGTAAGGATCGCGTTGCAGGACGTCGTGCACCAGTAGTGCAGACCCCGCGCGCTCGCCCTGCGTCGCGATCGACTCACGGTCAGCACGGAACAGGGCAACAATGCGTGTCGCCGCGTCGAACGCCTGCGCAGCAACACTCTCGACCCCGTCGAGAAAGAAATCGAGCCAGGCCTCCCAATTGCCGTGCTCGCGCACCTCCTGCAGCAGCCGGTAATAGTCCCCCCGGTGCTGCTTGAGGAAGAGACTGAGATAGAGCAGCGGCTCGCGCAGCGCGCCGGTCATCGTCAGATACAGCGTCACGAGCAGTCGCCCTACCCGCCCGTTGCCGTCAAGGAACGGGTGTAGCGTTTCGAACTGCACATGGATCAGCGCCGCCTTGATCAGCGGCGGCAACCGGCTTTCGTCCTCGTGAAAGAATTTTTCGAGCGCACTCAGACCCTCGGTCATTTCAATGACTGGCGGCGGCACAAATAGCGCATTACCGGGTCGCGTCCCGCCGATCCAGTTTTGACTGGTCCGAAACTCGCCGGGGTTCTTGGTCTGCCCCCGCCCGCTGGCAAGCAACCGCTCGTGCAGCTCGCGGATCAGACGCAGCGACAGCGGCAATTCCTTCAGGCGTTCGATCCCGTAAAGCATGGCGTCGACGTAGTTCGACACCTCGCGGATATCATCTACCGGCTCGCCCGCCCGCGCCTCGGTCTCGAAGCGCAGCAGGTCGGTCAACGTCGACTGCGTGCCCTCGATCTGCGAGCTAAGCACAGCCTCCTTGCGAACATACATGTAGAGAAACAGCGCCTGCGACGGCAGGAGCGTTGCAACCCCGTCGAGCCGCCCCAAGGCGCGTTCAGCGCGACTTAGACGTTCGAGCAACGGCAGCAGGTCGATTGGTGGAACCGGCGGCAGTGGCGGGGGGACGAATGCACGAACCTTTTCACCGAACGTCGAAGTCTCAACGGTGCGCCCGACGCGCGCAGGATCGTCGATTGCCACTGCAGTTTAAATAACGGCCGCTACTAATAAAGCAAGTGCTTGTCGTCTTTAATAACCGTGCCGCTTTGTTTGCTGCGTCAAACGAGCGTCGCACGTCGAATACAAGACCCCAGATCGTCTCATCACCGACGTTAACAACCGCCTGGAAGGCGCGTAGCTTTGGCAACTCGAGTGCCAACCTGCGAGCCCTGGGCCCTCCCCCTCGGCATCCCTTCGCGCTTCGTCGGCCGCCGCATTAACATCGGCTTGTCGCAAGCTTTGAACATAAGTGACGGCCACCTGGCCACATTCAAGTGACCCGCGGTGACGGTTTAAGGTTTCGACCTCACAGCCGGGATTGACCGAACTGCGTGACGTTTTGATCGGCTTGGGCGAGATTAGCGAGTGAGACGACTTTGGCTCAATGGCCGGTAATCGCCGCCCAAGTGCAATATGAGACAACACGAATCACTCAGCAACGCTGTGGTTCGCGGAGCCGCAGGTCGCCGCTCTTAATCGGGGCGTCCGAAATCTAATGTTGCCCCAGATGTTGCCCCGACGCGCAACCGAAGACCGCCCCATCAAGCGCAAGGTGCAGAAGTGACTGTAAATACTGGAAAAATTGGCGCGCCCGGAACGATTCGAACGTCCGACCCTCAGATTCGTAGTCTGATGCTCTATCCAGCTGAGCTACGGGCGCTTGGGAAGGCGTCGCTTAGGCGCATGATGGCGGTCGTGCAAGTCCGTTGCGGCGTTTCGTGCGCGCGCCTAAGCACAAAAGCGATGCGATCGCTTTACTGTCTCGCGCCATTGCTGGCTCTCGCAGGGTGCATGGCAGCGGCGCGCCCTCCGTCGCTTGCGCCGCGCGCCATCGAGAAGGCGGAAGCGGGCGCACCTGCCGCATCGTCCCCCGCTCCCGCCCCGGTCCGCGCGATCGACGCCGCACTCGCAGCCCGTATTGCAGCCGCGGTGGCCAGCCTGCGCGCCAGCGATGCCGATTTCGAAACGGCCGCCAAAGAAGGTGCGGCAACACTGGCTTCGGGCCGGGGGACGGCCACCGGAAGCGAGCGCTGGATTGCGGCGCAACAGGTCTTGTCCGCCCTGCAGGCCGCCCGCCAGCGCAGTGCCGATGCGCTTGCCGAGCTCGATTCGCTGACGGTTGCGCAAATCGACGCAAACGCCGCTGATCCCACGATTGGCGGCATTGCCGAACTGCAGGCCGCACAGGCCGAAGCTGACACGATCGTGTCGCGCCAGACGCAGCGGATCGACGCGGCTAATCCTTGAGAGCGGCGGCGTGCGCCTTGGCGAGCGCGACATAGTGCGCCACCCCGGCACGATTGCCGGCCATTTCTTCGGGCGACAGGTCACGCAACTTCTTGGCAGGGCAGCCGATCCACAATTCACCCGCGCGGATGATCTTGCCCGGCGTGAGCATCGCGCCCGCCGCCAGCATGCCGTCGGACTCGATCGTGCAGCCGTCCATCACGATGCTGCCCAGGCCGACGAACGCACGGTCATGCAGTGTGCTGCCATGGAGCATGACCATGTGCCCGATCAGCACATCGTCGCCGATGATCGTCGGCAGCCCGTCGCCACCGTGCTTGGGCGAATCGACGTGGATGACTGTTCCGTCCTGAATGTTGGTCCGCGCGCCGATCCGGATGCGGTTGACGTCGGCGCGAAGCACGCAGTTATACCAAATGCTCGATCCCGCGCCGATGACGATGTCACCGATAAGCTGCGCGCCGGGTGCCACAAAGGCAGCCGGATCGACGACGGGCCATTTGTCGGCAAAGGCGATCAGCCCACCCATCAATGCCCGCGCAGCTTCAGTAGCGGGATGATGCTCGCATAATCGTCCGTCCAGCCAGGAAAACCGGTCCGCCCCACGATCGCGCGCCAATTGTCCTTGCCGGTGGTCGTCTCCAAGCGCGCCAGCGTCGCGGGATCGCGCGCGAGCGCAACCCAAGTCGAGTTGGTATAGCCACGTTTGGTTTCGGCGGCGCTCGGATTGTAATCGCGCACCCGCATGTGCCAGCCGTTGCGCTGGGCACCGGCAAGCACCGGCTCGAGCTCAAGATAGCGGTTCGAGATGTGCATGAGCAGCAAGCCGCCGGGTGCCAGGCGCCGCCCATAAGTGTCGAGCGCCTCGCGTGTCATCAGATGCATGGGGATCGCGTCGGACGAAAAGGCATCGACGACGAGCATGTCGAGCCCGGCGGCGGGTTCGCGCGCAATGACCATGCGCGCGTCGCCGATCTCGATGCGGGTGCCCGGCAGGCAGCGCGACAGATAGGTGAAGCGCGCCGGATCGCGCGCGATCTCAGCCATAGCGGGATCGATCTCATAGAACCGCCAATCCTGCCCCGGCTTTGCGTAGCAGGCGAGCGTGCCCGAACCGAGGCCGACCGCGCCGATCCGCGCGGCGGGGCCATAAAGCGCGGGTGCCTGCGCCAGCGCAAGACCGACGCCCGATTTGGGCGCATAATAGCTCAGCGTATCGCGCTCGCGACCGGGCGTCAGGCTCTGGTAACCGTGCACCGTCGTGCCGTGGACGAGCACGCGCGCGGGCATATTGTTGTCGCTGACGGTGTAAATTCCGAAAAAGCTCCGGGTTCGCGCCCCGCCCCGCAGCGATTCAGCGATCGTCGCCCAGCCGAAGAGCGACAGCATCGTGACGGTGAGCACAGCGGTGAACGCAATGCGGTTGCCCAGCGCAATCAGACCGAGCGCGATCAGCGGAAACAGCACGACGGTCATGCTGCTCAACCAGCCGTCGCTGCGCGCCAGGCCGAGCACAATGAGCGCGGCGGCAATGACGGAGAGCATTGCGATCGGCGCACGCTTGCCCGACCACAAGCGCTCGGTGATCCCGAACAATGGCTGAGCGGCGACGGCAAAAGCGGCGGCGAGGATGAGCAGCGGATGCTCATAACCCCAGTTGAACACCACTGGCGCAACCAGCGCGCAAAACAGCCCGCCGAGTGCACCACCGGCCGACATCGCGAGGTAGAAGCCCGTCAGTCGCGACGGATGCGGCCGCCGCGCATACATCTGGCTATGGAGCGCAACCGACACTGAAAACAGCAGGGCCAGCCATAGCGGCACCAGGAACTGCGGGAAATTGCCCCCGCCCACGAACGCCGACCCCGCGCCCGCCATCAGGAAAATCGGGGCAACGCCGCCGATCGCATCAGCAAGGCCGCGCCGCTGCGCAAACGCCACCGAAAAGCTCAGCAGATACAGCCCGAGCGGCAACACCCAAAGCAGCGGCATCGCGATGATATCGGTCGTCAGATGCGTTGTCGTTGAAAGCATCAAGCCCGACGGGATCGCCGCCAGCGCCATCCAGATCGCCACCTCGCGCACCGTCGGTGCCGGGCCTTCGGGCGTCACATGCTCTGGTGCGGCCCCGCTCCGCGCCAGACCAACGGCACACCACGCGACCAACGCGAACAGCACGGCATAACCTACGCTCCAGATAATGCTTTGCTGGCCGAGCGGCATCAGCGGCTCGACAAGCAGCGGATAAGCGATCAGCCCGGCAAAGCTCCCGAGGTTCGAAGCCGAATAGAGCGGATAGGGATCATCCCCGCCCGAAAGCGCAAACCAGCGCTGCATCAGCGGCGCCTGCGCGGCCACCATGAAAAACAGCGGCCCGATCGAAATTGCGAACAGCCATGGCACCCAAAGCAGCGGATTGGCATCGACCGGCAGCTCGGTGGCGGCCAGGCCCAGCGGCAGCATCAGCGCCGCCAGTGCGAACAGCGCGAGGTGCACGCCCGCCTGTTGCCGTGGCGCAACGCGGCTCAGCGCATGCGCGTAAGCATAGCCACCCAGCAGCAGCGCCTGATAGACGAGCATCGCCGAGTTCCAAACCGCCGGCGCCCCGCCGAGCCGCGGCAGCGCCATGCGCGCGATCATCGGCTGGATGAGGAACAGCAGAAACGATCCGACGCAAATCGTCAGCACATACCGGGCACGCAGACTCATACCGGACGGTCAATGCGATAGGTGATCTGCCGCTTGAGCGGGCTGCCGAACGGGACATCCGGATGGTCGAAATCGAGCTCGGTTTGGCGAGTCATGCCCAGCCGCTCCATAAGTCCCCAACTGCGCGTGTTGGCAGGCACGGTGATCGCCCAAACGCTGTCATCGGGCAGCATTGCCCACGCCCAGGCCAGTGTCGCCTGCGCCGCTTCAAGCGCCAGACCCTGACCCCAGTAGGCGTGCGCCAACCGCCAGCCGATTTCGGGACGCTTGGCGATCGGCGTTCCCAACGGCCCCGATTGGACGCCACAAAATCCGATAAATTGACGGTCAGCACGGCATTCAACGGCCCAGAAGCCATAGCATTTCGCGTTGATCTCCTCGCGCGCTTCGGTCACTTCGGCCCTCACGGCCTCAAGCGTTTGAGGCTTTCCAAGAAACGCCATTACGCGCAAATCCTGAAACATTGCGTAATAGGGTGCGACATCGCCGTCGCGCCAGTTGCGCAGGATCAACCGCTCCGTCTCGATCATCCGTTCAGCAACCGGGCTGCATGCGCCGCATGATAGCTTAGCACGCCCGAACAGCCGGCCCGCCGGAACGCCAGCAAGGTTTCGAGCACAAGCGCGTCACGATCCCCCGCGCCGACCGCTGCCGCCGCCTCGATCATCGCATATTCACCCGAGACCTGATAAGCAAAGACAGGAACTTCGAAGCGTTCCTTCACACGGCGCACGATGTCGAGATAGGGCAGCCCCGGCTTGACCATCACGCTGTCGGCCCCTTCGTCGAGATCGAGCGCCACTTCGCGCAGCGCTTCTTCGGCGTTGGCCGGGTCCATCTGATACGTCTTCTTATCGCCCTTGAGCAGCCCGCCCGATCCGACCGCATCGCGGAACGGGCCGTAGAATGCCGAAGCATATTTGGCGGCATAGGCCATGATCTGCACATTGACATGCCCCGCCTCCTCGAGCGCGGCACGGATCGCGCCGACGCGACCGTCCATCATGTCGCTGGGCGCGATGATGTCGGCCCCTGCCGCCGCCTGATTGAGCGCCTGCCCAGTCAGGATCTCCGAGGTGGCGTCATTCAGCACATAGCCAGCGGCATCGATCAGCCCGTCATGGCCGTGCGCCGTATAGGGATCGAGCGCGACATCGGTCAGCACGCCGATTTCGGGAACCGCATCCTTGATCGCCCGGATCGCGCGGCACATGAGATTGTCGGGATTGAGCGCCTCCTCGCCGCCGTCGGT
The DNA here is from genome assembly GCA_046153865.1 of Sphingomonadaceae bacterium. Classification (GTDB taxonomy): domain Bacteria; phylum Pseudomonadota; class Alphaproteobacteria; order Sphingomonadales; family Sphingomonadaceae; genus Sphingomonas_O. The sequence continues at coordinate 33,100 of JBJXFA010000073.1, forward strand.
GCGCAGCGCGCGCGACGTGTTGGGAAACAATGCGACGACGCCGATGCCCAGCGCCCGCGCCTCTTTCGCGCGCGCCACAATCCCATCGACCGACCAGCGCGACACGCCCGGCAAACTCGCGATCGGCTCCTCGACGCCCTCCCCCGCCGTGACGAACAGCGGCCAGATCAGATGCTGCGGCGCAAGGTGCGTCTCGCTGACGAGCGCCCGGCTCCACGCAGTGGCGCGCGTGCGGCGGAGGCGAAGTGCGGGATAATGGCTCATCGCGCTAGCTTAGCCGTGCGAGTGCGGCACGCAACCGCGCGGCCTCCGCCGATTTCTCGGCATGATCGGCCCGCGCCTTTTCGATAGCCTCGGGCTTGGCGCGTTCGACGAAAGACGGATTGTCGAGGCGGGCTGCGAGCGCGGCCGCTTCCTTTTCAACGGCTTCGGCGGATTTGTTGAGACGGACGCGTTCGGCGTCGAGGTCGATCGCGCCCGCGAGGGGAAAAGCGATGACCGTATCGCGACTGGCGATTTGCGCAGAATTCGCGGGCACAACATCCGCGCGCTCGGGCGTGCCGGTCTTGGCAAGCCGCGGCACCGGCCCGCCCGCAAACAGCTCGAGCAAGCGCGCATTGCCTCCCACGACGAGCGGCTTGAGCTCGGCCGTCCACGGGATGTTCATTTCGGCGCGCAGCGTGCGAACCGCGCCGATCAGTTCGATCTGCCATTCGACCATCACCTTGGCTTCGACGTCGATCGCCACACTAGGCTGCGGCCACTGCGCATGGATGACGTCATACCGTCGCTCGCCCATCGCATGCCACAACTCCTCGGTGATGAACGGCATGAACGGGTGGAGCATCACGAGGATCTGGTCGAACGCCCAGCCCGCCACGTCGCGCGTCTCATCGTCGAACGCACCCTTCACCAGTTCGATATACCAGTCGCAGAACGTCCCCCACGCGAAGTGGTAGATCGCGTCGGCCATCGCATCGTAGCGCAGGTCGGCGATCGCCTGATCGAGCTTCGCCAGCGTCTCCACGACTTCGCCGATGATCCATTTGTTGACAGCGAGCGTCGCCTCGGGTGCCTTGAGCGTCGCACTCGCGCCCACGCTATTGCCTTGCAGAAAGCGCGCGGCGTTCCACAGCTTGGTCGCAAAGTTGCGATAGCCCTCGACGCGTTTCTCATCGAGCTTGATGTCGCGCCCCTGGCTCTCCATCGCCGCAAGCGTGAAGCGCAGCGCATCCGCACCGTAGCGGTCGATCAGCCCAAGCGGATCGACCGTATTGCCCTTCGATTTCGACATCTTCGAACCATCGGGCGCGCGGACAAGACCGTGGAGATACAAGGTCTTCCACGGCACTTGCTTCATGAAGTGCAAACCCTGCATCGCCATGCGGGCGTCCCAGAAGAACAGGATGTCGAAGCCCGAGATCAGCACGTCGTTGGGGTAATGCTTGGCAAGCAAGGACGACCCTTCTCCCCTCCACGACTTCGTGGAGGGGCCGGGGGTGGCCCCTTCTTCTTCGGCTTCAGAGCCCGGCTCTCGGAGAGCCCCACCCCCAGCCCCTCCCGGAAGGCCGGGAGGGGAGAAGGGTGCATCGGGCCACCCCAACGTCCCGAACGGCCACAGCGCCGAGGAGAACCATGTGTCGAGGACGTCGTTGTCGCGGACGATTGGCACTTCCTTGCCCGACCTGCCTGGGTGGTTCGCGTCTCGCAGGAGCGCAACGAACCACTGCCGGTACGCCTCCCAATCGTCACACAAATGCATTCCAACGTCATGGCCATAAGCAGCAGCAAACTGCGCGCCTAAGTCGCTTTCGTTAGCTATCACAAAAACGTTCGGATCATTGATCGAAGGCATTTTACCTTCAGCTACGTCAAAGCCAGAGAACCGCCTGGCGCTGATCGTTTCCTCCAATTTCGGCCCATACCAAGCCGGAATCCGGTGCCCCCACCACAACTGCCGCGACACACACCAAGGCTGGATGTTCTCAAGCCACTGAAACCAGGTCTTCTCCCAGCTCTGCGGCACGACCTTGATCGCCCCCGAGCGCACTGCCTCGATTGCGGGCCCCGCCAAAGTCTTGGCATCGACATACCATTGGTCGGTCAGCCACGGCTCGATGACGACGCCCGAGCGGTCGCCATAGGGCGTCGCGATCACGCGATCCTCGACGCGCTCGAGCAAGCCCAGCGCGTCCATCATTTCGACAACCCTGCCCCGCGCCGCAAAGCGGTCGAGTCCGATAAGCTCCTCGGGGATCAGTCCATCCGTCGTCTGCACCAAGCGACCCTCGGCATCGAGCATGTTGAGCATCGTCGCAGCTTCAAACCCGGCGCGAAGACCGACCTGAAAGTCATTGAAATCATGCCCAGGCGTAATCTTGACCGCGCCACTGCCGAGTTCGGGATCGGCATGCTCGTCGGTGATGATGGGAATGACCCGCCCGGTGATCGGAAGTGTCACCTTTTGTAACCTTACGCGCGCATAGCGCGCATCGTCGGGGTTCACCGCAACCGCCATGTCGGCGAGCATCGTCTCGGGCCGCGTCGTCGCGACCGAGATATGCCCGCTGCCATCGGCCAGCGGATAGCGGAAGTGCCAGAACTTGCCCTGCACCTCGCGCGTTTCGACTTCGAGATCCGAGATCGCGGTCTTGAGGCCCGGGTCCCAGTTGACGAGGCGCTTGTCGCGGTAGAGCAGCCCCTCGTTGAAGAGGTCGACGAACACCTTGGTGACGGCTTTCGAAAAGCCCTCATCCATTGTGAAGCGTTCATTCTCCCAATCGCAACTCGCACCGAGCCGCCGCAGTTGACGGGTGATCGTGCCGCCGCTCTCGGCCTTCCACGCCCAGACCTTCTCCACGAATTGCTCGCGCGTGAAGTCGGCGCGACGTTCCTGGCGCTCCATCATCTGCCGCTCGACGACCATCTGCGTCGCGATCCCGGCGTGGTCGGTGCCCGCGACCCACAGCGCATCCTTGCCCTTGAGGCGCGCATGGCGGACGAGAATGTCCTGCAGCGTCACGTCGAGGGCATGGCCGATGTGCAGCGAGCCCGTGACGTTGGGCGGCGGCATCACGATGGTGAAGGGCGGCGCGTCAGGCCGCTCCGGGCGGAAGGCGTTCGACGCCTCCCAATGCGCATACCAGCGCGCTTCGATCGCGGCAGGGTCGAAAGTCTTGGGCAGTTCGGTCATCACGGCGCGCTTAACGGCTGACCGCGGGCGAAACTACCCCCGGTCCGTAATCCGCCGGATTTCCTGCGCGACCATGCGCTCGACGATATCGGGGAGCTTGCCCTCGAGCCATTCGGCCACCATCGGCTTGAGCATCTCGCGCACAAGGCCCTCGAGCGTATCGCTGCCGTTGACCTCGGGTTTGACGATCAACGCCGAGAGCGCCGCGAGCGACGAGCGGCTCGCCTGCACCGTCGCGTCCGAGACGAGCGGCTTGGCTTCGGGAGCGGATGGCGAATCGCCGGAAACGGTCTGGGTCAATTCGAGGATCTCCGGCTCTTCATCGCGGACGGGGGGCGCAACGACGGGTGGCGGCGTCAACGCACGCGCCTTGCGCGGCGGCGCAAGCGCTGCCTCACTGTCTTCGGCAATGATCCGTTTGATCGAGGACAGGATTTCCTCCATCGATGGCTCGTTGCTGATGTCGCCCATAAACCCCTGCGCCCCCATGACGGCGCTGAGTCAGGGCAGCACCGGGCCTGTCACTGCCGGGGTTTGCGCCGGTGTGTCAACCGTGCGTGTAGCGACCGGCGACGGTTTGGGATCGTCGTCGAAGTCCCAGATCTTGGACTTCACGCGCTCGTAATTGACAATCGGATCGTAAAGCGCGCCGCCTTCCAATCCAAGATCGCGCGCTTCGGCCTGCCCCATCGCGGCCAGAAGCGTGAAGCCCGCAACATAGGCGTTGCGCCGCGACGAGACCAAATTCACTTGCGAATTCAGCAACTCCTGCTCGGCATTGAGGATGTCGAGGATCGTGCGGGTGCCGACACTGTTTTCCGCGCGCACGCCTTCGAGCGACAGGGTATTGGCGTCCACGGCGGCTTGCGAGGACACGATATTCTCGTTCGAGGCGCGCCAGCTTGCATAGGCCGAGCGCGTCTGCGCGACGATCAGCCGCTCGACTTCGGTCACCGCTTCGATCGCCTGCGATTCGCGCGCCTGCGCCCGACGGACCTGCGCCGCGGGACCGCCGCCCTGAAAGAGCGGCAGCGTCGCCTGCACGCCCACCGCCGAGCTCCGGCTCGTATTGGGGTTTGAGCTACCCAAGGTGTTGAGGAAGTTCGAATAATTGCTGGTGCCGACTGCCGCCACCTGCGGCAGTCGTGACGCGCGGGCAACGCCGACGTCGAAGCGTGTCGCCTCACGCTGCCGCTGCGCCGAGCGCAGCGCCGGATTGTTCTCGAGCGCGACCGTAACCGCTGTTTGCGGGGCCGTCGGCAAGTTCGGCAGCGGCGGCGGTGGTTCCAGCGCGACCGGGGGTTCGCCGACCAGGCGCACATATTGTTCGCGGCTCGTGATCAGCTGCGCCTGCGCGCCTTCGAGCTGGCTGCGCGCAAGTGCAAGCCGTGCCTCGGACTGCGCCACATCGGTGCGGGTCAAGTCCCCGACCTGAAACCGGTCGCGCGTCGCCTCGAGGTTGACGCGCAAGACGCCGACATTCGCCGTCTGCAGCCCTACGATCGCCTCATCGCGAATAACATCCATATACGCACCTACAACCTGCGAGAACAGGCTCGCCTCGGTATCGCGCAATTCGGCGCGGCCCGCCTCGACGCGCGTCTGCGCCGCGCGCACCGCATTGCGGATGCCACCGCCGGCATAAAGCGGAACGTTCAGTTGCACCTGCGCACCAAGCTGGCGTTCGGGCGACAGAAAACTTGTCGAGGATTGTTCGACATTTTCGGTGAATGTGGCGCTGGCATTGGCGCTGGGCAGCCCTTGCGCGCGATTGATCGGCACGGTTTCGTCAAGGCTGCGCTGCTGCGCCCGTGCTCCGGTGAGGGTCGGATTGGTTAAATAGGCTTTCTGGAGCGCAGCGCGCAGCGTCTCAGCCGAACCGATGCCGGGGGTTGCCAGCGCCGAGCCAAGCAGCAGGATCCGCAGTGCGACGTTCATGCCAAAAGCCTTCTAATCAAAACGCGAAAACACGGGGAAGGGCAAAACCGGGCAGCAGGACAGCCTCAGCGTCGATGAAAGGAACCATCGCGAACCCTTTACCACCCTTGCGGCCAAGCGCGAGGCGCGTCACGCCATCGTCGAGCAGCGCCGCCGCTAGCCGACCGTGCGGTGCCAATTGATCGACAATCGCTTCGGGCACCTGCTCGATCGCACCATCGACAACGATTGCGTCAAACGGTCCATGGCCGGGCACGCCCACGGCGAGCGGGCCTTCGACCAGTTCGATGCCGATCATGGACTCGCGCGCGCGCTCCGCCATCCTTGCGTCGCATTCGACCGCCACGACACGGGCTGCGAGTGCCGCTGCCACAGTCGGCGCATATCCGGTCGCCGCACCCACGATCAGCACGCGATCGCTGCTCTGGATTGCCGCCGCCTCCAGCAGCAGCGCCGTCACCAGCGGCGGATTGAGCGCGCGGCCGCCGCCGAGCTCGATCGGGCGATCGATATACGCCGACGCGCGCATCGGTTCGGGCACGAAGTGCTCGCGCGGCACCTGCGCCATAGCTTCGAGAAGGCGCGCATCGGTGACGCCGCTCGTGCGCAACTGGCTCGCCACCATCGCGCGGCGCATCGTTACAAACGGATTGGCGTCGTTCGGCGTCATTCTGGTCCTTCGGTTCGCCACGCCATGACACGACTGTATTGCATTGGCAATACAGCTTTCGGCGCATCGCCTTACTAGGCAAGAAGCCGTGCCGTCGCAACGGGTGACGCACGACCGCGCGCCCGCGCCGAAGCGGCAGAAACCGCTGTTGCCCTGCTCGCGCTCGACGTTAGGCTCATCGCATGAACCTGCGCCATATCGAGGTCTTCCATGCCGTCTATGCCACGGGTTCGGTCAGTGCGGCGGCGCGCGCGCTCAACGTCTCGCAACCTTCGGTGTCCAAGACGCTGCGCCATGCCGAGACCCTGATCGGGTTCCCGCTCTTCACGCGCACCGCCGGACGGCTGGTGCCGACCGAAGACGCGCATGTGCTGTTCGCCGACATCGCCGAGATTCAGGACCGGGTCGTCGCCCTGCGCGAAGCGAGCCGAAACCTCCGGCGCGGGCTGCAGGGCACGTTGCGCATCTCCGCCCTGCCGTCGCTTGCGCTCGATGCGCTGCCAAGCGCCGTTGCGCGGTTCCTTGCCGGCCACGGCGATGTCCGCTTCGATCTGCAGACGGTTCATCACGACGATCTGTTGCGCAAGCTCTACGAGCGCGAGACCGACATCGCGATCGCCTATCAGGTTCCGCCCAACGCTCCCGTCGCATACACCGAGATCGGATCGGGCGAACTCGTGGTGCTCTACCGCGAGGCGGATATGCGCGATGCGCCGTCGCGGCTGCCGCTGACCGCGCTTCGCGGACGACCTTTCATCAGCCTCGCCGCAAGCGGCCCGATCGGAACGCTTTTTGCCCGTGAAAGCGAGCGGGCGGGCGTTACGTTTGACGAGATCGTCTCGGCACGCACTTTCTACATCGCCACAGCACTCGTGCGGCAGGGGGTAGGCCTCACCGTCGTCGACAGCTTCACCGCGCGCGCCTCATTGACCCCGGGACTGGCGATGCGGCCGCTCGATCCGCCGCTGCCGTTCGCGGTCAACGCCATGTTTCTTGCCAGCCGACCGCCCGGCGCGCTGGCGTCCGCGTTTCTGAAGACGCTCGCCGACGTGCTCGTTGCCCCATAACGACAAGCTATAGGGTGGCTTCGCAACACTATGTCCCTGATTGTCCGCCACGCTCTAGCCTGAAGCCATGATCCCCGCCCCCTACCTCCTCTATCTCGGCCACAGCACCGATTTCATCGGCATCAAAACCTCGCGCGGGCTGGCGACCTTCCGGCGCGAGGCTTGCGTCGGCGAATTCCGGCATGACGATTGCCCGCTCACCCTCGGATTGCCGCGGCTATCGATCGCGCAAGGGGCGGTTGCCGGGGCGCGCACGCTGGTGCTCGGCGTCGCCAATTCGGGTGGGCGCCTCGGCGGCGACGTCGTTGCCGATGCGGCAACCGCGCTCGAAGCAGGCTTGAACGTCGCGGCCGGGCTGCACCAGCGGCTGCGCGACGTGCCGCAGCTTGCAGAACTGGCGCAGGCGCGCGGCCTGCAGTTGTTCGACGTGCGCGAACCGCCCGCCGATCTCGTCGTCGGCACCGGCGACCCTCGTGCGGGAAACCGCGTGCTGACCGTCGGCACCGATTGTTCGGTCGGCAAGATGTATGCAACGCTCGCGCTCACGCAGGGCTTGCAGGCCCGCGGGATAACCGCCGATTTCCGGGCAACCGGGCAAACCGGCATCCTCATCGCCGGTGCAGGCGTCCCGGTCGATGCCGTGATCGCCGATTTCATCTCGGGCGCGATCGAGCAGCTCGCCCCCGCCCGTGACGATGACGGCTGGGACGTGATCGAGGGTCAGGGTTCGCTGTTTCACCCCTCGTTTGCCGGCGTCTCGACCGGCCTTTTGCACGGTGCTCAAGCCGGTTGGCTGGTGATGTGCCACGAGCCGGGACGGACGCACATGCGCGGGATCCCGGGGCGGGCGCTGCCGGGGCTGGCCGAATGCATCGCCATGAACCTCGAAGTCGCGCGGCTCACGAGTCCGCACGTCGCGATGGTCGGCATCTGTCTGAATACCTCGGCGCTTGACCCTGCCGATGCGCGCCGCCTCTGCGCGCAGACCGAAGACGCACACGGTCTGCCATGCACCGATCCTTTTGCCTTCGGGGTCGATCCGATCCTCGACATCCTGCCATGCAACGCACTCTCGACGCTCGCCACGACGCTTACGCGCTAGCGCGGGCGTTCCGGATCGCGCGCGGCACCAAGACCGTGGCCGATGTCGTCACGGTTACGCTTGGCGAGGACGGCGCAATCGGGCGCGGCGAAGGCGTTCCCTATGCCCGTTACGGCGAAACGATCGAAGACGTGCTTGCCGCCATCGCAGGCGTGCAACCGTTGCTCGAGCAGGGCATGGACCGCCATGCGCTGCTCGAACGGCTGTCGCCCGGGGCCGCCCGCAACGCAATCGACTGCGCCTTGTGGGATCTCGAATCGCGGCTCGCCGGATTGAGCGTCGCCGAACGCATCGGTGCACCCGAACCGCTTGCGCAGGCCAGCGCGATAACGATCGGCATCGACACGCCTGACGCCATGGCGGCAGCGGCCCGCGCAATCGCCGGGGCACCGCTCGTCAAGATCAAGATCGACGCCGACGATCCGGCGCGCCGCATCGCCGCCGTGCGCGCTGCCGCACCCGACGCCGCACTCATCGTCGATCCCAACGAGAGCTGGGACCGCGCCCTGCTCGAGGCGATAGCCGACACCCTTATTGCCGCCGATGTCGCGCTAATCGAACAACCCGTGCCTGCCGAGACCGACAGCTGGCTCGAAGGCTTCGCCTATCCGATCGCGATCGCGGCCGACGAGGCGGTTCACACCGACGCCGATCTCGATCGCATCGCCGCGCGCTACAGCGTGGTAAACGTCAAGCTGGACAAGGCGGGCGGGCTGACCGCAGCGCTGGATCTCGCCCATGCCGCCCGCGTGCGCGGCCTCGGGCTCATGACCGGATGCATGATCAGCTCGTCGCTGTCGATTGCCCCCGCCTTCCATATCGCGCGGATGAGCGATTTCGTCGATCTTGACGGGCCGCTGTGGCTCGCCGACGACCATGCCGATGGGGTCAGCGATTCGGGCGGAATCCTGTCGCCGCCTGCCGCGGGTTTCTGGGGAGCGCGATGACGATCGACATCGAGGCTTACGCCCGCGACGGCTATGCGATCGTGCGGGGCGTGTTAACGGCAGACGAGGTGGCGGCCATCGGGATTGCCGTCGATTCCATCCATGCTGAAGCGCTCGCGCACGGCCGCAGCTTTCGGCACGGCAATCTGTTTTACAAGGTCGATACCAGCGGGTTCGCGCCGATCGTCCGCATGGCGCAATGGCCTTCGTGGCAGTCCCCGGCGCTCGATGCGGTCCGGCGCGATCCGCGCTTTCATGCGCTGCTCGCGCCGCTCATCGGCGATGATCTCAAGCAGATCATCAACCAGCTTCACTGGAAAGCGCACGGCAGTGGCGGCGATTTCGCCTGGCACCAGGATTCGCGTTTCCGCCGCCCTCCGCAAGCCTACCGCGATCTCGCCAATGCCTATATCCAGACCGGGCTCGCGATCGATCCGCACACCGTCGATGCAGGCTGCATGCGCGTGGTGCGCGGCAGCCACCGGCGCGGCGATCTGGCGCTTGACACCGATGCGCAAGTTCTGGGCACCGCGATGAACGATACAGCGCTTGCCGGTAACGCGCTCGACACTGCCGACATCGTCGATCTGGTCCTCGCACCGGGCGATCTGGCAATCTGGCATCCCCATCTCGTCCACGGATCGGGCGCGAACTACGCCGGCCATGCGCGGCGCTTCTACATCAATGGCTATGTCCGCGCTGCCGATTGCGATCGCGGCGAATGGACGTTTCGCGGCAGCGTTCCGGTTCCGCTCGGCCCCGAACCGGCGCTGGTGCATTACGAACAGCTCCACGAACGCCCCGAGCCGCATTTCCCATGAGGTCCCTCCTGCGCTCGCTGGGCTTTGCCATTGCTTTTTTGGCGATTGGTCCCGCCCATGCCCAGCTTGCGCCGTCGCTCCAGCAACGCGTCGAAGCCAAGCTGCGCGAAGCGGCGACAGGCACGCGCTTCGGTTTCGTCGTCGCCGACGCCACCGGGCGCGAGATCGTCACGATCGCGCCGACCGACCGCTTTATCCCGGCGTCGAACACCAAGATGTTCACGACCGCCGCTGCGTTTGACACGCTGTCCGCACTCGATCAGCCCGATTCCGAGGGCGGCGCGCAGGTCTATTTGCAGGGCCGCGATGTCGTTCTGGTCGGGCGCGGCGACGCGCGGTTGTCGAGCGCGCCGGGCTGCACCGTCAACTGTCTCGCAACGCTCGCCGATGCGATCGCTGCCAGAACGCGCCGGGTCGGCAATGTCGTCGGCGATGCCCGCTGGTTTCCCGATCAGCGCTGGAGCGCGGGCATGAGCTGGAACAACATGCCCGAACGCTCGGGCACGGGTATCGCCGCGCTCAGCCTCGACGACAACGAAGTGCCGCTGCGCGCGCGGCCCGGCGCGCTCGGTGCGCCCCCATTGGTCGAGGTCGGCCCCTATTTCACGATCGACAACCGCGCCACCACCGTGGCCGCCGGACGGACGACACTCGACGTCGATCGCCTGCCGTTCGAGCGCGTCGTCCGGCTGACGGGCACGATCGCCGTTGACGCTGCCCCCGAAACCATCGGCCTCGGCATCGACGATCCGGCGCATTACGCTGCTTGGTCGCTGGCGCGCTTGCTTGGCGATCGCGGCGTGCGCGTATGCGGCCAGCTCGCCACGCGCTATCGGCCTGTGAGCGCGCCAGTGCCACAGGCCGCCAGCGAGAGCGACCCGGTCGCGCGCCTGACGCCCCCGCCGCTCGCGCTCGATCTCGTCACGATCAACAAGATTAGCCAGAACCTTCATGCCGATCTGCTGATCCGCCGTCTCGGCAGGATAAATGGCGACGGTAGCGTGAAAAGCGGCGTCGCCACGATCGAAACCATGCTGGCGAAGGCAGGCGTGACCCGCACGGCGTTCGATTTCGCCGACGGGTCGGGAATGTCGACGTATAACCGGATCGCGCCGCGCGGCGTCGTCATGTTCCTGCGCTGGGTAGCCGGGCAGACCTGGGGCGCAGCCTGGCGCGCAACGCTGCCCATCAGCGGCGTCGATGGCACGATCGCGCGCCGGTTCGTCGGGACGACACTCGCGGGCAAGGTTTTCGCCAAGACCGGCGGCCTCAATGCCACCTCGACACTCTCGGGTTACATGACCGCCAGAAGTGGCCAGACGCTGACATTTTCCATTCTCGCCAATGATATCCCGGACGGCGCAAGCGCGATCGCCACGATGGATGCCGCGCTTGTGCTGGTCGCCGAGGCGCACTGAGCAGCGCAGCCATGCCGCCGGGTTATAGCGTGGCGACGACAAACTATGGCGCGCTGCAACAAAATTGTTTTCTACTCCCGGCGAGCGGAAAACAGGGCCGCGCACAAGAAAAGGGGACAGCGCGATGCGTCGATCAGCATGGTTCAAGAGCATTCTCGGGTCGGGAACCGCAGTGGCGCTCGCCTTGCCGGGCACAACGATGGCGCAGACGTCTTCGCCGCAAGCCGCCGATGATGAACCACGCGAAATCCTCGTGACCGGGTCACGCATCAAGCGCGATCCGAACGACAGCGCACTGCCGATCCAGATCGTCTCGACGCAGGATCTGTCGCGCGAGGGCATCTCCAGCGCCGAACAGCTGATCTCTTATCTCTCGACCAACGGCAACGGCGCAGACAATCTCGCGTCGAACTCGGACGTTGTGAACAGCGGCCCGCAGCGCGGCACGAACGGGCTTTCGGCGGCCAATCTGCGCGGCCAGGGTTCAGCCTCGACGCTCGTGCTCCTGAACGGTCGGCGCGTCGCCGCACACGGCCTCACGGGATCGGCGGTTGACGTCAATCAAATCCCGTTCGCCGCGATCGACCGCATCGAGATCCTGAAAGACGGAGCGTCGGCAATCTACGGGACTGATGCCATCGGCGGCGTCATCAACTTCATCACCAAGACCAATTTCCAGGGCCTTTCGCTCAACGGATTTACCGACATCACAGAGAAGGGCGATGCGCCGATCTACCGGCTCTCAGCGACGGGGGGTTACGGCGATCTGTCCGAACAGGGCTTCAACATCATGGCCACTGTCGGGAAAAGCTGGGTCGGCGCACTGAACGGCACCGATCGCAGTTTCGTCAACGGCAATCAGCCCGGTCGCGGCCTCTCGATCGACACGCGCGGCACCCCGATCGCGACCGCCTTTGCCACCGGTGCCAGCACGGTTCCCGGCTCGATCACCAACGGCTCGATCGTCAATGGTGCCCCGGTGACGGCGGGCACCCTCCTGAGCGGCGTGAGTCTCATCGAAGCCGGAGCGACCACGCCGGCGAACGGCGGCATCAACATTCTCGATCTTCCCGGCGGCGCTGGCTGCACGTCGATGCCCGGCGGCATGCCCTATGACGAGCAGCTGTGGATCAATGCCGCGGCGCGCTATGCCTGCGCCTGGGATACCGCGCAGGCAACAGTGCTTCAGCAGCCGATCGAAACGCTGACCTATTATGCTCGCGGGACCGTCAATCTCGGCAGCCATCAGATTTTCGCCGAAGTCACGGGGTCCGATGCCCAATCGGCCAAGCGGTTTTCGCCGAACCAGTATTCGGGCAACACCGGCAATCTCGCGATCGCCTATCCGCTCAACGCGACGACGGCAGCAACCTATAACGACGTTTACAATCGCCTGCTTGCGGTCTTCCCAGCGATCGCCGCCAATTATGGTAAGCCGATCGCCTATCGCTGGCGGTGCCTGGCGTGCGGCCCGCGCGAATATACGACCGACACCAATACGTTCCGTGCAGCGCTCGGCATCGAAGGCCCGCTGTTCGGCGGATGGGACTATCGCGCCGGCGCTTCCTACGCGCGCAGCAAAGCGACGTCGGAGCTCGGAAGCGGCTATCATTTCCGGGGCACATTCCTGAACGCGGCGGCGGCAACCGGATCAGGCATTGCCGGTGCCGTATCAGGGGCCCCTGATCCGCGCGCGCCCACAGCCCCCGGCGCAACGCAGCCCGGCATCGTCGGCCTGCTCAACAGCGGCATCCTCAATCCGTTTTCGCTCACGCAATCGGCGGCCGCACTTGCCGGGCTGGACGCGATTTCCGCGCGGGGCACGACGCTTTACGGCGGCAAATACGAGGTGCGGCAATTCGATGCCTCGGTCTCTGGTCCACTGTTCGCGCTCCCCGGCGGCGATGTCCAGGTCGCCATCGGCGTCGATTATCGGCGCGAGACCTACAGTTTTGATGGATCGGCAGCGGCAACCGTTGCGGCCCCTGACATCTTCAACGTCGCATTCGACAACGTCAACGCGCTCCTTGCAAGCAATCGCGACGTGAAAGCCGCCTATGGCGAAATCCTGTTCCCAATCTTCAAGATGCTCGAAGTCACCGTCGCGGGCCGCATCGATGAATATTCGGGCTTCGGATCGACCGTTAATCCCAAAGTCTCGGCCAAGTTCAGGCCGTTCGACTGGCTGCTCTTTCGCGGGTCTTACAACACCGGCTTCCGCGTCCCCACCTTCAGCCAGATTTTCAATGGCGTGACCCAGTCGCCCAGCCCGGGCAACAACGTCGCCGACCCGACGACCTGCCCCGGCGCCATTCCCAATCCGGCGATCCCCGGCTGCGCCCTGATCACCTTCGATACGCTGACCGGCGGCAATCTTACCCTCGGGCCGGAAACTTCGAAGCAGTTCAGCGTCGGCGTCGTCTTCCAGCCCTCGGCTCGGTTCAGCGCCGCAGTCGATTTCTGGTCGATCAATGTCGACGACGTGATCGGATCGCTGACGACTCGCCAGCTGCTCGACAATTTCCAGTTCTTCCCCGAACGCTTTATCCGCGATGCCTCGGGCACGATTATCCTGCTCGATCTGCGCAACGCCAACACCGGGTCACGCCGCACGCAGGGCCTCGAAGTCGCGCTGCGCGGCGGGTTCGACCTTGGCGGCGGCGTCCTGACTGCGGGGCTGGACGGCACCTATCTGCTCAAGAAAAAGGAAAAGCTCCTGCCCGCCGCGCCCTTTGGCCCCAGCCAGCTCGGCGTCTTTTCATTCCAGGGCGATCTCGGCCTGAAGTGGAAGCACAGCGCCTATATCACCTATGCGACCGAGAGCTTTTCAGCGAGCTTCTCGCAGATCTACCGCGATGGCTATGCCAATCAGAAGCTGCCCGGCATCCTCAACGGATCGGTCACGCGCCCCGGCTTCAACGAGCGGGTCGAAGCCTATATCATCTACAACGCCTCGGTTTCGGCGCGCTTCACGAAAAGGCTGCAGCTGACCTTCGGTATCAAGAATATTTTCGACACCGATCCGCCGTTTGCGATCAACTATGATACCAACACCGGGGCCGGCGGATCGTGGGAGCCGCGCGTGGCCGATCCGCGCGGGCGGGCGTTCACGCTGTCGGCTGACGTGAACTTCTGAGCAAACGCGCTGCGGCCATTGCCAAGATGGCCGCAGCCGCTATGAGCGCAGGAGTTGTGGGCCGTGCCCGCAGTCTCGGCCCGATGGCGGAGTGGTTACGCAGAGGACTGCAAATCCTTGCACGCCGGTTCGATTCCGGCTCGGGCCTCCAGCCATCTCGGCCGCAAGCAAGCAGAGCTTGCATGCGGACTCGAGATGGTGCGGCCGGCCTCAATGAGATTGAGGACCGACGACGTGGCTTTGCCACGGCGCGCACGCCGCTTAAAGGCACCCCATGACCGAAACCCCCCTGCGCCTCTTCAACAGCCTCACCCGCGAACTCGAACCCTTCACGCCGATCGAACCCGGCAAGGCGCGCGTCTACACCTGTGGCCCCACGGTCTATAACTACCAGCACATCGGCAACATGCGGGCCTATGTCTTCGCCGACACGCTCGGCCGCGTGCTGCGCTTCAAGGGCTATGACGTGGCTCACGTCATCAACATCACCGACGTCGGCCATCTGACCTCGGACGCCGACGCCGGCGACGACAAGATGGAAAAGGCTGCGACCGCGCAGGGCAAGACCGCATGGGATATTGCGCGTTTCTATCAGGCCGATTTCGAAGCCGATCTCGCGCGCCTCAATATCCACGGCGCCCAGCATCCGCGCGCAACTGATTATGTCGAAGCCATGATTGCCTGGGCACAGGCGATCGAGGCGAAGCATTGCTACCGGCTCGACAGCGGCCTTTATTTCGATGTCTCAACCGTGCCCGACTACGGCCGCCTCGCGCGCGCCAACACCGACGAGGGCATCAGCCGCATCGATCCCGTCCTTGGCAAACGAAACCCGCAGGATTTCGCGATCTGGCGCACCACGCCGCCGGGCGAGACGCGGCAGATGGAATGGCCATCGCCCTGGGGTCGCGGCGCGCCGGGCTGGCACATCGAATGCTCGGTCATGAGCCAGGCGCTGCTCGGCTTCCCGTTCGACATCCACACCGGCGGGATCGACCACCGCGAAATTCATCACCCGTGCGAGATCGCGCAGAACCAGGCGCAAAGCTGCTCGTCGCACTCGGGCGCAAACATCTGGATGCACAATAATTTCCTGATCGACCGGCGCGGCAAGATGTCGAAATCGTCCGGCGAATTCCTGCGCCTGCAAACCCTCGTCGATCGCGGCTACCACCCCCTCGCCTACCGCCTGATGTGCCTCCAGGCGCACTATCGCAGCGAGATGGAGTTTACGTGGGAGGGTCTGGAGGCGGCGCTGGTGCGGTTGCGGCGGATGGTAATGGCTGTGTCAAGTCTCAGGAACAAGTCGAACCCCAATTTTCAATTGGAGACTCATATTGATGACAACTCAGTCGCCCTTGAATCGCGCATGGCAAAAATAGCGGATTCCTTCTCCGATGATTTAAATACGCCCTTAGCATTGACGCTTATCGAAGGTTTGGTGAGCGGAGACGTAAACGGAGCTAGTCTGCTAAAGGCGACCTACTCCGTCGATGCGGTTCTTGGTCTGCGGTTGGATAGCCTCACCCGCGCTGACCTCCGCATCCGTCCCACAACCGCCACCCTCACCGAATCCGACATCGAAGCCCGCCTCGCAGAACGGAAATCCGCCCGTGCCGCCAAAGACTTCGTAACCTCGGACCGCATCCGCGACGATCTCGCAGCCCAAGGCGTCGAAGTCATGGACGGAGACTCGCTCGGCTGGGACTGGAAGCGCGACGTCTAGAGTTGAGGACTGTCCAAACTCTGCAACAGACCCTCAACTTCACTCAAAGCGCTGCCGACCCTAAGCCGCGCGCTTCAGTTTCGCGAGCTTCTTAAGGATCATGTCGCGCTTAAGCCGCGAGAGATGGTCGATAAACAAAATACCCTCAAGATGGTCCATCTCATGCTGCAGGCAGGTAGCGAGCATGCCCTCAATCCGCTCGTCATGCTGGACGCCGTCGAGGTCGAGCCAGCGCGCACGGCAGGCCGCCGGTCGCTCGACATCGGCATATTGATCGGGAACCGACAGACACCCCTCGTTGTAAACCGAAAACTCCGCCGCCGGATCGATGATCTCGGGATTGATGAACACGCGCGGCTCGCGGATCGGCTTGCCGTCGTCGTCCTCCTGCTCCTGCAAGTCGATGACCAGCAGCCGCTTGGGCACGCCGACCTGGATCGCGGCAAGGCCGATGCCGGGCGCGTCGTACATCGTCTCGAACATGTCGCCGACAAGCGTGCGCAGCTCGTCGTCGATCGTCTCCACCGGCGTCGATTTCACGCGCAGGAACGGATCGGGCACTTCGAGGATTGGGCGGATGGCCATGTCGGTCAGGTATGAAGCCGAAGCTTTTCCGTCAAGCTACAGGCCGCCGCGCGCGTAGCGCTTGAGCCAGCGTCCCGTCGTCGAGATAGTCGAGCTCGCCGCCCACCGGCAGCCCGTGCGCAAGCTGTGTAAGGCGCACCGGATACGATTCCAGCCGATCCGCGATGTAATGCGCGGTCGTCTGCCCCTCGAGTGTCGCGTTCATCGCGAGCACAATCTCGTCGACACCGCCCGCCGCCACCCGCGTCACCAGCCGGTCGATCGTCAAATCCTCCGGGCTAATACCGTCAAGCGCTGAAAGCCGCCCTCCAAGCACATGAAATCGACCGGGAAACAGTCGCGAGCGCTCAAGCGCCCAGAGATCGGCGACTTCTTCGACCACTGCAATCGTCCGATCGTCACGGCGCGGATCAGCGCAGATGCCGCACGGGTTCGTCGTATCGACATTGCCGCAGATGCCGCACTCGGCGAGCCGTTCGTCGACCCGCTCAAGCGCGCGAAGCAGTGGCACCAGCGCGCCTTCGCGCTTTTTGAGCAGATGCAGCACCGCGCGGCGCGCCGATCGCGGTCCGAGGCCGGGCAGCCGGGCCAGCGCCTGCGTCAGCGCTTCGATTTCAGGAGAGGCCATGGCGGTGCGCTAAGCCTTGACGCGGCAAAACAAAAGCCGTTCGG
Source organism: Sphingomonadaceae bacterium (assembly GCA_046153865.1). Lineage (GTDB taxonomy): Bacteria > Pseudomonadota > Alphaproteobacteria > Sphingomonadales > Sphingomonadaceae > Sphingomonas_O. The sequence goes on from JBJXFA010000073.1 coordinate 50,375, forward strand.
GCATGGCCATGCGCATCGTCTTCATGGGAACGCCCGAATTTGCCACGCACAGCCTCGTGGCGCTGTCCCGCGCCGGGCATGCGGTGATTGCCGCCTATACCCAGCCGCAGCGGCGTGCTGGCCGCGGGAAGGCGTTTATGCGCACCCCGGTCCACGAGCTTGCCGAATCCCTCGGGATCGAGGTCCGCACGCCGCCCTCGCTGCGCGATCCCCTCGCGCAGGCCGAATTTGCCGCATGGGATGCCGATATCGCCGTTGTCGCGGCCTATGGGCTTATCCTGCCACAGCCCGTGCTCGATGCCCCGCGCCTCGGCTGCGTCAATGTCCATGCCTCGCTGCTCCCGCGCTGGCGCGGCGCCGCCCCGGTCCAGCGCGCGATCCTTGCGGGCGATGGCGTGACGGGCGTGACGATCATGGCGATGGAAGCCGGCCTCGACACCGGGCCGATGCTCGCAACGGTCGAAACGCCGGTCGCGACCAAGAACGCCGGAGCGCTCACCGACGAACTGGGCCGACTGGGCGCCGGTCTGCTGGTCGATGTGCTCGCCAATCTTGCCGCGCATCCCCCTGTCCCCCAGCCCGATACGGGGGTGATCTACGCCCCCAAGATCGACAAGAGCGAGGCGCGGCTCGATTTTCTGGTCAGCGCGCCGCAGATCGTCCGTCAGGTTCGCGCATTCGCGCCGAACCCGGGCGCGTTCTTCGAAACCGGCAGCGAACGCATTCGCATCCTCGATGCCGAAGCGATCATCACGCCCGCGCCTGCCCGCCCCGGCCAGGTGCTCGACGATGCGCTGACCATTGCGTGCAACCCCGGCGCGATCCGGCCCTTGCTTGTGCAGCGCGCCGGTCGCGGTGTCATGACGTCAGCCGAGCTGCTCCGCGGCTTTGCGATTGCCCCGGGCACCCAGCTCGCGTGACGCGCTTTCGCCTGACGGTGGAGTTCGACGGCCGCCCGTTCATGGGCTGGCAGCGTCAGACGCACGGGCCCAGTGTGCAGGGCGCGATCGAGGATGCAGCGGGGGCCGTGCTCGGCGAATCGACCGCGCTCCACGCCGCTGGCCGGACCGATGCGGGCGTGCACGGGCTGGCGATGGTCGCGCATGTCGACATCGCCAAGCCGATTACGCCCTTCCGTCTGATGGAAGCGCTCAACGCGCGGCTGCGCCCGGCACCCGTCGCCATCGTCGAATGCGCGATTGTCGCGGATCGGTTTCACGCGCGATTTTCGTGTGTTGCGCGGCATTATGAATACCGGATCGTCAATCGCCGCGCGCCGCTCACATTTGAACGGGGCCTTGCATGGCGGCTGTCGCCCGCCCTCGATGCAGAAGCGATGCACGCAGCGGCGGCGCAGCTCGTCGGTCGCCATGATTTCACGACCTTCCGCTCGGTTCATTGTCAGGCCGAAAGCCCGTTGCGCACGCTCGATCGGCTCGACGTGGCACGCAGCGGTAATCGGATCGTGATCCGCGCCAGCGCGCGATCGTTCCTGCATCATCAGGTGCGCTCGATGGTCGGCTGTCTCGCGCTCGTCGGCCAGGGCAAGTGGACCGCAGCCGATCTCAAGGCCGCGCTCGAAGCGCGCGATCGCGGCGCACTCGGGCTGAATGCGCCGCCCGACGGCTTGTTCTTCGTCCGCGCCGATTACTGACCGAACAGGCGCGCCATTGCCTTGTCGAACATCACGAGCTGCCACAGCAGCCGCCCATGATCGCGTGCGCCGCTGCGATGGTCCTCGATGATGCGCGTAAGGGCTTCGGGCACGAACCATCCCGTCGCGCCCAGCCGTATCGCCACCGCCTGCGCTTCGCCCAGCAACGGCCCCCGGAACCACGCCGAGACCGGCGTTACGAAGCCCATTTTGCGGCGATACAGGATATCGTCGGGCAGCGTACCGCGCAGCGCCTTTTTCATCAGCCATTTGCCCTCGCCGCGCCGCAGCCGCATCGGGATCGGAAGCCGCGCGCCGAATTCGACCAGCCGGTGGTCGAGCAAAGGCTCGCGCGCCTCGAGGCTGACCGCCATGCTCGTCCGATCGACCTTGGTCAGGATGTCGCCCGGCAGCCAGATCTTGAGATCGGCATATTGCGCACGGTCGAGCGGATCGCGCGCCGGGGCGTCGCGCATCGCGGCAATGTAACGGTCCTCGGCGCGGTGCCCCTGCAGATCGCGCTTCAGCCGGTCCGAAAAGAGCTTGGCGCGCAGTTCCGGGCCGGTGACGCCGACCGCGCGGGCATAGCCCTCGTCGCCGTTGCGCGCGAGCGCCTCGAGCGTCGATCGCGCGCGCAGGAATTGCGGTGCCCAGTCGGCTTTGGGATAGTGCCGCCCCAGCGTTCCGAACAGCGACTGGCGCAACCCCTTGGGCATCAGCGCGCGCACCCGCTCCTCGCCCGCCTGAAACCGGTAGCGACGATAGCCTGCGAACACCTCGTCAGCCCCGTCGCCCGACAGCGCCACCGTAACGGTCTCGCTTGCCAATTGGCACACGCGCAGAGTCGGCAGGGCCGAGGCATCGGCAAATGGCTCGTCGAACGCAGTGACGAGCGTGTCGATCGCCCCGAAATCGTCGGACGCGACGATGCGCTGGCGGTGATCGGTCGCAAAGCGTTTGGCGACGACATCGGCATAGCGCGTCTCGTCATGATCGGCGCGGTCGAAACCAATCGTGCAGGTCTGCACCGCATGCGGGCTGGCAGCCGCCATCATCGCGACGACCGCCGACGAATCGACCCCGCCCGACAGGAAAGCGCCGAGCGGCACATCCGAGACCATGCGCGATTCGACACCCTCGCGCAGCCGCAACTGCATCTCGGCCTCAAGATCGCGCGGCGAACTGCGGTTGCGCTCCGAAAAATCGACGTCCCACCAGCGCACTGGTGCAGGCACAGGCTTGCCGCGCTCGAGGCGCATCCATGATCCGGCCGGAAGTTTCTGCACGCTCGCCACCATACAGGCGTCATCGGGCACATAGCCCAGCGCAAAATAATCCTCGATCGCTTGCGGATTGACTTCGCGCCTGACTGCAGGATGTGCCAGCAACCCCTTTAATTCGCTGGCGAATGCTACGCTGCCATCAGTGAGCCGCGTATAATGCAGCGGCTTCACGCCGAGCCGGTCGCGCGCGAGGATCAGCGCCTGCGCGGCCAGATCGAACAATGCAAAGGCAAACATCCCGTTCAGACGCGGCAGCAGCGCAGGCCCCCACGCCGCCCAACCGTGCAGCAACACCTCGGTATCGCCATCGGTGACGAAACGGGCACCCCGCGCTTCGAGCTCGCGGCGCACCTCGCGGAAATTGTAAATTTCGCCATTGTAGGTGACGACCAGCCGCTCATCGGCGCTCGTCATCGGCTGCGCGCTGCCGCCGACATCGATGATCGCCAGCCGCCGGTGCCCCAGCCCCACACCTTGCGCCATCCAGACACCCGATCCGTCCGGCCCACGATGCGCCTGCGCGTCAGCCATTGCGCGCACACGCGCCGGATCGACCGGCTTGGCAGTCTCCAGATGAAAGATTCCGGCAATCGCGCACATCGCCTAGCGCCCCCGGGCTTGGGTCAGAAGGGAATCTGTTGTGCGCTCGACCGGGCTGAGTGCCGCCAGAAACGCGTCGATAGCCGGGCGCGCACCAGGCTCTTCGGCCGAGACGATCAGCACTGCCGCCGCTTGATCGCCACCGAGCAGCCGCGCCTTGAGCGTGCGCAGCTTTACGGTCGCGGTCTTGCCGGTCGGCCTATCGCCGAGCACGTAAAACGTCACTGCCTCGCGCGCGAGCTTGCCGGGTGCGATCAGCCGCTGCGCCTTGCCGCCGGGCGGGGACGGCGCATCGGCGCTCCACGCCCAGTCGGTCGCCGGATCGATTGCCCCCTGCCCATAGCCGATGATCTCGCGCCCCCGCCCCTGCCAGCCGTACAGTGCGATACCGACATCGACAGTGCGGCCCTGTCCGTCGCGAAAACGGCCGAACAGGCGATGATCGGCCCCGTCGAAGCGCGGCTGCCATGGATAGCCGCTCTTGGGAACTTGCGCCCAGCCCTTGACCTTCGGCAAGGCGACCGCAACCGGGAGTAGTTGGCGGCCCGCCGCGATCACGGTTCCGCTCCACAGCAAGGGCAGAAGCACGATGCCGATCGTCGCCGCACCCAGCGTCCAGGCGGGTCGTTCGGGGCCAATGGCGCGCGGGATCGAGGCCAGCCAGCGATCGCCGACGCCGCGGTCAAAGAACCGCCACGCGCTCGCCATCACGATCAGCATGACAAGAGCAAAGAAGAACCAGCCGTAAACGATGTGGTCAAAGCCGGTTGCGGTTTCGACCGAAGTGAGATGAGCCGCATAAATCGTTCCAAAGGCGCGCAAACCGTTCGCAAGGATCGGCGCGACCACGCAAAACGCCATGAACAGCGCGCGCCGCCGCCAGCTCTTGAAACACACATTCGCCACCAGCGCGCCATAGGCGACCATCGCGACCAGAAACTTCACCCCCGCGCAGGCCTCGGCAACTTCGAACCACCCCGTGGGCGTGGTGATGAACACACCGTCGATCACCGCCGGAACCTCCGCCGCCGCCAGCAGGCCCATCGTCATCTGCGCGGTCAATGATTGCAGCGGCGCCACGAATTCGTCTCCGAACGGCACGAGGAAAATTAGGTAGAACACCGGAAACAGCAGCGCACGCAGCGCGGCGGGTCCGAGCACCGCCAGGACGCTCGCCTGGATCATCGCGACGAGCATCGCATGACGGATCAACGCAATCCCCGCCGCTTCGCCGAGCAGCCAGCCGAACGCCGCTGCTGCCACCGCAACCAGCCCGGGCACCCAGCCGCGCGGCTCGACTTGCGCGACTTCCGCGCGCCGCTGCCAGATCAGCCAACCGACAAGCGGCAGGATGAAAAGGCAATGACCATAGGTCGATGAATTCCACCATTGCCACGCCATGTCGGCGGCATCGCGCGCGCACAGGATCAGAATCGCGCCGATCGCGGCACCCAGCACAGCGAGATGCGCGCTCCACGCTGCCGAACGCGGCGCGGCGAGCGGCGTGTCGATATCAAGCGCCGTGTTCATTGCCCGACGAACCCGGCAAGCGGTGCCATCACCGCCTCCCAGCCGTAGCGCGCAACCATTCGTTCCCGTGCTGCGCTCCCCATTGCCGCACGCGCGGCTGCATTCTGGAGCAGCGCGACAACGGCATCGACTGGATCGGCAGCGACCTGAAGGTGACACCCGGCGACCGCGTCAATGCCCTCAGCAGCCTGTGGCGAGGCGACCACGGCCTTGCCCATCGCCATCGCCTCAAGCACCTTGTTTTGGACCCCGCGCGCCAGCCTGAGCGGCGCGACGACAACATCGGCGGCAGCAAGCCACGGCCGTGTATCGGGCACTTCGCCGGTCACGATCACCCCCTCGCCCGTCAGCGCGCGCACGGCAGCGGTCGGCGCGCGCCCGACGATAGCGAAATCGGCATCGGGCACGCGCTGGCGAATATGCGGCAGGGCATCACGGACAAAATCGGTCACCGCCGCGATATTGGGCGCATAATCCATCTGTCCGGTAAACACGATGCGCGCGGCCTCCTCCGGCCGATCGAACGCCAGCCCGAGATCGAACCGATCGAGATCGATCCCGTTTTCAAGGACATTGCCCCGCAATCCGGCTTCGCATTTGAACAATGCCTGCTCAGCCGCACTCACGAACAGCGATACATCGGCGCGGCGGGCCGTGACAATTTCCCACGCCCTCAGTCGCCGCGCCTCGAAACGCTCGCCCCAATTGCCCGCCGCAAACTTTGCCGAGTCCATATCAACAAAGTCCATCACGAACCGCCCTGCAAAATCGCGCGGGACATAAGCGGCCATCTGCCCCGAATAGGCGTAAATCGTGTCGATCGTCCCGCACGCGAGCCGCTTGGCGACGGCGCTCTGCACATCGGCATCGCGAAAAAGCTCAACCGAAGCAGGCGTCCCGCGCATCACGGCATACGCCATCGCCGCCACCTTCGATCGCTGCCGGACATGCACAACAAGCGAAGCCGCCACACTTTCGACTGCGGCGCGATCGGCGTCGCGGACCGGATCGTCATTGGGCGCGATGACGTGGACCGGCGCGAGCTTGGCCAGCGCCTGCAGCACATGCCACGAGCGGATGCGATCGCCGCGATCAGGCGGATAGGGCAGCCGGTGCGGCAGAAACAGGATCTCGCCCATCAGCCCAGCCCGCGCGCGATCAGCGGTCCGATCCGGTTCGCGACGGCAAGCGGCAGTTTGCGCCACAGCGCGACCTTGCGGCTGAACTGCGGATCGAGCGGATTGATTGTCCGTGCCTTGCCGGTCGATCGCTTGGCATAAGCGAGCGGCGCGCCTTCAAACCCCCAATTGTGCTTGAAGGCAGCCGCGCCGGTCCCGACCTTCGAGCGCCCAAAATCGAACCGCGCGCATCCCCGCGCTCGCGCATGGCGCATCAGCGCGAAATACATCATGTCGTTGGCGCGGGTCGCGCGCGCCGCTGCCGTGCCGCCGCCCCAATAGGGCATCACGGTGCCCCGCCAGTAAAGGCTGAGCACGCTTGCCAGCGCCACGCCGTCCTTGCGCACGGTCAGGATATCGGCATCGTCGCCGAACGCATCGAGCACGGCATCGAACAGCCGCCGCGGAAACACCGGCGTCCCCAGATTGCGCACGCTTTCGGCATAAACCGCATAATGCGCGGCGCGATCGCCCAGATCGACCGTCAGGTCATTGCCCAGCGCCTTGCGCACTTCGGCGCGCTGCTTGCGCGGGATTGCGAGCAGCTCCGCTTCGTCGTCGGCTGCCAAGGCACGCGTAAAACCGGCATAGGTCCCCGTGTCGCTGTCCCACCCGGTCGGGAGGGCCCCGCCCCGCAGTTCGAGCGTGGGACAGCTCAGGCGCCCTGCCAGCGCCCATGCCGCCTCGCCGAGCGCGCTGACCACCTCCGGCGCATCGGCGAGGATACCGCCGCCCACTGCAAACCCCGTCGACACCAGCGCGCGGCCGAACAGCGGCGAGTGCACTTCGCTCAACGGGAGTATGCCGGCAAGCGGATCGCCTGCGATCAGAACATGCGCCTTGTGCCCGCACGCGCGCTCAACCGCGTCGATCCACCGACCCGTGTGAAACGGAGTCGCAAGTAAGTGCGCTGCGACAAAGGCGTCAACGGCGGCGCGGTCCGCGGCGCTCGCCAGCCGGACCTGCATCAGCCCGCCTTGGCGCGTGCCGCCACTGCATCGACCCGCCCCCAGTCGAACGCGCCAATCAGCCGCTTGAGTTTAGGGGCCATCACTTCGAGATTGGTATAGTGCCGGAGCCGCGATTTGAGCGGCGCGTGCCACATGCGCGGCTGTTCGGGATCGATTTCCCACGGGTGAAAGTAAAAGATCGCCGGTTGCCCCGCGCGGTTGACCTGACGCACAGCGAAGCGCGAGACAGGATAGGGCAGCAGCCGGAAAAAGCCCCCGCCGCCTGCAGCAAGCGTCCGTCCGCCGATCTTTGCAGTGGTCACCGGCAGTTCGATCAGGTCGCTTCCGTCAACTGGGCGAAAGGCAAAGCGCGGCGCCTCGGGCCAGCCATAATGATCGTGGACGACAGGCGCGACGCTCGACGAATAGGCATAGCCCGCCGCCGCCAGCTCTTCGTGCGCCCAGGGCGTTCGCTTGTCGATCGAGAAGCTCGGCGCGCGATAACCTGTCACTGCGACGCCGGCGGCATCCTCGATCGTTTTGCGCGCGCGCGCGATATCGGCGGCGAATGCCTTTGGGGTCATCGTGAAAACCCGGTCGTGATTGCAGCCATGGCTCGCGATTTCATGGCCCGCGTCCACGATCCGCCGCATCAGCGCAGGGCAGCGTTCCGCGACCCAGCCCAGCGTGAAGAACGTGGCCTTGACGCCGCCTTCGGCAAACAGCGCGAGCACGGCGTCAGTATTGGCCTCCACCCGGCATTCGAGGCCACCCCAGTCTTCGCGGCGGATCGTCGTTTCGAACGCGCCGACCTGGAACCAGTCCTCGATATCGACCGACAGGGCATTGAGCATGGCAGCGCCCCTAACAGGTTCAGGCCGCAGGCGCGCGCACCAATTCGCGCGGCTGCTCCTCGCGCTCGACCCAGTCGACCAGCAGGGTGAGCACCCGGCGCAGCGCCGCTTCCTGCTCGTTGAGCTGCGCCTCGAGCATTGCGAGCCGCGCGGCATGATCGAGCAAGCGCTCGTCCTGGGCCACGGGCCATGCTGGCGATCCGGTCAAGGCCGCTGCGGCGGCAGGCATCTGCGTGTCGGCGTCAAGATCGTCGAGGACGCGCGCGACCAGCGCACCGTCGATGACATCCGTCTGATCGATTGCCGCCATCAGCAGCGCACGGGTCGTCAGCGTGTTGAGATTGCGCGGAATACCGCCGCTCGCTGTGTGCAGCGCGTGCGCTGCATCGAGGGTGATGCGCGGCCTCCCCGTCCAGCCCGCCAGCGTCAGCCGGTGTTCGAGATAGGGCATGGTCTCGTCCACGGTCATCGGCGCGAGATGATGCGTCGCGATCACCCGCTGGCGCACTTGTTCGAGCGTGTCCGCGGTGTTGAGCCGATCGCGGAATTCGGGCTGTCCGAGCAGCAGGATCTGCAGCAGCGACGCCCCGCCAGCCTGGAAATTGGATAGCATGCGCAGTTCTTCGATCGCCGAGATCGGCAGGTTTTGCGCTTCGTCGACGATCAACAGCGTCTTTCGTCCGCTGCGCGCGGTATCGGCAAGATAGCTCTCAACCCGGCCAAGCAATTGCGCCTTTTCAGCGCCTTCGGTCGCCAGACCGAATGCTTGTGCGGCGAGCCGGAGCATGTCGTCGCCTTCGACCTGTGTCGAAACGATCCGGAACGCCGCGAGCCGTGCCGGATCGATCGACTCCATCAGATGCCCAACGAGCGTCGTCTTGCCCGCGCCGATATCGCCGGTGACGACGATGAAACCTTCGCCCTGCGCCAGGCCATATCCCAGATACGCCATTGCCTTCTTGTGCGTCGCGCTTTCAAACCAGAAGCGCGGATCGGGCGTCAGCTGAAAGGGCGGGGCATTGAGGCCGTAATAATCGGTGTACACGATGTGCCCCTTTTAGAAACTGTAGCGCGCGCCGAGCTGCGCCGCGCCGGTCAGGCTCGAATCCACGCCGTCGATCCGCGTCGAATACAGCCCCAGCGCCGCGCGCCCGCTCAGGCGCGGACCGAAATTCCGGTAGTAAGTGGCCGTTGCGCCGGTGCCGAGCACATCGGATGCACCTGCGATCCCGCTCGACGCCCAATTGGCATAGACGCTGACATCAACGCCCGACTGCGTATCGAGCGCGCGGCCGAGATAGGCCTGCGCATAAACGCTCTCGTCGACAACGCCATCAACGGAAAAGACCGAGCCCGGCGGCGCGAAAAACCGACGCCGGGCATAGCCGACGCCGGCCCCGGCCTGCCATGGCCCGCGCTGATAGCTCAGCACGGCATTCACGCCGCTCGCGCGATAGACCCCGGTGGCAACCGACTGGAGCGCGCCGTCGATACAGCCGCCCTGCACGCCATCGACGCCGTAAACACAGCCCGATACCGCATTGCCGAACGGATCGCGCGCCAGCGTGAACTGGGTGGGAAGCGACGCCAGCGCGGCGTTGACCTGCCGCCCGAAGGTCTGGATGCCGTCGTAAAGGCCGATCTGTAACGCGAAGGCGTCATTCGGCCGATACGAGGCGCTGCCGACATAGGTCATGCTGCCATAGCGACGCCCGACCCGAAACTCCGCTGAGGTGCGGCGGCTGGGTCGCCACAGCACGCCGGTATCCCAGATCAGCCCGTCGGTATCATAGGCGAGCCGACGCGGGCTTGCCGGATCGGTCTGGAAACGGCCGTTCGCATCGAGGATCGGCGTTCCCGCGCCATCGCGCAGCGCATCGCGCTGGCTGGCCTCAATGTCCTCATAACCAACGCCGCCGACCAGCGCGACCGTGGGCGTGACCGGAACCGTCACGTCGCCGCGCGCGAAAAAGCCTTCGTAAAGGCTGTCGAGCTGACGGGCATCCTCACGCTCATAGCCCACGCTCGCGCGCCAGCCGAACGGCAGTGTGCCCGAAGGCATGCCGATACTGGCATCGGCGATATGGCTGGTCGAGCTATCAAACACATCGAGCCGGGGCTGGCCGGGCAAGAGCACCCCGCGATTGCCGACCTCGGTCTTGGTATAGCCAAAGCGATAGGCCGCATTGACTTGAAACGGCCCGGCCTGCGTCGCAATCGAAGGCCCCGCATAGGCCGTGTAAAGCTGCGTCACATTCTGCGGATTGCCGATCGACGGATTGAACGCGTCGCCGCGCAGATCGGCGCGCGTCCGCGTCGCCAGCGCGCCCGTTTCGAAATTGAGCAGATTGGGAACCAGAATGAACCGCCCGCGCGCAATGCCGCTGTGCAGATCGCTGTCTTCGAGGCTACCCCAGCCGAAACGATATTCGTAGCGGTAGTTGAGCTGGAGCTCGACGCGCCGGGTCTGGATGCGCGTATCGGTGCCCGTGGCCAGCGTCGTATAGGTCAGCGTCTCGCCGCTGCCCTTGAGGTCGCCGAACACCGTCTGGTCGATCTCGAGATACGGTGCCACGCTGACCCGCGAGTTCCGCTCACGCGATTGCCCGTGCGCCTGCGGTGCCAGCGCGATTGCCGCGCTTGCCGCCAGGATCAACGCAGAACGAGCCTTCATTTGTCGCGTCCGTAATAGGAACCGAAGCTGTGGTTGCTGCCAAAGTAACTCGAACCATTGAGCAAAAGGTTTACGTTGGGGCAGCCGTCGATCATCGCGAGCGCGTCGCGCAGTTCGGACTCGGTCGTCCGGTCCGCGCGCACGACCATCACGACCTGGCCGACGTGCAGCGCAAGCACCGATGCGGGCGACGCGGCAAGCGCGGGGGCGGAATCGAAAATCACGACGCGCGCCGGGTTCGCGCTGGCCAACCCTTCGAGCACGGCCTTGGTGCGCGCCGAAGCCAGCGTCTCGGTATCGTTGTTGGTCTGGCGGCCAGCACCCAGCACCGACAATTTGGGGATGTCGGTATGAATGATCAGCTGCTCGACATCGAGCGTCGGATCGGTGAGCGCATCCATCAGCCCCGGCCCGCCCGCGAGTCCCAGTGTCGAGAGGATCTCGGGCTTGGCGACGTCGGCATCGACCAGCAGCACTTCGGTATCGCGTTCGGCGGCAAGGCTGAGCGCGAGATTGACCGCACAGAAGGTCTTGCCGTCGTCGGGTTGCGCCGAACAGACGAGGATCATGCGCCCATTGACGATGGGCTTGCCTGTCGTCGCGCCACTGGCATTGAGCAGCAGCTGGCGTTTGACGATCCGGAATTCCTCGGCGAGCGGCCCCGGTGCGGCATCGGGAATGATGAAACCGGCATCGGCGAGCAGCGTACGATCGACGGGAGCTAGGTGCGTTGTGCGCGCAAGCGGCGCGCGCGCGACCGGCGCTTTTATAAGATCATGGTTGCCCTCAACCCGTTCGGGCTGAGCCTGTCGAAGCCCTGTCCTGATTTCGTGCGTTACGCCCTGCGAGGACAACTCGTCGACAAGCTCCGGACGAACGGGAGTGAGCGTGGGAATCTCCAAAACCGGCGCGCGCATCGCAGCATTGAAATCATAGGCCTGCGCCGCCCGCTCGATCAGCGAGCCTGCCGGTGTGGCGATGTTGCGGTCCATGCCCATGTCCTCAGGCCACCATGCTGCGCTGAACAAATTCGGCAATAAGGAGCACGACCCATGTGCCCATTAGCGCCGCTGCGCCACCACCGAACCATTTGAGTTTCCGGCGCTTGTCGGCGCGCTGCGCAGGCGAGAGCACGTCGTGGATCGAACCCAGCACCGGCAAACCGGTCGCGCTGGCAAGCCGCGACGCGGTCGGATAGCTGTGCTGCAATTGCCCCATCACAAAAGCGGCACCAGCACCACCCGCGAGCGCTGCGAGCAGCACCATCGTCAGCAGCAACGGCCGGTTGGGCGTGGCCGGAATGCGCGGTGCCGAAGGCGGGTCGATGACGCTGAACTTGCCCGAATCCGCACTTTGCACGTCGCCGCGCAGCTTCACTTCCTCGCGATCGGCGAGCAGCTTGTCATACTGGCCCTTGAGCACGGCATAGGCCCGGTCGAGTTCGGTCTGCTCGGCGGCAACCTGCGGATTGGCGGCCTGCGAGGCGAGAACGCCGTTGATCTGGCTTTCAAGCTGCGCCTTGCGCGACGCGAGCGCGCCAGCGACCGCCTGCTTTTCGGCCTGCATCGAACGCAGCGAGACATACATCGGGTTCTGCGTGACAATCGCGGCCCCTGCGCGCGCGCCGCCGCCGCCGCCGCCGGTCGCCCGCAGGCGTGACAGCTGGCTGCGCAGCACGACGATATCGGGATGCTGATCAGTCCAGCCACGCGCCAGTCCGTCGGCAATCTGTGCCTGAACCTGCGCGATCGCGCCCGCATTGGGATCGGTCGTTCCCGCAATCATCGCCCCGGGGGTCCGTGTGCTCGCCGGTGTCGAGGCCATCTGTGCGTTGACTGCGGCAAGCCCGCTGCGCGCCGATGCAAGATCGCTGTCGATCCGCACGATTTCGCTGCGCGCGGCGGCGATCCGGTCGCCGATCGTCCCCGTGCCGGGGAGCAGCGCCATGAACTTGGCTTCGAAAGCCGCGCGTTTCGCCTCAGCCTCCGCCAGCTGCTTGCCACGCTCGGCCAGCTGCGCATCGATGAACTTCAGCGATTTTCCCGTCGCGCTCGCGGTGCCTGCGAGACTGCCATCGACGAACAGATCGACAAGCTTCTGCGCGATCTGGCGGGCAAGTTTCGCATTGGCCGCGTCCGAGAGCGCACGGTCCCCTGACAGCGCCGAGATCTGAAACAGATTGTCCTGCTCGGCGGTCACACGGATTTGGTCGGTCAGCGCGTTCGCCAGATCGGTCACGTCGCGATCATTGGCGGCCTGAAGCGCAAGATCAGTTCCGCGGACGACCTTTTCGAGCGCGACCGTCGAGGTCAGCGTCTGGCGGATCTGGTCCACCGTCTGCATCCGCTCGTTCGCTGTGCCCGAGGCATCGGGCAGCAGCGTCTGCGCGCGCACCAGCACGCGCGCCTGCGATTCGTAACTGTTGGGAATGAGGCTGATGACCAGCCAGCCCGCGAGCGCAATCGCCCAGCAAACCGCCAGCGCGAGCCAACGGCGCTTCCAGACGCTGTGGAGCGCAATCCGCAGTTCGTCATACAATCCGTTCACGCGGCTGTCCCTAGAACATGCTCGAGGGGATGATGATGACATCGCCGGGCTCGAGCCGCACGTTCGCGCTCGAATCGCCGCGCTTGAGCAGCCGGTTGAGCTTCAGGGCGAATTCCTTCTGCTTGCCAGTCGCCTTATCGGCGCGGATCAGGCGCGCGCGGTCGCCCGCCGCCATTTCGCTCAAGCCGCCGACCGCGATCATCGCATCGAGCAGCGTCATGTTGGCGCGATAGGGAATCGATGCCGGCTTTTCAGTCGCGCCGACCACGCGGACCTGCTGCGAGAACGTCCCCGAGAAGTTATCGACGATCACTGAGACGCGCGGGTTGTTGATGTATTGTTTGAGTTCGGTCGTGATGTCTTCGGCGAGCTTGGCCGGCGTCTTGCCCACCGCAGGCAGATCGGCGATCAGCGGCGTCGTGATCCGCCCGTCGGGCCGCACCTGAACCTTGGCACCCAGCTCGGGATTACGCCAGACGAAGATCGTCAGCTGGTCGAGCGGCCCGATGATATATTCTTCGCTGGGAACATCGGTTGCTGCCACGAAGGCGGCAGGTGGCAATTGCGGACCCGAACCCGATCCTGCGCAGCCGACGAGCGCCGCCGCAACTGCAAGCGCTGTCATCCCGAACGCCGATACCCGCATCGCTTTCACCCCGGTTCGCCAGCTAACGCCTGGCACAATCTGCCCCAATCCTTGCGGGCATAGTGACGCAGAGGTGAACATAGCGTTTAGCTAAGCATTTATCAGCACTTCGTTTGCCGGGCCGTGTCCCAAAAACGCGCTCGGGCTTGCGGTTGCGCCATAGGCTCCTGCCATGAACACGGCGATGACATCGCCAACATCGGCGCGCGGCAGCGCAACACGATCGCCGAGCTTGTCGAGCGGCGTGCACAGGCAACCGACGACATTCACGATCTCGGTGGCTACATCTCCGATCCGGCGCGCCACCGCGATCGGATAGTTCCGGCGGACGACCGTCCCGAAATTGCCGCTCGCGGCGAGCTGATGGTGGAGCCCGCCGTCGGTCACGAGGAACGTTTCGCTACGACTCTCCTTCCGATCGACGATCGTCGTGAGATACACGCCCGCCTCGCCGACCAGCCACCGGCCAAGCTCGAGCGCGAACCGCGAGTCCGCAAGAGCGTCCGGTCGCTGCTCGAGCGCTGCGCCGAGGCGGCTGCCGATGGATGCGATATCGACCGGACGCTCGCCGCCGAAATAGGGTATGCCAAAGCCCCCGCCGAGGTTTACCAGTGGCGGCGCGGCACCGACATCCGCGCTGAGGCGCGCCGCCAGCGCGATCGTTGCGGCCTGCGTTGCGGCAAGCGCGTCGGAATCGAGCGCCTGGCTTCCGGCGAAAATGTGAAATCCCCGCCAGTCTGCCCCCGCCGCCCTGATCGCGCGAACCAGATCGGCAGCGCGCTCGGCATCGACACCGAAGGCTGCTGCACCGCCCCCCATTTTCATGCCCGATCCCTTAAGCGCAAAATCGGGATTCACGCGCACCGCGAGGCGCGGCACGATGCCGAGGCGATCGGCGATGGCCAGCGCGCGACCGGCTTCGCCCGCGCTTTCGAGATTGATCGTGATCCCGGCGGTAATGGCGGCCTCGAGTTCGCTATCGCGCTTGCCCGGCCCGGCGAACGAAACATGGCCCGCCTCGGCCGCAAGCGCGATCGGCAATTCCCCGCCCGAGGCGATATCGATCCCGTCAACAAGCGGGACGATCGCACGAACGAGCGCGGGCAGCGGATTGGCCTTCATTGCATAATGAATGGCAATCCCGGCGGGCATCGCCGCCCGCAGCGCCACGACCTTGTCGTGCACGACATTGAAATCATAGACGAAACAAGGCGTCGCGGGAGCTGCGTGGCAAATCTGCTGCATCCGCCGCGCATCGAACCAGTGCGGGATGGTGCCAGCAGGCTTCATGACTTTACTTCGGCGCGGATAGCCGCGCGATCGATCTTGCCGTTCGCATTTTGGGGCAGCGCGTCGCGCCATTCGATCGTGCGCGGATGCATGTAGGTCGGCAATTCGGATTTCAGATGCGCGCCCAGCGTCGCCTCGTCGCCAGTCCCGCGCACGACGAGGCGGATGGACTGGCCGAGGCGCGCGTCCTCAACGCCGTGGGCAACCGCCTCGACGGCCTGACCACTGGCGAGCGCCGCCTCCTCGATCTCCGCCGGACTGACCCGGTGGCCGGACGTCTTGATCATCTCGTCCTCGCGTCCGACGAAATACAGCAGCCCTTGCGCGTCGCGCGTCACGGTATCGCCCGACCATACCGCCGTCCCACCCCGAAATGGCCGGAAGCGCGCGGCGGTCCGTTCGGGATCACGCCAATAGCCCTGCGCGACGAGCGGCCCGGCATGGACCAGCTCGCCCGGTTCGCCATCGTCCGCTTCGGTACCGTCGGCACGCAACACGTGTATGTCGGCAAACGGGATCGCGCGGCCCATCGACGTCGGGTGATCGCGCACCAGTTCAGGTGGCAGATAGGTCGAGCGAAACGCCTCGGTCAGTCCATACATCGGAACGATATCAGCGTTGGGAAAGCTGGCCCGCATCCGCGCGATCAGCGACGGTGTAAGCGCGCCGCCCGAATTGGTCACCCGGTTCAGGCGCGTGCCCGCTGCACCCCAATCCTGCTCGACCAGCTGAAGCCACAATGGCGGAACTGCGGCCAGCTTGGTGACCTCGTGCTGCGCAACGGCGCGGATGACATCGCGCGGCAGCAGATAATCGAAGGGAACGACGCTCGCCCGCGCCTTCCACGCCGAAAACAGCTGATTCTGTCCGTAGTCGAAACCCAGCGGCAGCACCGCCAGCACCACGTCATCAGGCCCGAGAGCGAGATAGTGCGCGACGCTCACCGCGCCCAGCCACAGATTGGCATGGCTGAGCATTACGCCCTTGGGCCGACCGGTCGATCCCGAGGTGTAGAGAATCGCAGCCAGCGCATCGGGCGCTGCCTTTGACGGCCCAAAGCGGGCGGCCTGCGCGCGCGCGGCAATGGCGTCGTCCTCATTCCAGATCGCGCACCCTACAGGAACGTCCCCGGGGAGCAGCGACGCGCGGCGAGTGGCGCTGGTCAGCAGCAGCGAAGCATCGCAGTCGTTCAGGATATGCGCCACTTGTGCGCGGCGCAGCACCGGATTGATCGGCACGTGAACCAGGCCGGCGCGCGGCGCGGCCAGCGGCATCAGGCAGGCCTCAACAGTCTTGGGCAGCCAGGTTGCGACCCGGCTACCCGGGTTCAACCCAAATCCGGCGAGGGCCGCCGCGAGCGCCCCGACCGCCGCCTCGGCATCGGCGCGGGATAGCGTTTCCGCCTTGTTTACCAAAGCCGGTGCATGGGGGTCGCCGCCGAGGAGCAGGTGGTCGAGCGGACGCGGGTTGGGGTCTGGCATTTCCACGCTGCTCCATTAAGCAAGCCGCTGCGCCGCGGCCAGTGTGGGGACACGTCGCTTTGTGGGTCAAGGGTGAAATATTTCGTAACCTCGATGACGCGGTCGTCAGCGCGCGCGGCGAACTTGACCGGGCGAACCAGGTGTCGTTGTTTGATCGGCTCGAGTGGTTTCGGCGCACGCTGCAGTTCTGCGCGCCGCCGGGCGAACCCCTGATTGTCCGGGCGCGCACCGAGGGCTTTGGCTGCTGGCTTTTCCTCATTGCGCAGCGTGGCCACGCCGTCGCCCTCGGCTCTTGGTATAGCCTGTCATTCCGTCCCATCTTCACCGGTGACCCCGATGAACGCACGCGCCATGCCATGCTGGTCGCGATCGGACGCCGTCTTCGCAAACATGCAGCAACGATCACGCTCTCCCCTATGCCCGAAGGTGACGCCGCACGCCTCACCCGCGCGTTCGATCGCGCTGGATGGCTCACCGCCAAGCGACCGACAACAGTCAGCTGGACGATCTCGACCGATGGCATGACTTTTGCCGAATATTGGGCCCAGCGCCCGGGCGAACTGCGTTCCACCGTCAAACGCAAGGCTGCAAAGTTCAATGTGGAAACGTCGGTCTTCACCGATTTTGATGGCGTCGCCTGGTCGAACTATGAAGACGTGTATGCCGCCAGCTGGAAACCGGACGAAGGCTCGAACGAGTTTCTGCGCCACATGGCACTGGCCGAAGGCAAGGCAGGTGCGCTGCGTCTTGGGCTTGCCACGATCGACGGGCAGTTTGTCGCGGCACAGTTGTGGACCGTCGAAAACGGGCATGCGGTGATCCACAAGCTTGCCCATCTGGAGAGCGCCGCCGAAGCCTCGCCCGGCTCGATCCTGACCGCGACGATGTTCGAGCACGTCATCGACCGCGACCACGTCAAGCTCGTCGATTTCGGGACGGGCGACGACCGCTACAAGGCCGACTGGATGGATATGCGCACGCCGTTGATGACTGTGCGCTTTTTCAACCCGCGCAAGGTGGCCGGTCTTAGTGCCTTGGTTCGCGAAGGCGCGCGTATGCTTGTCGGACGACCACCGAGCGGTTAAGCGCGCCCGTCATGCAGGATCGCGACGCCGGGAAATTGGATGACGTCATCCGCGACGTGCTGCGCGACGTGCTCGCGATCGACGCCGCAGCCGTCGCGTGCTTCACGGATCAAACGCCGCTGTTCGGGGCGCTGCCTGAACTCGATTCGATGGCGGTTACGGGATTGCTGACCGAACTCGAAGACCGGCTGGGGATCGTAATCGACGACGACGACGTCACCGGCGACCTGCTCTCGACCTTCGGGGCTCTTACGGACTTTGCTGCTCGCAAAGTGTCCGGGTGAGCGGCTTCGCGTTGCGCTTCGGCGAGGGCGCGCCGCGCACCTGCCTCATCCTCCCGGCACTGTTCGAAGAGGCCAATCGCATGCGCCGCTTCACCGTTTCGCTGATGCGCGCACTTGCCGATCGGAACATCACAACGATGCTGCCGGATTTGCCCGGGCAAGGCGAAAGCACGATCGCGCTTGACAGCATCGGTTTGGACGATTGGCATTCGGCGTTGGCCGATATCGCTGCGACACTTCCGAAACCCCTATATTCGATTGCAATTCGCGGCGGTGCATTGCTTGACGGACCAGCCGATTACCGCTGGCGGCTGGCACCCGAAAGTGGCGCGCGCATCCTGCGTGACATGGTCCGTGCAACGGCGCTTTCGCAGGGCAAACGCATGACCGAGATCGATGCGGCCGCCCGATCAGGGCCGACGCATCTGGCCGGCAATCGACTTGCTCCCCGATTCTACGCAGAACTTGCAGCGGCGCTCGTGCCCGAAGGCAAAAGCCGGACGCCGGACCTTACAGGCGCGCGCCTGTGGCGCAGTGCCGAACCGGCCGAGGACGCCGAACTGCTCGCCGCGGCGGTAACCGACATCGTCAAGTGGCTCGATTCATGCGCCGCATCCTGAACTTCGCTTGCGAAGGCGATCAGCTTGCCGCGACGCTCGACGAAGGCGGTGCAGCGACTGGCTTGCTGATAGTATCTGGCGGCAACGAAATCCGGATCGGGGCGCACCGCGGCATGGCCGAGCTTGCCGCGCAGGTCGCCGCCGCTGGCCACCCGGTTCTCCGGTTCGACCGGCGCGGCATCGGTGACAGCGAAGGCGTGAACACCGGCTTTCGCGGCAGTGGTCCCGATCTTGCCGCAGCGCTGGCCGCGTTGCGCGCCGAATGCCCTGACGTCACCTGCGTCATCGCCTTCGGCAATTGCGATGCGGCGACGGCGCTTGCACTGCACGGCACGCCGGTCGCGGCCCGCATCCTTGCCAATCCGTGGGTCATCCCGTCGTCGGGCACCATTCCCCCAGCCGCTGCGATCAAGGCGCGTTACAGCCAGCGGCTGCGCGATCCCGAAGCATGGCGCGCGCTGCTCTCGGGCAGGATCGATTTACCGAAACTCGCCAAAGGCCTCGGCCGCCTCGTCGCCGCCAAACCACCGGCTCCCGACAGCCTCGCCGACAAGACCGTGCGCGCGCTCGAGGCCTCGCCGATCCCGACGACGATCCTCCTGGCAACCGGCGATGCGACAGCGATCGCCTTTGCTGATGTTTGGCGCAACGATCCGGCGATCCCGGTGATCCGGATCGAAACGCCCTCACACAGCTTTTCCGATGCGCAGTCCGCGGCCCGGCTGACCGAAATCCTGCTCGACGCGCTCCGCTAGCCTACCAGCTCGACGCACCGAATTCGGCGACGCCGAGAAACTTTTCGGCATCGAGCGCCGCCATGCACCCAAGCCCGGCTGCGGTGACAGCCTGACGGTAAACCTTGTCCGCAACATCGCCCGCCGCAAATACGCCTGGCACCGCAGTGCGCGTCGATCCCGGCTTGACCAGCAGATACCCGCCATCGTCCATCACGAGTTTGTCTCGAAAAATGGCAGTCGCGGGCGAATGGCCGATCGCCACGAAGCCGCCCTCGGCTGCGATATGCGATGCTTCGCCGGTCACCGTATCGACGAGATCGACGCCCACCATCACCTCGGGCGTGCCGCCGCCGACAAAGCGTTCGACGCGCTTGTTCCACAATACCGAAATCTTGGGATTGGCGAACAACCGGTCCTGAAGGATTTTCTCGGCGCGAAAATGGTCGCGGCGATGGATCACGGTCACATCGGGCGAGTGATTGGTCATGTAGAGCGCTTCCTCGACCGCGGTGTTGCCGCCGCCGATCACTACCACCTTCTTGCCGCGATAGAAAAAGCCGTCGCACGTCGCGCATGCCGAAACCCCCCGGCCCTGCAGCTGCGTTTCGCTCTCGAGCCCCAGCCAGCGCGCCTGCGCCCCCGTTGCGATCACGAGCGTGTCGCAAACGTACACCGTGCCGCCATCGCCGGTCAGCCGGAACGGCCGCTGCGACAGATCGACATCGACAATCGTATCCCACACCATTTCCGCGCCGACATGTTCGGCCTGCTTGCTCATCTGCTCCATCAGCCACGGGCCCTGGATGACGTCGGCAAACCCCGGATAATTCTCGACATCGGTCGTGATCGTCAGCTGGCCGCCGGGCTGGATACCCTGCACGACGAGCGGCTGGACTCCAGCACGTGCGGCATAGATCGCAGCGGACAAGCCTGCCGGCCCCGAACCCAAAATCAACATGCGCGTCGAACGGGTTGCGGTCATATCCTGCTTTCAATTCTGAAATGGTAGCGGAGGAGGGACTTGAACCCCCGACACGCGGATTATGATTCCGCTGCTCTAACCAGCTGAGCTACTCCGCCCCGAAGGCGAAGCGCGCTCATAACGACGGTCCCTTCACCTTGCAAGCGCGCCACCGCCCCGCCATAGGCTCGCCATGCACGACATCAAGGCGATCAGGGACGATCCGCAAGGGTTTGACGCGGGGCTCGCGCGGCGCGGGCTCGGCGTCGGAGCCGGTGCGCTACTCACCATCGATGCACGCAAGCGGCTGTTCATCCAGGAAACCGAGACTGCGCAGGGCCGCCGCAAGACGCTGTCGGCCGAATTCGGCAAGGCGAAGGCGCAAGGGCTGCCGCCGTCCGCCGAGGTCGTCGCCGAACTCGACGCGCTCAAGCACGATCTTCCCCGCAGCGAGGCCATGATCGAGACGCTCGACGCCGAGCTGCTGGCGCTGCTCGCCGCCATCCCCAATCTGCCCGCCGCCGATGTGCCCGCCGGGGCGGATGAAAACGATAACGTCGTCCAGCACGAACGCGGCATCCCCCGCGCCTTCGCTTTCGCTCCCCGCGAGCATCCAGATTTCGCCGCCCCGCTCGGTCTCGATTTCGAAAGCGCGCAGGCCGTCTCCGGCGCGCGCTTCGCCTATCTGCGCGGCCCCGTGGCGCGCCTCGCCCGCGCGCTGGGCCAGTTCATGCTCGACGTCCACACGACCGAGTTCGGCTATGAGGAAGTCGCGCCCCCGCTGCTCGTGCGCGACGATGCGGCGTTTGGCACGGGCCAGCTGCCGAAGTTCCGCGAGGATTTGTTCCAGACGACCGATGGCCGCTGGCTGATCCCCACCGCCGAGGTTTCGCTTACCAATCTCGTCCGCGAGAAAATCCTCGCCGAAGCCGAACTCCCCTTGCGCTTTACCGCACTCACGCCCTGCTTCCGATCCGAAGCGGGCGCGGCGGGACGCGACACACGCGGCCTCATCCGCCAGCACCAGTTCGACAAGGTCGAGCTCGTCTCGATCACGACGCCGGAAGCGTCCGATGCCGAGCATGAGCGGATGACGCACGCCGCCGAGACCATCCTCGAGCGGCTCAGCCTGCCCTATCGCCGCATGCTGCTCTGCACCGGCGACATGGGCTTTTCCGCGCGCAAGACCTATGATCTCGACGTCTGGCTGCCCGGCCAGGCGCGGTACCGCGAGATCTCGTCTTGCTCGAACTGCGGCGATTTCCAGGCGCGGCGCATGAACGCGCGCTACCGCGCCGGCGCGAAGGACAACCGCTTCGTCCACACGCTAAACGGTTCGGGCGTCGCGGTCGGGCGCGCGTTGGTTGCCGTGCTCGAGAATTATCAGCAGGAAGACGGCAGCGTTGCGGTGCCCGATGCGCTGATTCCCTACTTGGGCGGCCTCGAACGCCTGAGCCCGAACCAAGAGGCCCACCGCTAACCCCTCCCGGAAGGCCGGGAGGGGAACGCGTCCAACCTGAAACGGTGGCATCCCCCTCCAGCCCTTGCTGGAGGGGCTAGGGGTGGCCCCTTCTCCCTTGTCTTTGTAAGGCCCAAACCATGCGCATCCTCCTCACCAACGACGACGGCATTTACGCCCCCGGCCTCGCGGTCCTCGAAACCATCGCACGCACGCTCAGCGATGATGTCTGGGTCTGCGCGCCGCAGGAGGAGCAATCGGGCGCGGGCCACTCGCTCACGCTCAGCCGCCCCGTGCGCCTGCGCAAGCATGACGAGCGCCGCTTCTCGGTCAGCGGCACGCCGACCGACGCGGTGATGATGGCGCTCGGCGTGCTGGCTGATGAGAATGGGGGCGGGCTCAAGCCCGATCTCATCCTTTCGGGCGTCAATCGCGGCGCAAATCTCGCCGAGGATTGCACCTATTCGGGCACCGTCTCGGCCGCGATGGAAGGCACGCTCGCCGGATACCGCTCGATCGCGCTCAGCCAGGTCTATGCAAAGGAAGGCATGGGCGACACCGTGCCCTTCGCCGCCGCCGAGCATTGGGGCGAAAAGGTGCTGCGCCCGCTGATCGCCGCCCCCATGCCCCCGCGCACGCTCATCAACGTCAATTTCCCCGCGCTCGCCGCCGACGCGGTCAAGGGCGTCAAGGTCTGCGAGCAGGGCTTCCACGATTATGGCCGCGCGCTGATCGTGAAAGGCACCGATCCGCGCGGCTATCCCTATTACTGGTTCGGCCTCAGCCACGTCGAACATACGCCGGGCCACGACACCGACCTCGAAGCGATCGGCGAGGGCTACATCACTGTAACCCCGCTGCACCTCGATCTGACGCATTATCCTTCGATGGCGGGGCTCAAGACGGCGTTCGGGGCATAGTGCGCGGTTCGGCAAGCCGGGCGAAGTTGACACGAAGTTGACACCAAAACGCAGTTGGCGGGACCATCGAAAAAGCTGAACGCGGGGACTGCGTTGAAGGCATGCAAAAACGTCCATGGTCGAACGGCGGACCCGGACTCTAAGCCGATTCGAGGACTGTAGGACAGTGGGTTTTATCGCTGGTTAGTCGGGGATTCCGGAAAGTCCGCTTCCGGTCGCACAAGGTCCATAACGGCCTTTCGTTCACATCTTCCCCGGTCGTCAGCTTCCGCGTTCATGTGTTGCCGGCAGGCCGCACACGCAGCGTTCCTGAAAGCCGACCGGTGGCTTGAAGCAGTGTGGTCGGGCTGCGTTGGCGCTGTCGAACGACGTGGGTTGGTGCAAAAGCTACCGGCCGCTCCCGCCGCAGCCGCGCGCCTGTGCCGTTAAACTCCGGCGACCAGCTCATCGCCATGATATAAGAGCTGCGTTGTGCCCGGAGCGCCGGTTGATTCATAAAGCCGCTGCAGCGGACAATGCACTGACAAGCCGTTTCTCAATGCCCTAGGTGAACTGCGACGACACGTTTAAGGTCAAATTGCCATTCGCATTACAGGTGAGAACCCGAGACTGTCCTCCGCAGGCCGTGGTCGAGCCCGTTGTCCGTGTGGGGGCTTCATGCCAAACATCATGAGATAAAGAGAAAAATACTACTTCGTGTGATGAGCGCATCCTTTCGTTCCAATAATTATCGTGTTCCCGGAATTACCGTAGCAATTGTCTACCTTAGACCGGAAATTTTCACTATATTAAAGCCATAATAACGTACCATCAAAGTTATCAACTAATTCAAACGGATCGACTTCGCTGTATATCATTATAGACAATCCTTCACCATCGTCGTGATCGTAAAAGAATATAAAGCGCTCTTCATTCACAGTAATGATAACGTTATGAATATTTATCTCGACTTTTGTTAATCGTAACGAGATCGCATTAATTAGGTTTATTGTGCCATATCCTATTCCTTTAATTTCGCTGTGAAGAATTGGCAAACACGTACGCTCTCTGTCTATACATTTACAGTCTGTGTGCGTCCGAACTACGACTTTATATTGATTATTTGTTAAATAGCATTCAACAAATGTATCTGTAAATAAGACTCCAGAAATTATAGAGCCATTTGTATAGGAAATCAGAGGATGCATTCTACTTACCTAATAACCATATTATTAAACGATTTAAAGGATCAAATCTAGTTGGTAAAGCTCCCGACATCTGGTTATGAACTTGAGGGGCTCGACGCGCAAAGGAGATATAACTGTTGGAGCAGTTTGCACCACTGCAAAGCCAACTCCCGCAATGGCAACACCGATCGAAATAGCCAATTTTAATATGTCTTTTGACCGAACGTGCGCGGCCGCTACAGCTTTTTCGGCATGGGTGCGCAGGGCCGCCAGCATTAAGTAGGTTCGCATCAGTCGCACGGCCCCGCTGTAATGTTAACGTTGAATGTGGCGTTTACAGTCGCACCGAGACTGTCCGAAAGCGTGTATTTCACCAAGTCTGTTCCAATTGTAGCGAATGCCTCATGTTGGACTGCATTGGCCACGACGCTTACAAGCCCCCTGCCCGAGCTCCCGCTGGCGGCCGTTAACGTGATGGGGACATTGTTCTCGGGATCGGTTGCACCCGTGGTGACGTCCACACTCTGGAGGACTCCGCATATGCGAACGTTTTGCGCTGAAACTGTGCGAGGCACAGGCGACAAATTAATGGGCGGCGGCGGCGGTGGCGGCTCACCCGAGCCATCGGTAGACACTGTTCTTCGATTATTTGCTTTGTCGTAAAAATACCGCGCGATAACGGTATCGGTTGTACCGACCGTGCGCATAACTTTCACGAGGCGCCCCTTCGCGTCATAACTGTAAGAGATTGTCTCGGCAGCTAAAATCGGGCTTGCTATAGCCATGATAGCAACACCCGCCATCAGGATAGCCAACCGCATTTCGCCCCCAATCAAAGACAATTACGAATCAAGATACGTTTTTAAGGATGCCGATTGCGGGAGTACTTGGCAAGTATGCTATTGGTTACAGTTATTTGACGCCGAAACCCGTGGAGTGGGGATAACTGTTGAACTTTTGCCGCCATGAGTTCACATTTTGATGTGGTCCCATGCGCTGATGCGTTCGGATTAGCCTACAGTTTTAGCATTT
The DNA here is from genome assembly GCA_046153865.1 of Sphingomonadaceae bacterium. Classification (GTDB taxonomy): domain Bacteria; phylum Pseudomonadota; class Alphaproteobacteria; order Sphingomonadales; family Sphingomonadaceae; genus Sphingomonas_O. Next base: position 75,326 of record JBJXFA010000073.1, read on the forward strand.
TTTATTTCTGAAACTTACGCTAAAATCAAATGAGTATATTCCTGAGACTGACAACTTTAGGGCGCACCTTTCCCAGTGACCGCAGGTGCAAGGTGTCAATCCTGCTTCGCAAACTTTGTCCCACAGGCGCATTTGTTCTGCCAAAAGCAGGCTGGCAGGTATTGCCCACTCCGCCCAAAAGCCGACTGACAGCAAAGTCCGATACAGAGCCTGAAACCTGCCCGACGGCAAACCACCCAATTCACGCCATGCGGTCGCAGCGATTGAGTGGCAAAATATCGTCCGCTTTCAGCGATCGCGAATTGATGGGCTAACGACCGAAAACTTGTCGCTAACAGCCACGCGCAATGCCGCCCGACCAAGGCTGGCGCAACCCAGCCGCACCCCCTATGTGCCGCTGCTTCGATGGCCACCATTCTCCCCTCCCCGCCGAAAGTCGGCATGGTGTCGCTCGGCTGCCCCAAGGCGCTGGTCGACAGCGAGCGCATTCTCACCAAGCTGCGCGCCGACGGCTATGGCCTCTCGCCCGATTATGCCGGGGCCGATGTCGTGCTGGTCAATACCTGCGGCTTTCTCGACAGCGCGAAGGAAGAATCGCTCGAGGCGATCGGCGAGGCGATGGCCGCGAACGGCCGCGTCATCGTGACGGGATGCCTTGGCCGCGAGGCCGAGATGATCCGTGCGCGCTTCCCCAACGTCCTCGCGATCAGCGGCGCGCACCAGTATGAGGCCGTCGTCGGCGCGGTGCACGAGGCAGCGCCCATGCCGCCGAGCGCGTTCCTCAATCTCGTGCCCGACAGCGGCCTCAAGCTCACGCCGCGTCACTACAGCTATCTGAAGATCTCCGAAGGCTGCAACCACCGCTGCGCGTTCTGCATCATTCCGAGCATCCGCGGCGATCTCGTCAGCCGCCGCCCCGACGCCATCCTGCGCGAGGCCGAAAAGCTGATCGCGGCGGGCACGAGGGAATTGCTGGTCATCTCGCAGGACACCTCGGCCTATGGCGTGGATATCCGGCACGAGCCGCGCGACTGGAAGGGCGCGCCCGTCCGCGCGCACATGACCGATCTGGCGCGCGAACTCGGGCGGTTGGGCGCGTGGGTGCGGCTGCACTATGTCTATCCCTATCCGCATGTGGATCAGGTCATCCCGCTGATGGCCGAGGGGCTGGTGCTCCCCTATCTCGACATCCCGTTCCAGCATGCCGCCCCGTCCGTCCTGCGCGCCATGAAGCGCCCGGCCAACGAGGCCAAGGTGCTCGAACGGATCCGAAATTGGCGGGAAATCTGCCCCGAGATCGCGATCCGCTCGACCTTCGTCGTCGGGTTCCCGGGTGAAACCGAGGGCGATTTCGCGTATCTGATGCAATGGCTTGAAGAGGCGCAGCTCGACCGGGTCGGCGCGTTCCGCTTCGAACCCGTCGAGGGGGCCGCGGCGAACGCGCTCCCCGATCCGGTGCCCGAATCGCTCAAGGAAGAGCGCTATGCGCGCCTGATGGAGCTCACCGCGCGGATCAGCGCCGAAAAGCTTGCCGCGAAAATCGGCCGGACGCTCGATGTCCTCATCGATGCGGTCGATGCCGAGGGCGGCGCGACCGGGCGGTCGAAAGCCGACGCGCCTGAGATCGATGGCGAGGTGCACATGCGCGACGCCGGGCACCTCAAGCAGGGCGACATTGCGCGCGTGCTGATCGAGGATGCCGATGCGCATGACCTGTTTGGCGTTCCTGCATGAACGATTTCAGTGCGTTGCTGGTGCCCGATCGCGGGCAGCTTGCGCGCGTGATCCACGTCACTGACATGGCGCAATTCGATGCCTGGCTGGCCGCGCAGCCGCCCCGTGCACGGGCGGCGGCGACCGCGCAAAGGCTGGCCCCTACGGTCAATGCCAGCGCAATCCTGCCGGGCGACGATGCCGATGACTGGTCGGTCGTCACCGTGGTTGCAAAGAGCGACGGCTATGCGCCGTGGTGCCTTGCCAGGCTCGCCGAAACGCTGCCGGAGGGCACCTATCGTCTCGCCAATGGCACGCCCGGCCCGGCAGCGCTCGGCTGGCTGCTCGCCCAGTATCGGTTTGACCGGTACAAGCGGAGCGAGAGTGTCGCTGGCCCGCGCATCCTTCTTACCGATATGCCCATCGACGGCGTCCTCCGCGAAGCCGCCGCCGTCGCGCTCGTCCGCGACCTCGTGAACACGCCTGCCGCCGACATGGGGCCTGCCGATCTCGAAGCCGAAGCCGTGCGGATTGCGATCGCACATGCCGCCACCGTGACGGTCACGCGCGGCCCCGATCTTGAGCGCGGCTATCCGCTGATCCATGCCGTCGGCATGGCGGCCGCGCGCGACTGTGCGCCACGCCTTATCGAGCTCGAATGGGGCAATCCGGCGCACCCCCGGATCGCGATCATCGGCAAGGGCGTGTGTTTCGATACCGGCGGGCTCGACATCAAGCCTTCTTCGGGCATGCGGCTTATGAAGAAGGACATGGGCGGCGCAGCGCATGCACTCGCGCTCGCCGAACTGATCATGGGCAGCCGCTTGCCGGTGCGGCTTCACCTGCTTGTCCCCGCAGTCGAAAATGCCATTGCTGGCAACGCTTTCCGCCCCGGAGACGTCCTTGCAAGCCGCGCCGGGCTGACTGTGGAAATCGGCAATACCGACGCCGAGGGCCGTCTTGTCCTCGCTGATGCGCTGGCGCGCGCGCAGGAAAATGATCCGGTGCTGATGATCGACTTCGCAACCTTGACCGGGGCGGCACGGGTCGCGCTCGGCCCTGATCTGCCTGCGCTGTTCGCCAATGACGATGCGCTGGCCGCAGCGATTCTGGAGGCCGGCCTGGCGCAGGCCGATCCGCTGTGGCGCTTGCCGCTGCACGACGGGTATGACGACATGCTCCAGTCGGACATCGCCGACCTCAACAACGCGCCCGACGGCCCGTTTGCCGGCGCAGTCACGGCCGCGCTGTTCCTGCGCAAATTCGTCGATCCCGGCACGCCTTGGGCGCATCTCGATACCTTCGCATGGCGACCGAGCGCCCGTCCGGGACGACCCAAGGGCGGCGAAGCGCTGGGGTTGCGCGCAGTTTGGACCATGCTGCGTCAGCGTTTCGTTTGACCGACGAAACCAAATCGTCATCTTGTGGTTTGCGTGACATGGAACACCGACAATCCGAACCGCTCCGCGGCAACCCGGCGCTCAATGCGTGGATGAGTTCGCTCGTCGACTATGTGCGCTCGGGCGAGCCTGATCTCACCAACCGCCAGATGGCCTTGCTCCTCGTGACCTGCCTGACGCCCGGACCGCATACCGTGCGCGGGCTGGCGCGGGCGTTGCTGGTGTCGAAGCCCGTCATCACGCGCGCCTTGAACAGACTGGGTGCGCTCGGCTATCTGCGGCGCGAACGCGACGAGCGCGACCGGCGCAATATCTTCGTGATCGTGACGGACAAGGGGGCGCAGTTTCTTGACGAATTCGGGCGTCTCATCGCCGATCGGCCGCGCAGCAAGGCCGCGTAACCGCTTCCGCCTCGCCGGGCCGTCCGCGCCATTCGATCCGCGGTGCACGCCCTATCGCGACGATCTCGCCGACGTTGCCCTCGCCGAAGCGCTGTTCGCGCCGCATTATGCGGCGGCCTTCCCATTGGCCTGCGTGGCGCAGGCGACACCCGTGTGCGCCAAGCCAGGCGGCGAACAGGTGAGCGAGTTGCTGGGCGGCGAGCGATTCATGGCGCTCGATGCCTCCGCAGGGTGGACCTGGGGCTATTGCGCGCATGATGACTATGTCGGCTATATCGAGTCGGACGCTTTGGGTGCCGATGCGCCACTCACGCCGCTTGCCTCTGCACCCGATATGGTGGCGGCGGCTGAACGTTTTCTGGGCATGCCCTATGTTCTCGGTGGTCGCGGGGGAACGGGGATCGATTGCTCCGGGCTGGTGCAGCGCGCATGCGCCGCAATCGGGATCGCTGCGCCGCGCGACAGTGATATGCAGCGCGAAGGTCTCGGCACCGCGCTTGCCCCGTCGGCGGGGCTGCACCGCAATGATCTGGTGTTCCTCCCCGGCCATGTCGGCATCATGATCGACCAAGCTACGATGATCCACGCCACTGCCGCGCACGGGGCGGTCGTCATCGAGGCACTGGCCGATGTGATTGCCCGCGTCGAAACTCAGCACGAGGTCGCGATCCTCGCGCGCAAGCGGCTGTGATTTCGGTCTTCATCGATGGCGGACACGGGACGACGGGTCTCGAAATCGGTGCGCGCCTTGCCAACCGCGACGATATCGCTCTGATCGCGCTTGATGCAGACCGGCGGCGCGACCCGGCCGCCCGACAGGATGCTCTCAATGCGTCGGATATCGCCGTGTTGTGCCTCCCCGACGCGGCGGCGCGCGAGGCGGTCGCGCTGATCGAAAACCCGCGCACACGGGTCATCGACGCTTCGACAGCGCATCGAACAAGTCCTGAATGGACCTATGGTTTCCCTGAAATTGCCGGGCGCGAAGCTGTGGCCAATGCCACACGCGTGTCCAACCCCGGCTGTTACGCAACGGGCTTCATCGCGCTCGTTGCGCCGCTGGTATCGGCGGGACTGATTGCGCGCGATGCGCGTCTGTCGTGCAACGCCGTTTCGGGCTATTCGGGTGGTGGCAAAGCCATGATCGAAGAGTTCGAGACCGGCGCGTCGCCGACCGCCTGGCGCACCTATGCGTTAACATTGGCGCACAAGCATGTGCCCGAAATGCAGGCGCGCTCCGGCCTGACACACCCGCCCCTGTTCGCGCCCGCAGTCGTCGACACCGCGCGCGGCATGATCGTCGATGTCCCGTTGTTCGGCGTCGATCCGGGCGCAGCGCGGGACGCACTCGAAGCGTTTTACAACGGCTCGGCGGTTGTCGCCGTCAAATATACCGGCGAGGCGGTGCTCTCCATCGAGCACGCCGCAAACAGCGACCGCCTCGATCTGTTCGTCGTCGCCCGCGAGGACCGGACGCAAACCCGCCTCGTCGCCGCGCTCGACAATCTCGGCAAGGGTGCCAGCGGTGCCGCCGTCCAGAGCCTCAACCTGATGGCAGGCCTGCCCGAGACGGCGGGGCTCCGACTTTAAGCGTCCACCAGTTCGCGCTGATCAGCATGCGCCTTCAGCCACCCAAGCACGTTTTCAGGGGTCGATTCGACATAAGGGTCTGCGTCTTCGCCGGCATCGTTGATGCCCGGCTCTTCGAACCAGGCAACGACCTGTCCGTCCTCGATCACCGCGGCGTAGCGCCAAGACCGCTGGCCAAAGCCCAGATGCCGCTTGTCGATCAGCATGCCCATGCGCCGCGTGAAATCGCCGTTGCCGTCGGGCAACAGCTTCACCTTTTCGAGGCCCATGTTCTTGCCCCACTGAAACATCACGAACGCATCGTTCACCGACACGCAATACACTTCATCAACGCCCTGCGCGCGGAAAGCATCGTAATGCTCCTCGAAACCGGGACATTGCGACGTGGAGCACGTCGGCGTGAACGCGCCCGGCAGGCCGAACAGCACGATGCGCTTGCCCATGAACAGGTCATGCGTGCGCGCGTCCTGCCAGCGGAAGGGATTGGGCCCGCCAATGCTGTCGTCGCGGACTCGCGTCTTGAGGGTAACATCAGGGATTTCACGATTGAGCATCACACACTCCGGTCATAGGATCACGACCGGTAAATGGTGCATCGCAGCATTAGTTCCAAGATGCGGCGATCAGCCTTTTTAGAATCGAACCCGTCGATCTACATCTCGCCCTTGGCGCGTCGATGCGCATACCACGCCTGCACATTGGCATTATGCTGGTCGAGCGTATCGGCAAAGGCGCTGCTCCCATCGGCCTGCGCCACGAAATAAAGCGCGTTCGAGGGTGCCGGATCGAGCGCCGCAAGGATCGACGCCTTGCCGGGATTGGCGATCGGCCCCGGTGGCAGGCCCCGGCGGCGGTAGGTGTTATAGGGATTGTCGCTGTCCAGCTCAGACCGCAGAATGCGCCGACCGAGCGGTCTTCCTTTCGTGACCGGATAGATGACCGTGGGATCGGCTTGCAATTGCATCCCGCGCTTCAAGCGGTTCGAATAGACGGCGGCGACCAGACGACGCTCTTCGGGCCGTCCGGTTTCCTTTTCGATGATCGAGGCCAGCACCAGTGCCTCCTCGGGAGAGGTGACAGCTGCCGTCGGCTTGCGGTTCGCCCAGGCATTGGCAAGCGCAGTCTGCATCGCCTTTTGCATGCGCGCGAGCACCGCCGACCGCGCTTCACCGCGGCTATAGGCATAAGTATCGGGCAAGACCGACCCTTCGGGCGGCACCGGAATGTCGCCGGTCAGCAGCGGCACGGCCATCAGCCGCTCATGCACCAGCACCGAAGGCATCCCTTCGGGGATCGTCACCAGCCGCTGCAGCACTTTGCCCGACTGGAGCAGCGCGAGCACCTGCCCGTTCGTCATGCCTGCCCGGATGCGATACTCGCCCGGCTTGATCGGCACCGACGCGCCGAGCATCCGCGCTTCGGCAAGAAACATCTGCGCCGATCGCACCGCGCCCGCCGCCTCAAGCTGCGATGCCGCCGAAGACAGGCTCGCGCCCGACGGGATCGTGACGGTGGCATCGCGCACCGCGCCGCCGGGCCGGAAGTATGAAAGCGCCAGGAAGAGCGCCAAGACCACAAACGCGATCGGTACGAGGCGGCGCATCAGAGCGATGTCATCACCAGCGAGGCGTTCGTGCCGCCGAAGCCGAACGAATTGTTGAGCACCGCTTTCACTGCCCGTTGCTTGGCGACATGCGGCACCAGATCGATGCCCGCGCAGCCGTCGCTCGGCGTATCGAGATTGAGCGTCGGCGGCACGATCTGGTCGCGCAGCGCGAGGATGCAGAAAATGCTTTCGACCGCGCCCGCGCCGCCGAGCAGATGCCCGATCGCCGATTTGGTCGAGCTCATCGAGAGCCCGCCGATCGCATCGCCGAACAGCCGCTTGACCGCGCCCAGTTCGAGCTCGTCACCCAGCGGCGTCGAGGTTCCATGCGCGTTGATATAATCGATCGCGTCGAGCGCGACTCCCGATTTGCGCATTGCCATCGCCATCGCGCGAAAGGCACCCGAACCGTCCGGGTGCGGCGCGGTGACGTGATAGGCGTCGCCCGACAAACCATAGCCGAGGATTTCGGCATAGATTTTCGCGCCGCGCGCCTTGGCATGCTCGTATTCTTCGAGCACGACGACGCCTGCGCCTTCGCCCATGACGAAGCCGTCACGGTCGCGGTCCCAGGGGCGGCTGGCGCGCTCGGGTGCGTCATTGAACGCGGTCGAGAGCGCGCGCGCCTGCGCAAAACCCGCGATGCCCAGCGGACAGATCGCGCTTTCGGCCCCGCCGGCCAACATCACATCGGCATCGTCCATCGCGATCATGCGCGCAGCATCGCCGATCGAATGCACGCCCGTCGCGCACGCCGTCACCACCGCATGATTGGGGCCCATCAGGCCGTATTTGATGCTCACCTGGCCAGAGACGAGATTGATGAGCCGCCCGTGCACGAAATGCGGCGAGACCCGGCTCGGTCCTTTCGCGGCCAGCACCAGCGATTCGCTCTCGATCCCCGGCAGCCCGCCGATCCCCGATCCGATCGAACAGCCCATGCGCAGTCGCATCGCCTCAGGCGCGTCGACGAGTCCGGCATCCTCGATCGCCTGCCCTGCCGCGTCGATCCCGAACGTGATGAACAGATCGACCTGACGCTGCACCTTGTGATCGACACGCTTGCTCGCATCGAAGCCGTAAGGGTGATCGTGCGCCTTGACCTCGCACGCGATCGTGCATTTCTGGTCGGATGGATCGAAGCGCGTGATCCGCGCCGCGCCCGATTTGGCGGCGAGAATATTGGCCCAGGCGGTTTCGACATCGGCCCCCAGCGGGGTGACGAGGCCAAGCCCGGTGACGACGACACGACGCATTCGGTTCTCCTAAACGTGAACAGGCCCAACCCTTGCGGGCCGAGCCTGTCGAAGCCCCTTGGTCGGGGCCGGCATGATGGCAGGATCAGCCCTTGTTGGTATCGATATAGGTGATCGCGTCCTTGACGGTCGAAATCTTCTCGGCCGCATCGTCGGGGATCTCGACGCCGAATTCTTCCTCGAACGCCATGACCAGCTCGACAATGTCGAGGCTGTCGGCGCCAAGATCGTCGATGAAGCTTGAATCCTCGGTCACCTTGTCGGCATCGACGCCGAGATGCTCGATAACGATTTTCTTCACCCGGTCGGCGGTCTCGCTCATGAAGGCACCCTTTTCGTTCATGAAATTGAAAGTTCTGGGCTTGCCCTAATGAGCCGCTGCGGCCCGCGCAAGAGCTAGCGCCCCAGCATGAAATCGACGAGCGCCCCCAGCGAGCGGAACGTGGTCGATGCGATGCCTTCGCCGGTGACGCCCGGCGGCACCCAGCCGCGCTCGAAGCCGAGTTTCGCCGATTCCTTCAGCCGCAAGCCCGCATGCGCGACCGGGCGCACTTCGCCCGACAGCGCGACTTCGCCAAATGCCACGACGTCGGCGGGCACCGGGCGCTCGCTGAACGCGCTGATCAGCGCCGCCGCCACCGCCAGATCGGCCGCCGGATCGCTCAGCCGGTAGCCGCCTGCGATATTGAGATAGACTTCGGCCGACGACAGCGACAGCCCGCAACGCGCTTCGAGCACGGCGAGGATCATCGCCAGTCGCCCGCTGTCCCACCCGACGACCGCACGTCGCGGCGTCGCGCCCGACGCCAGCCGCACCGTCAGCGCCTGCACCTCGACCAGCACGGGCCGGGTTCCCTCCAGCGCGGGAAACACCGCCGTCCCCGTCACCGCTTCCCCCCGCGAGGTGAGGAACAGGCTCGACGGATTGCCGACTTCGCCCAGACCGTCCTCGCCCATCGCGAACACGCCGATCTCGTCGGTGCCGCCAAAGCGGTTCTTGATGGCGCGCAGGATGCGATACTGGTGGCTGCGCTCGCCCTCGAAGCTGAGCACGGTATCGACCATGTGTTCGAGCACGCGCGGGCCCGCGATGCTGCCGTCCTTGGTCACATGGCCGACGAGCACCAGCGCAGTGCCGCGTTCCTTGGCGTACCGGATCAGTTCGCCCGCCGAGGCGCGCACCTGCGAGACCGTGCCCGCCGCGCCTTCGATCAAGTCCGAATGCATCGTCTGGATCGAATCGATCACCAGCAGGTCGGGCGCTTGCGGAAAGGTGGCGAGAATATCGCGCACCGACGTCGCCGCCGCGAGCCCCACCGGCGCATTGCCGAGGCCAAGCCGCCGCGCGCGCAGCCGCACCTGATCGGCTGCCTCCTCGCCCGAGACATAAGCGACGCGTCTGCCCGCCAGCGCCAGCCGCGCCGCCGCCTGCAGCAGCAGCGTCGACTTGCCGATGCCCGGATCGCCGCCGATCAGCGTCGCCGAACCGGCCACGAACCCACCGCCGAGCGCACGGTCGAGTTCGCCGATGCCCGATGGCATGCGCGCAGGCAGCACAGTTTCGGCATCGAGCGGCACGAGTGCCACGGCACGTCCGCCCGCCTGCAGATTGTGCCGCGCCGAAAACGGCGTGACGACCGCGCCCGCGTCCTCGACCAGCGAGTTCCACTCAAGGCAGTCGTCGCACTGCCCCGCCCATTTCGACGACACCGACCCGCAGGCCTGACAGACATAGCGTTTCTGGGCGCGCGCCATGCGCGTTCCTTGGCGCGAACGAAGCAGGAACGCAAGACCCTGGTTCGCGTCGTGGCAAAGCCACGCCGTCGGTGCTCGCGGCAAGCGCGGCCGCCTGCACCGCGACTCGTGCTGGATTTTGCTTCGCAAACCCCTAGCGTCGCGGTCATGCGCGAAAAGGAACTCCGCCTTGCCCTCGTTTGCTACGGCGGGATCAGCCTTGCCGTTTACATGCACGGGATCACTAAGGAAATCTGGCATCTGGCCCGCGCGAGCCGGGCCTTTCACGATGCCCTCGCTCCCGCAACGCCCGTCGAAGCCGCATGGCACGCTGTCTTCGAAGCCGCCGCCAAAGCCTCGGGCCTCAAGCTGCGGGTGCTGCCCGATATCATTGCCGGTGCATCGGCAGGCGGGATCAACGGCATTTTCCTTGCACAGGCGATCGCGACCGGCCAGTCGCTCGAGCCGCTGACCGAATTGTGGCTGGCCGATGCCGACGCCGATGCGCTGCTCGATCCGCAGGCGAAAATGCCGTCGCGCTTCTCGAAAATCTGGGCGATGCCACTCGTCTGGGCGTTCGCAAACCGGCAGGAAGCGGTGTTCGCCGACGAACTTGACGCCGAGGCGCAAGACAAGCTGCAGCGCTTCATGCGCTCGCGCTGGTTCGAGCCGCCGTTTGGCGGACCGGGTTTTGACCGCATGCTGCTGCGCGCCTTCGATGCCATGGCCGCAAGCGGGCTCGGCCCACGCCTGTTGCCCGACGATCAGCCGCTCGACCTGTTCGTCACCGTCACCGAATTTCATGGGCACCCCGAGCGCCTGCGCCTCAATTCCCCGCCCGAAATCAGCGAGACCGAGCATCGTCTAACCCTGACGTTTCGCGACGCGCCGGGCGATCCGCAGGCAATCGGGCATCCCAATGATCTCGTGTTCGCCGCGCGCGCGACCGCCAGCTTTCCCGGCGCATTTCCTCCATTCACGGTCGCCGAGCTCGATGCCGTGTTGCACGAGGACGGGCGCGACTGGCCCGGTCGCGAGGAGTTCCTCGCACGGATCATGCCTAGCCGCGCCGCCGAAAATGCTGTGCTGATCGACGGTTCGGTGCTCGCAAATGCGCCGTTCCGCCCTGCGATCGATGCCTTGCGCAATCGTCCGGCGCGGCGCGAAGTCGACCGCCGGTTCGTCTATATCGATCCCAAGCCGGGCCACCGCAGCGTGGGGCGCAATCGCAAGGACGCAGCCGAAATCCCCGGCTTCTTCAAGACGATTCTCGGCGCGCTGTCCGATCTGCCGCGCGAGCAGCCGATTCGCGACAATCTCGAAGCGATCGAAGGGCGCTCGTCGCGCATCCGCCGCACACGCGCGATCATCGAATCGATCCGCCCTGCAGTCGAGGCGTCCGTGCAGGCGCTGTTCGGCCGGACGTTTCTGCTCGACCGTCCGAACCCAGCGCGCCTCGCGACCTGGCGCCTCCGTGCCGAAGCGCGCGCCGCGCGCGATGCAGGGCACAGCTTCCTCGCTTATGCGCACCTCAGGGCCACCGCGCTCGAACCGCGCAGGCCCGATCCCGGCGAAACGCTCGCCGCCTTCCTCAGCCGCTGTGATCTGCGTTATCGAATCCGCCGCCTCCGCTTCATGTCGCGCCAGATTGCGCTGCTGGATGACACGCATCCGGATCAGGATTTCTCGGGCCTGCGCGCGGCGATCTATGCCTGTCTCGGGCGGCTGCTCGAAATCGACATGGGAGCACAGGGCCCTGACGATCTCGCCGATCTCGATGCTGCGACCGATCGTGTCATCGCCGATGCGCTCGCGCTCCTGTCGCGCCCCATGCGCCGGATGCCGTTGCTCGCCTGGCTCGGCTTCCCGTTTTACGACGTCGCGACCTACCTGCTCTCGCAGGGCGAAGGCTTCGACGAATTCGAAACCATCAAAGTGGACCGGATCGCGCCCGAGGATGCCCAGTCGATCCGCCAGGGCCCGTCGGGCGCGACGCTCAAGGGCGTTCGCTTCAACAGTTTCGGTGCCTTTTTCAGCCGCGCTTACCGCGAGAATGATTATCTTTGGGGCCGTCTCCATGGGGCCGAACGGTTGATCGACATTCTGGCCTCGACGCTGCCGACCGGCAGTGCCCTTCCGGCTGACATTATTGGCGGGCTGAAGCGCACGCTGTTCGCGGCGATCCTTGACGAGGAAGCGCTGCGCTGCACCAGCATTGCACCGCTGATTGCCGAGCTCCGCGCTGAAATTGCGGCAATGGGTGGCAAAGGTGCCGCGACCTCATTAAGCTGAGGCGACAAGAGAGGGCTTTGACGTCCATGCAATTCCTGCGCACCGTTTTCTGGGTTATCCTCGCTGTCGTCGGCGTCATCTTCACGTTCAACAACTGGCAGATCGTCAGCATCCGCCTGTGGGGCGATATCATCGTCGATACGCCGCTGCCCCTGCTGCTGTTCATCGTCTTCATGCTCGGCTTGCTGCCCATCCTGCTGTGGCACCGCGCCACGCACTGGAGCCTCAAACGCCGCCTCGACGCGGCAAACCGCAGCCTTGCCGAAACGCGCGCAGCTAGCGAGCCGCTCCCCCGCGCCGATGCGATAGCGCCGGTGACGATGCCGATCGGCTCGCCCGGGGGCGTTGCCTGAGATGCGGCGATGACAAGCCCGATCTGGGTCGCGATCGATACGCCCGATCTGGCGCGGGCGCAGGAGATCGCGCGCCGGGTCGCGGGCCATGTCGGCGGGATCAAGCTCGGCCTTGAATTCTTCTGTGCCAACGGACGCGCCGGCATTCACGAGATGGCCAAGCTGCGCCTGCCGATCTTCCTCGATCTGAAGCTGCACGACATCCCCAACACCGTCGCCAAGGCGGTGCAGGCGCTGCGCCGCCTCGATCCCGCGATCATCACCGTTCACGCAAGCGGCGGGCGCGCGATGATGGAGGATGCCAAAGCCGCCGCGCCCAGCGGCACGAAAGTCGTCGCCGTGACCGTGCTGACCAGCCTCGATGCGTCGGACCTTGAAACCGCCGGCATCAGCGGCGACCCGCACGACCAGGTCATGCGCCTGACCGCCAGCGCACGCGAAGCCGGGCTCGACGGGGTGGTCTGCTCAGGGAATGAAGTGCGCGCGGCGCGCAAACTCTGGCCCGGCGGGTTTTTCGTCGTGCCCGGCGTTCGTCCAGCGAACGGCGAAACCGCCGACCAGAAGCGCGTCGTCACCCCGCGCGCGGCGCTCGATGCGGGCGCATCCATTCTTGTCATCGGCCGCCCGATTACACAGGCCAGCGATCCCGATGCCGCCGCCCGCGCCATCGGCGCGACGCTTTGAGGGGAACGAAGGCTGATCGCGACGGTTGCCGTTGAGATAGCCGCAGCGCGTTCCTATTTTTCGGACACCGACGCACGTCCCCGCAAGGAGTTCGATCATGGCCAATACCATTCTCGCACCCGACCCCGAAACGCTTGACCGCGAAAAAGACGCCCAGCCGGTCATTCACTATCAGCCGCACGGCTTTTCGGACCGTTTCGCGCTGGGCTTCACCAAGCTCCTGCGCTTCTGCGCCGACACTTTCTTTGCCAAGCGCTACGGGCATCGCGCGGTTGTCCTCGAGACCGTCGCGGCGGTGCCCGGCATGGTCGGCGCAATGTTCACCCACCTCACCTCGCTGCGCCGGATGCGCGACGACGAGGGCTGGATCCGCACGCTGATCGAGGAGGCCGAGAACGAGCGCATGCACCTGATGACGTTCATCGAGATCGCCAAACCGAGCCTGTTCGAGCGCATCGTGATCCTGACCGCGCAGGCGGTGTTCCTCGTCGGCTTTTCGATCCTGTATCTCGTTTCGTCGAAGACGGCGCACCGGGTCGTCGGCTATTTCGAGGAAGAGGCCGTCACGAGCTATACCTTCTACCTTCAGGAAATCGACGAAGGCCGCTCGCCCAACGTGCCCGCGCCCGCGATCGCCAAGCATTACTGGAAGTTGCCCGACGATGCGACGCTGCGCGACGTGATCCTCATCGTCCGCGCCGATGAAGCGCATCACCGCGACGTCAATCACGGCTATGCCAGCAAACTGGGCGGCAGGCCCGTCGATCCGACGCGGCATGCGCCCTATCCCGAGCACGCGACCGACATCCGTCTGGCGGCTTGAGGTGGAGCCTTACCGGTCGACGCCGATCTTCGACGAGAACAACCTGCCCGCAGCGCTTCGCCGCGAACATCGCACCAAGGCCGGAGTTTGGGGCATCGTCCGCGTGATCGAGGGTCAACTCAAGCTGTCGTTCGTCGATCCGCCGTCCGAGCATCTGCTCTCGCCGGATATTCCCGGGCTTTTGCTGCCCGATCAGCTGCACTTCGTCGAGCCGGTGGGCGCAATGAGGATGCAGGTCGATTTTTACACCGAAAGGCCAATGCCATGAACGACCCGATGGTGCGTGCGATGTCGCGCTGGGACAATGAAGGCGGTGCGACCGACCCCGACGTGACGCCAGGCGATCACCCGCCGATGACGCAAGCTGAGCTGACGCAATTGCGCATCCGCACGATCGCACTTGAAAACGTGGTCATCGCCTTGCTCGAAGGTGCCTCGGAGGATCAGCGCGCCTCGGTCCGCGCCATGGCGGCCGCGATTGCCCCACAAGCGGGCTCGACTCCACATCCGCTGACCCGGTCGGCAACGCTGCACATGAATCACCTCGTCGATCGTGCCGAGCATTTCCGGGCGCTGCGCTGACGTTCGACAGCGATGTAGCCCTCGGCTACGGCGGACAGCATGCCCGTCCAAACCAAAATCTGCGGCCTCTCGACGCGCGTCGCCCTCGACGCGGCCATCGCGGGCGGCGCGAGCCACATCGGCCTCGTATTCTTTGCCAAAAGCCCGCGCAACCTCACTGTCGATCAGGCCGCCGCGCTCGCCGCGCGCGTGCCGGCCCATGTCAAGACGGTTGGCCTGTTCGTCGCTCCTGATGCGCAGGAGCTCGATCGCATCTGCGCGCAAGTGCCGCTCGATATCCTGCAGCTCCATGGCGACGAAACGCCTGAGACCGTCGCGCGCATCGCAAATTCGTATCGCCGCGACGTCTGGAAGGCGATTGCCGTGCGCACCGCCGCTGATCGGGACCGTGCCGCCGCCTTCTCAGGAGCCGCCGCGCTCGTGCTCTACGATGCCAAGCCGCCTGCGGGGGCCGATCTTCCGGGCGGAAACGGCGTGCGCTTCGACTGGACCTTGCTGCGCGGCCATCGCCATCCGCTGCCCTGGGCATTGTCCGGCGGGCTTGACCCGGAAAACGTCGCCGAGGCCATCCGCATGACCGGCGCGCCGCTTGTCGACGTTTCGTCCGGTGTCGAGACGTCGCCCGGCGTCAAGGATGTGGACAAGATCGCCGCGTTCCTCAAGGCCGCGACCACGGCCTAATCCGTTCGTCCCGAGCGAAGTCGAGGGACGCTGTCCCAGAACAGGTGCCTCGACTTCGCTCGGCACGAACGGCTAGGGGTGTGCGATGACCTTGCTCAATACCTTGCGCACCCAGCCTGACGAGCGCGGCCATTTCGGCCAGTTCGGCGGGCGCTATGTCGCCGAAACATTGATGCCGCTGATCCTCGACCTCGAGTGGGCCTATAAGGCCGCCAAGGCCGACCCCGCCTTCGCCGCGCAATTCGACGATCTGCTCGAACATTATGTCGGCCGCCCCAGCCCATTGTACTTCGCCGAACGGCTGACCGCAGAACTCGGCGGCGCGAAAATCTATTTCAAGCGCGACGAGCTGAACCACACCGGCGCGCACAAGATCAACAACTGCATCGGCCAGATCCTGCTTGCGATGCGCATGGGCAAGACGAAGATCATCGCCGAGACCGGCGCGGGCCAGCACGGCGTCGCCACCGCCACCGTCGCCGCGCGCTTCGGTCTGCCCTGCACGATCTTCATGGGCGCGCGCGACGTCGAGCGCCAGTCGCCCAACGTCTTCCGGATGAAGCTGCTCGGCGCTGAGATCGTGCCCGTCACCAGCGGCTCGGCAACGCTCAAGGACGCGATGAACGAGGCGCTGCGCCACTGGGTCGCCAACGTCGAGGACACGTTCTACATCATCGGCACGGCGGCGGGGCCGCATCCATACCCTGAGATGGTCCGCGATTTCCAGAGCGTGATCGGCCGCGAAGCGCGCGAACAGATGCTGGCGCGCGAGGGCCGTCTGCCCGATCTGTTGGTCGCGAGCATCGGCGGCGGATCGAATGCGATCGGGCTGTTCCACCCGTTCTTGGACGATGCCGAGGTCGCGATGCTCGGCGTTGAGGCGGCGGGGCACGGGCTCGACAAGCAGCACGCCGCGTCGCTCGCTGGCGGGTCGCCCGGCATCCTCCACGGCAATAAGACCTATCTGCTGCAGGACGAGGACGGCCAGATCACCGAGGCGCACTCGATCAGCGCGGGGCTCGACTATCCCGGCATCGGGCCCGAGCATAGCTGGCTGAAGGAAATCGGGCGCGTCGAATATGACAGTGTGACAGACACCGAAGCCCTCGCGGCGTTCCAGACGCTCTGCCGCCTCGAAGGCATCATCCCCGCCCTCGAACCCGCGCATGCCATCGCCGCCGTCATCAAACGCGCGCCGACAATGCCGAAAGACGCGATCATCGTCGCGAACCTGTGCGGACGGGGCGACAAGGACATCTTCACCGTTGCGGATGCGCTCGGGGTGACGCTATGATGTGAGTGCGATGAACAGCTACAATCCATTGTCCTCTGCTCAGCGGCTTGCAGCATCGGGGCTGCCGCGGGAGCACGCCGAGGCTATCGCTGCGGAAATCGAAGGCGGCGTCACGGAGCTCGTCACGAAAGAGATGCTCGACGCCGCGCTCGACAAGCAGACAATCAAGATATCGGTAATAATGGCAGGATTGCTGACTTTAATGTGCACAATATTGGGAACGTTGATCGCCCTCCTCGCCTCGGTTTCGTGACCCGCCTCTCCTCCGCTTTCTCGCGAGGCCCCGCCCTCGTCACCTTCGTGACGGCAGGCGACGGCCCGACGCCCGCGATCCTCGACGCGCTTGTCGCGGGCGGGGCGGACGTGATCGAGCTCGGCATGCCGTTCACCGATCCGATGGCCGACGGGCCCGCGATCCAGGCGGCGAACCTGCGCAGTCTGGCGGCGGGCACGACCACCGCCGATATCTTCGCGCTCGCCACCGCCTTCCGCGCACGGCACCCGGGCGTCCCGCTCGTCCTGATGGGCTATGCCAATCCGATGACGATCCGTGGGCCGGAGTGGTTCGCGCAGCAATGCGTCGCGGCGGGCGTCGACGGCGTGATCTGCGTCGATCTGCCGCCCGAGGAGGACGAGCTCGCCGCCCCCTTGCGCGCCGCCGGCATCGCCCCAATCCGCCTCGCCACCCCGACGACCGACGCCGCGCGACTCCCCGCCGTGCTCGATGGCGCAGAAGGGTTCCTCTATTACGTCTCCGTCGCCGGGATCACCGGGCTGCAGCAGGCCGCACAGACCAGCATCGAGGCCGCCGTCGCAAAGCTCAAGGCCGCAACGATCCTCCCCGTCGCGGTCGGCTTCGGCGTGCGGACTCCCGAACAAGCCGCCGCCATCGCGCGCGTCGCCGATGGTGTGGTCGTCGGCTCAGCGATCGTCGAAATCGTTGCGCAACACGGTCCCGACGCGCCCGCGCATGTCGAAGCCTATGTGCGCTCGCTGGCAGCGGCGGTTCACGCCCGAGGGGGGTAACCGGGATCGATGAAACCTCGCTGTTTCATTCGAGCGAAATTCTGCCTAAGCCGCACGCATGAGCTGGCTCAACCGCGTCCGCAACGCGATCCCCTTTATCGCCCGGCGCGAGACGCCTGATAATCTCTGGGCCAAATGCCCCGGCTGCGGCCAGATGATCTTCGCGCGCGAATATGAGGAAAATCTGTTCGTCTGCCCGAGCTGCGGCCATCACGGCCGGATCGGCCCCAAGGTCCGTTTCGCGCAGCTGCTCGATCCCGGCTACACCGTGCTGCCCTCTCCGCGCGTCGCCGAAGACCCGCTGCGTTTTCGCGACACCAAGAAATATGCCGATCGCCTCAAGGCCGCGCGCCTGGCGACGGGAGAGGCAGATGCGCTGCTCAACGCGCAAGGCACGATCGATGGCCAACCGGTCGTCGTCGGCGTGCAGGATTTCGCGTTCATGGGCGGGTCGATGGGTGTTGCGGTGGGTGCAGTGTTCCTCGCCGGAGCCGATGCCGCCATTGCCACGCGCGTGCCCTACGTCATTTTCACGGCAGCGGGCGGCGCGCGCATGCAGGAGGGCATTCTCTCGCTGATGCAGATGCCGCGCACCACCGTCGCGATCGCTCGGCTGCGCGAGGCAGGCCTGCCCTATATCGTCGTGATGACCGACCCGACGACCGGCGGCGTGACCGCAAGCTATGCCATGCTCGGCGACGTCCAGCTTGCCGAACCCAATGCGCTTATCGGCTTTGCGGGACAGCGCGTGATCGAGCAGACGATCCGCGAGAAGCTGCCCGAGGGCTTTCAGCGCGCCGAATATCTCCTCGAACATGGCATGCTCGACATGGTCGTGCCCCGCGCCGATCTCCGCGCAACGCTCGCCCAATTGGTTGGTTATCTGGCTCCGCTGAAACATGAGACCGCCTGAGTTCCCTCTTCCTTCAGGGAGAGGGTTAGGGAGAGGGCAGTCTTGCGACAATTGAAGATGGCTTTGACGAAGACCGCCCTCTCCCCGGCCTTCTCCCTGAAGGGAGAGGGAGGTTAGCATGCCCGATCACGCGCGTTCGTCCGACCCTGCTGTCCAGCGCCAGCTCGACCGTTTTGCGCAGCTCTCGCCCGGACGTGACATCCTCGGGCTCGAGCGGATCACCGCGCTGCTGGCGGCGCTTGGTGATCCGCAAGACCAGCTCCCGCCCGTGTTCCACATCGCGGGGACCAACGGCAAGGGGTCGACTTGCGCGTTCCTCCGCGCGATCCTCGAACGCGCCGGGCAGACCGTGCATGTCTACACCAGCCCGCATCTCGTGCGCTTCAACGAACGCATCCGGGTTGCAGGCACACTCATCGACGACGCCGCGCTCGCGCCCCTGCTCGCCGAAGTGCTCGACGTCGCCGAAGCGCACGCCATTGGCCCGAGCTTTTTCGAAGCGACGACTGCCGCCGCCTTCCTCGCGTTCCGCCGCACGCCAGCGGATGCATGCGTCATCGAAGTCGGCCTTGGTGGGCGGCTCGATGCCACCAATGTGGTTATACCCTCTATCTGCGGCGTCGCCCAGATCGGCCTCGATCATCAGGCCTTCCTCGGGGATACGATTGCGGAGATCGCGGGTGAGAAAGCCGGGATCGCCAAGGCGGGCATCCCGCTCGTCGTGCTGGCGCAAGAGCCCGTTGCGCGCGACGCGATCCTTGCCGTTGCTGAGGCGGCGGCTGCCCCCGTGTGGCTCGAAGGCCGCGACTGGGCGATAGACCCCACACTCGCACCGTCGCTTCCGGGCGCGTTTCAGCATCGCAATGCCAATCTGGCGGCACAGATGGCGCGTCTCGCCGGGATCGGCGCGCCGTCGATTGCCGCCGGGATCGCAACAGCAAGCTGGCCAGCCCGCTTGCAGCGCCTCGCGCCCGGATCGCTGACGGCGGATCGCGCGGTGTGGATCGACGGGGCGCACAACCCCGCCGCCGCCGCCGAGCTGGCAAATGAGCTGGCGCGCCAGCCGATGCACGTCGTCATCGGCATCCTGGCGAACAAAGATGCCGACGGCATTCTCGCCGCGCTTGCGCCGCATGCCCGCGGCCTCACCTTCGTTCCCGTCCCGCATCATGACAGTCACTCGCCCGAAATCCTCGCGGCGCGCTGGGGCGGGCAAACCTCGGCATCGCTCGAAAATGCGCTTGAGCAAACCCACGGCGACGTTCTCGTCGCCGGATCGCTTTATCTCGCCGGTGAAGTGCTGCGCTTGAACGGCACGCTCCCCGAATAATTGTTGCGAAAGATTCTCAATAGCGTTTAGAACGGCACCCTCGAAAGGATGCTGTATGACCCAACCCCCGACGATCGATTCACTGATGCCGCACACCGCACCCGACGCGCGGGCTCCCCGCACGCTGCTGTTCGTGATCCGCCGCCTCGCTGCGCACGACCTCGACGATGCCCATGCCGCAAATGCGATGCTCGCCGCGTTCGGCATGCACTATCGCCGCCCGCTGATGTTCATGCGCGTGCTGCTCACCGAATTGGCGCGCGTATCGCAGCAGCCGATCGTGATTGCGCCCTGCTGCTGTCCCCGGATGACCGAGGGCGAGGCGGCGATCCTCCTCGCGATCGACATTGCGCGCGCTCATCCCGATGTCGTGCGGTCTGCCCTTGCCCGAATTGCCGGGTCGCTCGACGTGTTGCCTGTCCTGTCGGTCGCGCAGGCGCTTGGCGACGCGCTTGACGATATTGGCCGCCCATTCAGGCCTTGACGTCGCCCGCGCTCCCCATCGCTTCATCGACCAGACCGCTTTTCATCATCCACCAGAAGATCACGATGCCTGGCAGCGCGCAGGCGGTGGTCAACAGATAGAAGTTCACATAGCCGATGCCCTCGATCATCGCCCCCGCCGTGGTGCCGGTCAGAAACCGGCCGACGATGCTCGCCGCGGCGGAGATCAGGGCATATTGCGCCGCAGTAAAGCGCAGGTCGCACAGTGCCGAGAAATAGGCGACCAGCGCCACACCGCCAAAGCCGCTCGCGGCGTTTTCAAATCCGATCGCTGCCGCCATGCCCGCGTTCGAATGGCCCAGCGACGCCAGCCCCGCAAAGCTCAGGTTCGAGACCGCCATCAGCACCAGCGCGATCAGCACCGACCATTTGAGGCCAAGCCGCGCATAGGCGACCCCGCCCACGAAAATGCCGATCAGCAGCGCCCAGAAGCCGACACCGACATCGTAAAAGGCGATCTCGTCATTGGTGAAGCCGAGATCGTTGAACAACAGCCGCAGCGTCAGGTTTGCCAGCGTATCGCCGATCTTGTGAACGAGAATGAAAGCCAGCACGACGACTGCGCCGCGCCGCGCCAGAAATTCGGCAAACGGTCCCCAGATCGAGCCAAAAACCTCGCCGATCCCGCGCTTGGCGATCGTGACGACGCGCCGTTTCGGTTCACCGAGCACGAGGCCGACGAGGATCGCAGGCAGCGCCAGCGCCGCGCAGGCAATATAGGCCCAGTCCCAGCCCGCGCGCGCCGCGACCACGAGCGCGAGCGCAGCTGCACTCGCTGAGCCGATCCGCCAGCCATATTGGCTCATCCCAGACCCCGCACCGAGCTGATGCGGTTCGAGCGTTTCGATGCGATAGGCATCGATCACGATGTCGTATGTCGCCCCGGCCGCACCCACGAGGATCGCCGAATAGGCGACCCAGATGATGTCGGCCTTGGGGTCGGCAAGCCCCAGATTGATCACCGCCGCTATCGAAAGAACGCCCGACACGATCAGCCACGAAACGCGCTGGCCGAGCCGCCCGATCACCGGCAGCCGGACGCCATCGACGATCCACGCCCAAAGCCATTTGAAGTTATAAACGAGGAACGCGAGGCTGAACGCGGTCACGGTCTTCTTGTCGATGCCGTCCTGTGCGAGCCGGGTCGTCAGCGTCGCCGCGATCATCGCGAATGGAAAACCCGACGAAATGCCCAAGAAAAGCGCCGCCAATGGCCCGGCCTCCAGATAGGGCTTCACGCCGTCCCAAAGTCCGCCCCGCGCCGCAACGGCTTCGCCCGCTTCGTTCAATGCTCGTGCTCCCCGCTTGGTTTTGGGTGACCGTAGCGGCCTGTC
This sequence comes from Sphingomonadaceae bacterium, assembly GCA_046153865.1. Classification (GTDB taxonomy): domain Bacteria; phylum Pseudomonadota; class Alphaproteobacteria; order Sphingomonadales; family Sphingomonadaceae; genus Sphingomonas_O. The sequence continues at coordinate 96,842 of JBJXFA010000073.1, forward strand.
ACGCCAAGGGAAGACCCGTGATGAACGCCTCTGGCTTTCACGGCGCGGCCGAAGCGGCTATCGCAGTCCGGTGAAAGAACCCCAACGCATTGCCAAGCTGCTTGCGCGCGCCGGTGTCGCCAGCCGCCGCGAGATCGAGCGCATGATCGAGGAGCGCCGCATCGCGCTCGACGGCAAACCGCTCGAAACGCCTGCGACGATCGTGACGAGCCTCAAGGGCATCACTGTCGATGGTCAGCCGGTCGCCGCTGCCGAGCCGACGCGCCTCTTCCTCTACCACAAGCCGACCGGGCTGCTGACCGCCGAACGCGACATGAAAGGCCGCGCGACGATCTACGACAAACTGCCCAAGGATCTGCCGCGCGTCGTCCCCGTCGGGCGCCTCGACCTCAACACCGAAGGCCTGCTGCTGCTGACGACCGATGGCGAGCTGAAGCGCCGCCTCGAACTGCCCGCAACCGGCCTGCCGCGCAGCTACCGGGCTCGAGTCTATGGCAGCATCACCCAGGCGCAGCTTGAGGCGTTGATCGACGGCATCACGATCGATGGCGTCCGCTATGGCAGCATCGATGCCAATCTCGAACGCCGCACCGGCACCAACGCCTGGGTGGAGATGACGATCAAGGAAGGCAAGAACCGCGAGGTCCGCCGCATTCTCGAGCATCTCGGCCTCGAAGTCAGCCGCCTGATCCGCACGCGCTATGGACCCTTCACGCTCGGCGGCGCGCCTGCGGGGGCAGTCGAAGAAGTGAAGCAGGACCAGCTCGTCGAGTTCATCAAGGAGCTCGGCAAGGCCAAGCCGACGCCAGTCGCCACCGATTCCGCGCTTCCCGGCATGGCGCTGCGCAAGCACTGGCGGATCGCACCGCCCAAACCGGCACCCAAACCGCGGGTCGCCCGCGTCGCCGCGCCGGTCGTCCGGGCCAAACCGGTGGCGAGGCCGGTCGTCGAAACCACCGAGCCGCGTCCGGCGCACAAGAAGGTCGATCGCACCGGCTGGGCCAAGGCGCGCCCGCCCGCCAAGCCCGCGCGTCCGGCCAAGCCACGCTCGCCCCGCTGATGCGCATCATCGCCGGCGACTGGCGCGGTCGCCCGCTCGGGGCACCAAAGGGGACTGAAACCCGCCCGACCGCGGATCGCACGCGCGAAGCGCTGTTTTCGATGCTGACCAGCCGCCTCGGCACGTTTGATGGCCTGCGCGTCGCCGACCTGTTCGCCGGATCGGGCGCACTCGGCCTCGAAGCCCTGTCGCGTGGTGCCGCGCACTGCACCTTCGTCGAGCAGGACGGTGCCGCGCTCGATGCCTTGCGCGCCAATGTCGCCAAGCTGGGGGCCATCCAGCGCTGCGACATTCGCGCGCAATCGGTGCTCGCGCTCCCGCCCGCCAGCACCCCGTTCGACCTGATCCTGCTCGATCCGCCGTACCGGACCGGCGCGGGTGTCGTCGCGCTCGAACGCTGCTTGCGCCTCGGCTGGATCGCCCCCGGCGCGCTCGTTAGTGTCGAGACGGCCAAGGGCGAGGCGGTGGCAGTCGAAGGGTTCGACGTCGAGGCCGAGCGTGTTCACGGCAAAGCGATGATCACTTTACTGCGCCACGGCACCACGGCCTAGCCAAACGCAATTTGCGCTCGGCGACGCCTGCTGCGAAGCGCATATCCCGCAAGGCCGAAGCCAAAGACCATCATCGCCCACGTCGCCGGTTCGGGCACCGCTGCCACTGCTGGTGACGATTGTGCAGCCACAAACGACGACGATCCCGGGCTGAACGTGTTCACCCGGTAGCGCGACACCGAATCCTGAAAGAAGAAGCGGACATCGTTTCGGGCAACCGTGAAGAAATTGACGCCGCTGCCATCGAGGTACGCCGGGCCGCTGGTGAAATAATTCCCGTAGCTGCCGCCCAGCGGGGCATCGATCGCCGAGCCATTGACCATCCCCGTGATCGACGTGATCGCAAACGCCGTCCGCCCGCCAACGGTCAGCGGCGTATCGGTCGTCGTGAAAACGCCGCTGCCGCTCACCGGGCCGCCGAACAGCAGTGAATCGGTTGCAAAGCTGAAATCGAACTGCGCAGCTTGCGCTGGCGCCGTCACCGCCAGCAACGCTGTGGCGACCCAAATCGAATGCGTGTTCATGATTGTCTCCCTAACCCGGCTTAACCAAGACCGGGCGTCGAAGTTACGGTCGGGCCACGTCAAAAGATGCGTGTGCGCCCCTGTCCCGATTCGGGACGCGCCGAAATGCGCCCGAGTTTGTCACGCGGCCACAAAACGCCGGTTGCCCCCGCACCAACCGTTCCCTAGCTGTTCACACATGGCCCTGCCGCACCCGACTCTGCAAGACCCGCCCTATCTGCGCGGCCTCAATGCGCCGCAGCGCGAGGCGGTGCTGACCACTGACGGCCCCGTACTCGTGCTTGCGGGTGCGGGCACCGGCAAGACGGCGGCGCTCACTGCGCGGCTCGCGCACCTCGTTTACACGCGCAAAGCATACCCCAGCGAAATCCTGAGCGTCACTTTCACCAACAAGGCCGCACGCGAAATGCGCGAGCGCGTGCGCTTAGCTGTCGGCGACGCGGTCGAGGGGATGCCCTGGCTCGGCACGTTTCATGCGATTGCCGCCAAGATGCTGCGGCGGCACGCCGAGCTCGTCGGGCTGCAGTCGAATTTCTCGATCCTCGATACCGACGATCAGCTGCGTGTGATGAAGCAGCTCATCGTGGCGGCCGATCTCGATGAGAAGCGCTGGACGAGCCGCGCGCTTGCGGGGCTGATCGATCAGTGGAAAAATAAGGGCCTGACGCCCAAAGACATCGACGCCGGCGAGAGCGAGCGCTTCGCCAATGGCCGCGGCGGCGAGCTTTACACCGCCTATCAGGCACGCCTCAAAGCGCTCAATGCCTGTGATTTCGGCGATCTGCTGCTCCACATGCTCGTGATCCTGAAAGAACACCGCGACGTGCTCGAGCACTATCAGCAGCGCTTCCGCTACATCATGGTCGACGAATATCAGGACACCAATTCGAGCCAGTATCTCTGGCTCCGCCTGCTCGCCCAGGCGCGCAAGAACCTGTGCTGCGTCGGCGACGATGATCAGTCGATCTACTCATGGCGCGGCGCACAGGTCGAAAACATCCTGCGTTTCGAACGCGATTTCCCCGGTGCCAAAGTCATCCGCCTCGAACAGAATTACCGCTCGACTCCGCACATCCTCGCCGCCGCAAGCGGAGTGATCGCCAACAACAGCGGCCGCCTCGGCAAAACGCTGTTCACCGATCAGGCCGAGGGCGAGAAGGTGAAAGTCATCGGCGTCTGGGACGGCCCCGAGGAAGCGCGCCGCGTCGGCGACGAAATCGAGGGCTGGCAACGGCGCGGCGGCTCGCTCGACGGCATCGCGATCCTCATCCGCGCGCAATATCAGACGCGCGAGTTCGAAGACCGTTTCATCGCCATCGGCATGCCTTACCGGATCGTCGGCGGTTTCCGGTTTTACGAGCGCGCCGAAATCCGCGACGCGCTCGCCTATCTCAGGCTTGTAAACCAGCCCTCGGACGATCTCGCGTTCGAACGCATCGTCAACGTCCCCAAGCGCGGCCTCGGCGACAAGGCGATCGCCCGCATCCAGATGCTCGCGCGCCTGCAGGGCATGCCGCTGGTGCAGGCCGCCGCGCGCATCCTCGATACCGACGAGCTGACTCCGCAGGCGCGCCGCGCGCTCGGCAATTTCGTCGGCGATCTGGCGCGCTGGCGCGATCTGGCGAGCCAGCTTCCGCATGCCGATCTCGCGCGGCAAATCCTCGACGAGAGCGGCTACACCGCCGCACTGCAGGCGGAAAAAACCGTCGAGGCCTCGGGTCGCCTCGAAAACCTCACCGAACTCGCCCGCGCCATGGAGGAATACGAAACGCTCGGTGCATTCCTTGAACACGTCAGCCTTGTCATGGACAACGAGGCGCAGGCCGAAAGCGCCAAGGTCACGATCATGACCATTCATGCCGCCAAGGGCCTCGAATTCGAAAAAGTCTTCCTTGCCGGATGGGAGGAAGGCGTCTTCCCGTCGCAGCGCGCGCTCGATGAGGGCGGCCAGGCCAGTCTCGAGGAGGAGCGGCGTCTCGCCTATGTCGCGATCACGCGCGCCCGCTGTGAGGCGACGATCCTCCACGCCGCCAACCGCCGGATTTACGGTCAGTGGACCAGCTCGATCCCCAGCCGCTTCGTCGGCGAGCTTCCTGCCGCGCACGTCGAGCATGAAACGACGATGGCAGGTGGCGAAAGCCTGTGGCGCGCGAACTGGACGACGCAGGCCGATCCCTTCGCCAATGTGACCCGCGGGACCGGGCGCGGCCCCGGCTGGCAGCGCGCCACGACCGGCTTCGATCCCGCGCCGTCACGCATCGTCGAGGCGCGCGGCCCCGCGATCAGCCTCGGCAACAAGGGCCGCAGCGATGTCAGCATCGGCCAGCGCGTGTTCCACCAGAAGTTCGGCCATGGCACGATCGCCGAAATCGAGGGCAACAAGCTCGAGATCGACTTCGAGGCCGCCGGCCGGAAGCGCGTGCTCGATAGCTTTGTGACCAATGCTGCAGCCTAGAACCGTCCTGATTTAATTGAATCCTACCTCCGTTCGTCCCGAGCGCAGTCGAGGGACCGGTCCGGGCTGGGTGCCTCGACTTCGCTCGGCACGAACGGATTGGGAGGATCCAGCTTGAATGGGATATGCCCAAACCAACATCGCTAACGTCTCACAACGGGGCACCCGCACAAGCCCCCTCCCCGGGCGGCAACAAATCCGGTAAACAGCGCGTCAACCATGGCTCGCCTCACTTCTCGCCGCAGTCCGCCAAGACCGCTTGCCGCTGCTGCACCGAGCCTCGCCGCGCTGATCTTCGCCGCTGTTCTCGCGCTTCTCATCCCGCCGCCGCCCCTCATCATCGTCGCCCCGCCGCCGCAACCGGTCGCCGCGGCCCGACCCGCTGCAGCACTGCAACAAGCCGCCTATCCGCTCCGCAGCGCGCTGCCGATCGCGGGGCCGCTCGTGCATGGCAGCTGGCACTGGGACGAAAGCAAGGCCCCCGCCACCGGACCGATGCTCGTCACGATCGACATCGGCGCGCAAACGCTTTCGGTGTTCCGCGACGGCCACGAAATCGGCGTCTCGACGATCATTTACGGGGCCGATCACAAGCCGACGCCGCTTGGCCGCTTCCCGATCCTGCTGAAGAAGCGCGATCACTGGTCGAACATTTACGCTGATGCGCCGATGCCCTTCACGCTGCGCCTGACCGGCGACGGCATCGCAGTCCACGGGACCGACGATGTGCGCCCCGATCTGGCGACCAACGGCTGCGTCGGCCTGCCGATCGCCTTCGCGGCAAAGCTCTTCGATGCGGTAAACGTCGGTGACATCGTGATCGTCACGCAAAACGCGCGCACAAAGATCGGCGACAGCATTCCGCTCGTCTGACGGCGACGGCACAAAAGCCAGTTCTGCCCGTTCCCTTGCTGCCATTCGCCAAAGGAAACGCGCTCATGACCTATATCGCCACCAACACCGAAGACTGCGAACTTTACGCCAAGGAATGGGGGCCGAAGACCGGCAAGCCCGTCATCCTTATTCACGGCTGGCCGCTGAACGCGGACAGCTGGGACGATGTCGCGCTCGGCCTCGCAACGGCCGGGTTTCGCACCATTGCCTATGATCGCCGCGGCTTCGGCCGATCGGACCAGCCATGGGAGGGCTATGATTATGACACGCTGGCCGACGATCTCGCCTGCGTGATCGAGGCGTGTGGCGTGAACGACGCAGCGCTCGTCGGCTTTTCGATGGGGGGCGGCGAGGTCGCGCGCTACATGGCAAAGCATGACGGTGCCAAGATCGGTCGAGTTGCGCTGATCGCATCGGTATTGCCCTATCTTTTGAAAACCTCAGACAATCCTGACGGGATTGATCAGAGCGTTTTCGACGATGTCATGGACAAACTCACCGAGGACCGTGCCGGCTTCCTGCAGACCTTCATCAAGCAATTCTACGGCGTCGGCCTACTTGATCGTCCGGTCAGCCAGGGCGTGCTCGATGCCTCGTTCCAGGCCGCGATGATGGCTGGGCAATGGCCAACGGTCGCTTGCGCTCGCGCCTGGTCGACGACTGACTTCAGGCAGGATGTCGCTGCCATTACCGTCCCCACGCTCATAATTCACGGAACGAGCGACAAGAACGTCCCGATTGAGGCTTCCAGCCGACGAACGGCCGAAATGATCGCGCATGCACAGTTCATCGAATATGACGGCGCACCCCATGGCGCCCTCGCAACGCATACGACTGAAATCACGCGCGACCTGATCGCCTTCCTCAATGCAGAGGAAGTCGCCGGACGCGAAGAAATGAAAGCGCCTCATGAAGACGCGCTGCCATTGCAGCCGATGATGTGAACCGCCAAGGGGAGGACGTGACCGCGCTTCCGTCCTCCCCGCTCGCGATCCCCGATTTCCGGCTTTATTGGCTCGCCCGCTTCGCTGCAGTGCTCGCGACCATGGGGATGGTCGTCATCATCGGCTATCAAGTCTATGATACCGCGCGCACCGATTACGGCATGGGCGTGCGCGAAGCGGCGTTTCAGCTTGGGCTGCTCGGCCTCGTCCAGTTCGTGCCGCTCGCGCTGCTGACGCCGCTCGCCGGCTGGGTCGCCGATCGTTTCGAGCGCCGGACCGTCGCGCGGCTCGCCAACGCGGTCGACCTGCTGGTCGCGCTCGCGCTCGGCTATGCGACCGGGCAGGATCTGCTCACGCTCCCGCTGCTGTTCACGCTGGCCGCGCTGCATGGCGTCGCGCGCGTCTTCGTCGGCCCGGCAATGAGCGCGATCGCGCCGAACATTGTCCCGGCCGCGCTGCTGCCCAAGGCGATCGCGATGAGCGCCATCGCCTGGCAGCTCGGCTCGGTCGTCGGCCCCGCGCTCGGTGGCTTTCTCTACGCCGAGGACGCCGCGCTCCCCTATTGGACGGCAGCCGCATTGCTGGGCGTGGCGATCCTCGCGCTCACCCCCATCCGCCGCGTCGTGCCGCCGCCGTTCGAGGGCAGCGCGCATCCCTTGCGCCAGATGGCCGATGGTCTCGCCTATGTCCGCAATCACCGCTTCCTGTTCGGCGCGATCACGCTCGATCTGTTCGCCGTGCTCCTCGGCGGCGCGACTGCGATGCTCCCCGTCTTCGCGCGCGACATTCTCGAAGTCGGCACGCAAGGCCTCGGCCTCCTGCGCGCCGCCCCCGCTGTCGGGGCCGCGCTCGTCGCGCTCTGGTTCGCGTGGCGGCCGTTGCGCGACAATGTCGGCGTCAAGATGCTCGCTGCCGTCGCTGCGTTCGGCGTGCTCACAATCGTCTTCGGCCTTTCGCGCAGCCTCATGCTCTCGCTCGCCGCGCTGGCGTTGCTCGGCGCAGCAGACATGCTCAGCGTCTATGTCCGCTCCTCGCTGGTCCAGCTTTACACGCCCGATGCGATGCGCGGCCGCGTCTCGGCGGTCTCGGGGCTCGCCATCTCGGCCTCGAACGAACTCGGCGAGCTCCAGTCGGGCGTGGCGGCGGCGCTGCTCGGGCCCGTCGGAGCAGTCGTCTTCGGCGGCGGCGCGGCAGTGGCGGTCGCCGGACTTTGGGCCTATTGGTTTCCCGAATTGCGGCGCGCCCGCACCTTCGATCCGCCCGACAGCGTTTTGCCCCAAGCCGTGATGCAGGAGAAACCAGCATGAAAGCCGCCACCATCCTCGAGACGATCGGCAACACCCCGCATATCCGCGTCAGCCGCTTGTTTCCCAATGCCGAAGTCTGGATCAAGTCCGAGCGTTCGAACCCCGGCGGCTCGATCAAGGACCGGATCGGCCTCGCCATGATCGAGGATGCCGAAAAATCGGGCGCGCTCAAGCCCGGCGGCACGATCGTCGAGCCCACTTCAGGCAACACCGGCATCGGCCTCGCCATGGTCGCCGCCGTCAAGGGCTACAAGCTCGTCCTCGTCATGCCCGAAAGCATGAGTCTGGAGCGCCGCCGCCTCATGCTTGCCTATGGCGCGACGTTCGATCTCACGCCGCGCGAGAAAGGCATGAAAGGCGCGATCGAGCGCGCGATCGAACTGGTCGAGGCGACACCGGGTGCATGGATGCCCGCGCAGTTCGAAAACCCTGCGAACATCCAGGTGCATGTCGATACGACAGCTAAGGAAATCCTCGCCGATTTCCCCGAAGGGCTTGACGCGATGATCACCGGCGTCGGCACCGGCGGCCACATCACCGGCTGCGCGCAAGTCCTCAAAGCCGCCTGGCCTTTGCTCAAGGTCTTCGCTGTCGAGCCGACGCTCTCGCCGGTCATCTCAGGGGGCCAGCCGGGTCCGCATCCCATCCAGGGCATCGGCGCAGGCTTCGTTCCCGCCAACCTTCACACGCAATTGCTCGACGGTGTGATCAAGGTCGACCCCGCAGACGCCAAGACAATGGCCAAGCGCGCGGCCGCCGAAGAGGGCATGCTCGTTGGGATAAGCTCGGGCGCGACGCTCGCCGCCATCGCCCAGAAACTCCCCGATCTCCCCGTCGGCGCGCGCGTGCTCGGGTTCAACTATGATACTGGCGAGCGCTATCTCTCGGTCCCCGATTTCCTCCCCGAATAGCCGTCATCGCCCCGTCACAGCGGCACATTAGCGCATGCCAATGGCTACCAAAAAAGTCGTGATTATCGGGGGCGGTTTCAGCGGCACGCTGACCGCGATCAACCTGCTCCGGCACGACGGGCCGGATGCCGTGCTGATCGAGCGTGCGCCGCAGGCCGGGCGCGGCACTGCCTATTCGGCCGCGCACCCCGATCATCTGCTCAACGTCCGCGCCGGAAACATGAGCGCCTATCCCGACGATCCGGGGCATTTCGCGCGTTGGCTGGCGGCGCGCACCGGCGATTGCGCCGCCACCTTTGCGCCGCGCATCGTCTATGGCGACTATCTTGCCGAAGAGCTTGGCCATGCGATCGCCGCAGCGCCGCAGCGCCTGCGCCTCGTGCGCGATACCGCACTCGCGCTGGAAACCGGCGACACCGGCGTTGCGGTGACGCTCGCCAGCGGCGGCACCGTAACTGCCGATGTCGCCGTCCTCGCCATGGGCAATCTCCCGCCGCACGCGCCCGCCCCGCTCGATCCGGTGGCACTCGGCGACGATCTTTATCGCGGCGATCCCTGGGCGGGCGATATCGGCGAAGGCCTGGGGCCTGACGACAGCGTGCTGCTGCTCGGCACCGGACTCACCATGGTCGATGCCGCGCTTCTCCTCGCCGCCCGTGGCTTCACCGGACGGATCATCGCCATGTCGCGCCGTGGCCTGCTCCCGCGCATGCACGACGCTGCCCAGCCGCCTGTGATCCCCCTCGACGATCGCCCGCCGACCGCACTCAGCCCGCTGGTCCGCGCCGTGCGCGAAGCGGCGGACGCAATCGGCTGGCGCAATGCGGTCGATCGCTTGCGCCCTTTCACGCAATCGCTCTGGTGCGCGGCAAGTCCGCAGGAGCAGGCACGTTTCCTGCGCCACATGCGCCCGTGGTGGGACGTGCACCGCCACCGGATCGCGCCCTCGGTCGCCGCGCGGCTCGATGCGATGCGCGCCGATGGCCGCCTCACCGCGCTCGCAGCCAAGCCGGTCGCCTACCAACCCGAAGCCCGCTCGGTCGCCGTCGATTGGCGCGGCCGGGGCAGCGACACGGTCTCGACGCTGCACGTCCGCCGGATCGTCAACTGCACCGGCCCGCAGGGCGATCTCGCGCGTTCGAGCGAACCATTGCTCCAGGGGCTCGTGGCCGATGGACACGCTCGCGCCGACATCTGCCGCCTCGGCCTCGACGTCGATCGTGCCGGCAATCTGATCGGACGTAACGGAATACCCAATCCGGCGTTGTTCGCACTCGGTCCCATGACGCGCGGCGCATTCTGGGAAATCAACGCCGTGCCCGATATCCGCGTTCAGGTCTGGGCAGTCGCCCGCAAACTCGCCAACGCCCACTGGGTCGGCGGCGAGGGGCTGTGAGCCGGGTCGTCGTCGGACAGGGCGGGATTGGCCGGGCGCTTGCCGATGCGCTCCCCGGCGCGCTGCGCTGGTCGCGCCCTGATGTCGATCCCACTGACGAGGCCAGCATCGCCCGCGCCGCCGCAACGCTCGATCGCGTCGATCTTGCCATCGTCACGACCGGCATGCTCCATGACACAGAGCAGCGCCCCGAACGCGCGCTGAAGGAACTTGACCCCGCGATGCTCGCTCGCAGTTTCGCGATCAACGCGATCGCTCCTGCCATCGTCGCCAAGCACCTCATCCCGAAGTTCCCGCGCGACGACCGCGCCGTCTTCGCCGTGCTCGGCGCGCGCGTCGGCAGCATCGGTGACAACCGCACCGGCGGCTGGCACGGCTATCGCGCCTCGAAAGCCGCGCTCGTCATGCTCGTGAAAAGCATCGCTATCGAAGTCGCGCGCACCCGCCCGCATGCCATCGTCGTTACGCTCCATCCCGGCACGGTCGATACCGCCTTGAGCAAACCCTTTCAGGCCAATGTCGCCCCCGAAAAACTATTCACCCCCGCGCACGCAGCCGAGCGTCTGCTCGCGGTGATCGCAGCGCTCACTCCGGCGGACAGCGGCGGCCATTTCGCATGGGACGGCACCCGGATTCCCGATTGATTTTCAACCTGCACAGGGGCAAAATTGAATGGCGCGTTTCGACGAGCGCAGCTCTGCGAGGGGAATTAGCAATGCCGTCACGCAAAGCCCTGATCGTCGCCGCCTCGCTCTTCGCCGTCGGCTGCGCCCCGACGCCGCCCGTCGCCCCTGCAGGCAGCGCCGCGCTCGTCGGCAGCAAATGGCAGCTCGTGTCGTTCCAGTCGTCGGACGATACCATCGGCACAATCCGCCCCATGATGGCCGATCAATATACGATCGAGTTCCTCCCCGAAGGCCAGGTCGCAATGAAGCTCGATTGCAACCGCGGCTCGGGCAGCTGGGCGAGCACCGGGGAGAGCAATCTGACCTTCAGCCCGATGGCGACAACGCGCGCCGCCTGCCCGCCCGAACCGTTCAGCAACCGGCTGCCGCGCGACTTCGAGAATGTCCGCTCCTATGTCCTGAACGGCGACGTGCTCTCGCTCGCCCTGTTCGCCGATGGCGGCATCTACACCTATCAGCGCATGCGCTAAAGGTTCGCAAAAACGCGCGCGGCCAGGCCGCAATGCTGGCAATTGCCGGAACGACCCGCTAGGCTTTCTGACACGCAATTGTCATCGAAAGCCGAGACCTGAATGACCGACGAGACGATCCTCGCCGACCCCTCCGATATTACGCCGATCAACATCGTCGATGAGATGAAGTCGAGCTATCTCGACTATGCGATGTCGGTCATCGTCGCGCGCGCGCTTCCCGATGTGCGTGACGGCCTCAAGCCGGTTCACCGCCGCATCCTCTTCGCAGCACAGGAAGGCGGATTCATCCCCGGCCGCCCCTATCGCAAGTCTGCCAAGATCGTCGGCGACGTGATGGGCAATTACCATCCGCATGGCGACAGCTCGATCTACGACGCGCTCGCGCGCCTCGCGCAGGACTGGGCAATGCGCCTCATGCTGATCGACGGCCAGGGCAATTTCGGTTCGATGGACCCCGATCCGCCCGCCTCGATGCGCTATACCGAGGCGCGGCTCGCCAAGGCGGCGATGGCGCTGATCGAGGATCTCGACAAGGACACGGTCAACTTCCAGCCGAATTACGACGGATCGCGCGAAGAACCGCAGGTGCTCCCTGCGCGCTTCCCGAACCTGCTGGTCAACGGCGCAGGCGGCATCGCGGTCGGCATGGCGACCAATATCCCACCGCACAATCTCGGCGAAGTCGTCGACGCGTGTTTCGCCTATATCGAAAATGGCGCGATCACTGCCGAAGAGTTGATGGCCTACGTCCCCGGCCCCGATTTCCCGACCGGCGGCGTCATCCTCGGCCAGCACGGCGCGCGGCTCGCCTACACCACCGGGCGCGGCTCGATCATCGTCCGCTCGAAATATGAGATCGAAGAGGGTCGCGCTGATCGCCGCTCGATCGTGCTCACCGAAATCCCCTATCAGCAATCGAAGAACGCGCTTGTCGAAAAGATCGCCGAAGCCGCCAAGGACAAGCGCATCGAGGGCGTGAGCGACGTCCGCGACGAGTCGAACCGGCTCGGCGTGCGTGTCGTGATCGACCTGAAGCGCGATGCCACGCCCGAAGTCGTCCTCAACCAGCTCTGGCGGCACACGCCCGCGCAAGGCTCGTTCCCGGCCAATATGCTCGCCATCCGCGGTGGCCGCCCCGAATTGCTCAACCTGCGCGACATCGTCGAGGCGTTCGTCAAGTTCCGCGAGGAAGTCATCACGCGCCGCTCGAAGTTCGAGCTCGCCAAGGCGCGCGACCGGGCGCACATCTTGCTCGGCCTCGTTATTGCCGTCACCAATCTCGACGAGGTGGTGCGCATGATCCGCGCCTCGGCGAGCCCCGCCGAAGCGCGCGAGGCGCTCATGGGCCGCGATTGGCCAATCAGCGAAATCCGCCCCTATATCGCGCTCGTCGAGGCGATCGAGAGCGACATTGAGGGCGACACCTATCGCCTGTCCGAAACGCAGGCGCGCGCCATCCTCGAGCTGCGCCTCAACCGCCTGACCGCGCTCGGCCGCGACGAAATCGGCGACGAACTCAAAACGCTTGCGGACAGTATCGCCGAACTCCTCGCGATCCTGGCCGACCGTGTGAAGCTTTATGACGTCATGAAGGCCGAGCTCGCCGCTGTCCGTGCCGAGTTTGCAACACCGCGGCGGACGCTCATCGCGCCTGCCAGCGACGGGATCGATGACGAAGACCTGATCGAACGCGAGGACATGGTCGTCACGGTGACGCTCGACGGTTACATCAAGCGCACCAATCTGGACATCTTCCGCGCGCAGCGTCGCGGCGGCAAGGGCCGTGCGGGCATGGCCACGAAAGACGAGGACGTCGTCACCCAGCTCTTTGTCACCAGCACGCACACCCCCGTCCTGTTCTTCTCCACACTCGGCAAGGTCTACCGGATGAAGGTCTGGCGCCTCCCCGAAGGCGGGCCGAACACGCGCGGCCGGCCGATGATCAACCTCCTGCCCTTGAGCCAGGGCGAAACCATCTCGACCGTGCTGCCGCTCCCCGAAAACGAAGCCGATTGGGGCAAGCTCCACGTCATGTTCGCCACCGCGCGCGGCAATGTCCGCCGCAACAGCATGGACGCCTTCACCAACGTGCCGACCGCGGGCAAGATCGCAATGAAGTTCGAAGGCGACGATGCCGACGACCGGCTGATCGGCGTCGCGCTGCTCACCGAGGGCGACGACGTTCTCCTCGCCACGCGCGAGGGCAAGGCGATCCGATTCATGGGGTCCGACGTCCGCGAGTTCCAGTCGCGCGCGTCGACCGGCGTGCGCGGCATCATGCTGCGCGGGGACGATGCCGTCATCTCGCTCTCGATCCTCCACCGCTCGGGCGCGACGCCAGAGGAGCGCGAAGCATACCTCCGCGCTGCCCCGTGGAAAGACAATGAGAACGCCCCGACGCTCAGCACCGAGCGCACCGCCGAAATGGCCGAAAAAGAGCAGTTCATCCTCACCGTCTGCGCCAACGGCTATGGCAAGCGCAGCTCGGCCTATGAATATCGGCGGACCGGGCGCGGCGGCCAGGGCATCACCAATATCGACAATCTGGCGCGCAACGGCCCCGTCGTCGCGAGCTTCCCCGCCGCCAACGGCCAGCAGCTCATGCTCGTCACCGATCAGGCCAAGCTCATCCGCATGACCGTGGGCACCCTGCGCGTCATCGGCCGCAACTCGGCGGGCGTGCGCCTGTTCGACGTGGCCCCCGGCGAGCACGTGGTGGGTGCGGCGCGGATCGAGGAGAGCGAGGAGGAGGCGGAAGTGGTGCTGGTTGAGCCCGAGGTCGAGATCGCGCCCGACGATGGGACAATCATTGGCGAGGATTTGGCTGACGGCAGCTGAGTCACGAGGATAAACGGGATAATGAAAGTTTACATCGCGAACTTTGGCCGAGAAAATTATGCATGGCCAGAGTGCCTTGCGCGGCATGAGATTGCAACAATGCAAGACGTCCGGGTGCACGACTATTGGCGCACCGGAAATCGCTTGCAATACATAGATTTCTGCGTCGCTAACTTGAAAACAATGAAGGGCATCGCCCCGACACGGGCAGTTTCTGGTCGCTGGTTCAATCTCGGAACCATCATAACCGAAAGTAGCGACGACATGTGGCTTCATCAGGATGGTAAGCATCTTTGGTGGACGATCACGACTGCTGACGCGCCGATCATAGAAGTTGGTCCCGATCCGAAACCGAACCCCGGTAGCCCCTCTGAGGTCTACTTTTACCGTAAGCCAGCCCGGCCTTGGTCGAACAAGAACCAGAAAGGGGCACCTATAGAATGGAAAGGGCTCCACCCTAAATCACCAGATTTTCTTGTTACAGAAGCGACGCTTCAACAGCTTGAAGAAGACTATGCTGCGTATGCACTTCCCCTAGTTGCGGGCGACAACCTGAATCATTGGCACAACCCGCCCGATTGGAAAGCAAAAACACAAACTGGATCGCGGAAGCAGCCGGTGCGGTCATTTAACGCGTGGCAAGTCACGTTCTTCGACATGGCCAACACCACTTGGGATACCACGCTTCGAGCCAACGGCCAGCGGGAAGAGCGCAATGTCAAGAACAAGGACTTTGGCTTCGTCAATCGGCAAGATCTTTCGGATTACATAGCAGCCCTTTACGACGCGCAGGACGGCCTTTGCGCCATTACGGGTTTGATTCTTCAGCTTCGCGGTGGAGAAGAGCATCAGCTTTGCTGCTCGCTCGACCGGATAAACAGCAATGGACACTACGCTCCGGGCAATCTGCAGATCGTCTGCAAGTTCATCAATGTATGGAAATCGAACCAAGATGATGCGGAGTTCCGCAAGTTGATTGAGATCGTTAGGCAGTCGTCGGGCTTTTGACAGGCGTGCCTTCAAAGCGTCTGACTGTAACCCTTTTGCGAGCCACCTTCCCCCGAGTCAGGCGCCCGTTTAGCCCCCTGTCCTACAGCCGCATTTCCCGTTAGGACGCCGCACAATGGCCCCCCGCCCTGCCCGCCTGCTCACCCAATTACAGACAAACCCGCATCGCCCGGGCCGAGGTTCACGCCGGCATGTCGTGAACTTCCGCGCACGAATCACCCCGTGACGCACGACATCCACATCATCGGCGGCGGCATGGCCGGGTCCGAGGCGGCCTGGCAGTGTGCGCAAAGCGGCATGCGTGTCCGCCTGTCCGAAATGCGCGGGAGTGGCGAGGCGACCGCTGCGCACCGAACTGACCATCTCGCCGAACTCGTCTGCTCGAACAGTTTCCGGTCGGACGACGCCGAGGCCAATGCCGTCGGCCTGCTCCATCAGGAAATGCGTGAGCTAGGCTCGCTGATCATGCGCGAGGCGGACGCGACACGCGTGCCCGCAGGGTCCGCGCTCGCGGTCGATCGCGACGGGTTTTCCGCAAGTGTCACGCGCGCCATCGCGACGCATCCGAACATCACGCTGGTCCGCGAACGGATCGACACTCTCCCCGATCACCCGACGATCATCGCCACCGGCCCGCTCACCGCGCCCGCGCTCGCCACCCGGATCGGCCAAGCGACCGGCGAAGACGCGCTCGCCTTTTTCGATGCGCTCGCCCCCATCGTCCATCACGACAGCATCGACATGGCCATCGCCTGGCGCGCCGCGCGTTGGGACAAAGGTGGCGCCGACTACATCAACTGCCCGATGACCAAGGCCGAATATCTCGCCTTCCACGCCGCGCTGCTGGCGGGCGAAAAGAGCGAATTCAAGGAGTGGGAGAACGTCCCCTATTTCGAAGGCTGCATGCCGATCGAGGTGATGGCCGAGCGCGGGCTCGACACGCTGCGCTTCGGCCCGATGAAGCCTGTCGGCCTCGACAATCCCAAGACCGGCCACTGGCCCTGGGCCGTCGTCCAGCTGCGCCAGGACAATGCCCTTGGCACGCTGTGGAACATCGTCGGCTTCCAGACCAAGCTCAAGCATGCCGAGCAGGTCCGCGTCTTCCGCATGATCCCGGGCCTCGCGAATGTCGAGTTCGCGCGGCTCGGCGGGCTGCATCGCAACACGTTTATCAAGTCACCGGTCCTGCTCGACGAAACACTGCGACTGAAATCCGCGCCGCACATCCGCTTTGCCGGGCAGATCACCGGCTGCGAGGGCTATCTCGAAAGCGCCGCGATCGGCCTGATCGCCGGGCGGTTCGCGGCCGATGCCGCGCTCACGCCCCCGCCGCCGACGACCGCGCTCGGCGCGCTGCTTGCGCATATCACCGGCGGCGCGGAGGCGAGCAGCTACCAGCCGATGAACGTGAACTTCGGCCTGTTCCCCCCGCTCGATCTCGAAGGAAAATCGAAAAAGGCCGAGCGCAAGCGGCTCTACACTGATCGTGCGCGCCGCGATCTCGCCGCCTGGCTCAGCTCTCCTCGCCCTCGGTTGGATCAGGCGCACGCTGCATAGTCGGTGGGCAGTTCGGCTGTGGCCGGTTTTTGCGCACCACGCGCGTCGTCGCAAATTCGGTCGCGCTCAGCCCGCCATTGCGGTCCTTATCGGCGCTCACGAATTTGGTTGAGGCCTTGACCGCATATTCCTCGAACGACACCCGCCCGTCGCCATCGGTGTCGAGCCGCGCGAACGCCTTCTGGCGGCTCGCCAGATATTCGCCGCGCCCCACCGCGCCGTTCTTGTCCTTGTCATAGCGCGCAAAGCGCTTCTCCTCGCGCGTTCGCTCGCTGGCAGCGGGCGGCGGCGCGAGATCGGCCACACCGAGCGGCGCATCGGCGGCTTGCGCAGGCGGCGGCGGGATCAGCGCAGCCTGACCCACCGGCTTGTCAGCCTGCGCCGTCCACAGAAAAAACCCCGCCGTCGCCAACAGCACCGCCGCAGCAGCGCCCGCAAGATACCGTGTCATCGCCCAACTCCCGCCCCGTTCACGAGAGGTAATGATCCATTTTTTGAGTCGTCACAAGATCGCGCGGAGCATCGTCCAACGCGAAAGTGGCAGGCTGACACGGTCGAACGGCTCCCGCGCCCGCACCCGCGCCAGCCGCGCGAGGATGCGCAACGGCTTCGGCCCGGAAATCCCGCCGTCGAGCCGTGCACCTGCCATCTGCCAGGCGCGTTCGGCGGTTTCCGGGTCCGAGCAACGCGCGGCAAAGTCGATAAGCGCCCAGCCTTCACCAAGAGCGCGCTCAGCGCCGCTGCCAAGCACCGTCGCCGACAGCGCAAACAGCGCTCCCCCGCGCCCCGCGGCGTACTCGCCCAGCGCCTCGGCTCCGATCGGCAGATCGTCGAGCAGCACTTCCCACCCCTCGACCAGCGCCACCAGCGCTGCGCCCGTCACGCCCATGGGCAGAACATGCGCGGCCAGCGCCGCCAGCACCGGCTCGGCCAGTCGCTCGCCTGCATCGAGTGCGCAGAGCCGCTCGTGCCACCAGGTCAACCGCAGCTGCCCGATCAGCGGCTGCGTCGTTGCCGCGACCACGCGCCCGAGCGCCTCGTCAAGCGCCCACAGCGCGGCAAGCGCGGGCCGCGCTGAAGGCGGCGCATAGGGGAGCGCGATTCGCCGCCAGGGGTCTTCGATCGTCGGCGTCATGGTCACCGATGCGTCGCCAGTCATGCCCAAAATCCCGTTAACCGGATCGCTTCAACTCTTCTTAGCCGTGACGGGCGCATGGACTGTCTGGAATTGCATTTCGCCCGAAGGTATTTGCCGTGAACCAGCCACAGCCGTTGCACACACTGCCGGTCCTCTCCGAAGGTTTTCTCACGCGCCTTGGCCGCGACAAACGCGGCAATACGCTCGCGATGATCACCATGGCGATCATCCCGCTTGTCGCCATGTCCGGCTCGGCGGTCGATATCGGTCGCGCGTATCTCGTCAAGACCCGGCTTCAGCAGGCTTGCGACGCGGGCGTGCTCGCGGGTCGCCGCGCGATGGGCGGCTCGACCTACGGATTCGCTGAAGAAGCACAGGCCAATACGTTCTTCAATACCAACATGTCGCAGACCTTCGCCGGTGCCACCAACATCGTGTTCGACTCGAACGGTGGCGCTGCGAATGAAGTGGTCGGGTCCGCCACCGCGCGCGTGCCCACCACGCTGATGAAGCTCTTCTATCAGGACGGCATCGATCTCGCGGTGAACTGCAGCGCCCGACTCGATATCTCCAACACCGACGTGGTCATGGTGCTCGACGTGACGGGATCGATGGATGACTGTGCCGACGGAAGTTCCGCCTGCCGCGGCCCGACTTCAACGACCAACAAGATGGCGAACATGCGTGCGGCCGTCATCGATTTCTATGACACGATCCGGGCATCGACGGGCGCCAACACACGGTTCCGCCTTGGCTTCGTTCCCTATTCGCAGCAAGTGAACCTCGGCCTCGATCCGCATTCGGTTCCCGCCAATCAAGAAATTCTGCCCGCCGGTTGGACCGTGACCGACTGGACCTATCAGTCGCGCGTCGCGAATATGACGACCCCCCTCGTCAATCCCTTCCTCGCGGCGGGCGCAGCGACCACGACTTGGGATGTGAACCCGTCAAGCCTCTCGCAATCGGATTGCACCGCGTGGGGAGCGTGGGCGGCATCGATGAACCACTTCAGTGGCAAGCCCGCCTATCGAAGCGGCACAGCGCCTGTGCTTGTCGGCCGACTTTACGAGAACAACGTAGCATCCGACTGGAGCTATGTCGGCGCGCCTGATCTTACGGGAACGTTCAGAAGCTGTCGGCGGCCGATCCGCGACCGGACCTACACCGGCGCAGCGATCGGCTATGGCTTCACGAGCTGGAGCTATCTCCCTGTTACGGTCAACGTCGCCGCCTTCCGCTCCGGCGCCCCGGTCGACATATACACCGGCAGCGCCAAGCCGCCGGGAACGACCGTTCAGTCGCGCGCTTACAATATGATCGAGCTTGTCACGGCGGTCTCGGGCCCCTCGGTCGCGGCGACCGCATCGCGCTTCCAAGGCTGCATGGAAGAGCGCGACACGGTTGCGCAGGCGACATACCCGTCCATTCCCGTCGGCGCGCTCGATCTGAATCATACCCGCGTGCCCGACAGCAATGAATCGCGCTGGCGCCCGGTGTGGGAAGAGATGGTCTATGACCGCGACACCGACACGCCATTACTCAATACACAAGATGATAAGAGCCCCGTATCAAGTCAATGCCCGGCTCCGGCAAGCAAACTCCGCGATCTGGCGCGTGCGCAGGTGGTCAACTATGTGAACACGCTCCGGCCGGTCGGCGCGACATTCCACAGCATCGGCATGGCCTGGGGCAATCGCTTTGCCTCCGCGACCGGGATTTGGGGTGCTGAAAACCAGAACGCGCCCAATGGGCAGCCGATCACCCGCCACATCATTTTTATGACCGACGGTGCGATGAACGCCGATCCGAACCGCTACAGCTCGCACGGTTTCGAAGAAATGGATCGGCGGGCGTTCGGAACGTCGGGAACGGTTACAGGCGGCGCAATGAACAACCGCCATGACTCGCGCTTCATCGCCTTGTGCAACGCTGCGCGCGGCGATGGTGCCAGCCCGATCACGGTCTGGACGGTCGCCTTCGGTACGGCCAACACGTGGCAGCTGCAATCGTGCGCAGACCCCGGTCGCTCGTTCCAGGCCACCAACGCGGCTCAGTTGCGTGCCCAGTTCCAGGCGATCGCCTCGCAGATCGCCCAGTTGCGGCTTTCGCAATGATCGACCGCCTGGCCCGTATCGCCCGGCGCTTGCCGCGCGATGCGCGCGGCTCGAGCATTGTCGAGTTCGCGGTCATCGCCCCGGTCATGCTGATCATGATCATGGGCATGATGGAATTGAGCTACAAACAATATGGCATCGGCCTGTTGCAGGGTGCCGTGCAAAAGGCCGCGCGCGACGCCTCACTGCAGACCGGCGGTGCCAACGTGGCCAACCTCGATGCCCGCGTTCAGGCGATCTACAGCGAAATCAACAGCACCTCGGGCAAGACGTTCGCGTTCACGCGGCGAAACTTCTCGGATTTCACGAGCGCCAGTCGTCTTGAGCCCTCGAACGGTCCCGGTGGCCGCTGCGCGCCGCCGCCGCCGCCGCCTGCGTTGCCGTACAGCTACACAGACATCAACAGTGACTTGGCCTGGGGCGACGTCGGTGCCGCCGGGCAGGGCGGCGCACAGGACGTCGTGCTGTATACCGTCACGGTGAGCTACCCCAGCCTGCTCCCGGTCGCAGCGCTGATCGGCATGTCACCGATGCAGACGATCAGCGCCTCGACCGTGCTGCGCAACCAGCCGTTCGCCAATCAGGCTGCGCGCGTCCCCGGAACGACGCTGCTCACCTGCCCGCTCTCATCGCCCCTGTATTGATAGCGAGATGCCCGTGCCTTTTGCCACCCGCGTTCGATCCTTGCTCACCACGCGTCTCGCGCGTCCGCTGGCTGTCGTGCGGGCGCTGCGTGGCAACCGTCGCGGCATGGCGCTTATCGAGTTCGCGCTCGCATCGCCGATCTTCCTCGCGATGGGCTTTTCGGCGCTCGAAGTCGGCAATCTCTCGCTTTCGGCGGTCCGCATCAGCCAGATCGGCATGACCGTCGCCGACAATACGGCGCGCGCCGGGGTCGTGACCGGCACCGCGCCGCAGCAGATTTTCGAAGCTGACATTGAAGACATCTTCCGCGGGGCCGAGATCCAGGGCGCGCCGATGAACTTCCGCCAGCGCGGCCGCATGATCATCTCCTCGCTGCAGCGCAATGCGGGCGGCGGCCAGTGGATCGCCTGGCAGCGCTGCTTCGGCAACAAGGCGGTGTCGTCGAGTTTCGGACTTGCCGGTGCGGGACGGACGAACAACAGCTTCCTCGGCATGGGTCCGGCCGGCAATCAGATCACTGCGCCTGCGGGCGGTGCCGTTATCTTCGTCGAAATCGTTTACGATTATCAGCCGATCGTCGAAACGGTCGTGGGCGGGCTGCAATACCTCGGCCTGAATTTCAACAATCAGCCGCTGCGCTACAATCAGGCCTATATCGTCCGCAATCCGCGCCAGCTCGGCAATTCGGCAACCGCGACGCCGTCCAACGCCGAAGATTATGGCCTGTTTCAGAACAGTCCCGCCATTGCCCGGCGCACATTGCCCGGCAGCGGCGCACACCCGGACTATTCGAATATGTGCTAGCGGTAACACACCCGCTTTGCGGCCGCGACCACGCGGTCCGAATTGACCAGCATCGCCTTCTCCAGGTTCGCCGCATAGGGCATCGGCACGTCCTCGTTGGTCACGCGCAGCACCGGCGCGTCGAGGTCGTCGAAGCCCTGCTCCATCGCGATCGCGGCAATCTCGCTCGCGATCGAGCAGGTCGGCCAGCCTTCCTCGACCACGATCATGCGGTTGGTCTTTGCAAGACTCGCCAGAACCGTCGCTGTATCGAGCGGGCGCAGCGTGCGCAGGTCGATCACCTCGGCATCAATGCCCTCGCCTGCGAGCGCTTCGGCTGCTTCGAGCGCGATCCCGACGCCGATCGAGTAGCTCACGAGCGTCACATGCGACCCCGCGCGCATCACCCGCGCCTTGCCGATCGGCACCACAGGATCGCCGTCAGGAACCTCGAAGCTGCGCCCATAAAGCAGCTCGTTTTCCAGGAACACCACCGGATCCTCGCAGGCGATCGCCGCCTTCAGCAGGCCCTTGGCGTCGGCGGCATCATAGGGCGCGATCACGATCAGCCCGGGAACGCTGGCATACCATGGCCCGTAATTCTGGCTGTGCTGCGCCGCCACCCGGCTTGCAGCACCATTGGGCCCGCGAAATACCACCGGGCAGCGCATCTGACCGCCCGACATGTAATTGGTCTTGGCGACCGAATTGATGATTTGGTCGATCGCCTGCATCGCGAAGTTGAAGGTCATGAACTCGATCACGGGGCGCAGCCCGCCCATCGCCGCGCCTGCACCAATGCCGGCAAAGCCATGTTCGGTGATCGGCGTATCAATCACGCGCCGGGGGCCGAATTCGGCGAGCAGCCCCTGCGTCACCTTGTAAGCGCCCTGATATTCGGCGACTTCCTCGCCCATCACGAACACCCGGTCGTCAGCGCGCATCGCCTCGGCCATCGCATCGCGCAGCGCATCGCGCACGGTGATCTTGGTGAGGACCGCAGCACGCTCCGCTGGCCCCTCAACATTTTTGGGGGACGTCGGATCGTCAGGATACTCGCGACGCGCAGCGCTCTCCTCCGCGATTGCAATGGCACCTTCGGCAAGCTCGTCTTCCATTTGAGCAACACTGGCCGCGTCAGCATCGGCCCCCTCCCCCGTCATCGTCGCGATCACAGCCCCGACCTTCACCCCATCGGTTCCTTCAGGAACAACAATCTCACCGATCACACCCTCATCGACCGCCTCGAACTCCATCGTCGCCTTGTCGGTCTCGATCTCGGCGAGAATGTCGCCCGATTTCACGCTGTCCCCGGCTTTCACCAGCCATTTGGCCAGCGTCCCTTCCTCCATGGTCGGGGAAAGCGCCGGCATCTTGATCGCGATCGCCATCTCAATACGTCCCCACCAAGACTTCGGTATGCAGTTCGCCAAGGTCAGGCTCGGGCGATTGCTCGGCGAAATCGGCGGCTTCGGCCACGATGCTGCGGATGTCCTTGTCGGTCGCCTTCATTGCATCCTCGCTCACGCCTGCCGCTTCGAGTTCGCGCTTCAGCCGCTCGATCGGATCGGACGTGTCGCGCATCGCCTGAACCTCGTCGCGCGAACGGTATTTCGCCGGGTCGGACATCGAATGGCCGCGGTAGCGATAGGTTTTCATCTCGAGGATGATCGGCCCCTTGCCGCCGCGAGTCCATTCGAGCGCGACCTCGGCCGCCGCGCGCACGGCCAGCACGTCCATCCCGTCGACCTGCAGCCCGGGAATGCGAAAGCTGTCGCCGCGCCGGAAAAGCTGCGTCTCCGCGCTCGAACGTTCGACGCTCGTGCCCATCGCATATTGATTGTTTTCAATGACGTAGATCACCGGCAGCGACCACAGCTGCGCCATGTTGAAACTCTCGTAAACCTGCCCCTGGTTCGCCGCGCCGTCGCCGAAATAAGCGAGACACACGCCGCCATCGCTCTTGTATTTATGCCCAAACGCAAGGCCGGTGCCGAGCGACACCTGCGCCCCGACGATCCCGTGCCCGCCGTAAAAACCGTGCTCGACGCTGAACATGTGCATCGAGCCGCCCTTGCCCTTCGAGATGCCCGCCGCGCGGCCGGTCAGTTCCGCCATCACGACCTTGGGCGGGATGTTGCACAACAGCATGTGCCCATGGTCTCGGTAACCAGTGATGACCGAATCGAGCCCGATTTTGAGTGCCGACTGCAAGCCGACTGCGACGGCTTCCTGCCCGATATAGAGGTGACAAAACCCCCCGATCAGGCCGAGCCCGTAGAGTTGCCCCGCTTTCTCTTCGAACCGCCGGATGAGCAGCATCTGGCGGTAGAATTCGAGCATCTGCTCGGTGGTGGCGGGAAACCGGCCGGGCTGCGCCGGGCGATCGACGGGTGCGGTTTTGCTGGCGGCCTTGGCCACGGACGGTGCCTTTCGGATGAGGCGGTTGCGGAGCCGTCGCTATACGCGGGCATCCTCTGGAAACGCTAGGGAAACTTAAGGAAGCGGCACGATCAGTTCATCGGGATGCGCAACGCCCAGATCGCGGCGCACCAGTTCGTCGACCATGTCGGGATCGGCCTTCTTCGGATCGAGCAGCTTGACGCGATTGGCGAGCACCGCGCGCTCGCGTTCGATGCGCACAAGGTCGCCACGCCGCGCCTCGATTGCCTGCGAATATTCGCCCCAGGCCAGCGCGCCGTTCGATCCGAACAGTGCATAGCCCGCGAAAAACGCCACGATCAGGATCGACACCGTCGGCATCACGGCATCGCGCAATCGCGCATTCAGGGTTTTCTTCGCTCTCGCCACGCTCTGCTTGAATCAGAGACGATTCGCGGCGTCAACCGCCAAACGCTGCAAATACTGCCCGTCCGGCATATTTTGCGACGGACCCCAGTTCTTCTTCGATCCGGATCAGCTGATTATACTTGGCCAGCCGGTCCGAGCGCGCAAGCGACCCCGTCTTGATCTGTCCGCAATTGGTCGCGACGGCGAGATCGGCAATCGTTGCGTCCTCGGTTTCACCCGAACGGTGCGACATCACTGCGTTATAGCGCCCGCGCTGCGCCATGCTCACGGCCGCCAATGTCTCGGTCAGCGTGCCGATCTGGTTCACCTTGACGAGCAAACCGTTCGCGAGGCCCTTGACCATCCCGTCCGATAGCCGATCCACATTGGTCACGAACAGATCGTCACCGACAAGCTGAACCTTGTCGCCGATCAGATCGGTCAGCGCTTTCCAGCCCGCGAAATCGTCCTCGGCCATCCCGTCCTCGATCGAGGCGATCGGATAGCGCGCGCACAGTTCGGCGAGATAGGCGGCGTTTTCGGACGGGGTCAGCACGCGGCCCTCGCCGTCGAGGTGATAGTTCCCGTCCTTGTAATATTCGGTCGCCGCGCAATCAAGCGCGAGCACCACGTCGTCGCCCGGCCGATAGCCCGCCGCCTCGACTGCGCCCATGATGAAATCGAGCGCATCGGCGGGCGAGGCCAGGTTCGGGGCAAAGCCGCCCTCATCGCCGACCGCCGTCGCCAGGCCCTTGTCGTGCAACCGCTTCTTGAGCGTATGAAAAATCTCCGCGCCAATGCGCACCGCGTCGAACAGCGTGTCGGCGCCCACCGGCATCACCATGAATTCCTGAAAGTCGATCGGGTTATCGGCATGCGCGCCGCCGTTGATGATGTTCATCATCGGCACCGGCAACAGATGCGCGCCGACCCCGCCGACATAGCGATAGAGCGGCAGCCCGCGTGCATCCGCCGCCGCCTTCGCCGCCGCCAGGCTGACCCCGAGGATCGCATTCGCGCCGAGCCGCGCCTTGTTCGGCGTGCCGTCGAGGTCGATCATCGCGCCGTCGATCTCGGCCTGATCCTCGGCATCCATGCCGACGAGCGCGCCGGCGATCTCGCCGTTCACCGCGTCGACCGCCTTGGTCACGCCCTTGCCGAGCCACGCCGCGCCGCCGTCACGCAGCTCGACCGCCTCGTGCGCCCCAGTCGACGCGCCCGACGGCACCGCCGCGCGCCCGAAGCTGCCATCGTCGAGCAGGACATCGACTTCGACCGTGGGGTTGCCGCGGCTATCGACGATCGTGCGGGCATGAATATCGAGGATTTCGGTCATGGTGGTTTCCCGGCAATGCGGCTGTTGCAACGCGCGGCCCCTATCGCGCAGCGCCGCTTCGTGCAAATATCGCAGGCGTAACGAGGGAACATGGATTGACGTGGCCCGTTGCCACACCACATCGTTGCCACTGCCATCATCATCAAGGAAAAGACCCATGGCCGACACGACCGTTGCGAAAGCCCCCCGCAAAAAAGCCGCCACGGCAACCGCGAACGACATCATGGTCAGCGACATGGTCAGCGATGCCGCCAGCGACGCGAGCGAGCGCACCAAGACCACGGTCGAGCGCGTCAAGGAACAGGCCGCAACGCTTGTGAGCGAAGCCGGAGACGTCGCCCGCAAGGCCGCGAACACCGGCAAGGACAAGGCCGTCGAAGCGCTCGACGGGGTCGCCAAGCTCGCCGACGATGCCGCCAAGGCCGTCGATCAGCATCTCGGCGGCAACTACGGCGATTATGCGCGCAAAGCCTCCGCCAATGTTCACAGCGCCGCGCAGACGCTGCAGACCAAGGAAATCGATGAGCTCATCGAAGATACCAAGACCTTCGTCCGCAAAAACCCCGCAATCGCGATCGGGGCAGCCGCAGCGGTCGGTTTCCTGCTGACGCGACTGCTCAAAGTCGGCACCGGTTCGTCGCGCGACTGAGCGCGTGACGAACGAAGCGAGCGACCCGGCCGAGGATTCCGGGTCGGCGCGTCCCCCTCTGCAAGCGCTTTTCATCCAGTTGCGGGACGATGCGAACGGCTTCGTTCGGGCAAAACTCCAGCTTTACCGGGCGCTGGCGACTGACAAGGCCATCAGCGTCGCCTGGATCGCCGCGTTCGCCATTGCCGCGCTGACTTTGCTGCAGGGCGCTCTGATCGCGACGCTGGTCGGCGTTGTCCTCGCGCTGGCCCCGGCCATCGGCATCGGCTGGGCGATCGCGGCAGTCGCGCTCGGGGCCATCATTGTCGCAGCGCTGTTGGCAACGCTTGCCGCACGCAAGGCGCGCACGCTCGGATCGACCAAAGCATGACGCGCAGTGCCCGTCTCATCGCGGCGCGCGCCGAGGCAGCGAGCGCTCAGGCGCGCCTGTTCGCCTCGCTTGACCGGGTGAAGCACCGGCTCGATCCGCAGACGCTGCTCGCCGAACGGGCCGAGGCGATCGGCGCTATGGCCTATACCGTGTTCACCAGCCGTGCCGCGCGGCGGACGGCGAAGATCGGCGGCTTTGCTGCCGCGCTCGCCACTTTGGGTGCCGGCGTCTGGTTTGTTCGCCGCCGCCGGCGGGACACGCAACTTCAGCAGCCCTCGGCGGTTCAACCCCTGAAGGAACAGGCCTGACATGACTGACCCATCGATCGAAAAGACTGCCGCCGCGCCGCGCCCGTCGCGCCGCAAGGCCCTCGTCGCGAAGGCGAGCGAGGGACTCAAAGTCGGCACAAAGGCCGCCCGGCGGCGCGCAGCAGCGCTGGCGGACCAGAGCACCGACGCCGTCGAGGCGCATCCGTTCGCGACGCTCGCCGGTGCCGTCGCACTCGGCGCGGTTATCGGTGCGCTCCTCCCTGCGACCGATGAGGAGATGCGGATCGCAGGCCCCGTCGGCGAGCGTCTCCGCCAGGCAGCGGACACGGCGGCGAAAGCAGCGCAATCGGCAGGCATTGCGCATCTGACGAACAGCGGCCTGACGTCGGCAGCGCTCAGCAGCGGCGTCGGCGGCATCCTGGGTGCGGTCATCAAGGGCATATTGGCAGCGCGCGAGCAGGCGCAGGCAACGGCAAACGCCACCCCAGGCGCATAGCGCTTCAGCAAAATCCTCCCCGGAACGGGGAGGATTGCGAGAGGCAAGCTCAACAGGCTTCGATCCGACGAAATTTCCATTCGCCCCCCGCTCCCGATGCCGTTAGGGCAAGCGCGCATGAGCAAACTCCACCTCGTCTTCGGCGGCCGCGTCCGCGACCCGCAAACGCTTGACTTTGATGATCTCGATTCAATCCAGATCGTCGGCATCTACCCCGACTATAAAAGCGCAGAAGACGCCTGGCGCAGCGCCGCCCAGCGCACCGTCGACGACGCCGAAATGCGGTTTGTGGTGGTGCATCTCCACCGGTTGCTTGAGCCGGAGATGCTGAAGCGGGGGTAAGGTGGTTGCCGAGCAAGAGCTCAAAAGGCCTTGAGCTTTTCGTCTATTGAGATAGCAAGATCGTACATAATGGAACGAACTGCGTCCTCGAATTGGACATAGTATGAGTACTCCGGGATGATATCGCGCTCGCCGTGCGCAATTTTATTCCGCCGACTCACGAGTGTGGCAATCGAGCGATAATTGGCATCGAGGGAGGGCAGCGTAATTGCGGCGCTTTCAAGTAAAGTCCTCAACGTAGATGGCCAAAGGTTTGAATCTGTGTTCACTTCTGGAAAATTAGCCGTCTTATCCATGAAGTCCGCCTCAAAGGTGGATATTTGAGAGATTAGGTCAATAGTCGGCAACGTACGCAGCACCTTTATCTGCTGATCCAAGGCCAAGGCTTGCATTCCAGCCGGCAACTCACTGTGGCATTTTTGCGATCGCTGGATTGCGTCGTAGTAGACAGTTAATGCAAGTTTGCAGAATCCTTCATAATGGGCATATAGTATAGTCCAACTTGCTCGATACAGTA
The DNA here is from genome assembly GCA_046153865.1 of Sphingomonadaceae bacterium. GTDB lineage: Bacteria > Pseudomonadota > Alphaproteobacteria > Sphingomonadales > Sphingomonadaceae > Sphingomonas_O. The sequence goes on from JBJXFA010000073.1 coordinate 124,895, forward strand.
CTGATTTTTCCCTATCGCTCAATTGTTCGTTGACGATAAGAATCTTCAGAACCGCAAGCTCGGCCTCCCGCCAGTCGAGATCCTTCTCGATCTCCTGAAGCGGCGTCATCAGCTTAGGGTTGCATGCTTGACCAAGTTGATCCGTGCTTCCATTTTTCCTTTCGAATTCGCGCCGGGACCGCTAGCAGCCTTGAATTCGGCGGTCTCAAACGCATCGCTAAGTTTCTGCTTAAGAGCTTCCGATGGCATACTGCTAACCGCATCTAGCTCACCCGCAAGCGCACCTACGACCGCTTCAAAGTAGGCCGGCGCGAGGCGACCAAATGCTTGACCATCCCTAGAACGAGAGAATGCCGTATCGCCGAGCTTCTCAGCGATGATCTTGAAAAATGCTCCAAACTCCGAAGTGTCGTTCAGCACATCAATGCGCTTGAAAAGAATGCCTTCCATGAAACTGTCGAGCCACTCTCGAACATTACCACGGAATTCGTTCCGATAAGAGCGAACGGCAAAATATCGTAAGACTAGTTCTTCGTCTGCACGTTGCTCAACGTCTGGGTCGGGAATGCGAGATGTCGCTGTCTTGAAGTCTCCATTTGCTGCCAACGTTTGTAGCGTTGCATAGAATTCGGCGCCACCAGCAATCATACGTGACGAACAGTTTCTGATTTCCTGGGAGGATAAAAGAGATCCACCCGTATTCAGTCTTTTAAATAGTTCATACTTGACATATTCGTCACCGCTCTTTTTTATGATAACAGCTCGAATTGGCGTCCTTTTCAAACCAAGCCTTATTGAAGTGCTAAAATCCTCATACTTCATGCCGTTAATATCCGATAGAATATCGCAGCCTTCTAGAATAAGTTCGGGCTCGCGGATAATGTTATGATCCAAAAACTGGAGGACCGAGCTCGTACGCTGAAGACCATCAATTAATTCCAGTACGCCGCTTTCGTTCTCGATGAGAAAAATTGGAGGAATTGGAAGCCGGAGCAAGATGGATTCTATCAGTCGAGAGCGCTGCGCGTTCGACCAACGAAACAGGCGCTGATACTCGGGTTGAATGACAATCTCGCTATCACGATGTAGGTTCAGTAGTTCGCCAAACGAAAAATCGACCGCCTCGGTACGAATTTCCCTACTTTCAATTGCTTCCATAGGATTGCCGCTTTCATAAAAAAATGATTCAAATGGTAGCGCAAGATGGTGACGTGGCAAGAGAAGTTTTGAGCCGAAACCGTCAAGAACAATCCTGTATTACCGTGCGAGGGCAGGCTGCGGCTAGTATAAGACTTTCAACGAAACGCTTCGCTCGACGCCATTGATCGACGTCCCTAGCGGCCGATATGCCGTCGGAATTCGCCAGCAACGCCACACCATTTACGTCCTCAAGCCCCCCGATACCGCCAAGCCAGCAACGGCCGCGCCAGCGCCAGCCCCGCCAGAAACCCCCCGATATGCGCCGCCGTCGCGATCTCGTAGCCGCCGCCGCGCGTCGCGAGGCCGATCATCCACTGGACCCCGGTCCACGCCAGCGCCAGCCACAGCGCGCGCACCCAGTGCGCCGGGATCGGGCCGATGCGCTTGACCTCGTTGCGCCCGAACAGCAGCGCATAGACCGCAAGCACGCCCGAGATCGCACCGCTCGCGCCGATCATCGGCACGATCGAGCCGGGCTCGACCAGCCACTGCGCCGCCGCCGCCAGATACGCGCCCACGCCGTAGAGCACGAGCATCGGCCAAGGCCCGATCACGGTCTCGACGCCGCGCCCGCACCACACCAGCATCAGCATGTTGAGCCCGAGATGCCACATGTCGCCATGCGCCAGCGTGCAGCTGAGCGGCGTCAGCGCCAGCGGAACGACAAACCCCTGCGCCGCCGCCGACACGCGCAGCGGGATGAACCCAAGCTGCTCCGAGACGAAATCAGCGGGCCAGATCAGCCTTGCGAGCACGAACGCCGCGACCGAGACGATCGTCAGCCCCAATGTGACAGGCGCGGCCCCGGGCCGGACCACCTCAGATGAACTCGATCTTGGCCACCTGATAATATTTGTCGCCCGACGGCACCGTCACCTCGACATCGTCCTCCACCCGGCGCCCGATCAGCGCGCGGCCCAGCGGCGAATTGAACGAGATCTTGCCGTCCTTGGCATCGGCCTCGGTCTCGCCGACGATCTGGTAGCGCACTTCCTTGTCGTCCTCGTCGAGCAGCGAGACGGTCGCACCGAACACGACCTTGTCGCCTGACAACTCGCGCGGATCGATGATCATCGCGCGGCTCAGCTTGCTTTCGATATCGGCGATCATCGCCTCGATCTGGCCCTGGCGCTCCTTGGCGGCATGATATTCGGCGTTTTCCGAAAGGTCGCCGTGCGCGCGTGCTTCCTCGATCGCGTCGATCACCTCGGGCCGTTCGGCCTTGAGGCGCGACAGATCGGCCTCGAGCTTGCGCTGGCCTTCGACCAGCATCGGCATCTTGTCGACAGTCGCCATTCCCGTTCCTCGCAATGCTTTCCCATACCCCGGCCAAACGCCGGAGTGTTGACCTGTCACGCTGTAGGGATCAGCTTGGCAGCCGTTGATGATAAGACTGGAGCGACGCGACTTCAAGCCCGCGCTTTTGCAACGCAGCAATCGCCTGCGCCGCCGCAACGCCTGCACTTGCGGTCGTGAACGACGCAACTTTGTCCATCAGCGCAGCTCGGCGGATGCCTTTGGAATCTTTCAAGGATTGCCAGCCTTCGGTGGTATTGAAGATCAGGTCGATCGCGCCGTCGGTGATCTTGTCGACGATATGTGGCCGCCCTTGCGCCACCTTGTTGACGCGCGTGACGCTTAGCCCCGCTTGCTCAAGATAGTCCGCAGTGCCTCCGGTCGCGACGATCGCAAAGCCCAAGTCCGCCAGCAGGCGCACGGCGGGAAGGATCACCGGCTTGTCGCTGTCCTTGACCGAGACGAACAGCGTGCCTGTTTGTGGCAGGACGGTGCCCGCGCCGAGCTGCGCCTTGGCGAACGCGAAAGCGAAGTCGCGGTCGATGCCCATCACTTCGCCGGTCGATTTCATCTCGGGGCTCAGCACGGGATCGACGCCGGCAAAACGCGCAAACGGGAACACCGCTTCTTTGACCGCGACATGCCCCGCAACCGCCGCGACCTTCGGCAGATCGGCGAGCATTTCGCCTGCCATCACGCGCGCGGCGATCTTGGCGACCGGCGATCCCGTCGCCTTCGCCACGAACGGCACGGTGCGCGAGGCGCGTGGGTTCACCTCGATGATATAGACCTGCTGATCCTTGACCGCGAACTGCACGTTCATCAGGCCGCGCACCTCGAGCGCGCGCGCCAGCACTTCAGTCTGCCGTGCGATCTCAGCAATGATGTCCGCACTCAGGCTGTATGGCGGCAGCGAGCAGGCGCTGTCGCCCGAATGCACGCCCGCCTCCTCGATATGCTGCATGATGCCCGCGACGGTCACGTCGACTCCGTCGGCAATGGCATCGACATCGACCTCGATCGCGTCGCGCAGATAGCGGTCGATCAGCACCGGTGCGTCGCCCGAAACCTGCACAGCGGTCGCGATATAATCGTCGAGTTGCGCTGGCGAGTCGACGATTTCCATCGCCCGCCCGCCCAGCACGAAACTGGGACGCATCAGCACCGGATAGCCGATCCGCGCCGCCACGGCGATCGCCTCGTCACGGCTGCGCGCAATCCCGTTTTCGGGCTGGCGCAGCTTGAGCCGCTCGACGAGTGCCGCGAATTGCTCGCGATCCTCGGCGAGGTCGATCGCTTTGGGGCTGGTCCCGAGGATCGGAATGCCCGCCGCTGCCAGCGCTCTGGCAAGATTGAGCGGTGTCTGCCCGCCGAACTGGACGATCACGCCTTTCAGCGTGCCCGCTTTTTGCTCAACATGCAGGATTTCGAGCACGTCCTCGGTCGTCAACGGTTCGAAATACAGCCGGTCGGACGTGTCATAGTCGGTCGAGACGGTCTCGGGATTGCAGTTGACCATGATCGTTTCATAGCCCGCGTCGGACAGCGCAAAGCACGCATGGCAGCAACAATAGTCGAACTCGATCCCCTGCCCGATCCGGTTCGGCCCGCCACCCAGAATGACGATTTTCTCGCGGTTGGTCGGCGCGCTCTCGCATTCGGGCACACCAAAACTCGGCGCTTCATAAGTCGAGTACATGTAAGGTGTTCTCGCGCCGAATTCGGCCGCGCAAGTGTCGATCCGCTTATATACCGGCCGCACGCCCAGCCGGTGGCGCAGCGCGCGCACATCGGCCTCGGTCGTCGCGCCGGTCATCGCGCGCACCGTTTCATGGATCAGACCGCCGCCGCGCGCCATCACGCCTTCGCGCACGCCTGCCGACTGCAGCGCGAGCCAGGCGAGCCTTTTGTCCGAAAAGCCCATGGCCTTCAGCCGCCGCAGCGGCTCCGCCTCCTGCGGCAGCCCGTTCGCCGCCACCGCGCGTTCCGCCGCCACGATCTCGGCGAGCCGGTCGAGAAACCACGGATCGAACTTGGCGACGGCATTGACCTCGTCTGCCGTCATCCCTTCGCGCAGCGCCTGCGCCGCGACCAGCAGCCGATCCGGCGTGGCGCGGGAGAGCGCTGCAGTGAGCTCGTCGCGCGTCGCGCCCACCAGCTCGTCGACCTGGTTGAAGCCCGACAACCCGGTCTCCAGCCCGCGCAGCGCCTTCTGCATCGATTCATGGATATTGCGCCCGATTGCCATGACTTCGCCGACGCTTTTCATAGCGGTTGAGAGCAGCGCCTCAGCCCCTTTGAACTTCTCAAAGGCAAAGCGCGGGATCTTGGTGACGACATAATCGATTGTCGGCTCGAACGCGGCGGGCGTCGCGCCGGTGATGTCGTTCATGATCTCGTCGAGCGTGTAGCCGACCGCAAGCAGCGCCGCGACCTTGGCAATCGGAAAGCCCGTGGCCTTCGATGCAAGCGCCGAGGACCGCGAAACGCGCGGGTTCATCTCGATGACGATCAGCCGCCCGTCGTTCGGATTGACTGCGAACTGAACGTTCGAACCTCCTGTTTCAACCCCGATTTCGCGCAAGCAAGCAATGCTTGCGTTGCGCATGATCTGATATTCCTTGTCGGTCAGCGTCAGCGCGGGCGCGACCGTGATCGAGTCCCCCGTATGCACTCCCATTGGATCGATATTCTCGATCGAGCAGATGATGATGGCGTTATCAGCGCGGTCGCGCACGACTTCCATTTCATATTCTTTCCAGCCGAGCAGCGATTCCTCGATCAGCACTTCTGTGGTCGGCGAGGCATCGAGCCCCGAGCGCACGATCTCCTCGAATTCGGCGCGGTTATAGGCAATGCCGCCGCCTGTCCCGCCCATCGTGAACGACGGCCGGATGATCGCCGGTAGCCCTGTTCGTTCAAGAACTTCGTGCGCGCCCTTAAGATCGTGCGCGATGCCCGAACGCGCACTTTCGAGCCCGATCCGGGTCATCGCCTCGCGGAATTTCATCCGGTCCTCGGCCTTGTCGATCGCCTCGGCATCGGCACCGATCATCTCGACGCCGTATTTGGCGAGCGTCCCGTCGTTGAACAGCGCCAGCGCAGTGTTCAGCGCGGTCTGCCCGCCCATCGTCGGCAGGACGGCATCGGGCCGCTCCTTCTCGATGATCTTCGCGACGATTTCGGGCGTGATCGGCTCGATATAGGTCGCGTCGGCGAGCTCGGGATCGGTCATGATTGTCGCCGGGTTCGAATTGACGAGGACGATCCGATAGCCCTCGGCCTTCAGTGCCTTGATCGCCTGCGTCCCCGAATAATCGAACTCGCACGCCTGCCCGATGACGATCGGCCCCGCGCCGATGACGAGGATGGAGGAGATATCGGTGCGTTTAGGCATGATATGGATTTTGCTCTGTGCTAAATTTGCGGTGCAAATTCGGGAGGTCTGCAATGGAAATGTCTATTCGCTTCGAAGACAACGGCGATGTTGTTGTTGATGACATTCCCGACGATATCATGGCGGAAATTGATCGGCGCGCGCAGCTTCGCGGCTGGACTGCGGAAGATGAACTCCGCGATCTGTTTATCCGCCAATACTCAGAGATCAGCGAGCCAAAGTCATGAATGGGTGCGCCATAAAAGCCCTCCCCCTTGAGGGGGAGGGTTGGGTGGGGGTGGACCGCACCCGACAAATGAATGCCGACGCGCTGTCGCGCTCCCCCGCCCCCAGCCCCTCCCCGACGGGGAGGGGAGCTTAAGTGGTTCACAAACGCCTGACCCCGATCGCCCGGCAACTCCGCCGCGAACCGACCGACACCGAAATCCGCCTCTGGTCGCGCTTGCGTGGCAAACAACTCGCCGGTCACAAATTCACTCGGCAATTCCCCATCGGCAATTTCGTCGTCGATTTCGCCGAGCGCACCGCCCGCATCGCCATCGAACGCGACGGCGGGCAACATGCGGACAGCACCGCCGACGCCGAACGCACGGCAATCATCGAAGCGCACGGCTATCAAGTCATCCGCTACTGGAACCACGACGTGCTCACCAACACCGAAGGCGTCCTCGAAGACATCTTGCTCAACCTGCGAAACGCCCGACCCTAAAACCCCCTCCCCCTGCAGGGGGAGGCGACTCGCGGAACGCGAGCGGGTGGGGGTGCACCCAGCTTGCGACCCTGGACCCCCCACCCCCGACCCCTCCCCGCCGGGGAGGGGGGAAGGTAAGGCCGCGCCGATGATGAGGATAGAGGAGTCAGCCGAGTGTTTGGTCATTATGTAAGCCAGTCCAAAAACAATTTGGCTGCATGTTTCACAAGTTCGGCAACCGAAGTGTCCGCAACTTTCTTGCCCAGCCACGCCAACGCGCGCTGAGATTGACTTAGCAAGGTTGACGCTCTTCCTATTCCTGCTGCCAACATCTGGCGTAAGCCGCCGATTTCAATTTTGGCAACTTCCCGATAGTTACCTAAAGCGGAGCCTACTTCGTTGCTGGTGCAAATTTGTTCTTCAATCGCCGAAAGTGTCTGGTCGATTTCTTTTACTTGGGCATCGTTGTGATTAAAACTAACTAACCGATCAGATGCAAAAGCGATGCCATCGGATTCTTGGATGCCTGAGCTGTGCTTTTCAAAATCCAGCTGTATTGAATCCCGACTCGCCTCGATGGCATCACGAAGCCACGAGTTACCAAGGTCTACAAAGGCTTCAAGTACGGCGAAGTTGCGTTCGTCGTCGTATCGTAGACCGATCCGATATAGTCGCTGGAGAGTGGCGCTCGATAGCCCAAAATTACGCTCGCCAACCTGAGCATATATTTTGTAATAGATGGGCATTTCGTCATGGGCATAGGCCGTCGCAACTTCAAACTCTTCTAATAGATTTAGCGCTTCAGCGAAACGAAATTGATTATTTGGAATTTCAATCGCCTGGCTAACTCGTTCCATTAGCTGGATCGATGGTCCAGACATTTCGCCGTATTCCTGCTCGGATGCCAACGACAAGATGCATGCAGCGTAAAGCTGAGTGAGATCGATCACCCCATCATCTCCACAAACCGCTCGAACAAATAATGACTGTCCTGCGGCCCCGGGCTCGCCTCGGGGTGATATTGAACGCTGAACGCCGAGGTATCCGTCAGCTCGAACCCGCAATTGCTCCCGTCGAACAGCGACACATGCGTCTCGCGCACGTTCCCCGGCAGGCTTTCGCGTTCAACCGCAAAGCCGTGGTTCATGCTGGTAATCTCGACCCGCCCGTCCGAAAGCCGCTTGACCGGGTGGTTCGCCCCCCTGTGCCCCTGGTGCATCTTCACCGTCTTCGCGCCCACCGCGAGCCCGAGCAGCTGGTGCCCGAGGCAAATGCCGAACAGCGGCTTGCCCGTCTCGAGCCATTTGCGGATCACCGGCACGGCATAGTCGCCCGTCGCGGCCGGATCGCCCGGGCCGTTCGAGAGGAACAGCCCGTCCGCCCCGTGCGCCGCAATGTCCTCATAACTCGCGGTCGCGGGCACGACCGTTACTTCACACCCGGCATCAATAAGGCTTCGCAAGATATTGCGTTTCAATCCGAAGTCGATTGCGACGACGCTTTTCGAGGCAGGCGCTTGGTGTAACCTTTTGTAACCTTCCGCAATATCCCAGCGCCCCTCGGTCCACCGGTAGCTCTGCAGCGTCGAGACGGGCTTGGCCAGATCAGTGCCTTCGAGCCCCGGCCAGTCGCGCGCCAGCGCCAGCAGCTCGTCAACGTCGAACACCCCGTCTTTCCTGTGCGCGATCACGGCATTGGGCGCGCCCAGCTCCCTGATCCGCCGCGTCAGCGCGCGCGTGTCGACGCCTGCAAGGCCGATGCGGCCGTTGGTGCGCAGCCAGGTGTCGAAGCCGCCGGTCGCGCGCCAGTTGGAGGCGGCGGTCACGTCCTCGCGGACGATGCAGCCGACCGCCCAGGGGTTAGTCGCCTCGACGTCTTCGGGGTTCACGCCGACATTGCCGATATGGGGAAAGGTGAACGCGATGATCTGCGCCGCGTAGGACGGATCGGTCATCACTTCCTGATAGCCCGTCATCGCGGTGTTGAAGCAAACTTCGCCGACCGCCGCGCCTTCGGCACCAAAGCCGCGCCCGCGCACCACGGTGCCATCGGCGAGGACCAGGATTCCGGTCGCAGGTGAGGCATCGGGCATGCGAAGAGGCACTCCGTTCAGGGGTCGGGCGGCGATGTCGCTAAGGTGCGGGGCCTAGCCATCAAGTCGCGCGCGGTCAATTCTGGTCACAGAAGCGTAACGCGGCTAAACAGGCGGTTTCGGCGCGAGGCAAGCATGATTCGAGACGATATTCAGGCCGCGCAGATTATCGCGATGAAGGCGCGCGAGGCCGAAACGCTCGGCACGATCCGCCTCATCCAGTCGGCGATCAAAAACCGCGACATCGAGGCGCGTACGGGTAAATCGCCCGCCGACGACGATACGCTCGTCGTCGAGGTCTTGCAGAAAATGGTCAAGCAGCGCCGCGAGTCGATCGAGATGTTCACCAGCGGCAACCGCCCCGAGCTGGCCGCCAAGGAAGCCGCCGAAGTCGCGGTCCTCGAGCGCTTCCTCCCCGCCCAGCTTTCGGACGACGAGACCCGCGCGCTGATCGAGGGCTTGAAGGCCGAACTCGGCGCGACCGGCGTGAAGGACATGGGCCGCGTGATGGCCGCGCTCAAGGACCGCCACGCCAGCGCGCTCGACATGACCAAGGCGAGCGGGCTCGTGAAGGCCGCGCTGGGGTGAGGGCATGACCCTCTCCCCCCAATTCCTTGACGAGCTGCGCGCGCGCACATTGCTCTCCGCGCTCATCGGACGCAGCCTGAAGCTCCAGCGCGCGGGCCGCGAGTGGAAGGCCCCTTGCCCGTTCCACAATGAAAAGACGCCGAGCTTCTACGTCAACGACGACAAGGGCTTTTATCACTGCTTCGGCTGTTCGGCGCACGGCGATGCGATCCGCTGGTTGACCGAGCAGCGCGGGCTGCCGTTCATCGATGCCGTCAAGGAACTCGCCGATGCGGCAGGCATGGAGCTGCCCGCGCCTGATCCCCGCGCCGCCGAACGGGCCGAGCGCACGCACGGCCTTCACGATGTGATGGCGGCGGCACAGGCGTGGTTTGCTGAACAGCTTGCCGGGATCGAGGGCACCGAAGCGCGCGCCTATCTCGAACGGCGCAGCGTCAGCGCCGATCAGGTCGCCGCATTCGGCCTCGGCTTCGCGCCGGACAGTCGCGGCAAGCTGAAAGCCGCGCTTGCGCACTTCGGCGATGCGATGCTCGTCGAAGCCGGGCTGCTGATCGCCGTTGACGATCAGACGCCGTATGATCGCTTCCGGGGCCGCCTGATGATCCCGATCCGCGATGCGCGCGGCCGCTGCATCGCGTTCGGCGGGCGCATTCTGGGCGCAGGCGAGCCGAAATATCTCAATTCGCCCGACACCCCGCTTTTCGACAAGGGGCGCACGCTCTGGAACCTCGACCGCGCCGGACCCGCGTCGCGCAAGACCGGTCGGCTGATTGCCGTCGAAGGCTATATGGATGCGATCGCGCTGGCCGGTGTCGCGATCGACGACGTCGTCGCCCCGCTGGGCACGGCGCTCACCGAGCATCAGATCGCGCGGATGTGGCGGCTCGTCGATGTGCCGGTCCTGTGCTTTGATGGCGACGCCGCCGGGCGCAAGGCCGCAATGCGCGCCGCGCTGCGTGCGCTCCCGCTTCTCGCGCCGGGCAAATCGCTCGACATCGTCACGCTCCCGGCGGGCGAGGATCCCGACGATGTCGTGCGCAGCGGCGGCCGCGCCGCGTTCGAAGGCCTGCTGACTGCGGCCCGCCCGCTCGTCGATCATCTCTGGCAGGTCGAGCATGATGCAGGCCCCCTGCGCACGCCCGAACAGCGCGCCGGGCTCAAGACGCGACTCATGGATCACATCGCGACGATTGCCGATCCCGATGTCCGCCGCCACTATTCGAGCGCCATTCGCGAACGGATCGATGCCCAGTTCTTCGCGCGCCCCGATTTCGTGCCGTTCCGGGGCAAGCGCACAGCCCCGCAGCGCCAGCCCGCGTCGGACCGTGCGCGCACGCTCGGCGGCGGCATTGAGGCGGTTTACGCCCGCGCGATCATGGCCGGGCTCGTCCAGCACCCCGCGCTCATTCTCACCTGCGCGGAAGCTCTCGCCATGCTTCGCTTTGCCGAGGAGCCGCTCGACCGGCTGCGCACGACGCTCGTCGATGCGGCCTATGACGACGAAATCGTTGAATGCGCGCGCCTCGACCCTATATGCGCCTCTGTCGGGCTCACAAGTTTGCTGGGGGATTTGCGCGCGTTCAACGGGCTTGCGTTTTCATTCACGCGCGCCGATGCGGATGGCGAGGTCGCGCGGCGCGATCTTGCAATGGCGATCGAGGCTCTGGCGGCGCGGCCCGAACTCGATGCGGCGCTGGCCTCGGCAACCCGAAGGCTTGCCGAAGGTTGGGATGAAGACGGGCTGGCCGAGCAGATGCGACTGATGGCCGCACGCTCGGAGGCAGACAGGAAACTGGCGGCGCTCGCGAACCGCGACGACGAAGATGATACGGGAACAACGATCTAGATGGCGAAATCACTGGCGGCCGAAGCGCCCGAAGCAGTCAACGATGCAGGCGATGCGCCGCTCATCGACCTCAATGATGCTGAGCTGAAAAAGCTCGTCGCGCGCGCCAAGAAGCGCGGCTACATCACTTATGATCAGCTGAACGCCGGACTGCCGCAGGACCAGATGACGTCCGAGCAGATCGAAGACGTGATGTCAGCGCTCAACGAAATGGGCATCAACGTCGTCGAGAACGACGAAGCCGGCGACGATGCCGAGGGCGACGAGTCCGCAGATGACGAAGTCGAATCGGTCGATGGCGCTGACGGGACCGACGGCGGCCATGTCGCCGAAAAGAAGATCACCAATACCGACCGGACCGACGATCCGGTGCGCATGTATCTGCGCGAGATGGGCGCGGTTGAGCTGCTCAGCCGCGAAGGCGAGATCGCGATTGCCAAGCGCATCGAGGCCGGGCGCGACACGATGATCCTGGGGCTATGCGAATCGCCCATCACCTTCCATGCGATCATCGACTGGTCGAACGCGCTCAACGAAGGCCGCATGCAGCTGCGCGAGATCATCGATCTCGATGCGATGCTCAACAAGGATCCCGCGCCCGAGGCGCTGACCGAGGACGGCGAGGAGGCCGGCGGCGAGATCAGCGAGAAGACGGCTGGCGTGTCGTTCAAGGAGGAAGATGAAGTCACGACCGAAGTCATCCATTCGGACGACGAGCATGACGAGGAATCGCTCACCGAGCGCCGCGCGCCGCGTCCCGTTGACGATGAGGAGGAGGACAACACTCTCAGCCTTGCGCAGATGGAAGAGACGCTGAAGCCCATGGCGCTCGAAAAGTTCGCCTCGATCGCCACGCTGTTCAAGAAATTCTCGAAGGTCCAGCACGCGCGCATCGATGCGCTGGGCAGCGGCAATGCCTTTGCCGCGAGCGAAGAGCGCAAATATCATAAGCTGCGCGAGGATCTGACCGCCGAGGTCGAAAGCGTCCAGTTCCACGGCGCCAAGATCGAATACCTCGTCGATCAACTTTACAGTTTCAACCGGCGGCTGACTGCGCTCGGCGGCCAGATGCTGCGCCTCGCCGAGCGTCACAAGGTGCCGCGCAAGGCCTTCCTCGACAGCTATGTCGATCATGAGCTCGACGAGACCTGGCTCGAAAATGCCAAGGGCACCGACAAGAAATGGGCAGCATTTGCCGCCAACGAAGCCGATGCGGTCGAGCGTATCCGCGCCGAGATTGCCGAGATCAGTCAGGCGACAGGCATGTCGCTTGGCGAATTCCGCCGCATCGTCAACACCGTGCAAAAGGCCGAGCGCGAGGCGCGCATCGCCAAGAAGGAAATGGTCGAGGCCAACCTGCGGCTGGTCATCTCGATTGCTAAAAAATATACGAACCGCGGCCTGCAATTCCTTGATCTCATTCAGGAAGGTAATATCGGCCTGATGAAGGCGGTCGACAAATTCGAGTATCGCCGCGGCTATAAGTTCAGCACCTATGCGACCTGGTGGATCCGGCAGGCGATCACACGCAGCATCGCCGATCAGGCACGCACGATCCGCATCCCGGTGCACATGATCGAGACGATCAACAAACTGGTCCGGACCAGCCGTCAGTTCCTCCACGAGCAGGGCCGCGAGCCGACGCCCGAGGAAATGGCCGAGCGCCTGTCGATGCCGCTCGAAAAGGTCCGCAAGGTGATGAAGATCGCCAAGGAGC
>JBJXFA010000078.1:0-47384 GCA_046153865.1 Sphingomonadaceae bacterium
GACAGACCATCGAGCATCGGCGCTTGCAACACCGCAAGCTCGCCGCCTAAAACCCAACCCCAGACGAGGCCCGCACTCCGCTAATTTACGCCGCGAGTTGTGCCAAATGTTCTGACGACGGACAACCGCCAATCTCGATTATTCGGGCGACAGCGCGATCCGGCCTTACGCCTTCAACACGCTCACCAATCCGGGCCTCGAGGAAGCGTCAACGCTGAAGGGGCGTCTCGTTCCGTCAGCGGTCATCACGGAAGGAGGCGAAAAAATCGGCCTCGTCGGCGTCACGACGCAAATTCTCGAATCGATCAGTTCGCCTTCGGGAACCGAGGTGGCAGGGTTCCCCTTCGGTCCCGGCCCGAACAACGAAACCAACGATATGGTACTGCTTGCGGCACAGCTTCAGCCGGTCATCAACGATCTGCGCGCGCAGGGCGTCAACAAGATCGTCTTGATGGCCCACCTTCAGCAGATTACGTTCGAGCAGCAGCTCGCGCCGCTGCTCGAAGGGGTGGACATCATCCTCGCGGCGGGCTCGAACACGCGTCTCGGCGATGCTGACGACGTTGCGGTCGCCTTCCCCGGACATGATGCCGATTTTGCCAACACCTATCCGATCCTGACGGCGGGTGCCGATGGCAAGCCCACGGTGATCGTCAACACCGACAATGAATACACCTATCTCGGCCGCCTCGTCGTCAACTTCGACAGCAATGGCGAGATCATTGTCTCCAGCCTCGGCGACAATGTTTCGATCAACGGTGCCTATGCTTCGACGGCGGGTAATGTTGCGGCAGCCTGGAACGATCTCGACGGCGACCTTTCGGATACGGCGTTTGCAGCGGGCACACGCGGTGGCAATGTCAAGTTGCTGACCGATGCGGTCGATACCGTGATCACGACGCAGGACGCCAATGTGTTCGGCTTCAGCAACGTCTATCTCGAAGGCGAGCGGATTCAGGTTCGCAACCAGGAGACCAACCTCGGCAATTTGACAGCCGACGCGAATGCGGCAGTGGCCCGCCAAGCGCTCAATCTGACCGGCGAGCAGGCCGTCGTCTCGATCAAGAATGGCGGCGGCATCCGTGCGCAGATCGGCACCATCGTCAACAATCCCGATGGCACCGTCACCAAGGTTGCGCCCGAAGTCGATGGCGAAGTCAGCCAGCTCGATGTCGCCAATGCCCTGCGTTTCGACAACCGCCTGATGGTTTTCGATACCACGCCGCAGGGCCTGCTCAACATTTTGAACTCGCCGAACGCGCTTGCGCCCAATTCGGGCGGCTTCATCCAGATTGGCGGCGTGCGCTTTTCCTACAACCCGGGAGCAGCCGCGGGGAGCCGCGTGCGGGACATCGTGCTGATCAACGAGTTTGACGAAATCACCGCAGTCATTGCCGACGATGGCGTCGTCGTGGCCGGAGCCCCCGCGATCATCACCGCAGTCGCGCTCAACTTCACGGCGAATGGTGGCGACGGCTATCTGATCAAGGCCAACGCCGACAATTTCCGCTTCCTGTTGAGCGACGGCACCGTTTCGGCGCCGGTCGATGAAGCGCTGAACTTTACCGCGACGGGGGTCGTTCCCGCGAATGCCGTGGGCGAGCAGGCCGCGCTGGCGGACTATTTCCGCGACCGTTACGCAACGCCGGGCACCGCCTATAATGTAGCCGACACTGGTCAGGCGCTCGATACGCGCATCCAGAACCAGGTTGTGCGGACCGACACGGTTCAGGTCGGCAATTATCTGCTGGCCGACGCTGCTGCGAACTTTGCCGAGAACGACACGGCGACGGCGTTCCAGGGGTCGTCGACTGGCCTTACCGGTCCGGTCAGCTTCTCGCTCGAGGGCGACGATGCGGGCAAGTTTGCCGTCGATGCCGCAGGAGCGGTGACGTTCATCGCAGCGCCGAACTTCGAAGCGCCGACCGACGCTGGCGCGGACAACGTCTATGATCTGCGCGTCGTTGCCTCCAACGGCACGAACACGACCGAGCAGGACGTGGCCGTCACCGTCACCGACGTGCTCGACACCGGCACCTTTACCGGGACCGCGCGCAACGACACCTTCACCGCGCCGACGCCGTTCGACTTCACGATCTCCGGGCTTGGCGGCAACGACAATTTGACGGGCAATGGTGGCGATGACGTGATCGACGGCGGCACCGGAAATGACGGTCTCGTCGGCAATGATGGCATCGATACGCTGATCGGAGGGGGCGGCAACGATACGCTCGACGGCGGTAATGACAATGATACGCTCTTCGGCGGGACCGGCATCGACACGCTGAACGGCGGCGACGGCAATGACGTGCTTGACGGTGGTGACAACAACGACACCCTCAATGGCGGTATTGGTGAGGATACCCTGCGCGGCGGCAATGGTGCCGACACGATCAACGCCGGTGACGGCAATGACGTGTTGGTCGGCGGGGTCGGTCGCGATGTCACGACGGGCGGCACGGGCAATGACCAGTTCGTGCTCAACGATCTGAGCGCGTTCAACACCGATACGGTCACCGATTTCGTGGTCGGCGATGACAAGATCGTCCTCGATACCAATGTCTTCACGGCATTTAGCGGGGCGACGGTCAGCGCGGCGGAGTTCACTACCGGCACGCGGGCCACGACAACGGCGCAGCGCCTGATCTTCGATCAGGCCGCCGGGGTGCTCTATTATGACGCGGACGGCAGCGGCGGCGCACGCGCGCGGCGTGCGATCGCGACCTTCACCAATGGCGCATCGATCAGCGCAAGCGACATCGAGCTTTCGCCTGCTCCTCCGGGCGCCGCCGGGATGGCGGCCGGCCAGTTTGCGCAGGCAATGGCCAGCTTTGGCGCGGCATCGGCCGGCGTGCTCGACGACGAGTATCAGAAGCCGCAGGCGGCGTATCAGCACAATGCGCTGACCGCCACGGCGCTGGCCTGAGGCAGGATGCGATGACCGCTGCGACCGCGAGAGGTCGCCGTGGTCATCGGATTTGTGTCTTGGTCGTTGGCGAGATGGATTTCAGGACGTTGTGATCCATCGAAACCGCCGCACAATTTGCGTGTTCCGATGCGGGACAGTTAACAAACGCGTCGCCTTGTGCAGTGGCAAAGGTTAACGTGAAGCGATTGCGTCCGCAGCCTCCAGCGCTTATCTCCACGGGCGGTGAGCGAGGTGGTGTCTGACGTGAAAACGATAGCCGATCCGGCAAGCGGCGGCGGCGCCGGTTTCCGTGCGCCAATCGCACCGCTGCCGCCGGTGCGCCTTGGGGCAATAACACCTGACTTGTGGGTGTTGCTCGTTGGCCTTGCAGCACTTGTCATTCCGACGATGATTGCGATTGCGCGCAACAGCTGGTCGAGCGAGCAGGGCGCGCATGGCCCGATCGTTCTAGCAACCGGACTTTGGCTGCTCGTGCGGCAATGGCCGCGCTCGCCGGGTGCCACGGCGCCGGGCAACGACTGGGTTGTCATCGCGTTGCTTGCGGTGTTCGTGCCAGCCTACATCTTCTTCCGCATCACCCAGATCGTGGAGCTTGAGGGCTTTGCGATGTTCGCGATCTCGCTCACGCTGCTTTATGGTGTAATCGGCAGTGCGGCGATGAAGCTGCTGTGGTTTCCGCTTTTCTACCTGGCGTTCACGCTTCCGCCGCCGGACTCAGTGGTCATGGCGATCACGCAGCCGCTGAAAATCTGGATTTCCGAAGCCGCGATCGCGCTGCTCTATGCGTTTGGCTATCCGATCGGCGGGGCCGGGGTCACGATCCAGATCGGCCAGTATCAGCTGCTTGTTGCCGCGGCATGCTCGGGGATGAATTCGCTGATCTCGCTGTTCGCGCTATCGCTATTCTACGTCTACATGCGCCACCGGCTGCACTGGCAATATGCGCTGCTGCTCGTTGCGATCATCATTCCAGTCGCGATCTTCGCCAATTTTGCCCGCGTGATCATTCTGATCATGCTGACCTATTACGCGGGCGAAGCGGCCGCGCAGGGCTTTCTGCACAATTTTGCCGGGTTGGCGATGTTCATGATCGCGATTCTCACGATCTTCCTGATCGATGTGGTCCTTTACCCGCTCTGGTTGCGCTTTTTCCCCGAGGAGACGACGGATGGCCGATAATCGTGCTGCGGGGATTTCGCGGCGCAACTTCGTCATCGGCGGCGCGTTGATCGGCGCAGCGGGTGTGGCCTACGCCCGACAGCCGCGGACGATGCAGCCGCGGATACCCAAAGGCCGGATCGATGCGATGTTGCCCGCACGCATTGGCGGCTGGACGTTCGAATCGTCGAGTGGCCTCGTCGTGCCGCCGCCCGATGCGACGTCCGACCGGCTGTATGACGAGATCGTCACCCGCGTTTACACCAGCCCCAACCTGATGCCGATGATGCTGCTGATCGCCTACAGCAATTTGCAGGACGGCATGTTGCAGGTGCACCGGCCCGAGACCTGCTATCCCGTGGGCGGTTACACGCTATCGGACTCGCGGATCATCGACGTTCCGCTTGCCCCTAATGTCAATGTGCCGTGCCGCTTCTTTTCGGCCGAGGGCACGGGGCGTAGCGAACAGGTGCTTTACTGGACGCGGATCGGCCGCCTCATCCCCGGGCGCTGGATCGAGCAGCGCTGGGCGGTGGTCGATGCCAATCTGCGCGGCGAAATTCCCGACGGTATTCTCGTGCGCGTGTCGGCACTCGCCAACGATGCCAATCAGGCGCTTCCGGTACTCAAACAATTTGCATCCGCGATGACGCAGGGCGTTACGCCTTCGGCGCGGCGCTTGCTCATCGGAAGCTGATCCCCGTTTAGAGCTTCTTGCTCTCGAACGGCTTCAGGCTGAAGTGAATGAAGGCGAGCACGGCGCCCATCACCAGGATGGCCGGCACCGGGTGCACTTCGTTGCCCAGATAGTTGCAGACAGCGCAGCCGACGGCAGCCACGAGATACTGCCACAGGCTGTCCCGCGGCTCTTCCTCAGTCGATCGCTGCAAGAACAGGACGATAAGTCCTGCAAAAACAGCCATTGTCATCCAGTCGAAAACGGTTTCCATCGCACGCCGCATTTGCAAAGACCGTCGTCTATCGCGTATTGACCCGGCGAACAAGCATTCGGCGGCGGCAATCTGTGCCAAAACCGTTACTGGGGACATGATGTGAAGGCTTCGAGGAAGATTATCGCTCTTACGGCATCGGTAGCGCTCGCGATCGGCCTTGCGGCCTGCGACAAGAAGCCGACGGGGCAGATCGTTGCCGTCGTCAACGGCGAAGAGATTTCGCTGGCCGAGCTCAATCAGGAACTGACCGGAGCCAAAATCCCCGAGAACGCCGATAAGAAGGCGATCATGCGCCAGGTTCTTGAACGAGTCGTCGATCGTCGCCTGCTGGCCCAAGCGGCCAAGGAGCAGGGGATTGACCGTGATCCCACCTATGTTTCGATGCAGCGCCGCATGAGCGAGGACTTGCTCGTGCAGATGTATGCCAAGAAAGCCGCCGACGGGATCAAGGTGCCCGACGCTGCCGCGATCGACAAATACATCAACGAGAACCCGACGCTGTTTGCCGAGCGGGCACGGCTGAAGCTCGATCAGATCGTTTTCCCCATGCCGTCCAATCCCGACGTGCTCCGGCAATTCGAGAAAGACAATTCGCTGGCGGCAGTCGCGGCGACGCTTGGCCGACTCAACATCAAATTTGCCCAGGGCGAGGGTGCGCTCGATACCGCGACGGTGCCGCCGAAGCTGCTACAGCAGATCAACGCGCTTCCGGCGGGCGAACCGTTCATCGTTCCCACGAACGGCAGGGTCGTGGTCAGCGTCATCAAGGGACGCGAACCTGTCGTCATCCCGGCAGCGCAGGCCCGGCCGCTCGCGGTCGAAGCGATGCGTCGTCAGGGATTGTCGAAGATCGGCGAATCGCGGCTGAAGGAAGCCCGCGCCAAGGCCAAGATCGAATATCAGGCCGACTATGCGCCGACCCCTGCCGGAAAAGCGCCGCCGGCTCCGACAAAATCGTAACAGCCTGAAATTTTTTTGCTGGCCTACCGCCTCTCGCGCCGCTCGGCGCGGGAGGCGCAGTCGCGTGCGGAACACAAAGGTTAACGCGCGGGCAACCTAACCCGTTTTCCGCTCCGCTCGCGGTAAGATCCGCCGTTTCGAGCGTCCAAACCACCCCTCGGGCGTTCGCAGCTTAACCACTCCGTTACCGCGGAGGGTTCAATCGTCTGCCCGTCATCCTGGCGAGGCAGTAGGGGGTCGCATCGTGTCAAATACGTTTAATCGAAGAATGTTCCTTGAGCGCGGTGCGCTGGTCGGGACAGGGGCCTCGCTGTTTCCGCTGACGCTCATGGGATGCGGGACCGACAACAGCCAGAACGATGCCGGACTGCGCATCGTCAGAAAACCCGTGCCCGCGCCCGCGCCCGCGCCCGTTCCGCTCACGCCGCTGGCGACACAGACGACCTGGCGCCAATGGCGCATCGGTGCCGGTGGATTCCTGACGGGGATGGACGTCGCGGATGACGGCACGATGCTTGTGCGGACCGACACCTATGGCGCGTATATCTGGAACGAGACCGCGGCCGAGTGGCAGCAGCTGATGACGCGTGCGGCGATGCCCAAGGGCGACTTCGGGCATGAAACCGACGCGGCGACCGGCGTTTATGAAATTGTGATCGCGCCTTCGGATTCGAACCGCATCTACATGGCGTTCAACGGCTTCGTGTTCAAAAGCGTCAATCGCGGCCAGACCTTCACCCGCACGACTCTGCCCAAGACCGTAATGGATCCCAATGATGCCTTCCGCGCCATGGGCCGCCGCATGGCCGTCGATCCAGTCAACCCCGATGTCCTTTATCTGGGAACACCCAAGGCCGGACTGATGGTCACCGTCGATGGCGGCGCGACGTGGACGAAACAGGCCGACGTTCCCAATGCGACGACCGATGCAGGGATCCTAATCGCGTTCGACGTTTCGGCAGGGCGCACGGGGAGCCGCACCAAGGGCGTTTATGTCGCGAGCTTTGGCAAAGGCGTGTTCACTTCGCGCGATGCTGGTGCGTCGTTCGCGACAGTGCCCGGTGCGCCGATGGCCTATGACCACATGGTCTGCGGCCCCGACGGTGTGGTCTGGATCACCGACTCGTCGATCGCGAACAACAACGTCCGCCGCTACAAGAATGGCGCGTGGAAGGCCCTGTCGGGCATGGGGTGGGTCACTTGGCATTCGATTGCGATCGATCCCAAGGATAACAAGCATGTCGTGATCGGCTCGAGCGGCGACCTGTGCGTTTCGAAAGACGGCGGCGAGACCTGGACGGCGAACATGTCGCTCAACCACCCCAAGGGCGCTGTGGTGCGCGTGGCCGACGACATTCCGTGGCTGGCATGGGCCAACGAGAACTACATGACCGCAGGCGACATGCGCTTCGATCCCAAGGGGACGAACCGCCTGATGTTCGCCGAAGGGATCGGCGTCTGGTACACCAATCCGCCCAGCACCTGGTCGGCGTTCAACTGGACATCGCAGTCGCGTGGGATCGAGCAGCTGGTCTCGCAGGATATCGTCGTGCCGCCGGGCGGCAGCCCGCTGCTGTTCACGCAGGACCGCTGCGTGTTCAAGAGCGACGATCCCGAAAAATATCCGGCCGTTCATGGCCCCAACCGCACGCATTCGATCAATCACGGCTGGAGCGGCGACTATTCGCTGACCGATCCCAAATTCATCGTGGGCGTGTTCAACTATTGGGGCCGCGAGGAATCGTCGTTCTCCACCGATGGCGGCGCGAACTGGACCAAGTTCCCGACCGTTCCTGCCGAAGTCACGGCGGGCAAGACCGGCGGATCGATGGCGGTGAGCACGCCCGACAACATCGTCTGGGCGCCGAACAACAACGCCAGCGCATGGGTGACGAAGAACCGCGGCCGAAGCTGGGAAAAGATCGTGATCCCCGGCGTGCCGAGCAGCGGCGAGACCGGCTGGGGCTGGGCGTTTTTCCTCGTGCGCCAGATCGTGACCGCAGACCGCGTCACGCCTGGCACGTTCTATATGTATAATTATCTGCAGCAATCCGTCGGCCTTTACCGGTCGACCGACGGCGGCACCAACTGGACGCGGATGTACAGCAAGGAAATCGGCGGCGGCTCGTCCTACAACGCCAAGCTCGAATCGGTTCCCGGCAAAGCGGGCCATCTGTTTTTCACAGCCGGCTGGCACAACGGGCCGAACCCTTCCACCACCCAGTTTTTCCGATCGACCGACGGCGGCGCAAGCTGGTCTGCGATCGACAAGGTTCTCGAAGTCTATTCGTTCGGCTTCGGCAAGGCGGCACCGGGCAAGGATTATCCGGCGATTTTCATCGCGGGCTATATCGACAATGTCTGGGGCGTGTGGCGCTCGGATGACGATACGGCGACATGGGTGAAGATCGCGGACTCGCCGCTGGGCAATGCCGATATCATCCGCACCGTTGCGGGCGATATGGATCGTTATGGCCGGTGCTATGTGGGTTTTGCAGGGGCAGGCGGGGCTTACGCCGATATCGTCTGACGCTGGGGGGTAGGGGACAGTTCCGGGGACGGGGACATTCCCCTCTCCTCCGCTGGACGCACGTTTCCCTTGGTGCGTGCGCGGGCGTAGAGAAGAGACGACCGGCGCGTTCCCGCCATGGGCATCCGGGCTGGACGACTTGGGTTGGAAAGTCAGTCAGGCTTCCCAGCGTCCAGACTATAGGGTGGTCGCGACGTCGGATCCGCTCCCGAACTGATCGTGTCCGGACTTTGATGGCGACGCGCAGGCCCAGCGCAATGCCAAGCCTGCGGCCCGCAAGCGGGCGATCCCCGTTTTTCGACGCGACCGACTGTTGCGAAGCTTCGGCATGATCGCCGGATGACTCCGCGCCGGTCGTTTGTCCCGTTCCGACGGGTGCGCATATCCCACTGGAACGATGCGGCCTATAACCTATATGGTTTGTGGTGTCAAGGGGTTTTTGCCGTGATAGGGGCATGCGCCCATTCGCGTTCCAGCAACGCGCGAAGCCGGGGAAGATCGACGGCATCTTTTGAGTGCGCCATGATGCCGATCTCGCTCGCTGCGAACCCTGCGAAAAACGCGTCAAGCGCGCCGGGCGCTGCGATATCGGTGCCCCAGGAGGGCTTGATCAGCGGCCGATCGGACGGCGCATGGCCGCTGTTTTCATAGCCGATGACGTTGCGCACGAAGCTCCCGTAGAGCGCATATTCGGATACCGTGCGCAGGCGGGCGATCGTCTGTTGCCAGCTTGACCCGCTCACGCCCTCGATGTGCTTTTGGAGCGCCAGCATCAGATCGCGCCGCCAGCAGATCATGTTG
Organism: Sphingomonadaceae bacterium; assembly: GCA_046153865.1. GTDB lineage: Bacteria > Pseudomonadota > Alphaproteobacteria > Sphingomonadales > Sphingomonadaceae > Sphingomonas_O. The sequence goes on from JBJXFA010000078.1 coordinate 9,332, forward strand.
CCGACATGCGCGCGCAGGGCCACCCGCGCGGGATCGAGCCCGAGCAGCGCGCACGATACTGCCGACCAGCGCCGGGTCCGGTCATCGGCGAAATCGAGATCGAGCAGGCCGACCTTGCCGTCCTGCATGATCGCGTCGCGATCGAACGGGCGGATGAACGCGACGTCTGAATCGCAGAACACCAGGATCGGTTCAGAAACGACATTGGCGATGCCGATCTTGAGCATCTGCTGGAGCATCCAGCCGCGCACCGGGAATCCCTTGAAATTAAACCAATAACCATGCCGCGTCGGGATCCGGCGCAGCCAGGGTTCGAGAATGGTTTCGGACTCGATCAGGATCGTGCGCGCGCTGGTCAGCGGGCGAAAGCATCGCGCGTCGCGCCGATCGACGATCAGATAATGCGGCACCGTCGGCGCGCAGTGACCCAGCGATTCGACCAGCAGGCGGCAGCGCTCGAGATCGGGAGGGTAGGTGGGCGTGACGATTGCGAACCCGTCGTGCGATGCGGTCACGGTTGGGCCTTCACGCCGCCATCGGCTGTCGTGTCGAGGCACGCGCTTCGCGGGCTTGTCGGCGCCGCGCGAGCTGGTCGCTTGCCATCCGCCGGGAGAGGCCACCGATCGCCCCGACCGTGATCGCAAAGATTTGCTGGACCTGATAGGTCACGAAGATCCATTCGTAAAAATTGTGCAGCGCCACAATCGTGAGCGCGACGCCATAGCCGATCATCAGATCGCTTCGGGGGTCTTGTCGGAAGCGCCAGGCGGTGCGGTATGCCAATATCATCGGCACGCACAGCAGGAGGGTGAACGCGACAAGGCCGAGATAGCCGCTTTCCGCAGCCGTCAGCATATAAACATTGTGGACATGCGCGGCGCGGCTTCCCCAGAACCAGTTGACGCCGCCACGCTCGGAATAGCCGCCGGCATTGGCCACGATCACATAATGATTGGCACCGACGCCCATGGGATGATCCGAAAGCATCGCGGCCGCCGTCGCTTCCATCGCCTCGCGCTCGTTGTACGTCTCATCGAGGGCGTTTACCGCGAACCGGGCGTTGAGCGACGACAGCGCAAGGGGGGCCGCAAGCGCCAGCGCGACCAACCCCCCGACGACGATGGCCGTCTTGCGTGCCGTCGGCCGGAACAGGAGCGACAGCCCGAGCAGCATCACATAGCCCGCACCCGCCAGACCGATCGTTCCGCGCGATGCGCCGACGATGGCCAGCACGATCGCTGCCCCCACACCGAGGAGCACGAAGCGCTGGCGACTGTCCACAAGGAACAGGGCAAGCGCGGGCATCGCCACGAAATGCGAGACCATGCCTGCAAGATTCTGGTGGCCATAAAGGCCGCCCGCCTGCAGCGCGCCGCCAAACTTCTGGCTGAGCGCGAAACCCGCGTTCACCGCAAGGCCGACAGCCAGGCCGATGATAAGCACGCGCGGCCCCTTGGTATCGAGGCAGATGCTCATGGCCGCAGCAGCGATCAGCATGGTCCGCAGCACCTGCCAGACGACGAACAGCGCGGTCTGCGGCGTCGCGGCCTGTGCGGCCGACAGCAGCGTCGTCAGCGCGAAGAACACCCATAGGCCGACATAAGGCACGGTCAGCCCTGCGCGCTGTCGGCTGAGCAGAATGGCCAGCGCGATCGCATCGACCAGCGACACTTCGATCCCGGTCACATAGCCCGACCACATCGGCCAGACGATCGGCGAGACGTTGAGGTTGAGCGGGTCCGAAATGAAGGGGAGGAACGCAAAGACGCTCCACACATAGGGCGCGTGGCGTGGGTTGTTGCGCAGCCACCCGTAGAGTAGCGGAACGAGCGCGATAAACGCGACCAGCGCGATCCACTTCATGGGCGCACTCGCGCTTCGGGGCTGCGGCGCGACCCGATCCGGTTTGCCAATCGTCTGCCCAGGACCGTCATGCGCGCTTCGAACCAGAAGGTCGACGCGTGCGCAAGCGCAAAGGTGGCGGCGATGACCAGCGCCCGGTTGACATAGCGTTGCACGCCCTCAGCGGCATTAAACGGTGTTGCCATCAGGATACCGTGGAACACGTAAAGCGCATATGAAGTCGTCGCGACATAGCGCGCGGGCGCGGAGCGGAAGATTGTTGCCATGATGGCGGGGGCTGCGAACAGCGAGAGGCCGACCATCGCGGCCGACAGATAGGGGCGGGCGTAAGCGAGCGCACCGGCCTGCTCGTGCGCCGATGCGACGACGAGGGGAAACAGCAGCAGCGGCGTCAATCTGGGAAGCTTGGCGGCGAAGCGCCCGAACGCCGGGGTGGTGAGCAGGATCGCCAGCGTTGCACCGGTCAGGATTTCGTCGATCCGTTGCCAGGTGTAGATGCTCATCGTGGCACCCTCGGCAATGCGCAGCGCCGTGACAGCGATTGCGGCGAACGGCAGCAGATAGAGTCCGCGCCGTCCCGCCAGCAGCACGAGTAACGCGACGCCGAGATAGAATTGCATCTCGACGCAAAGGCTCCACAGATGCTCGCCACCGCGCATCAGGGCGGTGGGCGGCAAATTGGCAACAAAGCCGAAATTGGCCGCGATCGTGGCGGCGTCGGGCCGGTTCCAGATGACGAGGGCGAGCATCGCGACCCACGCGAGCGGAACGATGCGGAAAATGCGCCGGATCAGGAACTGCGGCACATCGGGATGGGCAAGCAGCATGCGCGCGATCAGGAAACCCGAAAGGTTGAAGAAAATGACCATGCCGGTGCCTGCCGCTGCGCCGTTCAGTCCCCACGCCGAGGGGCCGAGCGGGAGGAGGTGACCGGCGAGGACGAGCAGGATGCTGAGCGCGCGCCAACCGTCGAGCAGGTCGATCCGGTCTTCGGAGGCCGACATGACTGCGGCACTGCTCATAGCAGCGCCCCTGTCCGCGAGGGTTCCGGATGCATGCCCAAAGCTGTAGCATGCCGCGCGAAGGGCGCGATCAGCGGCGCAACGGCTGCGTCAATATCGAACTCGCGCGCGACGGCTTCGCGGCCCGCCTCGGCACAGCGCGCCATCAATGGCGGGTCGTTCGCGAACCGCTCGATCGCGTCGCCCAGTTCGCGCCAGTTCCCCGGCGTGAACAATAGGCCGCTGGTGCCATGTTCGACCAGCTCGGGAATGCCTGCCACGCGCGACGCGATGACCGGGACCCCCAGCGCCATCGCTTCCATGAGCACGACCGGCAGCCCTTCCATGAAGCTCGGCAGCGCCAGCAGATCGGCCTCGGCGATCGCAGCCAGTGTGGCGGCCTCGTCGAGCCGCCCGGCGAAGTGCACTGCGTCGGTCATGCCTGCGTTCGCGACGGCAGCATCAAGCATCGCGCGATCGGGGCCGTCTCCGACGAGCGTCAGGCGCAGCGTCGTGCCGCGCTGGCGCACGGCGGCGAGCGCTTCGATCAGGCCGGCGTGGCCCTTTTCAGCGGATAGTCGCCCGACACAGATGATCTCAAGCGGGGTTGCATCGCGCGGCTTGGCAGGGCGCGCGTGCTGGGCGACCGCGCGCATGTCGATCCCGCAGCGCACGATCGCGAGCTTGCGCCATTGATCGGGGTGAACGACGCGCATCGCCTGCGCGCGGCCGAACCACGACACGCACGCGACGAATTCGGCCGCCGCAATCTTGTCGGCCAGCAGCAGCCCGGCGGGATAATCCGTTTCGGAAATGCCGTGCAGCGTCAGGCTCCAGGGCGTCTTCAGAAACCGCGTTGCCAGCAGCCCGACTACCGCGCCCGAATTGGCGAAGTGATTGTGCAGATGGCGGATGCCGCGCTGTTCGAGGCTGTGCGCCAGCTGAATCGCTTCGGCGAAGTGGAACAGGCTCCACAGCAGCGCGCGCGCGCCCGGCACGCGGTGGCGCAGCGCGAATGCGAAGGTTCGGGCATAGCCCAGCGGCCGCGTGGCCAGCGCCCAGAGATGCGCGCGCAGCAGCTTGGGCAGCGACAGCGGCAGGATATATTCGGTTTCGGCCGCTGATGCCCGGTCCGGCGCGGTGCGCAGTTCGGCGTCGGCGGGCGGGCGGATGCTGAAGGTCGCGATCGCGACCCCCTGGCGGCGTAGCGCTTCGACCTCGCGGCGGATGAAGGTGTGCGACGTCGCCGGATATTGGCTCACCAGATAGCCGATGGTGGTGCGCGCGCTCATTTGTAGAGGATCGCCGTGTTTGCGCCGCCCGACAAGCGGCGACGCGCATAGCGCGCCATCCCCTGCAGCTCGGGGAATTTGGCGAGCATCGTGAAGGTCGCGCGCAGCCAGCCGCTGCGCGAAAAGCCCTGACGCGCTGCAATGCGCGCTACCTGCACCGGGTAAAGCGCGAACGCGGCGAGGGCGAGCGGCGAGGCGAGTGCTGCGGCAAGGATCGCCAGCGGAATGGCCCCGCCCCAAACGGCGGTGCGGCCGACTTCATGGCCGTGCGCGCGGTTCGCCCGGCCGCGTGTCACGTCCCACACTTGCGTATAGCCAAAGCCGCTGCGCACTGAGCGCATCCACCATTGGCCAAAGCGCAGGATGGCGGCGTCATGCAGCGTCATCGGCGCATCGAGCCGCCAGATTTTCCAGCCCGCCTGGCGCAGGCGCGAGCATAGTTCGGGTTCTTCGCCGGCCACAAGCGTCGCGTCATAGCCGCCCGCCGCCAACACGGGTTCGAGACGCATGAGCGCATCGCCGCCGCAATGCTGCGCTTCGCCGATGGGCGTATCCCATTCGTAATCGCACAGCTGGTTGTAGATCGACGCTTCGGGGAAGCGCTCGCGCCGTCGACCGCAGGCCACGGCGACGCGGGGATTGGCGTTGAGAAACGCGCTTGCCGTCGGCAGCCAGGCGGGATCGAGCGCGCAATCGCCATCGATGAACTGGACATATCCGTCGGTGAGTCCGGCCTCCTGCAGCGCGGCGAGCCCGGCGTTGCGCGCGCGGGCGGCGGTGAAGGGCTGCGTCATGTCGAGCGCGACGACCTGCGCGCCGCGCGCCTGCGCCGCTGCTATGCTGCCGTCGGTCGATCCCGAATCGACATAGACGATGATGCTGCCGTCGCGGGGCAGCGAATCGAGGCAGCGGATCAGCCGCTCGCCTTCGTTGCGCCCGATGGCGACGATGCCGATCATGCCAGCGCGCCCTGCGCGAGCGCCCACCAGCCTTCAAGGCCGCTGGTCAGCCCGATCAGCCCGCTCAGTTCGCGCAACAGCAAGAAAGTGGCGAGCATGGCGATCGTCGTTGCGACGTCCTGCCGCACGAACGACACCCGCTCGCGCCGCTGCGCCAGCACGACGGGCACGTAGCGGATCGCATCGGCCAGCGCGGTGACCAGCACCGCGCCCGCCACGCCGTAATATTGAATGCCCAGCGGGAGCCCGATCACGAGCCAGCCGAGCTTTACCGCGTTTGCCGCGGTGCCATAAGCCGGTTTGCCGATCCCCATCAGAACGGCTTCACCCATCGTCGTCAGGATCGTGAACCAGACGCCGATGACGAGGACGGGCAGCATCAGCGCCGCATCATGATAGCGGGCATCGTAAAGCGTGTAGATCACGACATCGGCGAGCGCGGCGAACCCTGCGATCCCGAGTGCGGCGGCGGCGAGCAGCGGGAAGCGGCTGCGCGATACCTTGGTGCGAATGTCGGCATGGGCTTCACGCGCGGCCGCAACGGCGGGGAAGACAACGACATTGGCCGCATAGCCGACGAGCAGCGCGACGACATCCGACAACGAGCGCGCAACGCCGTAAACGCCAAGCACCGCGAGCGGGATGGCGGTGCCGAGGTAAAGCCGGTCGAAATTGGTGGCGGCGAAATAGAGGATCGACGAGGCGAAAATCCATTTGCCGAATGTGATGATCTCGCGGGCGTGAACCGCAGTCAGCCGAAAGCGCAGCCGAAGCCCGGGCACCATCGCGTAGGTCGCGATCGTCGAGAACAGCGCGCCGAATAGCCCTGCGTAAACCAGTGCCCAAACGGTCGGCCACACCCACGCGATCGCGATCTGGACGAGCGCGCCAAGCACGGTCGCCGCCGTTTCGAGCGCGGTCAGTCGCTTCACGTTCTGGCGACGCTGCGCCACGAATTTGCCGACCGACTGAAAGCCCGTGATCGCCAGATAGCCTGCCGCAACGGGCAGGATCGCGCTCAGATCGCCGCCGTAAAGCGTGCCAATTGGCCCGGCCGCGAGCGCAAAGGCACCGGCGAGCAGGAACCCGCGCAGGATCTGCAGGGTCCATGCGGTGTCAAGGAAATCGGGGTCTTCGCCGCGGCGGCTGGTGACGATGTTCTGGCCGATACCGATATCGGACAGCAGCTCGATGCCGGTTCGCAACGTGTTGACGATCAGCATGATGCCGAAGATTTCGGGCGCGAGCAGCCGCGCGAGCACGACATTGGCAAACAGCCGCACGCCTTGCGTCGTGCCATAGGCACCCGTCGCCCAGCCGAGCCGGGCAAGGACGGCGCGGGGCGGCAGCTTCATTGTGGACAGCGCGAACACGACACCCGAAGACCCACGCGACTTTCCCCAAAACACGAAACAAGGCCTTGCGCGATAGAAGAAACCTCGCAAGGCGCAATGCTCGCCCCGCTGCCGGATAGCCGCCGTTTATGAAGATCGCGTTCGCACTTGCCGGGTTTCACCGTTATGATCGGGGCGCTGAAACGGCGCTGATCGCGCTCGCCCGCGCGCTGGCGACGACCGGCGACGACGTGACGCTGATCGGCTCGGGACCGGCGCGGCCGGGCGATCCCTATCGCTTCATCCAGGCCAAATCGGTGCCGCGCGAGCGGTTCGAACGGTATCCCCGCCTGCCTGCGCTCCGCTCCGAAACCGGCTGGGAGGAAGCGACGTTTGCCGCCAGTTTGCGGACGGCATTTAAGCCGGGCGACTTCGACCTGACGCTCACTTGCGGCTACCCGTGGACGAACTGGGCGCTGCGGCGCGGCGGCAAGCGCGGCCCTGCGCATGTTTTTGTCACCCAGAACGGGGACTGGCCGGCATTTTCGAACCAGAGCGAGTTCCGCTTCTTCGGCTGTGACGGCCTCGTGTGCATCAATCCCGATTATTACGCGCGCAACAAGGACCGGTGGCGCGCGGCGCTGATCCCCAACGGCATCGATCCGGCGCGCTTCTGCATCGGCGACAGCGAGCGCGCCGCATTCGGCCTGCCGCCGCACGGGCCGATCGTGCTCATGGTGAGCGCCTGCATCGAGACCAAGCGCGTGGAAGACGGCATTCGCGCCATTGCCGGGCTGCCTGACGCGCATCTCGTGGTCGCCGGAGACGGGCCGCTGCGCGACCGGGTGCAGGCGCTTGCCGATACGGTACTGCCGGGGCGGTTCACGCGGCTGACCGCGCCCGCTGAGCGTATGCCCGCGCTTTACCGGTCGGCCGATGTTTTCCTGCACATGTCGAAGGAGGAATCGTTCGGCAATGTCTATATCGAGGCGATGGCGTGCGGGCTTCCGGTGGTCGGCCATGATAGCCCACGCTTGCGCTGGATCGTCGGCGATGACGAGTATCTGGCCGACACGACCGATATTGCCGCAACGTCAGCGCGGATCGCCGATGCGCTTAAGAATGGACGAGCGAACCGCGACCGGCGGATCGAAAAGGCAGCGGCATTCGCCTGGCCGCACTTGGCGGCGCAGTATCGCGCGTTTTTCGAAACCGTCCTCGCTCAATCGAGATTGCGGAAATAGTCGATCGTGCGTTCGAGGCCGGCGCGCAACTTGATCGTCGGCTCCCAGCCGAGTTTGGTTCGGGCAAGGCTGATGTCGGGGCGGCGCTGCATGGGATCGTCCTGCGGCAGCGGGCGGAATTCGAGTGTCGATTTCGAGTCGGTCATCTCGATAACCAGCTCGGCAAGCTGGCGGATCGTGAATTCGTCGGGGTTGCCCAGATTGACGGGGCCGGTGAAGCCCGTCTCGCTGGCCATCAGCCGCAGGAAGCCCTCGACGAGATCATCGACATAGCAGAAGCTGCGCGTCTGCAGGCCATCGCCGTAGAGCGTGATCGGCTGGCCGCTCAGCGCCTGGATGATGAAGTTCGAAACGACGCGGCCGTCTGAGGGGTGCATACGCGGGCCATAGGTGTTGAAGATGCGCGCGACCTTGATGTCGAGTCCGTGCTGGCGGTGATAATCGAAAAACAGGGTCTCGGCGCAGCGCTTGCCCTCGTCATAGCAGGAGCGCGGCCCGATCGGATTGACGTTGCCCCAATAGCTTTCGACCTGCGGGTGCACTGACGGGTCGCCATAGACTTCGCTCGTCGAGGCCTGAAAAATCCGGCATTTCAGGCGCTTGGCAAGGCCGAGCATGTTGATCGCGCCATGCACCGAAACCTTGGTCGTCTGCACCGGATCGTGCTGATAATGCACCGGCGAGGCGGGGCAGGCGAGGTTGAAAATCTCGTCAACCTCGACGAACAGCGGGAAGCAGACGTCGTGGCGGACGAACTCGAAACGCGGTTCGTTGTGAAGATGTGCGAGGTTGCGCTTCGAGCCGGTGAACAGATTGTCGACGCACAGCACTTCGTGGCCATCGGCAAGCAACCGATCGATCAGGTGCGACCCGAGAAAGCCTGCGCCGCCCGTGACCAGGATGCGGCGGTTCGAAAAATACGCTCGTGCCATGTTGCGACGACCTCACAAATTTAAGCGATCCCCTTTATCCCAGGGCCTTCACAAGGCAATGGGCGGTCCCGCACTGCACCCGCCTTAGTGGCGCAAACTGAAGGAATTGCTAGCGTGGCCATCAGCGTCGATCCGGCAACGGTGGGGGCGGCGGTCGGCGGGGTGCTGGCGCTGCCCGTGATCGCGATGTTCGCCGTTTTTCTGACTGAACTCGTGGCCGGCGTGGTGCCTGCTCGGCGTCGGCCAGTGCCGCGTTCGGAGGCGCGAGCGGCGGTCATCGTGCCCGCGCACAATGAGGCGGCTTCGATCGCCAGCACGGTGCGCGCGCTGGCCGCCGATTTGCCGACCAACACCCGCCTGCTCGTGATTGCTGACAATTGCAGCGATGCCACTGCGGCGCTGGCGCGGGCAGCGGGGGCCGAAGTCGCCGAACGCCACGATACCGCCAACCGTGGCAAAGGCTTCGCGCTCGCGCATGCCCGCGCGGTGCTCGCCGACGATCCGCCGCACGCCGTTATCGTTATGGACGCCGATTGCAGTCCGCATCCCGGCAGCCTGTGCGCGCTGCGCGATGCGGTCGCGCACTGGGGTGTGCCGGTGCAGGCGATCAATCTGCTGCGGCCGGACCGGGCTGCGCCGCCGATGGTCCAAATCTCGAATTTTGCCTTCACGGTGAAAAATCTCGTGCGCCAGCGCGGCGCGGCGCGGCTGGGGGGTGCTGCGTTCCTCGGGGGCACCGGCATGGCGCTGCCCTGGAGCGTGTTTGCGACCGCGCCGCTTGCCTCAAACGATCTGGTCGAGGATTTGTCGCTGGGTCTTTTCGCCGTCCGCAGCGGCCACAGCCCGCGTTTTCTCGAAGCTGCGCACGTCGTGAGCGATGCGGCCAGCGAGGCGAGCACGCTGGTGCAGCGGACGCGTTGGGAACATGGCTTCCTCGCCACCGCACGGCAGCGGGCACTGCCGATGCTGGGCGAGGGGCTGGCGCGCGGGCGCTGGTCGCAAATCTGGCTCGCGTTGCACCTGTGCGTGCCGCCGCTGGCGTTGCTGGCGATCGTCGGCGCGGTCATGCTGGCGCTGCTGGTCGTCATTCGGCTGCTGACCGGGGGCGGGGGTGCCGACGTGGTACTGGGGGCGCTGATGGCAGCCAGCGGCGTTGCGGTGCTCGTGGCGTGGGCGCTGCATGGGCGCGCGGCGCTGAGCGCGGGGGCGCTGGTGCGGCTGCCGCTTTATGTGCTGTGGAAAATTCCGATCTATCTTAAGCTGTTCCGCAAGCCCGAGACCGAATGGGTGCGCACGCGCCGCGCCGACGACTGATCAGACCGCCTGGCCCGTCAGCCGCCAGCGGAGCACGATCGCGAAGATCGCTGGCCCTTCGACGAGATAGCGGCGCCACAACCGGCCCGGCTCGGTCAGCAGGCGAAACAGCCATTCGAGGCCGCGCTGCTGCATCCAGCGCGGCGCGCGGGGTTTCACCCCGGTCAGGAATTCGATCGAGGCCCCGATGCAAAGGCCGACGCCCGTTGCGCGTCCCTCGCGGGCCAGCCGTGCCGCGAGTACTTCGCTGCGGGGCGCGCCGACGGCGAAGAACGTGTAGTGTGGCCGCGCGTCCGCGACGAAATCGACGATAGCATCCTGGGCGGCGTGATCGGTTGCGAGGCCCATCGGCGGCGAGTGCTGGACATAATCGGGGCCGGGAAACAGCCGGTTCAGCGCAGGCAGCGTCTCCGCATCGCCGCCGATGATTGCGACCCGGTCACCGTTCGCGAGCCGCGTGCGGAACAGGGCTTCGGTCAGATCGCAGCCGACGATGACGGTCAGGCGCTCGCCGCAGAGGCGGGCGAGGCGGGCCAGCACGCGGCTGTCGCACAGTCGCAGGGCCGCTGAGGGATAGGATTGGCGAAACGGCCCGTCCGCGCCCTCGCGTGACAGTTTTACGACGTGATCGACATTAGGTGTGACGACATAGGAAAACCGATCGCCGCGCGAGAGGCGGACCACTTCGTCGACGATGACATCGACCGGCGCTGCCGACAATCCGAGACCCAGGAAGCGCGGGCGCGCCGCCACTTCAATAGACATTCCGCGGCCAAAGCAGCTGCACCACGGTTTCGAGGATGATCCGGATATCGAGCAATGGCGACCAGTGCTCGATGTAATAGACATCATATTCGACGCGGCGTTTCGCGCGATCGATCGTGTTGATCTCGCCGCGCAGGCCGCGCACTTGCGCAAGGCCCGTGATGCCGGGCTTGACGCGGTGGCGCGCGCCATAGTTGCGCACGGCATCGAAATAATAGCGATCGCCGACTTTCATCGCGAGCGGGTGCGGGCGCGGGCCAACGAGCGACATCTCGCCGCGCAGCACGTTGAAGAGCTGCGGCAGCTCGTCAATGCTCGTGCGGCGGATGAACTTGCCGACTTTGGTGACGCGCGGATCGTCCTTCAGCGTGCGATCAGCGCCCGAAAGATCGGCCCGGTCATGATACATCGATCGGAACTTCAGCACGTCGATTTCGAGATTGTTGAATCCGAAACGCCGCTGGACGAACAGGATCGGCCCCTTGCTTTCGAGCCGGATCGCGATGGCTGCGGCGATCAGGATCGGGCTGAGCAGCAGGATGCCGATCGCCGCAAGCACGCGGTCCTGCAGTTCCTTCAACACGCCATCGAGGTCGCGCACGGGCTGTTGCCAGACCTTGAGGACGGGCAATTCACCGATGTAGTTCATCCGGTAGCGTGTGCGCAGTTCGAGGACTTCGCGCGGCATGATACAGACATCGATCGAGGCGGCGCTGAGCTGGTCCGCGATTTGGTCGATCCGCGCCTGCTGCGCGCGCGGCAGCGCGATGATGACCTGATCAAGCAGGCCGCAGCGTGCAAGATCGAGAAGATCGTCGAAACCACCGATAAAGTGCACATCGTCAATCGGCGCGGCGTCGATGCGCGTGCGGCGGTCATCGGCGAAGCCGACGATCTTCACATGCGCCAGCCGCTCGATCGTCAGCAAATCGATCACGCGGCGGGCATTGCCGGCGTCGGCCCCGTAGATCGCCACGCGCTGGCCGATAACGCCGGCCACCATCAGCTTGCGGACGAGCTGGCGCATGGCGAGACGACCGAAGAAGAACATGACGATGCTGATCGTCACGAAGATCAGCAGCATGCCACGTGAAAACTCGCCGAAAACGCCGAATTGAACGGCGGTGATCGCCGTCAGCGTGGCGGCGAGCAGAAAGTCGAGGATTGCATCGCGTCCGACATTGTCGCCGCGCGTGCCCATCGACGAATAGGCATCGCGCGAGAGGCGGACGAGAAAGAAATTGAGTGCAAGGACAGTCGCGCCGGTCGCATGCAGTTGCATATCGAGATAAAGATCGCTGAAAATGTCATAGATCGGTTTGGCAAGCAGCGCGGCCACGAGGATGCACAGCGCGTCGGTCATGATGCCGACCGAGCGCAGCACGTTGGCCGTGAAACGGACGTAGCGCGGACGTGAGCCTTGCGCGGCGCGCGCCGCCTCGATCGCGTTCTCGGTCTCCTGCCGCTCGACCACCACGTCTGCCATTTCTACAAGCTTCCAAACATGCCGCGCGCAGGGCCCCGGCCTCCGTCGGGTGTGAAGGTTGCCAAGGCGGTCTGCCGACCCCGGGCGACCTGTGCCGCACATGCAGGATCGCGACACTGCTCGCCCAGCAGGTTCCAGCCACCTACGCGCGCAGGGTTAAGTTTGGTATAAGCATCGGCGATTTCGAGCGCCCGGCCGCTGTCACCCTTGGCACCGAGGAACGCGACATATGCGCGGGCGACCTGCAGATTTTGCGGCAATTGGCGCGTTGCTTCCTCAAAAAGTCGGCGCGCGCGGGTCATGTCGTTGCGCCGACGATAAACGTCGATGATCAGGAGCCTTGCCTCGACCGATTTCGGATCGTCGCGCAAGACGAGTTGAGCGTCGCTCAGGGCGCGCGTCAGGTCGCCGCTGGCTAGCTTGATGCGCGCGCGGGCCAGATGGGCGAAGGCATTGGTTTCGTCGGCATCAATGACCTTGTCGACGATCGCCAGCGCTTCGGACTGGGCACCTTGCGCCGCGCGCGCGCTGGCATAAAGCGCGCGAAGATCGGGAGGCGTTCCGGCATTCATGACCGGCTGGATCACCTTGACTGCGTCCTGCGCCCGCCCATGCGCCAGGAGCACCCGCGCAGCGACGGTGCGCATCGGCAGCGTCCCGTTTACGGCGATCTCGACAATCCGGTCTGGCGAAAATCCGTCAGGATCGTTCTCGATCCACCATTCGGCAGCGCGCGCGTGCAGGTTCGCATCGTCAGGACGCGCTGCGAGACGCGCTAGGATCGTGCGCCGCGCGGCCTCGGTCCGGCCGCGCTTGTGCTGAACCGAGGCGAGGTCGAACACGCGGTCGTCGGTCGGGGATTTGCCGACCATGCGCGTAAGGGCAGCTTCGAGCGCGGCACCGTCGCCCTGCTTGCGACGGACTTCGATGAGCGTCGTCAGGATGACGTCGTTGGTCGATTGGGTCAGTTGCTTCTCGAGAAGCGCGGCGGCCTCGTCGAGCTTGTCTTGTCGCGCCAGCACGCGCACTTTCAGGACGATCCCGCCATCGTCCTGCGGCGCTTGCGCAAGAATGGCATTGGCATGCGCGTCCGCCTCATCGACCCGGTTTTCGATGAGCGCGACAAACCCTTTGGTCAGCTGCGCTCCCGTCTGGTTTGGTGCGAGCGCCAGCAGCTGATCGGCAAAGCGCGACGCGTCGCGCGGGCGACCGGCCTGGAGCGCGATCTGCGAGATCACCTGCAGCGCTTCGATGTTGGTCGCATCAAGTTCGATCGCGCGCGAATAGGCACTATAGGCGTCGCCGATCCGCCCGCCGGCCAGATCGACGCGGCCCAGCATGATCCAGTTTGCGGCGCTGTCGTCGCGTGCCTTGACCGCAGTCAGTGCTGCCTGGCGTGCGTTATAGAGATCGCCTGCGTCCAGCAAGGTCGCGGCTTCGGCGGCCTTGCGCGCGGCCAGCTCGCTGTTCGGACCACAGGCGGCGAGCCAAAGTGCGAGCAGGGCGAGCGCGCTATTGCGAACACCACGCCCTATCATTCCGGGGGATTTTGTGCCATTGTGCATCGCAAGCCTGTCTTATCCCGCCGCTTTTTGGATGGTAAGAGCCAATTTCGCCGCTATGAGGAAATTGGCTTTCGTGGTTGGGGGATTGTGTGCGTAATCTTTATATTCTGTTTAGCCTCGCAGTGATTGCCCAACCCGCGATCGCGCAAACGGCGGCCCCCGTTGCGGTAGCCCGTGCCTACACGCTCAATGCCGGCGATGAAATCGAAGTCTATGTGTGGGGCGAAGAGCGGCTGCAGCGGACGATGCGGATCCTGCCCGATGGCAGTTTCTCGTTTCCGCTCGTCGGTCGGGTCATCGCCGTTGGCAAGACGGTTCCCGAGATCGAGACGATCGTCACCAAGGGGCTCGAAAGCCAGTATCGCGGGCAGGTTCCGCAAGTCACGGTCTCCGTGCGTGCCCCGGCCGGGTTGCAGTTCTCGGTTGCGGGTCGCGTGAAAGGGCCCGGCACGTTCACACCGGGACGATATGTTAACGTTCTTGAGGCATTGACCCTGGCTGGCGGACCCGATGAGTTCGCCAATCTTGATAATATTCAGATTCTGCGAAAGTCGGAAACCGGGCTCGTGAACATCAAGGTCAGACTGCAAGGCGTTTTCAAGGGCAATATCCCCGCCGGGGGCCTGAACCAGGGCAGCGTCCCGGCGATTGAAAGCGGCGATACGGTTATCGTCCCGTGAGGGCGCAGACCGTCTCAGGGCCGCGCACGAAGCGGCGCGTCAGGCTGTGCCGCGTTCTCATGCTTGCGCCGCTTATTGCTGCCGGAGCGGCGAACGCGCGGACGGTTCTCGATATTCAGGGCGCCGCCAATGTGCGTGTCGCCAGCAATCCGCTCTTGGTCGACGTCGATGACAGTGGCGCGATCAGCGGCGAAGTCTCGCTCACACCGCGCCTGACGTTCAGCGAAGCCGAGGGCTCAGTGTTGATCCAGGCGACGGTGCGGCATATCGAATATAGTCGGCTGTATCGCTCGAGCGATGCCGTGCTCGCATCGGCGAACGGGAACTGGCGGCTCGATCCGCGCACGACCATCAACGCCAATTTCGGATTCGACGATTCGATCGCGGGCGAGACGGGCGATTTTGCACGCGATCGCGAGCCGGGCACGATCATCGACGATTTCACGCTTTCCGGACTCCGCGTGAAGCGTCGGCTGATCCAGTCAGGCATCGGGATTTCGCACCAGCCCGACGCGCGGCAGAATGTTGCTCTCAATCTTTTTGCAAGCTCAACGCGCGTTCTGGATCAGCAGCCGCTGTTTCAGGCGGGCGATTACGCCTCATACGGTGGTGTGTTCGCCTACAATCGCGTACTGAACGAGCGCGCGACGGTCGGCCTTTCGGTCAATACGCTGCAATATGAGTGTCGCAGCGGGCCGCGCTGCCCGACGTTCATTGTCCAGCCCGAACTGACGGGGTCGCTGCGGCTTGCGCGGCAGTGGACGCTCGAGGGATCGGTCGGCGTCTCGCGCGCGCGCCAGCGCTTCACCGGTGATTCGCAGACAACCGTGTCGGCGTCGGGGAGCCTGTCGATCTGTCGCGAAGATGCGCGGACCAATTTCTGCCTCTCGGGCCGCCGCGAAGTCGAGCCGACGGCGGGCAATGGTGCGCAATCGACGACGTCGATCACGTCATTCTGGCGCTACCGCGTGACGCCGCGGACGAGCATTTCGGCTGACGTCGGCTATGCTGAATCGAGCGGTAGCCAATTGCAATTCATCGACGAGCGCTTCCGCTTCATCAACGCCCGGATCAGCGGCACGCGCCAGATTTCGGAGCGGTTCGGCATCACGCTTCAGGGTGGCTATGCCAACAGCGACAGCACGCTGGTCGGCAATCGCTCGAACTTCGATGCCTCGATCGGCATCTCATTTTCGCTGGAACCGCGCCGATGACTCCGCTCGACCTCGATGACTACGCGTCCCAGTCGCCATCGGGTGACGGCGTCGGCGGGATGCTTGCCAACGTCGGAAACATCTTGCGGCAGCGCAAATGGCTGGTGATCATTCCTGCTGTGCTGACGGCGCTTGCTGCGCTGGCGGCGGCGTTCCTGCTGCCTGCTACCTATCGTTCGAAAGCCGTGCTGCTCGTGGAGTCGGCGCAGTTGCAGACTGACGGCAACGGCCAGATTCGCAACGACATCATCGACGAGCGCGTCGCCAAAGTGCGCCAGCAGGTGCTTAGCCGTCCCGATCTGATCGCGATCGCGCAGGAACTTCAGCTGTATCCCAACAAGCGGACCACGTCGTCGCTCGGCGAAATCGTTGAGGACATGCGGAAAGCGATTACGATCGAACCGGTCAGCGCGCAGATCCAGCAGCGCAGTGGCTCGCGCAACCAGACCGTCGCGTTCTCGATGAGCTTCGATTATGACGATCGCTATGCCGCGCAGGCCGTGACGCAGAAGCTCGTCGAGCGAGTCCTCGAAGTCGATTCGAGCCGCACCGCCGAACAGGCGTCGGACAATGTGCGCTTTCTGACCGAAGAGGCCAATGCGATCCGCGGGCGCATGTCGGTCGTCGAGCAGCAGATGACGGCGATCAAGGCGCGCTACGGCCAGGTGCTCTCGAGCCAGGGCCTGACGATGATGGGCGGGTCGACCGGTGGTCTCGATGCCCAGATCGCCGCGCTCGAGCGCGAAAACAGCCAGTTGCGCGCGCAGCGGACGGCTGCCCAAGGCGGTGCGTCGCGCGATCCGATGGTCATGCAGGCCGAGGCCACGCTCGCGGCGCTGCGCGCGACCTACACTGACGGCCATCCCGATGTGCTGCTCGCGCGTCAGCGGCTGGCCGAGGCCAAGGAACTGGCCAAGCGGAACATCTCCAATCTGCCTTTCGACACCGTGGCTAGCCAGATCGAGACCAACAATGGTCAGATCGCCATCCTGCGCGCGGCGCGGGCACGCGAGGCCGCCCAAATGTCGTCGGTGATCAGCGCACAGGCGCGGGCGCCGATGATCCAGGAGCAGGTCGCGCAGCTGCAGCAGCAACTGCAGGGCCTGAATGACCAGTTTCAGGAAACGTCGAAGCGCCTCGATACGGCCAAGACCAACCTCCGGATCGAGAACGAGCAGCGCGGCGAGCGCTTGACAGTCGTCGATCCGCCAGTCGTCGAGGACGAGCCCGTCTGGCCCGATCGCTGGCTCGTGATTGGCGGCGGTCTTGGTGGCGGTCTGCTGCTGGGATTGATGCTCGCATTCCTCGCGGAAATGCTGCTGCAACCGGTGCGTGGGCCCTTTGCAGCGGCCAGCGCGGCCGGTGGCGGCGAATTGCTTGGTGCGATCCCGACGATCGTGCGGCGGGGAGGGCCGTCGGGCCGGTCGCAGTTCTGGAACCCGTTGACCTGGCGGCGGCGCTCGTCCGCGATGGAAGCATGAATATGAACGTGTCCGTTGTTGCGCAGTCGCTCGGTGCGGCTCATGGCGAGCCGCACGTCGCGGTGCGCTTTCCAAGCCTTGAGGACTTGGCCGAGTTCGTTCCGACCACCGAGACGATCGAAGCCGAAGGCCTGGTGGGCTTTGGGCGCAAGCCGCTGGCCGCGCGTCCGTTCAATCTGCTGCGTGCACAGGTGCTGAAGCGCGCAGCAAAGCTCGGCGGACATCTGTTCGGCGTGACGTCGGCGGCGCCTGATGCGGGCAAGTCGTTCGTGACCACCAACGTCGCGGCCGCGCTCGCGCGTATTCCTGGCCAGCGCGTGGTCCTGATCGATCTCGATCTGCGCCGTCCGTCGATCGCCGACCGGTTCGGGCTCGATCTCGAACAGGGTATCGATGCCTGGCTGCTGGGCAAGACCGATGATCTGCGGCAGTGCGGCGTGCAGGTGAAGGGCACGGGGCTCTCGATCTTCCCGGCGAACCGGGTCGGGGACGGTTCGGGTGAATTGCTTGCGAGCGCGCATTTCGAAGCGCTTGCCAACGCGATGCGCCAGCTTCCTGAATCGACGATTGTGCTGTGTGACTTGCCGCCCGCGTTCGTCAGCGACGATGCGATGACCGCGGTGAGCAAGCTCGACGGCTATATTCACGTGATCGACGAAGGCGTAACGCCGAAGCGCCAGGCCGAAGAATTGCGGCTGCTGATGGATCCGGCCCCCTGCCTCGGCGCGGTGCTCAATCGCTACAGTGGCCGGTGGAACGATTCCTATGGCTACTCCGCCGGTCGGAAATATGCACGATACTACGATCAGGAAGACTAGGTCGTCGCGTCGCTGGGCGGCGGTGTTGTGTGTTGCCGCGCTCATAGTCCTGATTGCAGTAACCATGATAGTTTGGTCCACGACAGCGCCGAAGCCGCAGGTCGATACCTCCGTCGCGACAGCTGAAGCTGACGTGGCAGTTCCGGAATTTCCCGACTTTGTCGCTCCTGCCCGATCGGAAGTCAGCGAAGATGAGGCGGTCGCCGCGCGCGCGCTTAATGCGGCGGCCCCGGCGGTCCCCGCAGCCTTGACGGCGGCGCGGCCCTTCGTGTTCGACCGCACCCTCGGCTTCGACGACCGATTGCGCGCGCGGGAGTGCCTTGCCGCTGCGGTGCATTATGAGGCGGCGATCGAGGGACCGATCGGACAGCGCGCCGTCGCACAGGTCGTGCTCAACCGCGTTCGTCACCCGGCTTTTCCCAACACCGTCTGCGACGTGGTTTTCCAAGGGTCCACCCGCGCGACAGGTTGCCAGTTCACTTTCACGTGCGATGGCGCGCTGCGCCGCGCGCCCAACCCTGTCGCCTGGCAACGCGCGTTGCGGATTGCCGATGACGCACTGGCAGGCTGGGTGGAAACGACGGTGGGGACGGCCACCCATTATCACGCCGATTGGGTCGCTCCCTATTGGCGGACGAGCCTCACCAAGCTCGCGACCGTTGGCACCCACATCTTTTACCGGTGGCAGGGCGGCTGGGGCGAGCGCCGCGCGTTCAGCATCGCCTATCGCGGCGGGGAGCGCGACATGAGCGCGCAACTGGCGCTTGCCATCACGCGTGATCCCGCAGTGCTCGACCCCCTGGTGCCAAATCTGCCGAGCGCGCTGCCGTCGCTGGTGCGCGCAGACGCCGAAGTGCCGAGCCCGCTGCCGACTGCGGCACCGGTTGCGGCGGATCGCACGCGTGGCCTTGTCGCGGCCGACGAAAAGCCCGGACGTCTCTTGGCGGACGAGACGCGCGGCACGCTCACGCGCTGATCTGTCAACTGTCCGGTTCCGGGACAACCAATTGCTCGAACAGCGTTGTTGCGAATCGCCCCGTCGCGTATGGTTACTGGCACGTAAAGTCTTCGCGGTTGACGGGGGTCTCCATGAACATTGTTCGCAAACTGATTGCAGCTGGCTTGATTGGCTTGGCGACCGCGCCATTGTCCGCATTTGCAGCCGTGAACATCACGTCGACCGGAACCGATCCGACGTCGCTCGGCGTCTCGATCAGCTTTCAGGGCAACAACAATCAGGCCATTCCCGCCGGGCGGTTCAGCCTGCAGGGCACGCTCGTGCCGAGCGGCGATTCGGCGAGCTATCTCAGCTATTGCGCCGATCTTCTGCTCGGGCTGACACCCGGTCTGTTCGATCATCGTCCGGTCTCGTTTCTGTTCGGCCCGACCAAGACTGCCCAGCTGACCGCGCTCGTCGGCAACGCCGATCCGCTGATCACGGGCAACACGCCGCTCGATCAGGAGATTTCGGCTGCCATTCAGCTGGCGATTTGGGAAATCATCGGCGAGACGGCCACGAGCAACTATTCGCTGACGTCGGGCCTGTTCGAGGCGACGGGTGCTACGCCCAATGCGCTGGCGCTGACGCAGACCTATCTCGACAATGTCTCGAACGGCACGTGGCTTGCAGTTCCGGGAACCGACGTCCAGCTGCTCTACAGTGTGACCAACCAGAGCCAGATTTTCCGTGGCCCCGGCGCGGTGCCCGAGCCGACGACCTGGGCGATGATGATCTGCGGCTTCGGCGTTATCGGTGCCACCGTGCGGCGTCGCCGCGCTATCACTGCGACGGCCACGCTCGCCTGATTGCAATCCGATCGGCTGACGGCAGTGCGCCGTCGTCCGATCAGTTGCCGCCGTCGGGATTGTCCGCCGTCGCGCCGCCGCGCCCGACCGAACCAACCTGGCCGATGTTGCCGAACAGCTCTTCAAAGAAGCTGCGGTCCTTACCCAGCGTCGGCGTCTTGGCACCCAGCGGGCTGATCGAGGCGACTTTTTCGAGCCCCGTCCGATCGACTGCCGTCACATTGCCGCGCGCATCGAAGCGGATGCGCAGCACCATCTGCGCCGTCGGGCGCGGATTGACGAACGCGATCTGCCGCGTTTCGCGCGAGACATAATACCAGTCGCTGTCGGTAAACTGGCTGGCAAAGGTCGGACGCCCGAGCGTGCGCTGAACCGAATCGCGGTTGTCGACGCCCGGCTTGATCGTGCCGATCAGGCTCTCGTCGGCGAGATAGCCCTGCTGCGCGCGCACGCGCGTGCAGCCACCGGTCAGGGTCAGCGCCGAAAGGGCAATCGTCAGTGTAAAGGCACGCATCATCGGGTAAGCCACTCCTTAACCCCGCCGATTTGCAACCGGCGGCAAGCGGCACCATTATGCGCTGACAGGCGGGGCGGCAAGCGGAGCATCACATGGGGTTTTTATCAGCGATGTTGGGCGGCAAGCGCGAGCGCGTGGCGCTCGTGCCGCTGTATCGCGCGATCGTCGACGAGGCGCGCCGCAGTGCGTGGTTTCTGGAGGCCGAAGTGCCCGATACGATCGACGGCCGGTTCGACGTGCTTGCGCTCGTGCTCAGCCTCGTGCTGCTCCGGCTCGAGCGCGAGGGCGAGGTGGCCGAAAGGGCGTCGGTGCTGCTCACCGAGGTGTTCATCGACGACATGGACGGGACTATGCGCGAGATCGGGCACGGTGACCTTGTTGTCGGCAAGCGGGTCGGCGGGATCATGGGTGCGCTCGGCGGGCGGCTGGGGGCGTATCGCAGCGGCGACCGGCGCGCGGCGCTCGTGCGCAATCTCTTCCGCGATGCGCCGCCGTCCGACGCGGCGGTCGATCGCGCGGTGGCGATGAGCATGGCGCTCGAAACGCGGATCACCGGCGTGGCGCTCGATCGGTTGCTGGCAGGAGCCTTGGCATGACCCCGGAATTCGCGCGGCGCGTTGCCCTTGATGCAATCGGAGCCGGTGGCCATGCCATCGGCGTTGAAGCCAATGCCGACGAGCGGGCAGCACTTGCGCTGCGCTTCGGCTGGCTTGGCATAACGCGGCTGGTCGCAACCGCGCGGCTGCTTGCGCGGGCCGGGGGCGTCGATGCACTGGGCCGGTTCGAGGCCACCATCGAGCGCGCCTGTGTCGCGAGCGGCGAGCCGGTGCACGAGACAGTCGAGGAGGCCTTTGGCATTCATTTCGTGCCGTTGGCGCTGGTGGCCGAGACGGCGACCGACGAGATCGAACTGAACGAGGACGCGTTGGATATCATCGAGTTCGAAGGCGCAGCGATCGACATCGGCGAAGCCGTTGCGCAGAGCCTGGCGCTCGCCGTCGATCCGTTTCCGCGCAGCCCGGCGGCCGACGCCAAACTCCGCGCCGCTGGCGTGATCGGCGAGGGCGAGGAGCCGGGGGCGTTTGCCGGGCTCAAGGATTTGCTGAAGCGATAAGCGGGGTCGCTCAGAACGGCACGTCGTCGTCGAGATCGCTGTCGAACGCGCTGGGGCGACTGCCGGTGCCAGCGCCCGCTTTGCTGAAATTGCCGCGCGGCGGATCGCTGCGGTCGTCGTCGTAACCGCCGCCACCACGCGGGGCTCCGCCGCCGCCGCCTTCGCGACCGTCGAGGAGCACCATGGTGCCGTTGAAATTCTGGAGCACCACTTCGGTCGTATAGCGGTCGTTGCCCGACTGATCCTGCCATTTGCGCGTCTGCAGCGCGCCCTCGACATACACTTTCGAGCCCTTTTTCAGATATTGCTCGGCGATCCGCACGAGGTTTTCGTTGAAGATCGCGATATTGTGCCAATCGGTCTTTTCGCGCCGCTCGCCGGTGTTCTTGTCTTTCCAGCTTTCGGACGTCGCGATGGAGAAATTGCAAACCTTGCCGCCGTTCTGGAAGCTCCGCGTCTCGGGATCCTTGCCCAGATTGCCGATCAACATGACCTTGTTCAAACTGCCTGCCACTGTATTCTCCTGAATTAGCCTACGACCCTAGCCCCGCGCACGCCTCGGAGTCGAGGGGCGCAAAATCGCTGAAGTTGACACGAAGTTGACACCAAAACGCGTTGTTCGCCGCGTACACGGAGCCTTGCGAGCGGGAGGGCCGGAGACGGGCGCAACGGCAGGTGACCAAGCACAAAACGGCGGCTGTAGGACAGCGGTTTGTGAAGCCGGTTTTGTCGGGGGGTGCCGACGGTCCGCTTTCGGTAGAGGGATCGGTCTCGTTTTGCCGTCCGATCATCTTGTCGTAGGCCTGACGCTCGCTTACGACCGCCTCAATGGTCCAAGATTTGCGTCGTGACTGAGGGAAGCTGGCTTGCCCTGCTTGCGGCTGCGCTCGGCGGGGGTGCGACCGTCAAGCTCATCGAGATTATCTACGATCAGTTCGGCCGTTGGCGGGATCGCCGAGAGGGCGACGCCAAGGTCGTGGACCGCAACCTCGAGCCGCTGTTGCGAGCAACCGACGAACTCGTCGGCAAGCTTCGTTCGTTGGGCGAACAAGATTTTTTGCCTTTGAGGGAGCAAACCCATGATGGCCTTGATGACGAAGGCTTCGCGAGCGTCGTCTACCTCTTCGTCCAGTTCTGGTCCGAGGTCGAGATTGTTCGACAGCGAGGACTTTCGAGCGACGTCGCACGCAGCAAACGCGGGCGTCAGACACAGGCATTTTTTCGATGCCTGGAGTCACGAAAGCTGAGGTTGATCGATCGTATTTCGCAACGTGCGATCGGCGAGAGTGCGCTCCTCGATGGGCGCACGATGAACTTCGTCGAATATGTGCGGCATTTCGAAAATGATGCCTATGCAAAGCGTTGGGCCAAACCGCTCATAGCCATTCTGTCGAAGACCTGGGATACCGACGCCCGCCAGCTGATCCTGCAGTATCTGGTTGTGCTTCACGCCATGATCGACACGCTCGACCCACGTCACCTTGTCACGCGAGACCGCCCCGGCATCCCCAACAAGCTCTCCGCAAAATCCTGGAAAGACCTCAATTATCGGGTCTTCAAATTGTATCTTCCAAGTCTCGAGACCCAGAAATATTTAGGGCCGCCGAAACGGCGGCCCTGATAGGTTCGGCGGTGCGCAGGGTGCTATGACGCGTTGCACCGCCTTTAGCTCGTTGCCGGTGGTCCAGCTTAAACGGGTATATGCGTCGCGGAGGTGCCAAAGTCAAGCTTACGGTTGCAGAACGTCCAAGAAGCCAGGTGCATGAGCGTCAGCTTTTGTAAGCAAAAATATGTACTCTTAACGTCCGAAAAGTCGTCGCAAACTGCCGCCTCAAACCCCTAACCCCCGCGCAACCCAATACGTTGCCCCCGCAGCCATATAGGCCAGCCCGAACAGATACAGCAGCATGAAGGCCGGCCATTTCCAGCCGTTGGTCTCTCGCCGGACGACGGCGATGGTCGAGATACATTGCGGGGCGAAGACGAACCAGGCGAGGAATGCGAGCGCGGTGGCGAGGCTCCATTTGCCGCGCAGGCTGGTGCCGAGCGACTGGTCGCGCGCCGCCTCGTCGCTGTCTTCGATCGCGTTCACCGTGGCGAGCGCGGAGACCGCGACTTCGCGCGCCGCCATCGCCGGGATGAGCGCCAGTGCAATGTCGCGATCGAAGCCGATGGGGGCGACCAGCGGCGCGAGGCCGTCGGCAATGCGGCCCGCGATCGAGTGATCGATCTGCGACTTGGCCGACCCTGCGGGCACCTGCGGGAAGCTGAGCAGCGCCCAGAGGACGATCGTCGTGAGCGCGATGATCGTGCCCGCGCGCTTGAGGAACGCCCAGGCGCGCTGCCACAGGCCGAGCGCAAGGTCGATCAAGCGCGGCAATTGGTATTTAGGCATTTCCATCATGAAACCATGTGGTTCGCCCTTGGTGACGGTGCGGCGCAGGATGAGGGCGGCGAGCAGCGCGCCGACGATGCCTGCGATGTAAAGACCGAACAGGACGAGGCCCTGCAGGCCGACGCCGGGACCGACGCTGATCGCCGGGATGAACGCCGCGATGATGACGGCATAGACCGGTAGCCGCGCCGAGCAGGTCATCAGCGGGGCGATCAGGATCGTCGTCAGCCGGTCCTTCTCGTCCTCGATCGTGCGCGTCGCCATGATGCCGGGGATCGCGCAGGCAAAGCTCGAGAGGAGCGGGATGAAGGCGCGGCCCGAGAGGCCGACGCTGGCCATCAACCGGTCCATGAGGAACGCCGCGCGGGTCATGTAGCCGGTCGCTTCGAGGACCAGGATGAAGGTGAAGAGGATCAGGATCTGCGGCAGGAAGACGATGACCGCGCCGATGCCGGCAAGAATGCCATCCGTGATCAGCGAGCGCAGCACCGTGTCGGGCAGGGCACCCATGACGGCGGCCTGCAGCGCGGTGATGCCGCCGTCGAGCAGGTCGGTCGGGTAGGCGGCGAGCGAGAACACCGCCTGAAACATCACGAACATCAGCCCTGCCAGCAGCAGCGGGCCGATGACGGGGTGAAGCGCGATGCGATCGATCGCGGCGGTCCAGCGGCGGCCCGCGCCGCGCTCGACCGTTACGCTGCGCGCAATGCGGCGGGCGTGGCGCTGGCGATCGGCGAGAGTGGTTTCGGCGAGCACGACTGACGCGCGCCGGGGGCTGGCCGTAAGCGCGGCGTCGAGCGCCGCGCGCAACTCGTCGAGCCCGCGCTTGCGCACAGCGACAGTCGGGATGACGGGGACGCCCAGCGTCTGCGACAGTGCCGCGATGTCGATGTCAAGCCCGTCGCGCGTGGCGAGATCGATCATGTTGAGCGCGACGACGATCGGGCGACCGAGCGCGATCAGTTCGATGGCGAAACGCAGGTGATTGTCGAGGTTCGATGCATCGACGACCGCGATGATCGCGGCGGGCGTGCGCTCGCCCGCCTGCTGGCCGAGCACGACGTCGCGCGTGACGCGCTCGTCGGGGCTGGAGGGTGTCAGGCTGTAAGTGCCGGGTAGATCGACGAGTTCGGCGGGGCGACCATCGGGCAGCGCGATCCGCCCGGCGTGGCGCTCGACAGTGACGCCGGGATAATTGCCGACCTTCTGCCGCGCGCCGGTCAGCGCGTTGAACAACGACGATTTGCCGGCGTTCGGATTGCCGACGATCGCGATCATCGGGACGGTTTCGGCAGCGGCAGTGATAGGCGTTTCGGCGTTCATGCGAGCGGCTCGACCGCAATGGCGCGGGCATGCGCGGCACGGATCGCCACGGTCATCCGCCCGATACGCACCGCGAGCGGATCACGCGCGACGAGCCCGCCGCCGTGCAGCGGCTCGACCGCCACGCCTTCGTCAAAACCCAGCTCGCGCAGACGGCGGCCGTCGCGGTCCGATAGCGCATCCCAGGCGATCGCGCTGATTGTCGCTTCCTGCGCGAAGGGGAGGTCGTTGAGGGTCACTTGCGAGCGATTATCAGTAACGAAACGCCAAGACCAGCCTTGTTCGAGCGCCTGCGCGTTGTCGCGGTTGTCTGTTTATGGTAAGCGATTCGTTAGCGGATGTGCGAGCGCGCACGGCGCTCTGCTTGCATGAAATTGCCATTCCATTCGTTGCACGTCCATTCGTTTCACGAGGAGGAATTTATGCGTTTGCTCGCCAAAACCACCGCCGCAGCCATGACCATCGCTTTTGCGATGGGCAGCGCCTCTGCCGCCACCGTTGCCGATCCGGTCGGCGATTTCCTGCCCGGCTTCGTCGGCGCGCAGGATGCCGATCTCGACGTCACGTCGTTCAGCGTCGATTTTGACGACGCGACGCAGAACTTTATGCTCGGCGCGACCTTTGCCGGGGTGATCAATCCTGCGCTGGCGGGACGCTATGTCGTCGGGGTAAATACCGGTTCGGGCGTGATCGCGCCGTTCGGCGGCATCGGCCAGGGCAATGTGATCTTCAATCAGGCGATCATCATCTTGAAGGATGGCACGGCGACGCTGGGCGGAAACCCGCTCGCTGCGGGCAGCGTCACGATCGCGGGGAATAGCTTCTCCGCCACCGTCGCGCTGTCGCTCCTCCCGAGCACGGGCTTTGTTGCCGGGAACTACGGCTGGAACATCTGGCCGCGCAACGATGGTGCGGGCGTCGCGGCCATTTCCGACTTCGCGCCCGAGAACGCACTGCTGGTCGCGGTTGCGGTGCCCGAGCCGACGACATGGTCGCTGATGATCGGCGGCTTCGGCATCGCGGGCGCAGCGCTGCGGCGTCAGCGCACGCTGCGACTTCAGACGGCGGGGTAGCGCAAGCGGCCGAGGAAGCGGGCGAGGCTCAGCCGTTCGGCTTGATCGCCGGTGAAGCGCGCCTTGAATTTTTCGAACGCCATGATGCCTTCGATACGGCGGCCGAGGAACGCGCGCGTGTCCGCCCGGTCCTCGCTTTCATCATCGAGCATGGCGAGGATAGTCGCGGCATAGACGCCGCCGAGAATCAGGCGCTTCGAATAATGATTGAAATCGGTCGCGGTGTCGCCCGCCGCGCGCCACATCGCATCGGCGGCGCGCCAGTTGAGCTGCGCGGCGCGGGGCAGGTTCTGCGGCAGCGCCAGCACGGCCAGGGCGCGGCGCAGCGCCTCAATATCCGGTCCGAGGATTGCCAGCCGCGCTTCGACCAGCGCGGTGATCCGGGTGCGGATTTTCATCGCTCCAAGCGTTTCGGGCGACAATTCGGCGAGCATGGCGGCATCGACTTGCGCGAACCACGCGTCGATCATTGCCACCGCGCCGCCCGGAAACGCGAGGTTGGCCACGGCACGGTCGATGCCGAGTGCATCGGCGGAGGCCGCGAGCGCTGCGGGCGTCCATCCGTCGAACGCGGCATTTTGCGGCAGTTCCACCGCCAGCGCGGCGCGGATTTCGTCAAGCGTGCGGTCGTCAGTTTCGGCCATGGCGCGGCGCTCCGTTCGGGTGACAGAGGCGAAATGGGCTGCTAGGCCGCTTGCGTCAATCGTTCGTCGTTGATTTCGGGGGCACATTCGCAATGGCAAAATTTTTCGGTAATCTCGGCTCGGTCGTCCTAGTGGCGTTTGCCGCGCTGGTGATCGTGATCTTCGCTTTTCATGGCGGCACCGAGACGACGCCCTATCTCAACGCACTGTTCCGCTATCTTCACACGCTGTTCGGCGTGATGTGGATCGGGCTGCTTTATTACTTCAATTTCGTCCAGATCCCGACGATGCCCACCGTTCCTGCCGAGCTGAAACCGGGCGTTTCCAAATATATCGCGCCGCAGGCGCTGTTCTGGTTTCGCTGGGCGGCGCTGGCGACCGTGGTGATGGGCCTCATCATCGCGGCGCACCCGCCGCAGTCCTACATCGTCGAGGCGCTGACGTTTCAGGAGGGCTATCGTCTGATCGGGCTTGGTATGTGGCTGGGTCTCATCATGGCGTTCAACGTCTGGTTCGTGATCTGGCCGAACCAGAAAAAGGCGCTCGGGCTTGTCGAGGCCGATGCCGACACCAAGGCCAAGGCAGCGACGACGGCGATGATCTTCAGCCGGACGAACACGATCCTGTCGGTGCCGATGCTCTACACGATGGTGACGCAGGGGATTCTCGCCGGGGCGTAGAGCGCGAACGACAAATCATCCGCTTCCCCGAGCGCAGCGAGAGGCGCTGTCGAGCGAAGCGAGACCCGCATGGTCTAGCTCGGGGAGACGGGAACTGGTCACGCCCTCAGTTCTGAACCCTGTCGCCTGCCGGAACCTTGGCGGGCTGGAGCACGAGCACCAGCGCCAGCCCGACGAGCGCTGCGCCGACGAGATCGAGCAGGCCTAGCGTCTCGCCGAAGATGACCCAGCCCGCCAGCGCGGCGACCACGGGCTGCGTCAGCAGGCTGAGGCCGATAATCAGCGGGCTCATCCGCCCGAGCACGTAGATCGTGAGGCCCTGCGCGAGCGCCTGGCTGCCGACGGCAAGCCCGATCAGCGGCCACCAGTCGCCCGGCATGATCTGCTCGCCGAGCAGCCACGCGGCGGGCAGCAGCGGCAGCGCGGCCGCCAGCGTGGTCGCGGCGAGCAACGGCAGCGGCGCGAGCGATCCGCGCGCGTGCGCAATGACGGCGAGATAGGCGGCGTAAAACACACCTGCCAACAGGCTGAGGAGATCGCCGACCAAATGCTCGCGCGAGAGTTCGGCGCTGCGCCCCATCAGCAGCCCCGCGCCGATCGCCGCGAGCAGCAGCGCGGAGGCCTGCCGGTGTGACGGCCACATCCGCGCGGCGAGAAAGGCATAGAGCGGGAAGATGAGGCTGGCCGAATTGCCGAACAGCGTCGCGTTAGCGAGCTTGGTCATGGTTACGCCGACGTGCCAGCTGGCCAGATCGGCGGCGAACAACAGGCCCGATGCCGCTACGATGATGGCGAGCATCGGCGTGAAGCCGCCGCGCGGAACGCGATAAAATGCGACAACGATCATGATCAGCGGAAATGCAATCGCCATCCGCCAAAACGCGCTCGCGACCGGGCCGGTATCGGCCAGCCGGATCAACAGGGCACCCAAAGCGCCCAAGATGTTGGCGATCAGCAGCGCCGTCAGCCCGAAGCGGGGGGGGCTAAGTTTTTCTTGGCTGGCGGGAGGCGGCATCGGCCCCCATAGGCATGTGCGAGTCCCGTTTCAAAGAGGAACGCTTCATGCCAAAATTGTTCGACCCCATCCAGCTCGGCGCGATCGCCGCGCCCAATCGCATCCTCATGGCCCCGCTGACGCGCGGGCGCAGCGACCGCGCGCATATTCCCATAGCTGCGCTCAAGGCGGAGTATTACGCGCAGCGCGCCGCCGCCGGGCTGATCATCGCCGAGGCCACCGGCATCACGCAGGAGGGATTGGGCTGGCCCCATGCGCCCGGCATCTGGTCGGCCGATCAGGTCGAGACCTGGAAGCCCGTCACCGAAGCGGTCCACGTGGCGGGCGGGCGGATCATCCTGCAGCTGTGGCACATGGGTCGGCTTGTGCACCCCGATTTCCTCGGCGGCGCACAGCCCGTTTCGTCCTCGGCGACCACTGCGCCGGGCAAGGCGCACACTTATGACGGCAAGCAGGCCTATGGCGCGGCGCGCGCGCTGCGGCTCGACGAAATCCCGCGCGTGATCGCCGATTATGTCCATGCCGCGCGCAATGCGATGGCCGCGGGGTTCGACGGGGTGCAACTGCACGGCGCGAACGGCTATTTGATTGACCAGTTCCTGCGCGACGGCACCAATCTGCGTGACGATGCCTATGGCGGTCCGATCGAAAACCGTATCCGGTTGCTGGCCGAGGTGGCGCGGGCGATCGCCGATACGGTGGGGGCCGCGCGCATGTCGGTGCGGCTGTCGCCCAATGGCGACACGCAAGGGTGCGACGATCCGAACCCCGTGGCGCTGTTCACCGCTGCTGCGGCCGCGCTGGACGCGATCGGCATCGGCTTTCTCGAACTGCGCGAGCAAAAGCCCGACAGCACGTTTGGCGCAAGCGACGTGCCGCGCGTCTCGCCTGACATCCGCAAGGTGTTTGCCGGGCCGCTCGTCCTTAATCAGGAATATGACCGCGCCAAGGCCGAGGCGGACATTGCCAGCGGACTGGCCGACGCAATCAGCTTCGGGCGGTCTTTCATCAGCAATCCCGATCTGGTTGCGCGGTTTGCGACCGACGCGGCCCTTGCGCCCGACGATTGCCGGACATGGTATTCGCAAGGGCCAGAAGGCTATGTCGATTATCCGGTGCTCGCGGCTGTGGAGGCCTGAACCGCACGCTTGCGGTTCGTCGCGATTTCGAAAGAAAACGCTTGCACTCTCGTAGCTGACGAATCAGAATCTGCATCGCCGTCACGTCAACGATCAACGTTGTCACTCTCTTACGTATCGAAATCCACTCTTTTCACAAAGCCGTGCGCAGGAGAGTCCCGGGCTGATCCGGGGTGGCGGCATCTCAACCAGACAGGCAACAACCCCGATCGTTTCGAACAATCGGGGTCGCTGAAAATGCTGGCGCTCTAAGCCCCCGCCGCTGCCGGTCCGCCGATGCCCGGACGCTTGGTCTTGGGGATCGAGGAGCCACCCACGATCGTTGCCGGACCCTTTTTGCGGTCGCGGTCACGTTCGATCGGTTCGCCCTTGATCGCGCGCTTGGCCTCCTCGCCCGAGAGCGTCTCATATTCGAGCAGCGCTTCGGTGAGCTTGTGGAGCTGATCAAGATTGTCGGTCAGTACCTTGCGCGCGGTGCTTTCCGCTTCCTCGATCAGGCGGCGGACCTCTTGGTCGATCAACTGCGCGGTCTCCTCGGAGATCGTCTGCGTGCGCGCGACGCTGTGGCCGAGGAAGACCTCGTCCTGATTGTCGCGGTAGCGCAGCCAGCCGAGGCGCTCGCTCATGCCATATTCCATCACCATCGAGCGGGCGAGATCGGTAGCCTGCTGGATGTCGTTCGAAGCACCGGTGTTGAGTTCGTCCTTGCCGTAGATGAGCTGCTCGGCGATGCGGCCACCGAAGGCGAGCGCGAGGCGCGCCTTCATCTGCTTCATGCTCATCGAGAAACGGTCGCGCTCGGGCAGGTTCCACGTGACGCCAAGCGCACGGCCGCGCGGGATGATCGTGACTTTGTGCAAGGGATCGCAGCCGGGCACATGCAGCGAGACGAGCGCATGGCCCGATTCGTGGAAAGCGGTCGCCTTCTTCTCGTCCTCGGTCATGACCATCGAGCGCCGTTCGGCCCCCATCATGACCTTGTCCTTGGCCTCTTCGAACTCGAGCATCGCGACGAGGCGCTTGCCCTTGCGCGCTGCCAGCAGCGCCGCTTCGTTGGCGAGGTTAGCGAGGTCGGCACCCGAAAATCCCGGCGTGCCGCGCGCGATCGTGCGGAGGTCGACGTCGGGCGCCAGCGGGAGCTTCTTGGTGTGGACCTCGAGAATCTTCTCGCGGCCCTCGATATCGGGGCGCGAGACGACGACCTGGCGATCGAACCGGCCCGGGCGCAGGAGCGCGGGATCGAGCACGTCGGGGCGGTTGGTCGCCGCAACGATGATGATCCCTTCATTGGCCTCGAAACCGTCCATCTCGACGAGGAGCTGGTTGAGCGTCTGCTCGCGCTCGTCGTTGCCGTTGCCCAGACCTGCGCCGCGATGACGGCCGACCGCGTCGATTTCGTCGATGAAGACGATGCACGGCGCGTTTTTCTTGGCTTCGACGAACATGTCGCGCACGCGGCTCGCGCCGACGCCGACGAACATTTCGACGAAGTCCGAACCCGAGATCGTGAAGAAGGGCACGCCCGCTTCGCCCGCGATCGCGCGTGCCAGCAGCGTCTTTCCGGTGCCGGGGCTGCCCACGAGCAATGCGCCCTTGGGGATCTTGCCACCGAGACGCGCAAACTTGGTCGGGTCTTTGAGGAAATCGACGATTTCCTGGAGTTCCTCGCGCGCTTCGTCGATGCCCGCGACATCGTCGAACGTGACTTTGCCTTCTTTGGCGGTGAGCATGCGTGCACGCGATTTGCCGAAGCCCATCGCACCCGAGCCGGCGTTCTTCTGCATCTGGCGCATGACGAACACGGCAAGGCCGATCATGAGCACGAAGGGCAGCGCCTGATAGAGCAGCACCAGCCAGATCGATGCGCCTTCCTCAGGCTGTCCGGCGAACTTCACATTGGCCTTGGCGAGCCGATCGACGAGTTGCGCGTCGTCGGGGTTGTAGGTGCGGAAATTCTCGCCATTGGCCAGCGTGCCGGAAACGACGCGGCCCGAGATGCGGACGTCCTTGACCGAACCTTCCTGCACCTTCGAAATGAACTCGGAATAGGCAATGCCGTCCGCCGTCGCCGTGCGCGTGCGCCCATCGAACATCGCCACGAAAATAGCGAGCGCGGCCAATATGCCCACCCAGATCATCAGGCTCTTCATCCAGGGGTTCGAGCCGGGCTGCTTGTCGTCGTTCATGCATCTCTCGCTTTCATCGTCCAAGATAGGCACATTTGGATTAATGACAATGGAACGATGCGCGCGATTTCGCCTAGCGGGTCGGTCGGCGCGGCGGGAGTGACGCAAAGGTCCAGCGGTCGTCGGTTCCGGCGCAACGCAGCGTGCCGATCGTCGCGGTTTTTCCCGTCGCTAACGCTGCCAGAACGCGGTCGAGCGCGGCACCGCGCGGGGCGAGGCCGGGGTTCAGCCGCTGCACGCAATCGGCAAGCGCGCGGCGGCGCAGCTCGGCGGGCAGGCCGCGCGCGTTGTAGATCCATGTCGCGCCGTCCTGCGCCAGCCGCGCGGCGCGGAGCAGGGCAATCGTCCAGTCGAGCGCGTCATCGGCGTCGGCAAGGGCGGCCGTGCTGCGCGCGACCGAGACCGGATCGATCCACTCGGCATCGGCAAGCGCTTTGCGCAGTCGCGCGCGATCGAAGCGGTCGTCGCGATTGGTGGGATCGTCGATCGCACGCTCTCCCGCGGCATCGACGATCGCCTGCAGCTCGGCACGCCGCCACGCCAGCAGCGGACGGATCAGGCGCCCGCTGCGCCGCCGGATACCGGCAAGGCCGCCGACGCCCGAAGCGCGATTGAGCCGCATCATGAGCGTTTCGAGCTGATCGTCGGCATGATGCCCGGTCATCAGCCAATCGATCCCGCGCGCCTCGATCCATTGGCCCAGCGCCCGGTAGCGCGCCGCACGCGCGGCGGCCGAGAGATTGCCGCGCTTCAGCCCCTGGATCGTGAGCGTCTCGTGGCGGATACCGCGGCGCGCGCACATTTCGGCGACCTGCGCGGCTTCCCCGGCGGACGCTGCACGCAATCCGTGATCGACTGTCGCGGCTTCCGCCCGGTCGCCGAAGGCGGCGTGTGCGAGCAACAGCAGCGCCAGACTGTCGGGTCCGCCAGAAATCGCCACGCCGAAGCGCCCGTTCAGCGCGCCGCCAGTGACGGCGGCGACATCGGCCGCAAAGCGCGCGGGCGCGTCAGCCAGCACATTTCGCGTCGGCACGGGCCTTCGCCACGCGCGCCCTGAGGTCGGCGGGTGCGGTTGCGCCATAGACATCGCCGAACTCGGCATAGACCTTGCAGGCGTCGGGCAGCTTGTTGAGCTTCGTCAGCGCCTGGCCGAGCCAGTAGAGGCTTTCGGGCGCGCGCTCGCCCTTGGGCATTTTCTGGTAATTGTCATAAAAAGCAACCGAGGCGAGCGCGGGCTTGCCCTCGTCGAGATAGGCGCGGCCAAGCAGATTCTGCGCAAAGCTCGCGCGGCGGTGGCGGGGATGCGTGGCCACGAAGTCCTTCAGCTTGGCCTGCGCCTCGGGAAAGAGCTTGGCCGTGTAGAGCCGGAAGCCGTAGCTATAGGCATCTTCGATGGCATCGCCGGTTGCCGGGATTTCGACGGCGGCGATCGCGGCTTTGCGCGCGGCATCGGTTCGCGCCGAGGGCGGGGTGGTTGTTGGACGCGGGGGTGTGGTGATCGTTGCAGGCTGAACCGTCGGCGTCTCGGGTGCAGGTGCGGTCGCGGCAGCATCGCCCGGTCCTGCGAGCCGCGCTTCGAGCTTGGCGATCGCCTCATCCTGCTGACGATTGCGGAACACCGCCTGCTCGACTTGGCCGGTTAGCGCTGCAAGGCTCTTTTCCAGTGCATCGACGCGCGCGGTGAGATCGATGATCGGCGTGCTGGCGGGCGATCCTGCGGCGGTGCCGGGCAGCGCTGCACCGGTTTCGGGCTCAACCGGCACGCCTTGCGGAAACACCGTACGCTGGACGGCCTTCAATTCCTTTTCGAGCTTGCCCACGCGCCCGTCGAGCGACCGGTCGGCCGATTGCGCGACGGCCATGCCCGGTGCTGCAACGGCTGCCAGGACGAGTGCCGCCCGCAATGTGAACTGCATCGTGCTTTTCTCCTAGGGTGTCGGCGTGGGCGCAGTCGTCGCGCCGGAAGGTGCTGCGGGCCGGGCCGCAAGCGCATCGGCCGTGATGACGACATTGTTGACCGTGCGGTCGGGCGGGCCGAGCGGCGCAACCTCGCGTCCGCCCACCGTCACGCGCAGGGCATTGGGGCGACCGGTGAGAATGCGCGGCTCGACGGCATCGGGCGGAACGGCAAAGCGCTCACCCTGCGCCAGTTCCTTTTCAAACAGACGCCTGCCCGAAGCATCGGTGATCCGCATCCACACGGTCGAGGTCGCGGTCAGGACGACGTCGCCCGTGGGCGCGGGTTCGGGCGGCGCGGTTGCCGTCGGCGTTGCGGGCGGGGCCTCGTCTGCCGGGGCGACGGTCGCGATAGGCGGCACCCCGGTGTCGCTTCCCAGATACTGCGACCGCCACACCATGTAACCGATCGCAAACAACACTGCGAGCGCCAGCGCCGTCCACGCCAGCAGGCGCGAGGGCAGCCGTGACGGATCGGTCGGCTCATAGGGCGTTTGGTTGCGGACATCGGGGTCTTCGCGCCCCAATTCCTCGCGCAGACGGCGGATGAGCGGCACTTCCTCCAGCCCCACCGCGCGGGCATAGGCGCGGCTGAAACCCAGCGCATAGGTGGGCGAGGGCAGGGCGGCATAATCGCTGCGCTCGATCGCCTCGAGATGGCGCAGGGGCACGCGCGTCTTTGTCGCAATGTCGTTGAGATCGAGATTGGCCTTCTCGCGCGCCGCGCGCAGCCGGTCACCCGTGTTCTGGGGAAACAAATCTCCGTCCGGCACCGGGCCTTCGACCATCGTTTACTCTCCGCGCCGGTTTGCGACT
This sequence comes from Sphingomonadaceae bacterium, assembly GCA_046153865.1. GTDB lineage: Bacteria > Pseudomonadota > Alphaproteobacteria > Sphingomonadales > Sphingomonadaceae > Sphingomonas_O. The sequence goes on from JBJXFA010000078.1 coordinate 43,944, forward strand.
TTTCGGCGGTAGCGTGCTATCGCACAGGTCCGGCGGCGCGTGTCAACCATTGGGCGGGATGCCCGGTTTTCGAGCGTCAGCCAAGTTCCACCTCGGTGCGGCGGGCCCAATCGGTCAGAGCAGTGCGCGTGGGTGCCGGGTTCAGCGCCAGAAATCCCGGCATTTCAGCGCGTAACGCCGCCAGATCGAGCGAGCGGATCATGGCTTTCACCGGGCCGACGGCCGCTGGCGTGATCGAGAGCCGGTCGATCCCCAAACCCAGGAGCGCCATCGCTTCAAGCGGTCGCCCGCCCATTTCGCCGCAAACGCCAATGGGAACGCTGTGGCGCGCGCCCGCCTCGGCAATGCGGCGCAGGAAGCGCAGGATCGCCGGGGACAGCCAGTCGTAGCGCTCGGCGAGCTTGGGATTGGCGCGGTCGGCGGCAAACAGGAACTGGGTCAGATCGTTGGTGCCGATTGACAGGAAATCGAGCCGCGGCAGCAGTTCGTCGAGCATTTCGGCGAGCGCTGGCACTTCGAGCATCGCGCCGTAGCGGATCGCATTGGGCACGCGCTTGCCGCGCGCGATCAGCCAGGCGCGCTGCGCTTCGAACAGCGCGCGCGCCGCTTCATATTCCCAAGGTTCGCTGACCATCGGGAACATCACGTTGAGTGTGCGCCCGACTGCGGCCTCGAGCAGCGCGCGCGCCTGCACTTTCATCAGCCCGTCGCGCTCGAGCGCGAGGCGCAGCGCGCGCCAGCCCATTGCGGGATTTTCCTCGCCCTCCTCGTTCTCGAGGTCGCGCAGATAGGGGAGCGCCTTATCGCCGCCGATATCGACCGTGCGGAAGATCACCAGGCGATCGCCCGCCGCATCAAGCACGTCGCGGTAAAGCCGCTGCTGCTGCTGACGCTGCGGCAGCGTGGCCGAGACGAGGAACTGGAATTCAGTACGGAACAGCCCGATGCCGTCCGCCCCGGTAATGTCCAGCGCCGCCACGTCGTCGCGCAGGCCTGCATTGACCATCAGCGTGACCCGCACGCCGTCTTTCGTGATCGACGGCAGATCGCGAAGCGCAGCGAGCGTCGCGCGGCGTTTCTGCCCGATCGCGAGTTTGGCAGTGAACGCATTCTCGAGCACGGGCGTCGGGCGGACGATCGCGGCGCTTTCGGTCGCATCGAGCAGCAGGGCGTCGCCTTCGGCCACCATCCGGCGAATATCGCGACAGCGGCCGAGCACGGGAACGCCCATCGCCCGCGCCACGATGATCACGTGCGCGGTGAGCGAGCCTTCCTCGAGGATCACGCCTTTCAGCCGCCGCCGATCATATTCGAGCAGTTCGGCAGGCCCCAGATTGCGCGCGATCAGGATCGCGTCCTGCCGCAGCCCCTGCTGCGCCGCCGTGCCGAGCTGGCCCGAGACGATGCGCAGCAGCCGGTTTGCCAAGTCTTCAAGATCGTGCATCCGGTCGGCCAGCAGTGGATCGTCGATCTGGCGCATCCGCATCCGCGTGCGTTGCTGGACGCGCTCGATCGCGGCTTCGGCCGTCAGCCCGCTGTCGATCGCCTCGTTGATCCGCCGCGACCAGCCCTCGTCATATGCGAACATCTTGTAGGTCTCGATGACCTCGCGCGTCTCGGCATCGACGCCGAATTCGGCCTGGCTCGCCATCCGGTCGATCTGCTCGCGCATCTTGTCGAACGCCGAATAGACGCGGTGGCGCTCGGCCTCGGTATCCTCGGCGACGGTATGCTCGATCGTGATGCGCGGCTGATGATAAACGGCAAAGCCGCGCGCCATCCCGTCGACGAGCTTGAGGCCTGACAGTCGCACCCCTGTCGCGGCAAACTGCCGGTCAGCGCCGCTGCGCTGCTCGTCGATCAGCCCGGCATTGGCGATGAGTTCGGACAGGACCATGGCGACGGTCTGCAGCGCCTCGATCTCGACCTCGTCATAGCGGCGCGGCTCGGCGTGCTGGACGCAGAGCACGCCCACGGCTTCCTGGCGGCGGACGATGGGAACGCCTGCAAACGAGTGAAAACGGTCTTCGCCGGTTTCGGGGCGATAGGCGAAATCAGGGTGGGCAGCGGCCTGATCGAGGTTCAGCGTATCGACATCGGCGGCGATCGTGCCGACAAGGCCTTCGCCGAACGCCAGCTTGGTGACGTGCACCGCCTCCTGCTTGAGGCCGCGCGTTGCAAAAAGTTCGAGCACCCCGTCGCGGCGCAGGTAGATCGAGCAGACCTCGCTGGCGAGCGCTTCGCCGATGATGCCGACCACCTGATTGAGCTTGGCCTGTGCGCCGGTCCGCGCGGCCATGACCTCGTGAAGCCGGGTCAGGATTTCACGAGCAGAAGCGGCGGCGGAAATCGGCATCGGCTTCTGCTACCAGAAGCGATGCCGGCTTCCAACCGCCGCAATTGTAACCTTGGCTTGACGTATTAGGCGAACGACACGCGCGTCGTGACGTTGCGGCGACGCATCAGCGAGCCGACGATGCCGAAACCGCCGAGCATCATCGCCCAGGTCGTCGGCTCGGGAACCGCCGAGCGGACCGTGGCACGAATGATCATGTCGTCATGATTGTCGTCGCCGTTGGCGGGATTATCGTCGAGCAGGAAGTAGATGTCGTTGCTGGTGAACGAGCCGCCATTGGCCAGGATCGACGGCGTGGCGATGCCAAACTGCTGGTTGCCGATGTTGACGACGTCAGTGCCGTTGGCGAGGAACGTCGCGCTGAACGCACCGGCGAGCAGGGCTTCCGAACCGATCAGCACGGGGCTGTTGTCGCCCGACGCGAAGTGGTTGCTGTCGGTTTCGTTGAACGGGCCGACCGAATAGGCCTGGAACGTGTTCGTGACGCCGCTTTCGCTACCCATGAAGTAGAAGTCGATGATGTCAGCGGCATCGAGCGCGATCGACGCACCGGTGCTGGCGAAGCCGAACAGGCCGAGCGCCTGCAGATCGAGCAGGAAGTCGTTCGAAGGAGTCGCCGGGCCCGGAATGGCGGCCGACGACGGGAAGGTGACAACGAACGCCGCGTTGGCGACGGTCGGGGCAGCAACGGCGAGCGCGGCTGCGGCAAGAACGAGATTACGCATGAAAAATTCCCCGTTGGTTAACGCATGTAACGTGCCGCGCCGAATGCTCGTCAACGTTAAGATGCCATTAACCCGGGAAGGCCCGCAGAACAACGTGCTATGTTGCAGTGCGAAGTCCTGAAACAGGACAGCGCGAGCAGTTCGGTTGCGACAATTTTGCGCGCCGGGCAGGGAACTTTTCGCGAGAATACCGATGTTGCGGAGCTGTTCGGTCGCGTGCGGATCGCTGCCAGGGGCAAGCGTGCGGTGGCGCACCCATGCCGCACTGCGCAAACCGGAATTGCCAATAGCGGATAACCGAAATGCTGAATGCCCGGGTCTGCGAGGCGGAGCGCACAAAGCAAAAAATGAAGCGACCGG
>JBJXFA010000079.1:0-37591 GCA_046153865.1 Sphingomonadaceae bacterium
GACAGACCATCGAGCATCGGCGCTTGCAACACCGCAAGCTCGCCGCCTAAAACCCAACCCCAGACGAGGCCCGCACTCCGCTAATTTACGCCGCGAGTTGTGCCAAATGTTCTGACGACGGACAACCCCCTCAATCGCGGTCAAGCGATCAGCCACGGTTTCGGCAAGTTCGACATTCACATCGATCAGCGCCCCATTATCATTGGGGACGATATATAGATCGGCATCAAGGCACCCCGCTACGTCGAGCAGCGGAACGAACCGACCGCGATCGCCCGGGCCTGGCGGCGGGCATGCGGCGATCCGGCCCAGGCCGGAGAGGTCCCCATAAGCCTCCAACACCGTCCGATTGCGGAAGTAATGCGCAGTGTCGTTCGCCATCGACCGCGGCCGCAAGTTGGCGATTCTTGCGCTGGCCTGAATGTCCTCTTCGGACAAACTCATTTCCGGGTCGCCTGATGCTTCAGAAATTCCCGCACGCCCCAAGAGTCGGTGCGCGCCGTCAGCGGCGGCCCGACCGTTTCCGAATGGCGCGTGGCAAAACTGCATGCCTTTTGACACAGCCCGCAATTGTCCACGTTATCGCGATAGAATTTGCACCGTGCCGCATCGACTTCATAGCGCAGCCCGGGCCCTGGTGAGCTGATCGCCCCGATTGGGCAGACCTTTACGCAATCGAGACAGTGGGTGCAGTCGTCGACCGGGTCCTGGCGCTTGGTGGTCTGCAACGGAGCCTCGGTCAGCAGGCAGGCCAGTCGCACCCGGGTGCCAAATTCCGGGGTGATGATCAGCGTGTGGGTGCCGATCGTACCCATCCCTGCCGCTTCCGCGATATGGCAGAAGGACAAGGGAAACTTCATGCCACCAGCATACATGGGGAGGCGCCGGGGCAGCACGATGCTGCGATAGCCTTCGCGCTTGAGCAGCTTTGCCAGCTGCATGTTGGCGAGGTCGAGCTCGGAATGGATCTCATCGACCATCGGCGCCAGCAGCGCGCCGGTCTTGGGTTTTCCTGCATATTTGGCAGGGTGCATAACGAGGTTCATGGTTTCCGACGGAAGCTCGTTCATGATGATGACCGCTGCACGCGCCTTGGGCAGGAATACTTTGACGCCTTGGATGAAATCGGGATGAGAGCTCTCATCAACCGCTAGTACGCCCATCAAATCCACGCCGATCTCGGCTTTGACCCGATTAAGCCATGCATGGTTGAATGGTGATCTTTCGGAGGGAGAAGCCGGACTCGTGCCCGAGTCCGAACCGCTTGGCGAGCGCCCAACGACATCTTGATCATTTGCCTGTGGACCATTGCGAAGAGTGTCGTCATGGCGCGAGCGAGGTGCCAACCTGTCAGACATTGGCTTCTTCCTGTGCAGCAGAGAGCAAAGCTGTTACGGAAATCGACAAATGATGAATGGTCTCAGCTCGGACTTCCTCAGCGTTGACTGAAGAGCCTGCAGGCGAACATGTGGTTATACTGGATAGCAGATTTGGCCTCTCCATGTTTTCCACTCCCATCGCAAAACGCGGGATGAACTCTCGCCGTTTAGCATCCCTGCATAGAGGATAAGAGGGGCGCGGAATACAAAATATTTTATAGTCTGCAGTGTTGCCGGAAGTTAACGGAACACTGCCGTCTTTGCGCGATTTTGCTGGGCGTTTTGGCCGATCAGCCAATCTGGCGGCATCGAGTCGCTGAAATTCGGTATCGGGTGCGATGCTGAATTGGCATAAGAATATTGGTGATAAGAACAACGGCGTTAAACACCAAGCAAACGCAGGGCCGATGGGCATCGCGACCCAATATAGAACGTGAGGAGGAGAGACAGATGGGTATATGCAACGCGGGTGAATTTGAAGGCATCCAGACGCTTGGTGATATCGCGCGCGTTCATGCCAAGTGTCGCCCTGACGCCGTAGCGCTAAAATTCGAGGGCCGCACGACAACATACAACATGCTGAATGCGACAACGAACCGTGTTGCCCATGCGCTGCAAGCCGACGGTGTCTCGAAGGGTGGCAGGATCGGCTACCTTGCCAAGAACAGTGATTACTTCTTTGAAATCCTATTGGGCGGCGCGAAAGCCGGTGCGGTAACTTTGCCGATTGGTTGGCGGCTGGCGGCTGCTGAAATCGCCTATTTGCTCGAGAATGGTGAAGTTAAGATCTTGTTCGTTGGGGCGGAATTTGGGGATCTCGCACGACAGGCGATCGCGATTTCCGGACGACCGTTGCGCGTAATCGAGCTGGAGGACATATCGCCAGACGGATATGCGGCATGGCGTGATCGCCAAAGTGATGACGATCCCGATATTGCCATCAGCCCATCCGAAACGGCGCTTCAGCTCTATACATCGGGCACCACGGGCAAATCAAAGGGTGTGATGTTGACCAACAACAACCTTCTGGACATGTGGATCCGCACCGGGCAGTCGGGGATCGACTGCTATAGCTGGACCAAAGACGATGTCTGCCTTGTCGCCATGCCGCTTGCCCATATCGGTGGAACGGGCTGGGGCGTTGTCGGGCTGCTCAGCGGTGCCAGCCTCGTCATCCTGCGTGAATTTGATCCTGCCGCTGCACTTGCAATGATCGAACCCGAGCGGATCACAAAACTTTTTATGGTTCCCGCTGCGCTCAATTTTATGATCCATTCACCAGGGGCAAGAGAGATCGACTATAGCCGAATGAAAATGATCTTCTACGGCGCCTCTCCTATCCCGATCGACCTTTTGCGCCAGTGCATGGATGTCTTTGGCTGCGGTTTCTGCCAGCAATATGGCATGACGGAAGCGTGCGGCACGATAGTCTATTTGCCGCCAGAGGATCATGATCCGAACGGCAATCGCCGGATGAAATCGGCTGGCCGACCAATGCCTGGGGTTGAGATCAAGATCATCGACACCCAGGGAAATGATCTTCCCGCCGAAGTTGTCGGTGAAATTGCAACAAGATCGACGTCGAACATGGCGGGATATTGGAAGAATGGGGCTGCCACTCTGCAGACGCTTGACGCAGATGGTTGGTTGCGTACCGGCGATGCCGGTTACCTCGACGCGGACGGCTATCTCTATATCCACGACCGAGTGAAGGATATGATCATCTCCGGCGCGGAAAACATCTATCCGGCCGAGGTCGAGAGTGCCATTTTCGGGCATCCTACAGTGGCAGACGTAGCTGTGATCGGCGTGCCCGATGATCGTTGGGGAGAAGCGGTTAAAGCAGTCGTCGTCCTCAAACCAGGGGCAGAGGCAAGCGAGGAGGAGATCATCAGCTTTGCGCGAGAACGGATCGCTGGATTCAAAGCCCCAAAATCGGTGGATTTCGTGGATGTATTGCCGCGCAACGCGTCGGGTAAGGTGTTAAAGCGATCTCTGAAAGAGCCTTATTGGGCCGGGAAAGATCGCAACGTGAACTGAAGTCGGGCCAGACGAAATTGGCGTTGCCATGTCTCGGCTTTTGCCCACAGCTCGCTCCGAGACGTGATCCTGTGAAATATGTGGCAGGACTGCTCGCTCGACCGCCGCACCGGTCAGCTCTGCGGCGGCTAGCACTACGGTATCCAAGACGGGCATAGCTCGCCCTCGACTGGTTCTTTGGGCTTGCACAAGGGGCCGCTGCCGGTTCTGCGCTCATCTGTTGAACCTTGGAATCCGCTCACGTCGCTTCAACGGTGAGGTGTCGCCATCAGCAAGCATTCACTATCGTCCGGGGTGATCCGTTCATTTTGAGGGTACAAGTGATGGCATATCTGGGCGAGATAGTTATGTTATTATTTTACATCAACCAGTTATGATGATTATTCGATTCCCTTCACCGCTCCACCTGTGGTCGGTGCTGCGGCAGGCCGCCTTTGTTTCGTAATCGATCTGAGATAGCCCCGTCGCACCGGAAACGATGCAGCGGAAGGCTGGAGCAATGGCCCTCGAATTGATTGATGCGGAGTCGTCGCTAAATCTGTCGTGCGGCTGCCAGGCCTGCGTGGCGAAGCTGGCGTTGGACCAGAGCTTTTCAGCAGCGTCGGTCGCGGTGGCCCAGGATCTGCCCGCATCGATCATTCCCGAGCTTAACCGAAGCCGCATCGGCACGATCGACGAAAGCGAAAGCTATGATACCATCGCGATCAATGTCGTCGCGGGCAAACGTTATGCCGTCACGTTGCGCGGCGACGGCGACGATCCCCTGCGCGATCCACACCTCGGGCTTTACGATCAGAATGGCGACAAGCTCGACGCCGACGACAATGGCGGGACCGGCTTGTCGTCGCTGCTCACCTTCGATGCGCTGATCACCGGCACCTATTATCTGGCGGCCCAGTCGGCCACGGTCGACGGAACCGGCGGTTACGTGGCGGAGTTCACAGCGCAGCCTGCGCGCGACCGGGCACCCGATCGCCATGCCGACTCGCCCCTCATCACAACAGGGACGACCCGCAGCTTCATCGATCGAAGCGGAGATGTAGATATCTACCGCATCTTCCTCGAAGCCGGAAAAATCTACACAATCGAAATGTCCGGCGGTGCCGACGAAAATACCACCTATGCCAACATCAAACCCGGCGAACTCGATCCCGAGGTGACTCTGCGCGGGATCGACGGAAGTGTGCTGGCGGCTGGAAGCGACATCGCCACAAACGATTTCACCTCGCAAATGCTCTTCGCGCCAGCTGAAAGCGGCTTTTTTTACCTTGAAGGCTATTCGGCATCGGGCGAGACCGGAGGGTTCACGCTCGATGTCGTCGGACGCGACAAGTCGGCATACGACCCGCTCGAATCGTTGCGATGGGATAGTGCGACGAAGGTCGATTTCGGGCCGGAGGGCACCGCCTACGTCTATTTCGCACCGGCGGGCGAAAGCTTCGGCGAGATCGACACGAGGGGAAACCCGGTCGTCGGCCTCGGCTGGAATGCCTTCGAGATGGGGCAGATCATGCTCGCGCTCGGCGAATACAAAAAGGTGCTGGGCACCAATTACGAGATCACGACCGACGTCGCGCAAGCCACTTTCCGGCTCATCAAGGCCGTCATTCCGCAGGCCGGGTTCTTCTATCCGCAAGATCCGGTTTACGGATCGAGCCAGGGGATTGGCATTTTCAATCCCTCGGTCAACGGCTGGTCAACGGGTGCGCAGGAATCGCTGCTGCCCGGCGGCCTTGCCTTCCGGACGATGCTGCACGAGTTCGGCCATGCCCACGGTCTGGCGCACCCGCACGACAATCTGGGCAGCTCGGAAATCCTGCTCAATGTCGCGACCCAAGCCGATCTGGGCCTGTTCGATCTCAATCAGGACATCTACACGGTCATGGCCACCACCAACCGGGGATGGCAACTGCATCCGGACGGGGTGCAAAGCACGTTCAATCGCAACAGCGGCTGGACGGCGACGCTCAGTTCCTTCGATATTGCCGTCCTGCAGGAGCAATACGGCTTCGCCGAGCGGGCGCGGGGCAACACTGTTTACGATCTGACCGGCAATCAGGCGCGCGCCGCTTACAAGACGATCTGGGACACCGGCGGCATCGACACGATCCGCTACTGGGGGCCCGGCAACGCGACGATCGACCTGACTGCCGCGACGCTCGATTATTCGCCGACCGGCGGCGGTTCCCTGTCCTGGGTCGATACGGCGGATGCGGGCATTTATGGCGGCTATGTGATCGCCAATGGCGTCGTCATCGAGAACGCCACCGGCGGGCGTGGCAACGACATTTTCGTCGCCAATGCAGCATCCAACGTCCTGACCGGCAATGCCGGGAACGACAGGGTGAGCTATCGGCACTCCGATGCAGGGGTCACGGGCAATCTGCAGAGCGGGTTCACGGGCGGTCACGCCAGCGGCGACCGGCTTGCGGGCATCGAAGGGATTGAGGGCACGCGCTTCGACGACGCGCTTGGCGGGAGCGACGCGAACAATTATCTTGGCGGCCTGGGCGGTAACGACGCGCTGGACGGTGGCGATGGCGACGATCGGCTGTTCGGCGGCACCGGCGATGACGCGCTCGACGCAGGGAACGGAAACGACACGCTCGACGGGGGTGCCGATGCCGACGTCCTCGACGGCGGCAATGGCGCGGATGTTCTTGACGGCGGACCCGGCAACGATCGCCTGATCGGCGGCAACGACGCCGACATTTTTGTATTCAATGCCTTTTCGGGCCGCGACCTGATTGTCGATCTTTCAACTGCCGACCGGGTCGACCTCAGCGCGTTCGGGACGCGCGAAGAGGTCGCCATCAATCTGAGCCTTCCCGGCCGGATCCTGGTCAATCGCGGCAAGGACAATGTGATTGACCTCGTGATTTTATATGAAGGCGTCCGCCCCACGGTCAGCCAGTTCAGCTTTGCCCAGCCTTCCGAAGACGGCGCGTTTGCCGACTATGCCCGGAGCATACAGCTTGCCGATGTCTCGATGCGCGCAATGCCCGATTTGATGTTCTTCTAAAATCGTGCGAACCCCGATTATTGGCATGCCGCCAAATCCGACCGGGGGCTCAACGATCAAATGCCGCCGACCGTCGCCTCGCGCCCGGCCGTGGCCAAACCTGCCGCCAGCGCGGTGACGCAGCCATCGAGCCGCGCACGATCGGTTGCGCGCACCACGAAGTTCGCGCCCACGCGGCCCTCGCGGAAAAACGGATAGCTGCCGATCTGGCAGCCGTCGTGCGCCTTTTCGGTCGCGCGGAGCAGCTCGGCGACTTCGCTTTCCGCCACCCAGCAGCCGACGGTTTCGCTCAGCAACGGTTTGCCACCTTCCAGCGTGCCCGACAGCGCCTCGAGCATCATCGAGGTGATGTGCGGCACGCCCGCCATGATGAAGACATTGCCATGGCGAATGCCCGGGGCGCCCGACATGCGGTTTTCGATGAGGCTCGCCCCTTCCGGCACGCGCGCCATCCGCAACCGCGCCTCGGAAATGCCGCCGCGCGTTTCATAATAGCTTTCCAGGACCGCGACCGCCTTGGGATGATGGACCACCGGCACGCCGAGCGCCGCAGCGATCGCATCGACGGTGATGTCATCATGCGTCGGGCCGATGCCGCCGGTTGTGAACAGATAATCGTTGCGCGCACGCAAAGCATTGACCGCCTCGACGATCGCGTCCTCGACATCGGGGACGACGCGGACCTCGGCCAAGCGAATGCCCTGCAGATTGAGCCACAGCGCGATCTGCGCGATGTTCTTGTCCTGCGTGCGCCCGGAGAGGATTTCGTCGCCGATCACGACCAGCGCGGCGGTGTAGATGCGGTCTTCGTCCATGCACGCAGCCCTTAGCGCGCAGCCCTGCTTCCGCAACCGGGCTTGTCAACCGGAAGCCGCCTGCATAGCCCTGCCGCCATGAAGCTGTTCTTCGCCGCGCTGGTCGCGTTCGCCCTTTCTGCCAACGCGGCGGCCGAGACCCCCGCCTTCGATCCACGCGACTGGCGCGGCACGCAGGGCGGGCCGCCGACGCAGATGCTGACGATCGGCAACGCGCATCTCGTCGAACTGCCGACGCCGGTGACCGCTGAAATGCTCGCGCCCGTCCTCGACCGGCTGGCCGCCTGGAAGCCCGACATCATCACGCATGAAGCGATTTCGGGCGAGCAGTGCGACACGCTCGCGCGCTATGGGACGCGCTACCCGGGGATGCTCGCGCGCTATTGCTGGGGAACCGAGGAGGCCGCCAAGGCCACCGGGCTGGACGTCGCGGCAGCACTCGTTGCGATCGAAAAGGAACTCGCCGACCTCCCCGCGCATCCGAGCGCTGCGCAGCGGCGGCGGCTGGCCGCGCTGTTCCTTGCCGCCAACGACCGTTTTTCGGCGCAAGTCCAATGGCTGCAACTGCCCGCCGCCGAACGCATCGCGGCTGACGGGCTCGACGCGCCGCTGCTATCGATCCTCGCGCGCACCGGGCGCAGGCCGCACGAATCCTACGACATCGCCGTCGCGCTCGCCGTCCGCCTCGGGCACCAGCGCGTATTTGCTGTCGATGATCACACGGCCGACAGCGTGCAGGCGCTCGCCCAGCCCGGCCTCGATGCCGCGATGCTCACGCTGTGGGACCGGCCGCGCCAAGGCCCGGTTGCCGAATTCGAGGATCGTGCCAAGCGCCTAGGCGACGCAAGCGCGGTGCTCGATTTCTACCGTTTCCTCAATCGTCCCGAAACGCAGCGATCCTTCGTCACCGAGGATTTCGGCCATGCCATCAAGGATCCCAAGCCGCCGCATTTCGGGCGGACCTATGTTGCATGGACCGAAATCCGCAACCTCAGAATGGTCGCCAACATCCGTGCAGCTGCGGCCACCCAGCCCGGCGCCCGCGTGCTCAACATCGTCGGCGCCGCGCACAAGCCCTATTACGATGCGTATCTCGCGATGATGTCCGATGTCGTGCTCGTCGATGCCGAAGCGGTTTTGAAATAGCGTTCGGCGGGGCTATATCCACGCGATGACCGACTATCAGACCATCGCCCCCGACAGCCGCGTCGCGCGCGACGGCACGATCAAGCTCCACGGCCCTGACGGCTTCGAAGGCATGCGCCGCACCGGGCGGCTTGCCGCGGAAATCCTCGATGCGCTGGTCCCCCATGTCGTCCCCGGCGTCACGACCGCCGCGATCGACGATATCGTCCGCGCGCACATGCTGCGCGAAGGGGCGCTGCCCGCAACGCTTGGCTATCGCGGCTTTGCGCACAGTTGCTGCACGTCGATCAACCATGTCGTGTGTCACGGCATTCCGGGCGACCGGGTGCTCCGCGATGGCGACATCGTCAACATCGACGTGACGACGATCGTCGATGGCTGGCACGGCGATACCAGCCGGATGTTCATGGTTGGCGAGCCCGGCGTAAAGGCGCGCCGCCTGATCGACGTCACGTATGAAGCGATGATGCGCGGCATCGAAGCGGCCCGGCCGGGCAACACGATGGGCGACGTTGCGCACGCGATCCAGCGCTTTGCCGAGGGCCACCGCTATAGCGTGGTGCGCGATTTCTGCGGCCACGGCGTCGGCCGACTGTTCCACGACGCGCCCGAAGTCGTCCACGCCGGCGACCCCGGCACCGGGCCCGAACTGCGCCCGGGCATGTTCTTCACGATCGAGCCGATGATCAACATCGGCCGCGCCGACGTGAAAGTGCTCGACGACGGCTGGACAGCGGTCACGCGCGACAAAACGCTCAGCGCGCAGTTCGAACATTCGGTGGGGATCACCGAATCGGGTTGCGAGATTTTCACGGCAAGTCCGGCGGGGCTGCATATTCCCCAGATCGACCGCCTTTGATTGCCTAAAAACTAGGCTTCACCGGAGCGTTTGCCCAGCGGCTAAGCAGTTTCGCGCCGCCACGAAGCCATGGCGGCGGCACATGTTGCATTGCCGCAACTGGCACGCTTATTGATTGTCGCAAAGAGCAAGGGTGGGCCCATGAAAAAGATCGAAGCGATCATCAAGCCGTTCAAGCTCGACGAGGTGAAGGAAGCGCTTCACGACGTTGGCGTCAGCGGCATTACCGTGACCGAGGCCAAGGGCTTCGGGCGGCAGAAGGGCCATACCGAGCTCTATCGCGGTGCTGAATATGTCGTCGATTTCCTGCCCAAGGTGAAGCTCGAGATCGTTGTCGACGACGATCAGTGCGCGCGCGTGGTCGAGGCGATCGCGGCCGCCGCGCAGACCGGGCGCATCGGCGACGGCAAGATTTTCGTTCTGCCGGTCGAAAGCGTCCTGCGCATCCGCACCGGTGAGCGCGACAGCGACGCAATCTGATTTTCACTCAAGGGCAAAGGGCTGACCACATGGCGAATACGGCGAGCGATATCCTCAAGCGGATCAAGGACGAGGAAATCGAATGGGTGGACGTGCGCTTCACCGATCCCAAGGGCAAATGGCAGCATCTGACCATGGTCTCGTCGGTGATCGGCGAAGACGAGCTGACCGACGGGCTGATGTTCGACGGGTCCTCGATCGAGGGCTGGAAAGCCATCAACGAAAGCGACATGATCCTCAAGCCCGATCTCGACGCGGTCTATATCGATCCGTTTTCGGCGACGCCGATGATGATCCTGTTCTGCGACATCGTCGAACCCTCGACCGGCCAGCTTTACAGCCGCGACCCGCGCTCGACCGCCAAGCGCGCCGAGGCTTATCTCAAGACCACCGGGGTCGGCGACACGGTCTATGTCGGCCCCGAAGCCGAATTCTTCATGTTCGACGATGTGCGCTGGGATAACACGTACAACAGTAGCTACTATCATATCGACGACGTCGAACTGCCGACCAACACCGGCACCAAATACGACAGCGGCAATCTGGGCCACCGCCCGCGCGCCAAGGGCGGCTATTTTCCCGTTGCCCCCGTCGACAGCGCGACCGACATCCGCGGCGAGATGGTCTCGACGATGATCGAAATGGGCCTGCCCTGCGACAAGCATCACCATGAAGTCGCCGCCGCGCAGCACGAGCTCGGGCTGACCTTCGGCACGCTCACGACCACGGCCGACCGGATGCAGATCTACAAATATGTCGTCCACAATGTGGCGCAGGCCTATGGCAAGTCAGCGACCTTCATGCCCAAGCCGATCAAGGCCGACAACGGCAGCGGCATGCACACGCATCTGTCGATCTGGAACGGCAAGGAGCCGCTGTTCGCGGGCAACGGCTATGCGGGCTTGAGCGACATGTGCCTCTATTTCATCGGCGGGATCATCAAGCACGCCAAGTCGGTGAACGCCTTCACCAATCCGACGACGAACAGCTACAAGCGTCTCGTTCCCGGTTACGAAGCGCCCGTGCTGCTCGCCTATTCGGCGCGCAACCGCTCGGCCTCGTGCCGCATCCCCTATGGTGCTGGCGCCAAGGCCAAGCGCGTCGAAGTGCGCTTTCCCGATGCCATGGCAAACCCCTATCTGGCCTATGCCGCGCTGTTCATGGCGGGGCTCGACGGCATCCAGAACAAGATCCATCCCGGCGAGGCGATGGACAAGAACCTTTACGATCTGCCGCCGGCCGAACTCGCCGAAGTGCCGACGGTCTGCGGTAGCTTGCGCGAAGCGCTCGAGAGCCTGGCTGCCGATCACGACTATCTGCTCAAGGGCGACGTGTTCACCAAGGACCAGATCGACAGCTATATCGAGCTCAAGATGGAAGACGTCGCGCGCTGGGAAATGACGCCGAGCCCGGTCGAGTTCGACATGTATTATTCCTACTGAGCAGGATCTTCACATGAAGAAGCGGCCCGTGAGCGATCCCGGGCCGTTTTGCATTGCATCTCCCGACGTGCGGGCCACATAGGTTTCCATACGCAATCGGGAGAGTCGGCCGTGGATAGCTATCTTAAGCATTACATCGATGGCGCATGGGTCGCATCGATCGGCGGCGATCGCCACGAGGTGATTTCGCCCTCGACCGAGGAGCCGTGCACCGAGATCACGATCGGGACCAAAGCCGATGTCGATGCCGCCGTCGTCGCGGCGCGCGCGGCATTCGCGAGCTTTTCGCAGACCAACGTCGATGAGCGGCTCGCGCTGCTCGGGCGGATCGTCGAGGAATATAAGAAGCGCATTCCCGATCTCGGCCGGTCGCTCGCGATGGAGATGGGCGCGCCGATCAGCTTTGCGTCGAGCGCGCAGGTGTTTTCGGGGCTGCAGCACTTCGGCGTCGCGATGAAGGCGCTGCAAGATTTCAAGTTCGAGGAAATGGTCGGCAGCACGCGCGTCGTGCACGAGGCGATCGGCGTCGTCGGCATGATCACGCCGTGGAACTGGCCGCTCAACCAGATCGCGCTCAAGGTCGCGCCGTGCCTTGCGGCGGGCAACACGATGGTGCTCAAGCCCAGCGAGGAATGCCCCGGCAATGCGGCGATCCTTGCCGAGGTGATGCACGCGGCGGGTGTCCCTGCGGGCGTGTTCAATCTCGTTTTCGGCAACGGCATCGAAACCGGCGAAGCGATCAGCGCGCATCCCGATATCGACATGGTGAGCTTCACCGGATCGACGCGCGCGGGCATCATGATCGCCAAGGCAGCCGCCGACACCGTCAAGCGCGTGCACACCGAACTGGGCGGCAAAGCGGCAAACGTCGTGCTGCCCGACGCCGATTTCGCCACCGTCCTGCCGCCGACGGTGCAGGGCGTCGTCGCCAATTCGGGCCAGAGCTGCATCGCGCCGACGCGCATTCTCGTTCACAAGGACCGCGAGGCCGAGGCGATCGGGGCCGTCAAGGCGATCATGGAGGCGGTGCCCGTCGGCGATCCGATGACCGAGGGCGCGCATATCGGCCCGGTCGTCAACAAGGCGCAGTTCGACAAGATCCAGGGACTGATCCAGTCGGCGATTGACGAGGGCGCTCGCCTCGAAACCGGCGGCCCCGGCCTGCCCACGAGCATGAACCGCGGCTACTACGTGCGCCCGACGGTGTTCAGCGGCGTGACGCCCGCCATGACGATCGCGCAGGAGGAAGTTTTCGGTCCGGTCGCGACCGTCATGACCTATGCCGATCTCGACGACGCCGTGCGGATCGCCAACGACACGCCCTATGGCCTCAGCGCCACGATCTCGGGCGATCCGGCCGAAGCCGCCAAGCTCGCGCCGCGCCTGCGCGCCGGGATCGTGACGATCAACGGTTGGGGTCCCGATGCGAATGCGCCGTTCGGCGGCTACAAGCGCTCGGGCAACGGGCGCGAGAACGGCGTTTACGGGCTGCGCGAGTTCATGGAGACCAAGTCAGTGATCGGCGCGCCTGCCTGAGGCGGAAGGACCCACCCCTAGCCCCTCCCGGAAGTCCAGGAGGGGAACAGAGTGTGCGCTCCTTCTCCCCTTCACGCCTTCGTGGAGCGGGCGGTGATGGTTCTTCTTGCCCGTGACGGAACACAGCGGCCACTCGATTGTCCTGTCCTTGCCACAGCCAAGGACCAGCCAATGCCCCTCGCCGCAATCGCCCTCAACTGCTCGCTCAAGGCCGAAGGCGAAAGCTCGACCGATGCCATGATCGCCGTGCTCACCGACGCCTTCGCCGAATATGACGTGGCGGTCTGCGAGACGATCCGCATCGCGGCGCACGACGTGAAGACCGGGGTGACCAGCGACGAAGGCGACGGCGATGCCTGGCCCACGATCCGCGCCAAGATACTTGCCGCCGACATCCTGATCATGGGCACGCCGATCTGGATGGGGCAGATGGGCAGCGTCGCCAAGAAGGTCCTCGAACGCATGGACGCGTTTCTGAGCGAGACCGACGACAAGGGCCGGATGCCGAGCTTCGGCAAGGTCGCAGTCGCGGCGATCGTCGGCAACGAGGACGGCGCGCATATCGCGAGCGCACAAATTTTCCAGTCGCTCAACGATACCGGCTGGACCGTCCCGGCCGGGGCTGCCTGCTATTGGGTCGGCGAGGCGATGCACAAGATCGATTTCAAGGATTTGCCCGAGACGCCTGAAAAGGTTTTCGAAACGGCAGCGATGATCGCTTCGAACGCGGCGCATCTCGCACGGCTTCTGAAGACCGAGACCTATCCGGGCGTGTCCGATTAAGCCGCATCGGCGGGTAGTCGCGCGCGCAGGCTCCGCCTAAGGGTCGGTCATGGCTCGCGACGATCGCCGTTCCGAAACGGACCCGCACCCCGGCGTGGGTCCGCGCGAATTCATTGGCCTTGTCGCGGCGATGATGTCGATCGGCGCACTCGGCACCGATATGATGCTGCCGGCGCTCCCCGCGATCGGGCTCAGTCTCAACGTCGCAAACGCCAACAGCTTGCAGTGGATCATCGCCGCCTACAGTTTCGGCTTCGGCGGCGCGCAACTCATCTATGGGCCGCTCGTCGATCGCTACGGGCGCAAGCCGGTATTGCGCGTCGCCTTCGTCGGCTTCGTGACCGCGAGCATATTGGCGGCAGCCGCCACGAGCTTCGAATGGCTGATCGCCGCGCGCGTGTTGCAGGGTGCGTTCGCCGCCGCAAACCGTGTGCTCGTCACTGCGATCGTGCGCGATTGCTACAGCGGACGGCAGATGTCGCGCGTGATGAGCCTGGCGCAGATGATCTTTTTTGCAGCACCGATCCTCGCCCCGAGTCTGGGCGCGCTCCTGCTCGATTTCGGGCCGTGGCGCTGGAATTTCTGGGCGCTCGCCGTTTTGGGCGTGCTCATTCTACTCTGGACGAATATCCGCTTGCCCGAAACCCTCGACCCGGCCGACCGGCGCGCAATTGACGTGGCCACGCTTGCCGATGCCTATCGCGCCACACTCAAAAACCGTTTCTCGCTGGGCTACACGCTGGCGCAGGCGCTGTGCTTCGGGGCGCTGCTCGGCTATGTGAACACGTCCGAACAGATCATCGGCGGAACGTTTGCCGCCGGAGACCGCTTTCCCGTGGTCTTCGCTGCAATCGCGCTCGCGATGGGCATTTCGACCTTCGCGAACGCAGCACTCGTCGAGCGCTTCGGCACCCGGAAACTCTCGCACGGCGCACTCCTCGCGGTAATCGCAGTAGCGCTCGTGCACGTCGCCGTTTCGCTCGCCGGAGCGGAGACGCTCACGACCTTCATCGTGCTGCAAGGGCTCGAACTCGCGTGTTTCGGTCTGATCGGCGCGAATTTCTCGGCGATGGCCATGCAGCCGCTCGGGCATCTGGCAGGGACGGCATCATCGGTTCAGGGCTTTGTGTCGGGCGTTCTGGGTGCAGCAATCGGGATCATGATCGGCCAGTCGTTCGATGGCACGACGGTCCCGATCGCGGCGGGGTTTTTGCTGGCCGGCATCGGCGCGCTTCTGATCGTGCTGGTCACCGAAGGCGGACGGCTGTTTGTCGCGCGCGAGGGCCGGGCATGACAGGGAGGATGCCATGAGCCGGGAAACTGCCGCAAAGCCGATGTCGACTCGCGCGTTGCTGCGCGCGTTCCAAACTGTCCACCGCGACGGCGTGTCCGACGAGTTCATGGCCGATTTCCAGTTGCTCCAGCACAAGGACCTCGATCTCTCGATCCGTCTCGGTGCGCTTCTGGCGTTCGATGCGCTGCTCATCACGACGGGCATCAACCCGATTGCCGCCTCGCCGGGGGCGCCGGTGAGCCTCGATGCGCCGACGCAGCCGCTCGAAGTGCTGATCACGACCGTTGGCGTTGCGCTCATCGCAATGTCGGCCGCGATCGTGGTGCGCGCGATCACGATCGGCGAAGAGTTCAGCGCCGAGGGGATTGAGGACGATCCGAACGCAATCGTCCGCCGGATGTTTGCCGCATTCTGTGTCTCGGTCGATGCGCAGACCCGCCTGCTGCGCATCGCCGCGCGCTTCACCATCGCGGGAGGCGCGGTGATCGCGGCGACCTTTGCATGGATCATCGCTGCCAAAATCTTTGCCGGGTAAGCGCTGGCACTCTACCAGCCAACATGCCAAGGCCCGCCGATGGCAGACGAACCGCGCAATCCCCTGGGGGGCGGCATTTTCATCGCATTGGGCGCAGTCGGCGGCGTCGTGCTCGGGCGGGTTTACGGCCAGCCATCGCTCGGGCTGATCGCGGGTGTCGCGATCGGCGTTGCGATTGCGCTGCTGATCTTCTGGCGCGAGCGACGCGGCTAAACCAGCTTGCGCCCCACCCAGATCACGCGCCCGATCACGTCAATCCGCGCCAGCGGACAATCGGGCCAGCCCGGATAGGCGGGATTGTCGCTGGTGATGGTCACATTGCGCGCCGCCGGGTTCAGCGCAAGGCGCTTCACGTTGAGCGCGTCATCCATCCGCAGCACATAAATCCCGTCACGCAACCGATCGGCGGCGTCGGCGCGATCGACGAGAATATCGTCCCCATCCCCCAGCGTCGGCATCATCGAATCGCCCTCGACGCGGATCATCGACACCGATGACGGATTGACCGTCAGCCGGCGCAGCCAGGCGGGATCGACCGACAGCACCGCCTCGACTGCTTCGCTGCCCGTAAGCGCGCCCGGTCCCGCCGATGCACCCACTGCGAGACGCGGGATGCCAATCAACCCGCGTCGCCGCACCGACGAAACGGCGGGTGCAGTTACGGGACCCCCAAGCAGGGTCTCTTCGATCCCGAAATAGCGCGAGAGCGTCCGCCGGTCATCCTCGTCGAGTTTCCGGGGAACCCCGCGGCGAATGAACTGCTGCACATAAGCGGCATTGCGGCCGAGCAGGCGCGACAGCGACGCATAATCGTCGCCGCGCTCGCGGATCAGCCGTTCGAGAGTTTCGCGCGCGTCAACCATCAATCGTATCGTAGCATAGGAAAAGTCCTAGACAAGTAGGAAATTGCCGTGTCGATAGGCGAAATCCTATTCACTGCGACTCGGAGGACGTGATGCAATTACTGACCAGGATCGAGCAACACATGCGAACCACCGGGATCACCCCGACGCGGCTCGGGCGCGAGGCGGCGAACGATTCGCGCCTCGTTCATGACATCCGCAGGGGCCGCGAAATCGGCCGCAAGCTGGCGACGCGGGTGCTGGCCTGGCTGGAGCAGCAGGCATGAGCGCCGATCCGTCGCGCGCACTCGTCCGCGCGCTCGCTGCCTATTTGGGGCCGATCGACGATCTCAACGTAAAAACACGCGACTGGTCCAGCGCGATGTTTTGCGGGATGCGCCATGAATTGACCTTCACCGTGCCGCGCACCGAACAGTCCTGCGCCGCCGCCGCCGCGATTGCCGAGGCTGACTTGCCAATGACCGGGCATTTCGTCGCCGATGTCGTGCTAGTCGCGTCCAGGGATGATGGAACACACCTGCGCCTCACAATCGAAGCGCTGACGATCGAGGACGCCTAACGACTGGCCATACGCTTGAGCGTGGCCAGTGCCCGCTGCATCGTGGTGTTTTCATCGTCGTTGGTCGGTCGGTCATGCGTGATAGGCGACTGGCCATAGACACCGTGATCGCGCGCCATCGGCATCGGTGCGGGAGCTGGCGCATCGGGGCCGGGATCATTGGCAGCGCGGCGGCGCGCCAGCCCGTCTTCGAGACGCCGGATCAGCGCCGCGATCGACGTCGCGTCCTCGGGTCGCCCGGCGACCTCGGGCGAAAACTCTTCGACGGCCAAAGGTGTCGCGAGCGGCTCGACAGGCTCAGGGTCAGCAGGCACCGACAGCTCGAGCACGTCATCGGACATCAGCGGCAAACCGAGTTCATCGGTCGCAAAAATCGGACGGCGGCGCGCGATCGGCGAATCGGGCGCTTCAGCATCCGCAGCATAGCCGTCGTCGCGCCACGGCGCGCCGGGCTTGGTTCCGTCCAGACGGCGCGAAAGTGGCGCAATGATTGCCCAGACCAGCCCGCCAATGAGCAACGCGGCGAGGACTGCCAGGAGCATCCGCGCGACCGTGCCCAGCGGCGGCGCAGCAGGCGCAAACACTGTGGGCAGTCCGGTCGCGACAACGCCGGCCTCGAGCACCGCAACCGGCGCTCCCAAAACGAGAATTGCCGCAACCCCGCCAAACATCCCGGCGACGACCGGCGCGAAGGGAATACGGGCGGCGCGGCGGGCAAGCGTGACCATGGGCATCGGACTCGTGTCAATCAGCGTCGGCGGTCGAGAAGCAACCTAGAGTAAACAGGTTCGTAACGGGAAATGTTTGACATCCAGTTACGCTCTCGCTCGACGAAGGCGCGCGCCACCGCGCGGCGTGCGTCCCAGCCCGACCGGTCGGCAAGCAACGCTCCGAGTGCATGCGCGATTGCCGCAGGATCGCCGGGCGCAAAAAGCGCGCCGGTCACGCCGTCCTCGATCAGCTCACGGTGCCCGCCCACATTCGATGCCGCGACAAGACGTCCCTGCGCCATCGCCTCCAGCGGCTTGAGCGGGGTCACCAGCTCAGTGAGGCGCATCGCCTTGCGCGGATAGGCCAGAATATCGATCAGGCTGTAATAACGCTCGACCTGATCGTGCGGCACACGCCCGACAAAATGGATGCGTTCGGCGGCAGACGATCGCGCGGCCTGCGCCTTGAGTGCAGCCTCCATCGGTCCGCCGCCAACAAGCAGCAACTGCGCAGCCGGTCGCGCCGCGACCAGCGCGGGCATTGCGGCGATAAGATCATCGAGCCCTTCGTAATCGTAAAAGCTCCCGATGAAGCCGATGACCTCGGCACCAGTAAGCCCGAGCGATGCGGCGAGTGCGGTATCGGGCGGCGGCGGATCGCCGAACAGGTCTAGATCGACGCCGTTGGGCGAGACCATGATCTTGGCCGCATCGATCCCGCGCGCAACCAGATCGCCGCGCAGCCCTTCGCAGATCACCGCGACCGCATCGGCCTTGCGCACCGCCCAGGTCTCCAGCGCGCGGGTCGCTTTGAACTTGAGCGATCCCGCGCGCCCGGTGCCGTTGCCTACCGAAGCATCTTCCCAGAACGCGCGAATTTCATAAAGCAACGGCAGGCGCAGCGCACGATTGGCGCGCAGCGCGGCAAGCGCACCGAGCACGGGCGAATGGGCATGAAGAATATCGGGACGAAATTCAGCCGCCAAGCGCGTGATCGTCTGCGCAAAGGCCGCGACTTCGCGCCATTCGCCGATCGGGCTCGGGCCATTGCGCTTGCCCGGCGTGCGCACAAAACTCAGCCCCTCGGCCTCCTCGCGTTCGGGCCCCGGCGCATAATGCCGCAGCCCGGTGACACCCGCGACCGCCCAGCCCTTTGCAACCTGCGCCTTCATGATCGCACGCGTGCGGAAGGTGTAGCCCGAATGGAGCGGCAGGCTGTGATCGAGGATATGAAGGATGCGCATCGCTGCGCCGCTTGCACAATCAAACTTAAGGCGGCGTCAACCCGAATTGCTTATCCGCAGTCACCACTTGAGCTGCGGGCCGCACGATGATCGACAATCTTTCGCTGGGGCTTTCGCACGGGCTGCTGCTGCTGGCGGCCTGGCGGCTGCTGATGCGGCCCGATCTCGACGACGAAACCGCCACCACAAAGCCCAAATCCTTCTGGAGCCGCCGCCGACCGGACGCGCCCGATGCGTGACCTTGCGTTCATTGCGTTTCTGGCTGCGCTGATCGGCCTTGGCTTGCGGCGACCGTTCCTGCTCGTGCTGGCTTACGTCTATGTCGACATCGTCTCGCCGCAGCGGCTGACCTATCTGCTGCTCAACACCGTCCCGATCTCGCTGATCTGCGTCGTGCTCGCGGTCGGCGGGTGGTTGCTGTTCGACGACAAGCGCGACACCCGCGTCGCACCGCGCCAGGCGCTGCTGCTGATCCTGCTCGTCTATTGCGGGATTACGACGACGCAGGCCGATTTCCCGCTCGAAGCCATGAACAAATGGGACTGGGTGTGGAAATCGCTCGCCTTTGCGATCTTCCTGCCGCTCACGCTGCGCACGCGGCTGCGCATCGAGGCGCTGGCGACGTTCATGATCCTTTCGGCGGCGTCAATCATCATCACCGGCGGGATCAAGACGCTCGCGTCGGGGGGCGGCTATGGCGTGCTCAACCTTATGGTCTCGAACAATTCGGGGCTTTACGAATCGAGCATCATCTCAACCGTGGCGATCGCGATCATCCCGCTGATCCTGTGGGTGATGAAGTTCGGCACGATCTTCCCGCCCGACTGGCGCGTGAAGATTTTCGGCGCAGCGCTGATCTTTGCCTGCCTGCTGATGCCCATCGGCACGCAGGCGCGCACGGGCCTCGTCTGCGCCGCCTTCCTCGGCATCATGATGCTCCGCTCGACGAAACGGCGCTTTCTCTATGTGTCGATCGTCGCCGCGCTGGCGCTCGTCGCCCTGCCCTTCCTGCCGTCGAGCTTCACTGAGCGGATGGACACGATCAAGGGCTACAAGGCCGACGCTTCGGCCTCGACGCGCATCGCCGTTTGGGAATGGACATGGGAGTATGCCAAGGACAATCCCTTCGGCGGCGGATTCGATGCCTATAAGCAGAACGAACTGCGCATCGAACTCACCGAAACGACAGGTTCGGGTGCCGTGCAAGACGTGACCGAAACGATCGCCTATGATGCCGCGCGCGCCTATCATTCGGCCTACTTCGAAATGCTCGGCGAACAGGGCTATCCGGGCCTCGCGCTGTGGCTGATCATCCATTTTGGCGGGCTCGTCCGCATGGAAGTGCTCCGCCAGCGATACCGGACGCGCGAGGGCGAGGCGTGGATTGCAGGGCTCGCCAACGCCCTGCAGCAGGCGCACGCCGTTTATCTGCTCGGGTCGGTCTTCGTCGGCATCGCTTTTCAGCCGTTCGTCTACATGCTGGTGGGGATGCAGATCGGGCTCGATACCTATGCCGGGCGGCGGGCGCGGGCGGCGCTGCGCAAGAGCTATTTCGGGAACCGGAGCGCAGCGACTGCCGCTTGACGCCGTGCCCGTCAATCTGTCCAGACCCGTGCCATGAACCGCGAAACGCCCGCCGTGCTTGCTCCGCGCCTTGATGCCCTGTGGCGCGATGCCGCCGTGTGGATCACCGATCATACGACGCAGATCCTGATCGCCGCGATCCTGGGCGGTGTGATCGCAGCATTGCTGCTGGGCCTGAAGTGGCTCGGCAAGCGGCTTGAGCGCCGCAATCCCGCGCACAGCTGGCCGCATCTCATCGGGTCCGGACTATCGAAAATCCGCATGTGGTTCGTTATCGCGGCGGTTGCGCAGGTCATCGCGGGCTATGCCCATGCGCCCGACGACTTTGCGCGCACCATCCAGTTCCTATTCGTCATTGCCTTTGCGCTGCAGGGTGCGGTGTTCGCGCGCGAGGTCGTGCTCGGGCTGATCGAGCACCGCGCGGCGGGCCATGCAAGCCTCGGCAATGCGCTCGGCATCATCCGCGTGCTCGTCACCTTCGCGCTGTTCGCCGTTGCGGTCATCCTCATCCTGTCAAACCTCGGCGTTAACGTCACCGGGCTGGTCGCCGGGCTCGGTATCGGCGGCATCGCCATCGGCCTCGCCGCCCAGGGCATTTTCCGCGACCTTTTCGCCGCGCTGTCGATCCTGTTCGACCGTCCGTTCGTGATCGGCGACCTCATCAAATTCGGCGACGTGACCGGGCGCGTCGAGACAATCGGCCTCAAGACAACCCGCATCCGCTCGCTCGACGGCGAAGAAGTCATCATGTCGAACGACAAGCTGCTCGACCTGCTCGTGCGCAACTATCACGCGATCGAGAGCCGCCGCATCGTGCTCACGCTGCCGCTGCATTACGGCAACGACCCGGCGAAGCTCGCGGCGCTTCCCGGCGCGATCCGCGGCCTGATCGATGCCATCCCCGACAGTCGCTTCGATCAGGCGCAGCTCAGCGAGTTCCGCGACAATGCCGTCATGCTCGAAACCATCCTGCATGCAACCACCGGCGACGCTTCAACCCGCGATCGCATCCGCCACGAAACGATTTCGGCGATCCTGGCGTATCTCGACCGCGAGGGCGTCGCGATCAGCTACAATGCCGTGCCGATGCAGGCCTAGAACCTGATGACATGGGGCAGACCCAACCGCTTCCCCGAGCGGAGCGGGGGGGGCTCGTTCGAGCGCAGTGAGAACCGTCCATTCGGTGCAGGTCTCGCTGCGCTCGACAATGCCCCTCGCTCCGCTCGGGGAAGCGGGTCTAGTTGCTGGCGTCCACTTCTAAGCCCCCACATCATCCATGCTAAGCAATGTCGCATTGCCACCCGCGCTGGTGGTATCGGTCGAAGTCACGCGTTCGGCGCAGAAGCGCTGCAGATAATGCGGCCCCCCCGCTTTGGGACCAGTGCCCGAAAGCCCCTCCCCGCCGAATGGCTGCGAGCCGACGATCGCGCCGATCATCGAGCGATTGACATAGAGATTGCCGACCCGCGCGAGGCCCTCGACCGTATCGGCATTGCGCGCGATGCGGCTGTGCAGCCCCATGGTAAGCCCGAAGCCCTTGGCGTTGATGGCCGCGACCGTGGCCTCAAGCTGGCCTGCCTTCCAGGTCGCGACATGAAGTATGGGGCCGAACCATTCGGCAGTCAGATCGTCGAGGTGTTCGAGGCGAATGATGGTGGGGGGCACGACCAAATGCCCCTCCTGGCCTTCCGGGAGGGGTTGGGGGTGGGGTTCTCCGAACGGCATGTCGGCTTTAGCAGAGGAAGAACCCACCCCTAGCCCCTCCCGGAAGGCCGGGAGGGGAACACTGTGCACCCACCTCGCCCGCTGGCTCTCGCGATACGCCATCAGCCGCTGATAAGCCGCCGCGTCGATCACCGGCCCTACATCGGTCGCCGGATCGGCCGGATCGCCGATCACCAGCGTGTCCATCGCACCTTGCAGCATTGCCAGCGTCCGCTCGGCGACATCCTCCTGCAGGAGCAGCAGCCGCAGCGCCGAGCAGCGCTGCCCCGCCGAGCGGAACGCACTGGTGACGACATCCTGCACGACCTGCTCGGTGAGCGCGGTGGAATCGACGATCATCGCATTGATGCCGCCGGTCTCCGCGATCAGCGGCACGAGCGGGCGGGCGTCGTCGTCAAGCAAGCTGCGTGCAATCCGCCGGGCTGTCGCCGTCGACCCGGTGAAAGCGACCCCGGCAATGCGCGGATCGGCAACGAGCGCCGCCCCCGCCTCGGGACCACCGGTGAGCAGCACGAGCGCGACTTCGGGGATGCCCGCCGCATGCGCCAGCGCGACCGCACGTGCGGCGATCCGCGGCGTCTGCGGCGCAGGCTTGGCGACGACCGTGTTCCCTGTAACCAGCGCCGCTGCGACCTGCCCGAGGAAAATCGCCAGCGGGAAATTCCACGGTGCGATGCACGCCCATGGCCCCCGCCCCGTCATCCGCAGCACGTTGCGCTCGCCGGTCGGGCCAGGCAGCTCGACCGGCCGCAGCCCGTCGCGCGCCTGCCCGGCATAGTAACGGCAGAAATCAACCGCTTCGCGCACCTCGCCAAGCGCATCGGGAACCGTCTTCCGGGCCTCGTCGATCAGGATCGCCATAAGCTCGAGGCGATGCTCCTCCAGCAGATCGGCAAGCCGCTCGAGCGCAGCGCAGCGGCTCTCCAGCGACGACGCCGACCACGAAGAAAAGCCAGCGAGCGCGTCAGTCACCGCACCCTCCGCCTCTCCGCGTCTCCGTGTGAAACCATCGCCGGGTTCACGCGGAGGCACAGAGAGGCGGAGTGATTGCACGGTTTCCGCAAGGATCGCCCGATCCTGGAGATCGATGCCCGATGAGTTTCGGCGTTCGCCGAAGAGGTTTTGCGGCAACGGAATATTCGGGTGGCGGCTGCCGCCGACTGCGGCGATCTTGGCGACAGGATCGGCGAGGATCTCGGCATCGGTCAGCGTTTCATCGGCAAGCTGATGCACGAAGCTCGAATTCGCACCGTTCTCAAGCAACCGCCGCACCAGATAGGCCAGCAGATCGCGATGCCCGCCCACGGGTGCGTAAATGCGGCACCGATAGCCCTCTTCGCGCACCAGCCGCTCGTAAAGCCCGTCGCCCATCCCGTGCAGGCGCTGGAATTCGAAGTCGCGGGCGTCGCCTGCCCATTCGAGGATTGTCGCCACAGTCAGCGCGTTATGCGTCGCAAAGGCCGGTGCGATGTGCTTGGCCGCCAACATGTCGCGCGCGACGGCAAGGTAGGACACGTCCGTCGCGGCCTTGCGCGTGAACAACGGGTAATCGGCGAGTCCGGCTTCCTGCGTCCGCTTGATCTCGCTGTCCCAGTAGGCGCCCTTCACCAACCGCGCGGCAATCCGCCGCCCGGTGCGCGCACCCAATTCATCGGCCCAGGCGATCACGGCGGATGCGCGCTTGCCATACGCCTGCACTGCCATGCCGAACCCGTCCCAGCCCTTGAGCGCGGGCAGCGCCGCGACGTTTTCGATAATCGCGAGGCTCATTTCAAGCCGTTCGGACTCCTCGGCATCCACAGTCAGCGCGATCCCCGCATCGGCGGCCCGCGCGGCGAGATCGCCGAGCATCGCGGTCAACGCCGGAACGCAGGTGTTCCAGTGCGCGACTTCATACCGCGGGTGCAGCGCCGAAAGCTTGACCGAGATCGAATACCCGGACTGCGCGCTCCGGCCGACGGTGGCGATCGCATCCCGGTAAGCCGCCAGATAGCGCGCCGCATCGGGATAGGTCCGCGCCGCCTCGCCCAGCATATCGAAGCTCGCCGTAAAGCCACGGTGCGCCGCGCTGTCCATCCGATGCGTCGCCTCGTCGATCGTGCGGCCCATGACGAAAATCTCGCCCATCATCCGCATCGCAGCGCCCACGGCCTGACGCACAAACGGCTCGCCCGCACGCGCGACGAGGCGGCGCAGGACGCCCGCGTCACGTTCGCTGGTCAGCGCGCGACCGATGACCAGCCCCCAGGTGCCGACGTTCACGAGCGCCGACGCCGATTTGCCCTTGTGCGCCTCCCAATCGGCATCGCCCAGCTTGTCAGCGATCAGCGCATCGGCGGTGGCAGGATCGGGCACCCGCAGAAAGGCTTCGGCAAGGCTCAGCAGCGCCACCCCTTCGGAGGTGTTGAGGCGGTATTCCTGCAGGAACTGATTGACCCAGCCGGTCGCCTGCGCGGCACGCAGATCGGCGAGCATCCCCACCGCGCGCACCACGATATGTCCGCGCTCCTCAGCCGTCGTCGCGGCGCGCGCCAGCAGCGCTTTCAGAACGTCCGGCTCAGGGGCACGGTGCAGTCGGGCGAATTCGGACGTTGCGGAAACCATGGCTTTTGACTCGATGTTTGGCCGCCCCCTAAAGAGCGCGGAGGGACTCGACGCCTTGTAATAAAATTACGCGGGGAATGCACCATGGCGACCGTCACGGCCGACGAACTGACCGCTATGGCCGGGCAGGTCATCGGCGTCAGCGCGTGGCTGACGGTCGATCAGGCCATGATCGACTCCTTTGCCGAGGCGACGGGCGATCGTCAGTTCATCCATGTGGATCCGGTCGCAGCTGCGGCAACGCCCCTGGGCGGCACGATCGCGCACGGCTTCCTCACGCTGTCGCTGATGCCGACGCTATCGGCCACTGCCGACATGCCGCGCCTCAAGGACGTCAAGATGGGGCTGAATTACGGCGGCAACAAAACCCGGTTCCTGACGCCCGTGCGCGCCGGTAAACGTGTGCGCGGCCATTTCAAACTGCTCGAGATCGCCGAAAAGCGCCCCGGGCGATGGCAGCAGACGATCGAATACACACTTGAGATCGAGGGCGAGGACAAGCCTGCCCTGATCGCCGAGTGGATTTCGCAATTCTTCACCTAGGAGCCTAGACCATGCGCGACGCCGTCATCGTTTCCACTGCCCGCACGCCGATCGGCCGCGCCTATCGCGGCGCATTCAACGCCCTGCCCTCGCCCACGCTCGCCAGCCACGCGATCAAGGCCGCCGTCGAGCGCGCCGGGATCGATCCCGCCGAAGTGCAGGACGTCGTGTTCGGCGCAGCGCTGCAGCAGGGCGTGCAGGGCGGCAACATCGCGCGCAACGCGCTGCTCCGGGCCGGGCTTCCGGTCTCGGTCTCGGGCATGTCGCTCGACCGGCAGTGCGCGAGTGGGCTGATGGCGATCGCGACGGCGGCCAAGCAGGTGATCGTCGATAACATGGACATCGCAATCGGCGGCGGCGTTGAAAGCATCTCGATGGTGCAGACCCCGCAGATGCGCGTCGGCGCCGATCCCGAGCTCGTCGCGATGGCCCCCGACATTTACATGCCGATGCTCCAGACCGCCGAGATCGTCGCCGCGCGCTATGGCATCAGCCGCGAGCGCCAGGACGAATATGCGCTGCAATCGCAGCAGCGCACCGCCACCGCGCAGGCCGCGGGCAAGTTCGACGACGAGATCGTGCCCGTGACCGCGACGATGGCGGTGACGAACAAAGAAACCAAGGAGGTCACGCACAAAGAGGTCACGCTCGCCAAGGACGAGGGCAACCGCGCCGACACGACGATTGAGGGCCTCCGGGCGCTGCAGCCGGTGCTCGGGCCCGACAAGTTCATTACCGCAGGCAATGCCAGCCAGCTTTCGGACGGTGCCTCGGCCTCGGTCGTGATGGAGGCCAAGCTCGCCGAGCAGCGCGGGCTCACGCCGCTCGGTCGTTATGTCGGCATGGCGGTCGCGGGCACCGAGCCCGACGAGATGGGCATCGGCCCCGTCTTCGCGATCCCCAAGCTGCTCGAGCGCTTCAATCTGAAGATGGACGACATCGGCCTGTGGGAACTGAACGAGGCGTTTGCCGTCCAGGTGCTCTATTGCGCCGATACGCTGGGCATTCCGATGGAACTGCTCAACGTCAACGGCGGCGCAATCTCGGTCGGCCACCCTTACGGGATGAGCGGCGCGCGCATGACCGGCCACGCGCTGATCGAGGGCAAGCGGCGCGGCGCGAAATATGTCGTCGTGACAATGTGCGTCGGCGGCGGCATGGGCGCGGCCGGGTTGTTCGAAGTCCTCTAGAAGGGATTGAGCGCGAGAAACCGGGCAACGGCATGCGCCCGGTTCACGCCGCCGAGCTTGCGGCGGGCATTGTCGACGTGGAAGCGCGCGGTGGCTTCGGAAACGCCCATGATCTTGGCGATTTCCCAATCGGTCTTGCCTTCCGCGACATAGGAAATGGCATCGCGCTCGCGCACCGTGAGGCGCGGTATGGCCGCAGCGTCGGGCACGTCGGCCTCGTCCACGAGCTTTTCGACTAGGATCATGCCCGCGAGCTGGATCGCAATATCTTCGCCCGGCGCAAAGGCGCGGCGATCAAAGCCGATGTGCACCGACGCGATCCGGCGCTCGGGGCCGTTAGCGGTGGCGCACAAGGCCTCCGCGATGTCGCCTTCGCGCATGGCATCCCAATAGGGCGCAAAGCTGCGGGCTGACTGGGGCGCGAACTCGCCGAACCGGTAGCGCGTCATGCCGCGCCGGATCGGCTCGATCAGCGGATTCTGCGCAATGCAGATGTGTTTGTGCGCCGCACTGCCGATCCATCCGGGCCGCGCATGCCGCGCCACAAACCCTCCGGCATCCCAATGGCTTTTAGCCGTCAACGGCGCAGTCGGCCGCCGATACGCGCGGGTCTGCAGATAAGTCGCGCCGTGCGGCTTGAGCGCAATGTTGAAAGCACGCGTGGCTGTCACGGCATCGGGCGCGGCCAAGGCCGCTTCCGTCAATTGGCGAATCGCATCCAGCATCACCACCCCGCCCCAAAATGATGACGGACAATGCGGCGGCGCACAACTGGTTGCGGGCTTTCTGTGCCTCAATGGGACGGAGAGCAAAACCTCCCGGAACTGTGAGGGGATGTCCGTTGGCGGCGATGGTAACTCTGGCGCGGACGGAACGAGATGGTGGATTTCGCGATGATGATCCTCAGCTTCGGCGCGATCGGCGCGAACATGCAGACGCGCCGCACGCACTTTAGATTTGCCTGACTATTCCAAATGCGAACGGGAGATACGGACATGAAAAACAGGTGCACGCTTCTCGCCGCCGTCGCGGCTTTCGCCATCGCCGCGCCCGCCAAGGCGTCAACTATTTTTGCGCCGACCAGCGCCATCGTGAATATCGGCGGATCGAACCAGACCAACATCATCGACACGATCAACCAGAATGGTCTGTCGGCAGGATACACGTCGGACGTGACCAACTTTGACGCGTATATCGCGAGCAACCCGCTGCACACCACGGTGTTCACCAACGAGTGGTTCTCCGATTTGGACGTAACAACGGCTCGGGTGACATACGACTTCGGCGACCTGAGAGTCTTCGATCGCCTTGCACTTTGGAACGAAGAGTTTTCGGGAATCGGCTTGCTAAGCTTGTCGGGATCATCCGATGGCGTGACCTTCACGTCCTTCGCGGCAAACCTCTCGCCAATCGACAATCCGCTCGATCCCTATCTGGCCGAAGTCCTTACATTCGCAGCGACCACTGCGCGCTACGTTCGCTTCGACATGAGCCGGTGCCCCCAGCCGAACCCCGCCGGTTACAATGGTTGCGGGATCGGCGAGGTGGCGTTCCGCAATGCCGATGTCACCGGTGCTATTCCCGAACCCGCGACATGGGCCATGATCATCCTTGGCTTCGGCGCGATCGGCAGCGCGATGCGGCGTCGCCCGGCTGTTCGTTTCCAGACTTCGTAAACCCTCCAGACGCGACCCGGGGGGAATCCTTGGCGGGCGGGCTGCAAGGTCCGCCCGTTTTTGCTC
The DNA here is from genome assembly GCA_046153865.1 of Sphingomonadaceae bacterium. GTDB lineage: Bacteria > Pseudomonadota > Alphaproteobacteria > Sphingomonadales > Sphingomonadaceae > Sphingomonas_O. The sequence continues at coordinate 28,096 of JBJXFA010000079.1, forward strand.
GGCAGGGAACACAGCACCGCCAAGTCCGTTTCGTATCCGAGGCAGCAACGGAGCGACCCATGGCGAACGAAACCGAAATCCGGACGAAATTCTGGAAAGCCCTGAAGTCCGACCGGACGATGTTCCTCGGCCTCGCCGACGGCCAGGAAGACGGGCACGCACGCCCGATGACGGCGCAGACCGAAGAGGACGAAAGCGGCCCGATCTGGTTCTTCACGTCAACCGACAGCGCATTGGTCGCGCAGATCACGAGCGGCAGCCGCGCGATGGCGCATTTCGTGTCCAAAGGGCACGACGTCTGGGCAACTGTCCACGGCACCTTGTCGACAACGCGGGACCGCGCCGTCATCGATCGCCTCTGGAACCCATTTGTCGCGGCCTGGTATGAGGGCAAGGACGACCCGAACATCGTCCTGATCCGGCTTGACGTCGAAGACGCGCAAATCTGGATCGACGCCTCAACTATTGTCGCCGGGATCAAAATGCTTCTCGGGATCGACCCCAAAAAAGACTATGAAGACAAGGTCGCGCACGTAGCGCTCTGACGCGAAGGTCAGGCGTGCGAGGCGATCCACGCGTCCACGACTGGCGCGATTTTCGTCCGCCACCGACTACCGTTGAAAATGCCGTAGTGACCGGCTCCGTCGGCCATGTAATATTGCTTCATGGTATCCGGCAGATTGGTCGCCAGCGTGAGCGAGGCGCGCGTCTGGCCTAGTCCGGAGATATCGTCGCGCTCGCCTTCGATCGCGAGCAGAGGTATATCGGTGATCGCGGCCGGATCGACGCGTGCGCCGCGGTGCAGCATCTCGCCCTTGGGGAGCGCGTGCTTCTGGAAGACGGTATCGATCGTCTGCAGGTAGAACTCGGCGGTCATGTCGCAGACGCTGCGATATTCCTCGTAAAACGCCTTGGTGCTGTCGGCGCTGTCCTCATCGCCTTTGACCAGATCGGTAAACATCGCAAAATGGCTTTGCATATGGCTGCTGAGGTTCATCGCCAGAAAGCCGGTCAGCTGCAGGAAGCCGGGATAAACGCGGCGGCCCGCACCGGGGTAAATCGCAGGCACGGTCTGAATGGCATAATTCTGAAACCAGGCATAGGGACGCTCGGTCGCGACGTCGTTGACTGAGGTCGGGGCTTCGCGCGTGTCGATCGGGCCGCCCATCAGCGTCAGCGTCTTGGGGCGACACGGATGGTTTTCCGCCGCCATCAGCGCCGCGAGCGCATAGCACGGGACCGACGGTTGACACACCGCAAGCATGTGCGGCCGTTCGCTGCCGCCACCGATCGTGATCAGGAACTCGCGAACGTAATCGATATAGTCGTCGAGATCGAATTTGCCCGCGCCGAGCGGGACGAGACGGGCGTCGCGCCAGTCGGTGATGTAAACATCGTGCGCGGGCAGCATCCGTTCGACTGTGCCGCGCAGCAGCGTGGCGAAATGGCCTGACATCGGCGCGACGATCAACAGCTTCGGCGCGCCCTCGACCCCGTCCTTCACGAAGCGCTTGAGCTGGCCGAACGGCTTTTGCAGCACGATCTCCTCGCGGACAGCGACCTCGCGTCCGTCAACCATCGTGGTTGCAAGCCCGAAAGCCGGTTTGCCGCGCGGGGCGGCCGCATGTGCAAAAACCTCCAGCGCGGAGGCGAACATCGGTCCGCCGAAATACCGCGCCGGATGAAAGGGCGATTGGAGCCATTCCGAGCCAAGGTCCGCAAACGCGCCCATCCCGGCCAGCATCTGCCGCTGCACTTCATAAGCGTTGTAAAGCAATGCCCGCGTCCCTTGCTGTCGCCCGTCGCGGCTCTAACGCCGTTGCGCTCGATGTTGCAACGCATCATTTGCCGGTTCGCGACGAGGCTGCTAGGCGCGCAGCGTGACTGAGCCGTTAACGCCGACCAAACGAGCGCCCAAGCCGCGCAACATATCCAGCCTTGGCGTTATCTGGAGGTTCGCAATGGCGTATCCCGGGCGCATCGGGATTGCGCTCGTGGCGCTAGCCTTTGCGAGCGCTGCCACGCTGGCGATCCCGTTCGGGCTGCGCATTGTTGTCGATCAGGGATTTTCCGGTTCGGGCGGCGATATCGGCCTTGGCTTCCGTGTGCTCCTCGCGGTCGTCAGCGTGCTCGCGCTGGCAACGGCGTTCCGCTTCTATTTCGTGTCATGGCTCGGCGAGCGGGTTGTCGCCGACGTCCGCATTGCCGTTCAGGAAAATCTGCTGCGACTGAGCCCAAGCTATTTCGAGTTCAACCGTCCGTCCGAAATCACGTCACGCCTTACCGCCGATACCGCCGTCATCGAGGGAATCGTGGGCACGACATTGTCGGTCGCGCTGCGCAATCTGCTCACCGGCGTCCTTGGCCTCGGCTATCTCTTCGCGCTGAGCGCCAAGCTTGCGGCCATGCTCGTCGTCGGCATCCCGCTCGTCATTCTGCCGATCATGTTTCTCGGCAACAAATTGCGCACGGTCTCGCGCAAAAGCCAGGACCGGATCGCCGATGTCGGATCGACCGCAAACGAGATCCTGAGCGCGATGAAAGTCGTCCAGGCTTTCGGCCAGGAGAGCCGGGAAACCGGCCGCGTGCGCGACGCCGCCGAAGCGACATTCACGACTGCCAAGCGCCGCATCATGCTGCGCGCGGTGATGACGGCGGCCGTCATTTTCATGCTGTTTGGCTCGGTCGTGCTCATCCTCTGGGAAGGCGCCGTCGACGTGCAATCGGGGCGAATGACGGGCGGGGCGATTGCTGCATTCGTCATCACCGGCGGGTTGGTCGCCGGGGCTTTCGGGGCGCTCGCCGAAGTTTATGGTGAGCTGCTGCGCGGTGCCGGTGCTGCCGAGCGGCTTGGCGAACTGTTGCGCGAGCAGCCCGGCATTGCAGCGCCGCCCAATCCCGTCCGCCTGCCCGAGCCGCCGCAAGGCCGCGTGGCGTTTGACAATGTCATATTCCGCTATCCGACCCGCCCCGAAACCAGCGCGCTCGACGGGTTTTCGCTCGCGATCGAGCCGGGCGAGACCGTTGCCGTCGTCGGTCCATCGGGTGCCGGAAAATCGACGCTGTTTCAGCTCATCCAGCGCTTCTACGATCCCGACTCGGGAACCGTCAGCGTCGATGGTGTCGCGCTGCCGACCACCGATCCGCAATGGGTCCGCCAGCGCATCGCCATGGTCCCGCAGGAAACCGTGATCTTCGCCGCTAGCGCACGCGACAATCTGCGCTACGGACGCTGGGACAGCGACGATGCTGCGCTCTGGGCAGCCGCCGAAGCGGGCAACGCCGCCGAGTTTTTGCGCAAGCTGCCACAGGGGCTCGACACGTTCATGGGCGAAGGTGGCGCGCGGCTCTCGGGCGGACAGCGCCAGCGCATCGCCATTGCCCGCGCGATCCTGCGCGATGCCCCCATCCTGCTGCTCGATGAAGCGACGTCAGCGCTCGACGCCGAAAGCGAGCGCCTCGTGCAGGATGCGCTCGAACGACTGATGGCCGACCGCACCACGATCGTGATCGCGCACCGCCTGGCAACGGTGCGCGCGGCCGACCGGATCATCGTGATGGACGATGGCCGCATCGTCGAGGAAGGCACGCACGACCAGCTGACGCGGGCAAGCGGACTTTATGCGCGGCTCGCGCAGCTCCAGTTTGACGGGCTTGCGGCGTGAGCGGGGACGAGGATTACGTTTACGACGAGGCCAGCGGGGAGTGGCTATCGGCCACTGATCTTGCGGAGCGGACGCAAGGGGAGAGCCACGTCGAAGTCCGCGATGCCGTCGGGAACTTGTTGGCGGACGGCGATCAGGTCACATTGATCAAGGATCTCGACGTCAAGGGTGCCGGGCAAACGCTCAAACGCGGAACGCTGATCAAGTCGATCCGGCTCACCGGCGACGCGCAGGAAATCGACTGCAAATTCGACGGAATCCGCGGCCTCGTGCTACGTGCGGAGTTCGTGCGCAAACGCTGACACTTGCCTTTTCGGCCAGATGGCCTCGTCACGCGACCGTGCATCGAGGACCGCGATGGCATCGAACACTGCACGGGCATCACGCAAGCACAAAAAAAGGCGCGCCGTTGCGGGCGCGCCCTTGAACATGATCGCGGCGGAACGCTTACTTGCCGAACGACCCGTATTGCTCGTTGCCGACAAAGCCCATCTTGCCGACTTCGGCGCGCTTGATGACGGCGAGCACTTCGTTCGTCACTTCATAGCGCGACTGGGGATCGGGCTGGACGTGCAGCTCGGGCTGCGGGTCCATCGCCTTCGTCCGGTCGAGATAGGTCCGCAGCGTCACGAGGTCGATCGGCGACGCATTCCACAGCACAGTGCCTGCCGTATCGACGGTGAGTTTGTTGATATCGGGTTTGATCACCGTGGGCGGCGGGTTGGGATTGTTGACCGGAAGGTCGATCTTGATCGCGTGCGTCTGGATCGGGATCGTGATGATGAACATCACCAGCAAAACGAGCATCACGTCGATCAGCGGCGTGGTGTTCATTTCACCAATGGGTTCTTCATCCGATGCACCTGCAGTAAATGCCATGGCGTCATAGTCTCCTGATTGGGCGCCGTTTTTTTAAAAACTACTGAAGGCGAACCGTGCCGCCCGGCGGTGGCTCGGAAATGAAGCCGACCTTGGTAAACCCTGCGCGCTGCATGTTGTAGATCGAGCCTGCCACGCACCGCCACGGCACGTTGATATCGGCACGGACATGGGCCTCCGGAAGCTCGAGCCCTGCGGCGGTCGGGCCGCCCTGACGGTCGATCTCGTCCTTCAGTTTCTTGACCGCACGATCGAGCAGCTCGTTTGAATCGACTGGCGTCATGTTCCAGAAGACGCCACACGAGCCATCGGGCTTCGCGACGATCGACAGCGACACGTTTTCCGGCTTGGTCTGCGTGACGTCGAAGCGAGTGTTCGGCAGCTTCATCGGGATTGCCTGCACGACGACCGGGATCGTGATCAGGAAGATGATGAGCATGACCAGCATGACATCCACGAGCGGTGTCGTGTTGATTTCCGACATCGGCTTTTCTTCGCCATCGCCGCCACCGGGGCTACTCATTGCCATCGGGTCAATATCCTATCCGTTTAACGTGCGGGGCGACATGGCAACCATGCCTGCCGCCCCCGATTATTCGCGTTGAGCAATCAAGCCTTGGCAGGCGTCGCCGTGACCGGCTTGGCGGGTGCCGCAGCCTTTGCGGCGACGCGGCCAGCCATGGCCGGCTTGATCTGGCCACCCGACGCCATCCAGCCGTGGACGTCGTTCTGGAACGTGGTCAGCTCTTCGCTGAGCGCCTTGTTGCGTCCCTGCAGCCAGTTGTAGGCAAGCACGGCAGGCACGGCAACGGCAAGACCGATAGCAGTCATGATGAGCGCCTCACCGACCGGCCCGGCGACGGTGTCGATCGATGCCTGACCCGACGCGCCGATCTTCACGAGCGCCGAAAGGATGCCGATAACGGTTCCGAACAGCCCGATGAACGGTGCCGTCGATCCGACGGTTGCGAGGAACGACAGGCCGCTCTTGAGCCGCGATTCGATCGCCGCACGCGAGCGCGACATCACCGTGTCGGCCCAGTCGTGCTGATCCTGCGCATCGCCCAGCAGCGAGCTCTGCTGCTGGGCACGCAGGCCGTCATCGACGATCTGCTTATAGGGCGTGTCCTTGTCGAGCTTGTTGGCAGCATCCTGCAACGTCGGCGCGCTCCAGAACGAAGCGCGGACCTTCTTGCCCTGATCGAAAATCTTTTTCTGTTCCCACCATTTGGTGAACAGGATGAAGAACGAGCCGACCGACTGGATGACCATGATCCCGAAGGTGACCCAGGCGACGGGACCGCCCTGCTTTAGCGCGGGGACAAGGCCGTATTCGGCACCGTGCGCCGCGGCGGGCGTGGCACCGGCGGCAGCGGCGGTGATGAGTTCGATCAACATATGCGGTCTTTCCTCTAGCTAGTTCAAAACTTGTGCCCTTTGCCCGCCCCGGTGGCGCGCATCAGGCCGAACACTCAGTCTTTCGGCAAACGCCACGTCACGCGCTGCGAACGGGTTTCAGCGATCGGATTGCCGTCCGATCCCATGGCCGGCTTGTAACGCCAGCGCTGGATCTGGCGGCAGGTTTCCTGATCGAGCGACGCGCTTGCGCCGCTTGCGCTGCAACTCGATACACGCCCATCAGCCCCGATCGTGAAGGTGGCGACCGCCGTCCCCTGCTCTTCATTGCGGATTGCCGACGGCGGGTAAGCGCTATCGTCAATGACCCCCGAACCGCCGCGCGGAGAAGCCTTGGTCGCAACAGCGGGCGGCGGCGGCGGCGGCGGCGGCGGTGGCGCGGGGCGCGGCGGCTCCGGCGTCGGGTTGAAAACCGGTGGCGGCGCGGCCTGGGTGGTCACCTGCGGCACGACGACCGTCTGCGTCTGCACGATTGGCGGCGGCGAGACGACCGGCGGCGGCGGGAGATTTTCTTTGGGCGGCGGCGGCAGCGGCTTTTCAGGCGGCGGCGGCGGCGGCTCCTTGATATCGATGACGTTCAGGTCGGCGAGCTTTTTCTTGGTTGCTTCGTAGCCGCCGTTGACGAGCGCATAGAGCAGCAGGCCATGCAGCGCGAACACGAGCACCAGCGACCAAAAGCGCGACGGGCTCATTTCCTTGCGGTCGGTATATGCCATGCCGCGAACCTACTCCCTCTCAAACCAAACCAACGAAATCATCATGTGCGCCGACTTATCCACCGGCTGCGACGACATCTCTTAACCAATGGCAGAGAACTGCGCTCAACCGCTGATCGAGCCCTTAGGTCTATCGACCGACTTCCTCCGGCGCAATCGCCTTTTCCCCTTGCCCAGCCGCATAAGCTTCGCCGACATGGCACGATGATGACACTGGCTCCTGCATTGCGCTTCCGCGCCACCTCGCTCGCCATAACGACAGTGGCTCTGTTTGGATTGCTCCATCAAAATCAAGTGCTTGCGGTTCAGATCGTGCCGGCGGCGGCGACGTCGCCCGCCGACAGCTGGACTTACGCCGATCTCGCCGATGTGTTTGCCGCCGCGCCTATCGTCGCACAGGTCCGGATCGTCGAAGCCATTGCGATCAAGGATGCCGCGACCCGCAATGGGACGATTCGCGTGTTTTTGCGCGGTGATGTCGTCAGCCTGATTCGCGCGCCGACCGCACAGCCGCCACGCCTCGCCTGGCTAGCAGACGTGCCGCTCGATCCGCGCGGGCGGCTGCCCAAGCTCAAGAAAGCCATGATGCTGCTCGCGGTCAGTCCGGTCGCAGGGCGACCGGGCGAGGTTCGCCTCGTCGCGCGCGACGCGATGGTGACGTGGAGCCCGGCAGCCGAGGCCCGCCTGCGCGCGCTGGTCGCGGAGACGGCAGCCTCCGGGGCAGTCCCGCCTGCCACTGGCGTGACGGGGGCTTTCCACAGCGCCGGCACGATCCCCGGTGAGGGCGAGACGCAGGTGTTCCTCGGAACCGAAAGCGGCACTGCCATGTCGATCAGCGTGCTTAGGCGCCCTGACGAAGCGCCGCTCTGGTCCTTTGCTCCCGGCGAAATCGTGGATGAAGCGGCGGCGACGCCCGCGCGCGAGACGCTGGCCTGGTATCGCCTCGCCTGCTTTTTGCCGCGCGCCCTTCCTGCCGACGCGACTCGCGAACTGACAGCATCCGATTCGGCGGCTGCGCTGGTCGACTATCAATTCGTCATGGATCAGCTCGGAGACTGTCCGCGACGGCGCGGCTAAAGATAGACGAAATCGCGGTCGAAACTTTTCAGGCTTGCCCCGGCATCAACGAAGATCGTCTGACCGGTCAAAGCCCGCGCTGCCGCCAGAAAAAGGACTGCGTCGGCAATGTCCTCTGGCTCGGGAAGCCGCGCGAGCGGCATCGCGGCAGCCAGCCGCTCGAGTTGCGCCGCCGTGTAGTCCGCCGTCGGCAAGGTGAGCCCGGGGGCAACCGCATTGACCCGCAAGGCGGGCGCGAGCGTGATCGCCAATGTTCGCGTAGCACCCGCAAGCGCTGTCTTGGACAGGGTGTAGCTCAGTTGATCCGCGTTGGGATTGCGGATGCGCTGATCGAGAATGTTCACAATGCTCCCCGTCCCGCCTGCGCGGTGCAGCGCCAGCGCAAGCATGACCGGCGCACGCGCATTGACAGCGTGATGCGCATCCAACGCGTCAGCTGTTACGCTCCCAACGTCGTCCCAGACAAAGCGCGAAGCATTGTTGACCAGCAATGACGGGAGCGCGCCATACCGGTCCGAAACGCGCGGAATCAGCGCCTCGACTGCGTCACGATCCGCCAGGTCCGCGGCAATATCTTCACGGGCCCCATGTCGCGCCACCGTCCAGCCCGCAGCTTCAAGGTGTGACGCGATGACCGCGCCGACCCGCCGGTGGCCGCCGGTCACCAGCGCGAGCTTCACGGGCGGTGCCGGACGCGGCGGATGCCGATCGATTCGCCGTTTTCAGCGATTGCCAACTTCACGATGCGAATTTCCACGCGCGCGACGCGCGAATCGTGGTGCATCAGATGATCGGCAATATGATCGGCAACGGCTTCGATAAGCGTGAAATGCACCCCCGGCGGCAAGGCTGAGGTCGCGGCATCTTTCAGGTCCATGTAGTTTTTCGAGGCACCGAGCGACGTCTCTGGCGCAAAGCGATCCTGCGCATCGAGATCGACCGTGATCGAGATGCGAAGCGGTTGCGGCAGATGCGTTTCCTCGGAATAGATGCCGGTCAGCACCGGCACTTCGAGATCGTGCACTTCGAGCTGGAGAAGATCGTTCATCGTCTGCGCGCGCCTAGCCGAAAGATTTGCAGGTTCCAATCAACGAAAAGCGCGCTAGGGCGCGCGACCCAATGGCCATTATCCTTGCGCCCCTCTCGCATGCCGATCCCGTCGCGGTCGAACGCCTGCTTGATGCGGCGTTCGGCAATGATCGGCGCGCACGCACGGCATATCGCATCCGCGAAGGCACGATCGCCATCCCCGCGCTGAGCTTTGCCGCGTTCGACGCTGGGAGCCTCGTCGGAAGCCTGCAAAGCTGGCCCGTCGCACTTGACGATGCACCGCTGGTGCTGGTCGGGCCGGTTGCTGTGGCCCCTGCGGCGCAGCGTTCAGGCATCGGTCGGATGCTGATGACGGCGCTGGTAGATGCGGCAGGCAATACGCCGATGGCTTTGATCGGCGACCCTGAATATTATGGTCGCTTCTTCGAGTTTACGGCTGATGCAACGGCGGGATGGGACGTCCCCGGGCCCGTCGAACGCCACCGTTTGCTCGCCCGAAATGCCGCCGACTTGCCGAAAACGGGAATGCTGCGACCGCGCGCCTTTGCGATTGCCACCGCGACGGCCTAGGTCATACACTCATAAATCGCTAGCCAAGGCGTTCGAGTTTTGATTCAAGCTCCGTGAAGGAGTTTGTCCATGAGCGCACGTCGGTACGAGCTTTCGGATTTTGAATGGTCTGTGATCGCGCCG
>JBJXFA010000083.1:0-32890 GCA_046153865.1 Sphingomonadaceae bacterium
AACACTCCTTAAGTCACAACCTCAAATCTGTGCCATTGGTGCTGACGGGGAACAACAATGGTGCGGGCGGTGGGAATCGAACCCACACTCCTTGCGGAACCGGATTTTGAGTCCGGCGCGTCTACCAGTTCCACCACGCCCGCACAGGCTGGCGATGCGCCGCTTACGATGCGCGCGCGTCGCCCGCAAGGTTCAGCTAAACACGCTTTGCAAGTCGCCGCCTGGATTTTTTGGATCGGTGCCGAACCGGTTGGTACCCCGCGTCCCTTCGGTGCAATTCCAGACGATCAGCACGATCCAGCCGATGATCGGGACGAGGGCGAGCAGGAGCCACCAGCCCGATCGCTCCACATCGTGCAGCCGCCGGACACTGACGCTGATGCTTGGAATTAGAAAGGCCAAGGATTGGACGATGCTGACCGGGCCATTATCGGCGAGTCCGAAACCGAGCAGCATATCGATGGCGGTTGCCGCAATCGCCGCAAGGACGCTCAGCAAGGTGAACATCCAGAATTCCTGCCGACGCGACCGACCGCCGAATTCGGCAAAGCGCCGAAACGGCAGGATCATCCATTCCATCGTCGTACTCCCCTAACCATCTCAATTGCGCGGCCCCTGACGCCGGTAACTCAGCGCCTCGGCAATGTGTATGCGGCCCACGCCTTCGCTGCCAGCCAAATCGGCGATGGTCCGCGCGACGCGCAGGATGCGGGTGTAGCCGCGTGCGGACAGGCGCATTGCCTCGGCGGCCTGCGCGAGCAGGCGGCGGCCGGGTTCGTCGGGTGTCGCGTAGCGTTGGAGCAGATCGCCGTCGAGTTCGGCATTGGTTCGCGGCCCGGCAGTGCCATAGCGCACCGCCTGCACTGCACGCGCCGCTGCGACACGCGCACGGACTTCGGCCGAGCCTTCGGCGGGTGGCGGCAGCACGAGATCGGCGGCGCTGACCGCTGCGACATCGACGTGCAGGTCGATCCGGTCGAGCATCGGCCCCGATACCTTGGCCTGATAATCGGCTGCACAGCGCGGCGCGCGCGAACAGGCGAGCGCCGCATCGCCCAGATGCCCGCAGCGGCACGGGTTCATCGCCGCGATCAGCTGCACACGCGCCGGAAAAGTCACATGTGCATTCGCCCGCGCCACGCTCACTGTCCCGGTCTCGATCGGTTGACGCAGTGAATCGAGCACCGCGCGCTGAAATTCGGGCAGTTCGTCGAGAAACAGCACGCCGAGATGCGCGAGGCTCACCTCGCCCGGACGCACGCGCAGCCCCCCGCCGGTGAGCGCCGCCATCGATGCCGAATGATGCGGCGCGCGGAACGGCCGCTGGCGGATCAGCCGTCCGCCGCTGAGTTCGCCTGCGACGCTCGCCACCATCGAGACTTCGAGCGCCTCCGGCATTATGTAGCAGTTGCACCAACGCAACCGCGCACGATGCCCTAGCCGAGAGGGCTTAGAGCGTGTCTATTTTTTTAGCGATGGCACTGGGGCTAGGTTGCAACTCATTATTCCTCCCATCTAGTAATCACACCTGGCACTCCATTCATGAGCTGCATGTTGCTCATCACGCACGGCCCCTCGATCAGTTCCGCGTAAAAATTACTGACAGGGTAAACTACGGAACTGTGACACTTTTTATCACTACCGGGAATTTCGTAAGTAACATTTACAGCGACAAACAAGTTCCCATCAATTCTGTCACGCTGCCAATTTCTAGGAAAGCTAAATACTGCAGATTCGCAGTCGATTTCCCGCTCTACTGGACGCGAGGGAAATACATTTTCGACGTTTACAGCGCTGTCGGTCGGATTTTTTCGCAAGTAATCCACAAGATGTCTATAAATGGTCGATGGAAGCATTCGCATCACGTGCGTTTTGGAATGAATAGACACATTGAGTGCGGGGGATTGGCCAGTATTGTTAATAGTAATCTTAAATCTAGAAAAAACCATTCCGGCATCGTCAACTTTTATTTCACTGACGCTCGACAAACTTACTTCAAGCCAAGGCCGTCCCTGCATCATAAGCGATTGCCGGGCAATTCTATTTGCTTCCCGAGTTTCAGCAGCTGCGTCGAGAGCGGCGTTAGCACCGGTTTTGGTGTGAGCGGCAGCTTCCTTGGCGTAAGCCGCCGCAGCGATAGCGGCTCCCATCGTGACCGCTCCCAATACCAATCCGATCCATCCAATGAGCACTTGGCGTTCGCTGGCGCGCGCTCCGTCAAAAGCAGCGTCCGCAGCCTTCCACTGAGCGCACAGATCGCTGTAGCGACGATCCTTGCGGTCGGTGCAACCGGCGTCGCCGCTTTTGGTTTCTGGCGCTTTTGGAGCGGTAGCGACCTTCGGCGCGGATTGCTCCGCTTTGCCGGTTATTGTGCCTTGGCTAGTGGTTTTGGCATTGCTTACGCCTATTGGGGCGACCTTGCTTTCGTTGGCCCCTACTAGGCTCAGCCATCCGAAAGCCGCAATGATGATGCCCCGATAGCCTCTAAACATTGCAACAGGAACACCGCTGTAAATTTACCCCGGCTCAGCTTGTTGCGCACGTTCGGCTCAGAGTCCACCACGCCGATCGCTGCCAGCTTCTCGACAAGCTGCGCATAGGACACGCCCCGGCGCTTTAGCTCAGCCTTGAGCAGGCCCTTCACTTTCGCTTCCCATTCCGTATCGGCCATCTGCGCACTCCGTTCATCGCAAATGTCATCATACACGATACGAATGCCCTTGCACAAGATACCTTGTTGTCACTATATCCGATGCATAAGCACTGGATACGATGACATGGCACAGCACTTTCTCCTTACCGCCGCAGCCCGCACCCTCAGCCTCAAGGCTGTTTTCAGCATGGGCGAGGACAAGGCATACCAAGCGTTCAAGGCGCTGCGTTGGGCAGAGACGGACGGCGACGCGGTTTGTCCGCGCTGCGGCTGCGTCGAAAGCTATGCGATCTCGACGCGCCGCCGCTTCAAGTGCGTCGCCTGTCACCATCAGTTCAGCGTCACCAGCGGCACAATCTTTGCCAACCGCAAGATGAGCTTCACCGACTTGCTCGCTGCCATCGTCATTTTCGTGAACGGCGCGAAGGGCGTTGCCGCGCTCCAGCTCAGCCGCGATCTCGATTGCCAGTATAAGACCGCGTTCGTTCTCACGCACAAGCTGCGCGAAGCGATGGCCGCTGAGAACGCCGGGTTGAAGCTGGACGGCGTTGTCGAAATCGACGGCGCGTATTTCGGCGGGCACGTTCGCCAAGAGAACGTCAAGGCCGATCGGGTTGACCGTCGCCTTGCAATGAACCGGACGGGCAAGCGCCAGTGCGTTGTCATCATGCGCGAGCGTGGTGGCCGGTCGCTGCCCTTCATCGTGCGCACAGAGGGCGATGCCGTCCCCTACGTGCGCGATCACGTCGGCACGCTCGCCACCATTCACGCCGACGAAGGCGCGGGCTGGGACGCGCTGCACGCGGGCTGGGATACGCGCCGGGTCAACCACAGCGTCCAGTTCATGGACAAGGGCGTCTGCACCAATCAGGCCGAAAGCTATTTCAGCCGCCTCCGCCGCATGGAGATCGGCACGCACCACCACATCGCGGGGCCGTATCTCAACCAGTATGCGGGCGAAGCTGCATGGCGCGAGGATCACCGCCGCGTCACTAACGGCGCTCAGGCGGCTAAGGTTGGCGGAATGGCGCTGGCCTGCCGCCCTTCGCGAGTGTTCGCGGGATACTGGCAGCGAGCGGCTTAATCCTTCTTTGCATCGCCGAGATACATTTTGGCGAGTATCGCGACGGCTCCGCCAACCACGCCGCTAAAAATCATGCTATGGATGTGATGCACTTCGTCGGGAGATAGCCAACGCCGATCAGGGGGCAGGACAAGGTGTAGGACGTAGATTACAGCGAGGGAGCCGAAGCAGAAAAATCCAAGTATCAGCGCGCTCGGTATGAGCCATTTGATCGTCTTGTGAATAGCAAGCGCATTGTCGTGGCGGGCGCTGCTGAGCTCACGAAGATGCTTCCATTGAGTTTCCTCGCGGCCACTCATGGAATCTTCCGCAAATCCCTCTAAGTCGGGCGGAGGAAGATCAGGAATCGTTCTATCAGGCTCCAACGCCACGCATTAGGTCCGCATAGTGCCGCCGAATATTGGAATCATCTAATGCGATACCGAACTCGCCAGGGGTGTAGGCGTCGCTCCAAGGGGTGCCTTTCTTGTGTGTTAGGAATGAGAGTTGCCCACCAGTCAGGTTGCCATATTTTCCATAAACCGCGTCAATTAGCTCCACATCCTCAGACGCAAGTGTCTCAGATACGAAGATGCTGGAAATCCGGCGATCGACGCCCCCATTTCCAAAACTCTTGAGCTTTTGATATAAGCTCGGGATTACAGGGCCATAGCGCCACGCCTCTACTGGCTCATCAAGAAGCGGACGGTTTTTGATGGCAAGTGAAAAGCCATGCGCGATGTAAGCCAGCTTTATGAGTTGCATCGGCGTCAACCGCCGACCGCCATCTTTTTCAGCCAACTCGATAAAGCGGTTGGCGACTGTCGCTGCATGATATGCCACGGGCGCGCCTCCTTGTGGAACACATAAGGAACCTGAAGGATTCCGTCAACGCTCATTGCGTTATGAGACGTGCCTATCGCGTATGTGCTACGGAATAGCAAATGCGCTTCACCATTCGCCTAGAGTTCGCCGCCCTGCTAGCACTCAGCCTATGGGCGCTTTGGATGACGTTATCGAGCTATCTCCCGCGCTAGCCGCCCCGTTCGGATTCCTGCACCACCCCTGAGCAATCTTGGCGACTGTCCAAAAATGGCACAATCCGAAATGGATGTATCTACACTGCGGGGCGTTCGGGATTAGCCAAGACCTAGGTGGGCGCGTCAAAAAGAGAGTCATGACGTTGCCAGCTATCCGTTGCGACAATCGCCACCCCGGCCTCTGCGTGCCGCAGTGTCACCGTGCTATTTCCCACTCCAGCCAAAAGGCGTTGGGACTTCCCGTGTTGCGCACCATCCCCTTGTCCCGCATCCCCCTGAGCGCCGTAGCGACGCGCTTGGACATAAGGTTGGCGAGCATGGGGGTCGCCACCATCCCGCGCTGCACGATCATCTGAGCGGCTATGTCGCGGCTTGTCATGGACGTGCGCGCGACCCTGAGAATGTCGAGCACGACGCGGCTCATTTCACCGCGCTTGCTCCAGTGCTCAGGCGGCTTGAACATTTTGGGCGCGATGCCCGGTATATCGAGATCGGGCGCTACCAGCTTGAGTGCAGCGTCCAGAGTTTCGAGATCGCGGGCCGCTTCGGCAATGCGCGCTTGCAGCTTGCCGATCTCCCCTGCGATCTCAGCGCGGCGCTTCACCAGACCTTGCACAACGTAATCAGTCATGCCGCTTTATGCATTGCGGGCGGTTACAAAGGTAGACGGCCCTTGGTGCAACTGCTACATAATGCCGAGCGCCTCAGCCGCCGTCAGATCGGGCAATATCCCCGGCAGACACGCCGCCATCAGAGATTTGCCCGCGCCCGGCGGCCCGCACATCAACAGGTTATGCCCGCCTGCTGCCGCAATTTCGAGCGCGCGCTTAGCAGTTTCCTGGCCCTTCACCTGCGCGAGATCAGGCCCGGGAGACCGCTCGGCAACGATCCCCGGCTCGGGTGCCGCGAGCAGCACCTGGCCCTTGAAGTGGTTCAGCAAGCTCAGCAAATCCGGCGCGGGGATGACCTCGATCTGCCCCGCCCACGCCGCCTCGGCCCCCTGAACCGCTGGACAGACGAGCCCGCGCTCGACTTCGGACGCATGCAGCGCGGCGAGCAGCACGCCGGGCGAGGCCGCCACGCGCCCGTCAAGCCCGAGCTCGCCGACCACGACATATCCGGCCAGCGTTTCGGCATCGACAATCCCCATCGCCCCGAGCAGCGCCAGCGCAATCGGCAGATCGTAATGCGATCCCTCCTTGGGCAGATCGGCGGGCGAGAGGTTCACGGTGATCCGTTTGGGCGGCAGCGACAGGCCGAGTGCCGCGATCGCCGCCTGCACGCGTTCGCGGCTTTCGGCGACAGCCTTGTCAGGCAGGCCCACGATGACGAAACGCGGCAGGCCCGCCGCGACCTGACACTGCACCTCGACCGCGCGCGCCTCAAGCCCGAGATAGGCCACTGTCGGCACCGTCGCGACCATCATTTCCCCCTGTGCAGAAATTGATCTAGCCGCTGGGCGCTTGTGAACGCAACCGGGCCTGCCCACATTCCCACCGATGGGGATCATGACGATCATTCGCGCGTGTGAGCGCCATGCAGCGGGCCGTGTTGCGCTGTTCGCGATCGGGTGCCTGCTCGTTGCCGCGTCGCCGATCATTGGTGCGCTGCCGGGCCCAATCGGGTTGCCGCTATTTCTCATCGGCGCCACGATGATGCTGCGGACGTCGATCTGGGCCAAGCGGCTCTATGTCCGTCTCAAGCGGCGCTGGCCGCGTCAGGGCCATTGGGTCGATCGCGGCCTGCGGCGTGCGAGTGCCAAGCGACGCAAGGACCGCGTCGCGACCGATTGACTATCGGGGTCCGATTGCCTAAGCGGGCCAATGTGCGGTCGCTTCCGATGCGGAGCGGCCTTTTCTTTTTACAAGTTCGAAGCAGGGCATGAGCGATGAAGCGCACCTTTCAGCCGAGCAATCTGGTCCGCGCGCGGCGGCACGGATTTCGTCACCGGATGTCGACGGTCGGCGGCCGCAACGTGATTCGCGCGCGTCGGGCACGCGGCCGGAACAAGCTGTCGGCCTGACGTCGATTGCCAAGCGCCGCGATTTTCTTGCGGCAAACAGTGCGCGACGCGCCGGAACCCCTGGGTTCGTCCTGCTCGTGCGCGATCGCTGCGATGGCGATCCCGCCAAGCGCCTTGGAATTACGGTCACGAAGAAAATCGGCAATGCAGTCGTTCGCAACCGGATGAAACGGCGGTTTCGTGCGCTCGGCCGCGAGGTGATTGCGCCGAACGGAGCGGCGGGCAGCGACCATGTGCTCATCGGCCGCAGCGATGGCATCGAGCGCCCCTATGCGTCCCTGCGCGATGAACTCTTGCGTGCACTTGCAAAGACGTCGCGGTGATCGCCCGGCTTTTCGTCACGCTGGTTCGCCTGTGGCAGATCGGCCCGTCGCGCATTCTGCCGCCCAGCTGCCGCTTTGCGCCCTCATGCTCGGCCTATGCGATCGAGGCGCTCGAGCGCCACGGCGTGCTGCGCGGCAGTGTGCTTGCCATTCGCCGGATTTTTCGCTGCCACCCCTGGGGTGCAAGCGGTTACGATCCGGTGCCATGACCCGAAGGACCGACACCCGTGGATAATCAGCGCAACATGATCCTGGCGATCGTGCTGTCTCTTGCCGTGCTCTTTGGCTGGAGTTTGCTCGCCGAGCGCTTCTTCCCGACCGCGCGCCCGCCCGTCGCCAAGGTCGAAAACGGCAAGGCGGTTGCGCTGCCCGATGCCAGCACGCCTGCGCCATCGACACCTGCCAAAGCGCGCGACCGGGCGCAGGTGCTTGCCGAAACGCCGCGCATCGCGATCCGCACGCCGCGCCTCGTCGGCTCGATCAACCTCACCGGCGCGCGCATCGACGATCTGGTGCTCACCAGCCACCGCCAGACGATCGCCAAGGATTCGCCCCCGGTCCGTCTGCTGTCGCCCGGCGGCGGGCCCGATGCGCATTATGCCGGGTTCGGCTGGGCGGGCGACGGCATGTCCCTCCCCGGCCCCGCGACCGTCTGGCAGGCCGATGGCACGGCGCTCACGCCCGAACGCCCGGTCACGCTGCGCTGGGATAACGGTCAGGGCCAGATTTTCGCGATCAAGCTGTCGGTCGACAAGGACTATATGTTCACCGCCGAACAGACCATCGCCAACGCCGGGGCCGCGCCCGTTGTCGCGCGCACCTACGCCTATGTCAGCCGCGACGGTATCTCGAAGGATCCCGATACGTGGACCGCGCATGTCGGACCGATCGGCAGCTTCAATGGTGCAGTCGATTACGGCATCGATTTCACCGATCTCGACAGTGCTGGACCCGGGGGACAGCGCATCCAGTCGAAAGGCGGGTGGCTCGGCTTTGGCGATCATTTCTGGCTGACCGCGCTGGTCCCGGCGCAGGATACCGCCGTCGATACCGGCTTTCGCGCCGGCGGCAAAACCTATCAGGCCGATTTCGCAACCGCACCCGCCGCCATCCCGGCAGGCGCGCAAAAAACGGCGAAGATGCACTTCTTCGCCGGAGCCAAGGAAGTCGACTCGCTCGACGGCTATGAGGATTCGCTGGGCATCGCCAATTTCGGCAAAGCGATCGACTGGGGCTGGTTCGAAGTCATCGAAAAGCCGATCTTCGATTATCTCTATTGGCTGTTCCGCGCGACGGGCAATTTCGGCGTCGCGATCATCCTGCTCACGCTCACGGTGCGCGGCCTCATGTTCCCCATCGCGCAAAAGCAGTTCGCCTCGATGGCGGGCATGCGCGTCGTGCAGCCAAAATTGAAGGCGCTGCAGGAGCGCTAGAAGGACGACAAGCCCAAGCTCCAGCAGGAAATGATGGCGCTCTACAAGGCCGAGAAGATCAACCCGGTCGCAGGCTGCCTGCCGATCCTGCTCCAGATCCCGATCTTCTACGCGCTTTACAAGGTGCTGTTGCTCACCATCGAGATGCGCCACCAGCCGTTCATCCCGCCCTGGATCAACGATCTTTCGGCCCCCGATCCCTGGACGCCCATCAACCTGTTCGGCCTGCTCGCCTTTCAGCCGCCGGCGTTCATCGCGATCGGCATCCTCTCGATCATCCTCGGCATCACGATGTGGCTGCAGTTCAAGCTCAATCCCGCCCCGCTGGATCCCGTTCAGCAGCAGGTCTTTGCAATCATGCCGTGGATGATGATGTTCGTGATGGCGCCCTTTGCGGCGGGCCTGCAGCTCTATTGGGCGACGTCGAACATCCTGACGATCGCGCAGCAGAGCTGGCTCTACTCCCGGCATCCCGGCATGAAGGAACCGCTGGCGACGGCGAAGTGACCGATACGCTTGAGGCCGCTCGCAAGCTGTTTTCGGGGCCGGTTACCTTCCTGAAATCGGCCCCCAAGCTCGAATTCCTGCCCGATCCGGACTATCCCGAAGTGGCGTTCGCCGGTCGCTCGAACGTCGGCAAATCGTCGCTGCTCAATGCGCTCACCAACCGCAATGCGCTCGCGCGCACCTCGAACACGCCGGGGCGCACGCAGGAGCTCAATTTCTTCGACGTCGGCGAACCGCCCGTCTTCCGACTGGTTGACATGCCCGGCTATGGCTTTGCCGAAGCGCCGCGCGATCTCGTCAAGCGCTGGCGTTTCCTCGTGAACGATTACTTGCGCGGCCGCCAGGTGCTCGCGCGCGCGTTCGTTCTGATTGACAGCCGCCACGGCATCAAGCCCGTCGATGTCGAGATCATGGACATGCTCGATGCCGCCGCCGTCAGCTACCGCCTCGTCCTGACCAAGGCGGACAAGATCAAGGCAACCGCGCTCGAAGCGGTCTTCGCCCAAACCGCCGACGCCGCGCGCAAACGCGCCGCCGCGCATCCGGACATCTTGGCGACGTCGAGCGAAAAGGGCATGGGGTTGCCCGAACTGCGCGCCGCAGTGCTGGAGGCAATCCAATGACCCTGAAGCTCATCATCGGCAACAAGGCCTATTCGAGCTGGTCGCTGCGCGGCTGGCTGGCGTGCAGGCAGTCCGGCCTGCCGTTCGAGGAAACGGTGGTTCCGCTTTACGACGGCGCGTGGATGGAGCGCCGCGCCTCCGAAGACCTCGCCCCCAGTTCGGGCCGCGTGCCGATCCTGTGGGACGGCGACACGGTGGTGTGGGACAGTCTGGCGATCCTCGAACACCTCAACGAGAAGACCGGCAACACGCGCTTCTGGCCAACCGAGCCTGCAGCCCGCGCGATGGCACGGTCGATCGCTGCCGAAATGCACGCCAGCTTCGCCGCGCTGCGGACCGAGTGCAGCATGAATCTCAGGCGCACGTTTCCCGAAACCCGGCTGTCGGACGAAGCAACGTCCGACGTTGCGCGCATCCAGCGCCTCTGGGCGCAGGCACGCGCGCGCTTCGGCGGCAGTGGCGATTTTCTGTTCGGCGATTTCGGCGCGGCGGACATCATGTTCGCCCCCGTCGTCACGCGTTTCGTGACCTATGCGGTGCCCGTATCGCGCTTCGCCGAGCGTTATATCGACGCCGTCACCGCGCACCCCTTCATGCAGGACTGGATCGCCGCTGCGCATGAGGAAGACTGGGTGATCGACAAATACGAAGGCCCGATCCAGCCGTAGCAAGCGACCCCGAACCGTGCGTGACGGTTTTCGACGACCTTCTGGACGTTCAAGCATTCCGCCAGTCGCTTTGGAAGCAGACGCAAATCCTCCCCGGAACGGGGAGGTGCCCGCAGGGCGGAGGGGCCGGGTCGAGCGCATTTCACGGTCGAGGTTTTTGCTACCCAGCCGAACCCGACCCCTCCGTCACGCCCATGAAGAATGGGCGCGCCACCTCCCCGTTCCGGGGAGGAGTGAGATGGCAACAACCGACAAGTTTTCGGACGTTCGCCTCCTCTGATTCATATCCCATAAGCTGCCGGTTTGCGAGTCGGTCGCAAATAGTTGACACACGCCACTTCTGTCGGCAGCGAGAGATAACATATCATCACGCGGGGACGGAGCATGCGGGCAGGTCTATTGGCAGGTATAACAATTATGGCGCTGGCGACGCCGTTGGCGGCGCAAGAAACTGCTGAAATTGTCGTCACCGCCAACAAGCGCGAAGAGCGGCTGATCGATACCTCGCAGGCGATCACCGTGTACTCGCGCGAGTTTATCGAGGATGCGCGCATCCGCTCGCTTCGACAGATCGACGATTATGCCCCCAACGTCTCGATCAATCAGCTCGGGCAGATCGGCGGCACGTACATATCGATCCGGGGCATCGAGTCGAACCCGTTTATCGTCAACCGCGCCGCAGTCTACATCGACGGCATTCCGTTCCGCGACATCGACGCGCAGGTCCTGAACGACGCGGCGCAGATTGAAGTCCTTCGCGGACCGCAGGGCACGCTTTACGGTGCCAATGCGAACGCCGGCATCGTCCTGGTTCGCACGCTGGAGCCGGGAGATGCGCTCGAGGGCTATGCGTCGACGACCGTCAACAGCTTTTCGAACGGCGAGACGTTCAACTACCGTGCGCGTGCCGCCGGACCGATCACCGACACGCTCGGCGCGGCGATGTCACTGTCCTACGAGCACGGCAACACCTTCGTCCGTAACGACGGGTCATCGCTCGGCCTGACTGGCAGGCTGCGTGATTTTGCAGGCACTACGCGCTTTAGGTTCGTGCCAACGAGCGCGACTCGCATCGACGTGCTCGGCTATGTGACGCGTCTGACCGCTCCGGGCGTGTATGAGCAGGAATTCGCGCCGCTCGACCGGACCGTCTATGACCGCAATTATCGCAGCAGCTTCAATGGCGGGCGGGCAGTCGCGCGTTTCGGGATCGTCAACGATGCGCCGAAGCGGACGACCGAGAATGAGTGGGGCGCTGGCGCAACGATCGTACAGGGTCTCGGAGCAGCCGAGTTGACGCTCGCCGCGTCGTACCGGGACGAGCGCTCGACCGCGTTCGGCACCGATCTCGATTTGACCGCGCTTACGGCGGCCGCTGGGGGCGACGTCAACCGTAACAGCTTTCTGAACATTGAGGGCCGCCTTGCCAGCACGGCGCGCGAGGGGCTGCGCTGGGTCGCGGGTATCAATTATTACCGAGAGCGTAAGCAGCAGACTCTCTCGACGCTCGCGGGTCCCGGCGGCTTTGCCAATTTCTCGCCTGCACCACCGCAGTCTGCACGGGCTGACGACGTTGCGGTGTTCGGCCAAGTCACGATCCCGTTCGACCGCTTCGAGCTCGATGTCGGCGGCCGCTACGATCGGGCGCGGCGCGGACGCGAGCAGCAGGCGGGCGTCCTCAACCTCGGCCCGCTCGGCCAATTCACCTTCGTGGCGGTCAACGAGCGCGGGACGTTCGAGGAGTTCGTGCCGAAGGTCGCGCTTGCCTACAAGATCGACGAAAACACCCGGCTGTATGCGACTGTCGCCAAGGGCTGGCTGCCCGGCGGGTTCAACCTGGAAGCAAGCCGCTTCGGCGCAGCCTCGATCTTTGGACGCTTCGGCGAAGAGCGGCTCTGGTCCTATGAGATTGGCGGGAAGGCGCAGCTGGCGGGCGGGCGCATTTTCATCGGTGCCGCCGCGTTCATCATCGACGCCGATCAATGGCAGGAGTTCAACGTGCTGACCTCGCCTACCGGCCAGGTGCTGTCGACGAACCTGATTACCTCGAACGCCGCGATCCGGAGCAAGGGCGTCGAGTTCGAGCTGCAAGCCCGACCGACGCGCGAACTGACCCTCACGTTCGCAGCCGGGTACATCGACGCCAAATACACGCAATACCGCTTCTCACCGACACAGGACTTCACCGGCAATCGGGTGAAGCTCGTTCCCGAGTTCGATCTGTCGGCAACGGCGAAATACAAGCACCCGTCGGGCCTGTTCGTGCGCGGTGAGGCAAGCGTCACCGGCAAGACTGCCCTGAACGCTGACAACACCGCCATCCAGAGCGCGGTTGCGCGGCTCGGGCTGCAGTTTGGCTATGAGACCGAGCGCCTCTCGATCCGCGCTTTCGGTAACAATCTCGCGAATGTCAGGACCGCTTCCGGGCAGGCCTATTCGAACTTCCTGTTCGGCAACGACGGCACCTTCTACGCCCCACTCGGCGACCCCCGCGTGATCGGGGTCGAGGCACAGGTTAATTTCTGAATGATGTCTGCTTATCGTCATTTGCGACCTGAAAGCGGACAGTCAGCAGTCCCCAACGAACCAGCGATAAAACCCACTGTCCTACAGGCCCCGAATCGGCTTAGAGTCCGGGCTGATCCATTCGACCATGGACTTTTTTGCATGCCTTCAACGCAGTCCCCGCATTCAGCTTTTTCGATGGTCCCGCCAACGGCGTTTTGGTGTCAACTTCGTGTCAACTTCGCCCGGCCTGCCCGATCGCGTACTATCCGCCAACAAACCAGTCGGGTGAATCGCCGTCTTGCGGACACGCCTCCGGTCGGGGCTGCGCGCGGCCCCTGGCATGGTCGATCGCTCGGTCGTGCGAGCTCCGGCTGGCCCCGGCCGCCACTCAAGCCCGCGTTGCCGGATAGGGTGTCCCGTCCTTGCGCGTGAAGCCATCGGGCGAAAACAGCATGTCGATATCCGAATAGCCACCCCCGGTGTCGCGGGCCTTGCCGCCGCCGATGACGACGAACACACAGTCGGCAGCGCTTTCGTTGATCAGGTGATGCCCGTTGGTGATGCCCTTGGGCCAGACGGCGATATCGCCGGGGCGCATCGGCTGCCGCCCGTCATCCTCCACGAGGACCGCCTCGCCCGACACCATCACGAGCATCTCGTCCTCGCCGTCATGCCAGTGCCGCTGCGACGACCAGGCACCCGGCTTGAGCACGACATGGCTTGCCGCAAAGTCGGTCAGCCCTGAAACCGGGGCCAATCGGCGATACCAGCGTCCGGCAACGGGCGCATCGAACGGCGGCGGATATCTGGTCGCATTCGTTTGCGGGATTGCATCGAGAGTCAGCTTGGGCATGAGGGGGTTATGACCGATGCCATCGCTCTCGCCAAGGCGCTGATCGCCGCCCCCAGCATCACGCCCGCGCAGGGCCAGGTGTTCGACGTGCTTGAAGCTGCGCTGACCGCGCAGGGGTTCGCCGTCGAGCGGTTCACCGTCGGCGAGGCCCCCGACGGCCCGGTCGAAAACCTGCTCGCCACACGCGGCGACGGCAGTCCGCATTTCGCCTTTGCCGGCCATCTCGATGTCGTCCCTCCGGGCGCAGGCTGGGCAAGCGACCCGTTCACCCCCGAGGTGCGCGGCGACCTGCTCTACGGCCGCGGCGCGGTCGACATGAAGGGCGCGATCGCTGCCTTCGTTGCCGCTGCTGCGCGCGTGCCCGATCACGCCGGTCGCCTCACGCTCATCATTACCGGCGACGAAGAAGGACCCGCCACTTACGGCACGGTGGCGCTGATCGCGCGGATGCGCGAGCGCGCGCTGATCCCCGAGCGCTGTCTCGTCGGCGAGCCGACCTCAGCGCACCGGCTCGGCGACACCATCAAGATCGGCAGGCGGGGTTCGGTCAACATCTGGATCGAGGTCGAAGGCGTGCAGGGCCATGTCGCTTATCCGCATCTGGCCGATAACCCCATCGCGCACCTGCTGCGCATCCTGACCGCAGTCAGCACGATGAAACTCGATGGCGGGACCGACTGGTTCCAGCCTTCGAACGTCGAGGTGACCACCATCGACGTCGCCAATCCGGCGACCAACGTCATCCCCGCCCGCGCCACTGCGCGGCTCAGCATCCGCTTCAACGACAAGCAGCGCGGCGAGGATCTTGTCGAGCGCGTCCGCGCCCTCGCCGCCGCCGAAACGCCGCGCGCCACGGTCACCGCGCGGGTCTATGGCGAAGCGTTTCTCACGCCGCCCGGCGCGCTCAGCACGCTGGTGACCGCCGCCGTGCGCGAAGTGACGGGGATCGACCCCGAACTCTCGACCACCGGCGGCACGTCGGACGCGCGCTACCTCGTCAAACTGTGCCCCGTCGTCGAATTCGGCCTGCCCAATGGCACGATGCACAAGCTCGACGAAGCCGTGGCACTGGCTGACATCGAACAGCTCACCGAAATCTACGCACGCGTGCTGGCGAAGGTTTTCGCATAGCGTCCAGCTTTTTTGAACGAGGTTCAATCAATCCGTTCGTGCCGAGCGAAGTCGAGGCACCCGACCCGCGCCGATCCCTCGACTACGCTCGGGACGAACGGATCAAGGCTATAAATGAGTTTAATCCCGCTGCCGCCGCAGCACGATATACAGCGCCCCCGCCCCGCCGTGTCGTGGGTGTGCCGCGCGAACGGCGGCAATGTCGCACGCATGGCGCGAGGTCGCCAGCCAGTCGCCGACAGAGGCGCGGATGATCCCGCGCAACGGCAGGTCGAGACGGCTCGTGCCCGCGCGCGGCGGCCGCCCCGTGACCAGCAGGATCGTCCGGACCCCGTCCCGCACCGCGTCCGCCAGCCCCGTCTCGAGCCGCCGGTGCGCGCTGGCGAGCGTATGCCCGTGAAGATCGATCGTCCGTTCGGGAACGATGCGGCCTGCGCCGATGCGCTTGTCCCAGCTGCCGTCGAGCGTGTTGGACGGCTGCGGGGCCAACCGCGCTGGCTTGCGCGTCGGCAGCGCCGCGCTCACCCGCAGCGCTGGTTTGGCAGCAATCGCAGCTTGCGACGCCTCACTCGGCGGCTCCGGCAGCACGGGCTTCACCGTCCGCACGGTGCGCGCAAACCGGTGCCACAGCGCCCGCTCTTCAGGGGAGAGGCGCCGCATCCGCCCCGCTTTTCGCCGCAAGCCGCGCCAGCGCTCCCCGCGGCAGCAACACCACCGCCGTGCCGCGCGCGACCATCCCGCCCGCAATCGTCCGCGCCTCCTCGCCTGCCCCCCAGAAGGTATCGAAGCGGTTCGCCCCCTTGATCGCCCCGCCGGTATCCTGCGCGATCCAAAGGCCGCTCGCCTCGGCGCGGTCCATCGTCAGGAACACCGGCGCACCCAGCGGCACGAACGCCGGATCGGCGGCCACGCTCGCGCGCGCTGTCACCGGCAGTTCGAGCGCGCCGAGCGGCCCCGGTCCCGTCAGCACGCGGAAGAAAACCCAGCTCCGGTTCTCGCGCATGATCGCGCGGCCGGCCTCGGGGTTGGCGCGCAGCCAAGCCATCAGCCCTTGCATCGAGGCTTGCCCCGGCGCCACCAGCCCGCGCTGCCGCATCAGCGCGCCGATTCCGGTGTAGTCGTGCCCGTTCTGCCCGGAATAGCCAATGCGCAGCACTGTGCCGTCATTCATGCGCAGCCGCCCCGAGCCTTGGACCTGCAAGAAAAACAATTCGATCGGATCGACCGCCCAGGCCAGTTCGAGGCCGCGTCCGGCGAGCGCCCCGTCCTCGATTTGGCCGCGATCGAAATAGGGCACGAAACGCCCATCAGCGATCCGCCCACTCACCGAACGGCCTTTGAGATTTGCGCGAAACGCGCCGAGATCGACGTCGATCAAATCGCCAGGCTTGGCATAGACCGGCGCAAACCCCGGCCCCGCGACGCGCGACCCAGTGATCTCGGGCTCGTAATAGCCGGTTGCGAAGGCCGTTCCCGCACCGACCTGCACCGTTTCGAACTGCGTCCGGAAAAAAGCCAGCGCATCGTCGTCAGCAACTGATTTCGCCGCATCGCACGTCGGTTGCCAGTCAGTCGGCACGCTCAGGCCCGATCGGTCGGTCCGCCGCAGCAACGCCGGACACGACAGGCGGAATGCTGCCAGCCCCCGCGCGGCGGCCGCGCCATCGATCGGCAATGTCGCAATATCGGTTCCGGCGATGACGCCCGCAGCGCGCGCATCGGCAGGCAGCACCGGTTGGACTGTTGGCGGGCTTGGCGCAACGACCACTAACGGAGGGCTCGCCGCGCGCACGCACCCGGCCAGCGCCAGCGCGAGCAGCCCGGCGGCTAGCCTCATGCCGATTCGTCGGTTTCGACCAAAATCCAGTTCGGATCGTCCGAGCGCAAGGTCCGCGTGAACGTCCAGTTGTCCTGCGTCGCAACCGCATCGCTGGTCGAACCCGCAACCACATTGCCCTCGCCGTCGCGCGTCACTGCGGCAATATCGGCCTCGAAGCGCACCGTGATGGTCGCGAGCTTCCCGTCGAGCCGCGCATCGGCAATCGTCGCATTTTCGATGGCGACCAGCCGGTTGTCGAGCACATGCCCGGCTGCCGTGCGCTCGGCCATCGATTCGGCAAATGCTGCGCGCACATCGTCGCCGACGTAGGGCGCATAGGCCTCTTCGTCGCCGCGCCAATAGCCTTCGAGAATCATCCGATAAGCCGCCTTCGCCCCGTCCAGAAACCGCGCGACATCAAAGCTGTTGTCCGCCGCCACGATCGCACGCACGCCTGCCGCCGCGCCCGGCTCGAACACGGAGTCCTGCGCGGCACCCAGCGCTACACGCGGCTCGGTGACGGGTGCGGCAGCGCCGACCGCCGTTGTCTCCACCGGCGGCGTCACGAACGTCTGTTCATGGCCGGTCCGCTTGCCGAGCACCGAATAGAGGCGCAGCGCCAGAAACGCCGCTACCATTCCCAATAAGACAATCCCGATCGTCACAACGCCTCCGATGCTGATGCTTACATAAGCACAATCGCCCGCGATTCAAACGACCATTGCCCAAATAGGCTGCGCCCTGCTAGGCGCGCCGCTCAATCTTTCCAACGCTTGTTCCAGGGGTCCGATCCAATGGCTGAAGACAATGACAGCGACGCGCTCGCCAATGGTGCCGATACGACACCGCAGGCCGCCGTCATTTCACAATATGTGAAGGACCTGTCGTTTGAAAATCCGAACGCGCCTGCCGTTTACCAATGGCAGGGCCAGCCGCAGATCGATGTCCAGTTCAACATCGCGTCGAACCAGGTGGCCGACGAAGTTTACGAGGTCTCGCTCAAGGTCGAGGTCAAGGCCGTCGCAGCCGACAAGACCGCGTTTCAGGTCGAGCTCGTGTTTGCCGGGCTGTTCGGCCTGCGCAACATCCCGACCGAGCAGCTCCAGCCGTTCCTGCTTGCCGAAGCGCCGCGCCTGCTCTTCCCGTTTGCGCGCCGCGTGCTTGCCGATACCGTGCGCGATGGCGGCTTCCCCCCGCTGATGCTCGAGCCGATCGACTTTGCGCAGCTTTACTTGGCGCAGGCGCAGCAGACGCAGCAGCTCGAAACGCCGGTCGGGCAGGCCTAGTGGCGCTGCCCCTCCCCGCCACGGGGAGGAACCGGTGAACCTCGTTCGCGCCACCGCCTCGATCGGTGCGCTGACACTGCTCAGCCGCGTGCTCGGCATGGTGCGCGACATGCTGATGGCGCGCTACATTGGCGCAGGGTTTGCCGCCGACGCGTTCCTGATCGCGTGGCGGCTGCCCAATCTGTTCCGCGCGCTGTTTGCCGAAGGCGCGTTTGCAGCCGTCTTCGTGCCGATGTTCAATCGCCGCATGACCGAAGCCGAAGGCGTGGCGCCGGGCACCGGCCTCGCCGCTGCAAATGCGTTTGCCGGTCAGGTGCTCTCGGTCCTCTTTCCGTTTCTGCTGATCTTCACTGCGCTGATGATCGCCTTCACCGGCCCGATCGTTTACGCGCTCACCGGCGGCTTCCCCGCCAATGCTTCCTTGGGGGACGGCCCGGCCAAGGTCGCGCTTGCCGAACATCTGACGCGGATCACTTTCCCCTATCTCGGCCTGATCAGCCTCGTCTCGCTGCTCGGCGGCATCCTCAATTCGCTCAATCGCTTCTGGGTTAACGCAGCAGCCCCGGTGCTGCTCAATATCGCGATGATCGTCGCGATCCTCGCGTTCGGCGGGGACGATCCGGTCCAGACCGCCGAAACCCAAGCGATCGCGGTCACCGTCGCGGGTGTGCTGCAGCTGATCTGGCTGATCCTGTCGTGCCGCCGCGCGGGGGTCACGCTGCGCCTGAGCCGCCCGCGCCTGTCGCCCGACGTCAAGCGGCTGCTCGCGCTCATCGGCCCCGCCGCCGTCGGCCAGGGGGCGATCCAGTTTAATCTGCTGGTCTCCACCGCGCTTGCCGCGCGCTACCTGCCCGAAGGTGCCGTCAGCTATCTCTATTATGCGGACCGGCTCAACCAGCTTCCGCTCGGCCTGATCGGCATCGGCGTTGGCACCGCCATCCTGCCCCTCCTCTCACGCCAGATTGGCGGCGGCGACATGAAGGCCGCTGCGCACACGCAAAACCGTGCGCTCGAACTTGCACTGCTCCTCGCGCTCCCCGCCGCCATCGCGCTCGTCGTCTCGGCCACCCCGCTCGTCCGCGGCGTGTTCCAGCACGGGGCCTTCACTGCTGCCGACACGATCGGTGCATCCGGCGCGCTCGCCGCATTTTCGCTCGGCGTGCCCGCCTATGTCCTCATCAAGGTGCTCACCCCCGGCTTTTATGCGCGTCAGGACACGAAAATGCCGGTGCGCCTCGCGCTCGTCTCGATGCTCGTCAATCTCGTCGGCAATCTGCTTTCGGTTCTCGTGCTCGATGCAGGCTTCGTGGGCATTGCGCTGTCAACCGCGCTTGCCGCCTGGGTCAACGTCATCCTGCTCTACTGGGTGCTTCACCGCCGCGACCAGCTCCGGGTCGACGCGCGCTTCCTGCGCACCGCAGTCCGCATCATCGCCGCCGGTCTCCTGATGGGCGTTGTGCTCTTCCTGCTCAATCCGATCGCCGACCCGTATATGGCCGAAGGCTGGAGCGAGCGCATCCCGGCGCTCATCGCATTGTGCGGCATTGGCGCCGCTGTCTATGGCAGCGCGTGCTTGCTGCTCGGCGCGGTCTCGCTGCGCGACCTGCGCCGCCAATTCACGAGGAAAGCCTGATGCGCGTCGTCTCCGGGATCCAGCCGACCGGCAATCTTCACCTCGGCAATTATCTCGGCGCGATCCGCAACTGGGTGCGCATGCAGGACAGCGTTGACGGCGAATGCCTGTTTTTCCTCGCCGATCTCCACGCGATCACGGTTTACAACGATCCGGCCACGCTGGCAGCGAACACCCGCGAGATGGCGGCCGCGCTTGTCGCTTGCGGCATCGATCCTGCGCGCAGCATCCTGTTCAATCAGGCGCGCGTGCCCGCGCATGCCGAGCTGGCCTGGCTGCTGTTCTGCACCGCGCGCATCGGCTGGCTCAACCGGATGACTCAGTTTAAGGAAAAATCGGGCAAGAACCGCGAAGGCGCAAGCGTCGGCCTCTTTGCCTATCCGGTGCTGCAGGCCGCAGATGTGCTCCTGTATCAGGCCACGCACGTCCCCGTCGGCGACGACCAGAAGCAGCATCTTGAACTGGCGCGTGACATCGCGACCAAGTTCAACACCGATTACGGGGTCGCACTCTTCACGCTGCCCGAGCCGATCATCCCGCCCGCCGCCGCGCGCATCATGTCGCTTCGTGACGGCAGCGCGAAGATGTCGAAATCCGATCCCAGCGACATGAGCCGGATCGCGCTGACCGACGATGCCGACACGATCGTTCAGAAGCTGCGCAAGGCCAAAACCGATCCCGAGCCGCTGCCGTCGGAGTTGGAAGGTCTGGAGGGCCGCCCCGAAGCTGCCAATCTGATCGGCATCTATGCAGCGCTCGCCGAGACGACCACCGAAAGCATCCTCGCGCAATTCGGCGGACAGGGGTTCGGCCCGTTCAAGGCGGCGCTCGCCGATCTGACCGTGGCGGCGCTAGCACCGATCCGCGCGCGCTTCGCCGATCTCGATTCGACCGCCATCGACCGCATCCTTGCCGATGGTGCCGCGCGCGCCAGCACGCTCGCCCAGCCCACGCTTGCGGCGACCTATGCCGCCCTCGGCCTGCGCGCGGCGGACCATCGCGACTAACCGTTGCGTTCAAGCGGTGTTCAGTGTTTCGATGTCATTTGAGAGACACTCTAGCAAGGTCACGCCCATGTCCGTCCGCATCAAGCTCCTCGCTCCGCTCGCGCTGCTCGGCGTCGCTGCCTGCGCCACGCCCTTCCAGGCCAAGGTTTCGCGCTTCCAGCAACTTCCTGCGGCGCAAGGCCAGACCTTTGCGATCCAGTCAGATAACCCGCGGCTGCAAGGCGGTCTCGAATTCCAGACCTATGCCAATCTCGTTGCCGATCGCCTCGCGCAGTTCGGCTACACCCGCGCGGTCGATCCGGCCTCAGCCAATCTCGTCGTCAAGCTCGATTACGGCGTCGATCGCGGCCGCGAACGCGTGCGCACGGTGGCCGGCAGCGGGTTCGGGCGCTTCGGCTATGCGGGCTATGGCTGGGGACCATGGGGCCGCCCTTATTACGGCTTTGGCTATCGCCCCTATGTTTACGGGTTTCACGACCCGTTCCTGTTCGACCGGTTCAACGAGGTAGAGAGCTACACAGTCTATTCGTCGCAGCTCGATCTCACGATCGCGCGGCGCGGCTCGGGCGAGCGCGTGTTCGAAGGCAAGGCGCAGGCCATGTCGAGCGACAACGACCTGACGAGTTTGGTCCCCAATCTGGTCGAGGCGATGTTCACAGGATTCCCCGGCAATTCGGGCGAAACCGTGAAGATCACGGTCGCACCGCCGGGCAAACGCCGGGGATAGGATGTCACGCAAAGACGCGAAGACGCAAAGGAACAAGGGCCTTCAAGACTGGTGATTGTTGGCTACCCGGTGGACGCCTTCTTTGAAGGTCGCTCCGCCGAAGTTCATGAGCAGGCCCAGAGGAAAGTTAAGCAACCGGAGATAAGTCAAAACTTGTTTGCCGTGAACCGGCGCGAGCCGTTCGATGGATTTGAGTTCGATGAGCAACATGTCATCCACGATGAGATCTGCCCGAAAACCCTCGTTGAACACTTTTCCATTGTAGCTGATCGCAATCGGTTTCTGGCGCACAACGCAAAGACCGTGGTCAGCGATGGCATCAGCCAAGACCGCCTCATAAACCGACTCCAGCAGCCCGGGACCGAGAGCCTTGTGTATCTTGAACCCACAATCGACCGCAATCGAAGCAAGGTGTTCAATGCGGTTCACAATCCTACTTTGCGTCTTCGCGTCTTTGCGTGACGCCCCTTAACCTTCCAACGCCCGCAACAACGCACGCACGTCGGAGTCGATTTCGCTGTCCGCCGCGCGCAGCTTTTCGATCTGCTTGACCGCATGGATCACCGTGGTGTGATCGCGTCCGCCGAAGCGCCGCCCGATTTCGGGCAGCGAGCGCGGCGTCAGCTGCTTGGCAAGATACATCGCGATCTGGCGCGGCCGCGCCACGGCGCGCGCGCGCCGCGCTGACACCATCTCGGCCTGCCGGATCTTGAAATGCTCGGCGACGCGCTTCTGGATTTCGTCGATGGTGACACGGCGCTGGCTGGCGCGAAACATGTCGCCGAGGATCGATTCGGTGAACGCCTCGTCGATCGGCTTGCCCGCCAGCGACGCATAGGCAACGAGGCGATTCAGCCCGCCCTCGAGTTCGCGCACGTTCGAGGCGATCCGCGACGCCAGCATGTCGAGCACGTTGGGTGACAGCGGCGTATGCGCCATCGTCTTGGCGCGCGCCTCGATGATCGCGCGGCGCAGCGGGAAATCGGCCGGGCGGACATCGACGACAAGCCCCTGCGTCAGTCGCGATAGCAGCCGTCCCTCAACCCCGTCGAGCTCGTGCGGGCTCCTGTCGGCACTGATGATCAGCCGCCGCCCGCCGCGCATCAGCTCGTCGATCGTGTAAAGGAATTCCTCCTGCGTCGTTTCCTTGCCCGCGATGAACTGGAAATCGTCGATCAACAGGATATCGACCGAGCGCAGCCGTTCCTTGAACGCGATCGTGTCCTTGTTGCGCATTGCCTGCACGAAATCGATCATGAAACGCTCCGCAGACATCGCGAGCGCCCGCGCCAGCGGCTTGCGCGCGGTATAGCCATGGCCGATCGCGTGCAGCAGGTGCGTCTTGCCTTGTCCGGTCGCGCCATAGATGAACAGCGGGTTGAAGCGCATCGGCCCGCCCTCGGCGATCGCGCGCGCAGCGTTGCAGGCGATCCGGTTCGTGTCGCCCACAATGAAGCTTCCGAACGTGAATTTGGGATCGAAACGGAACTGCGGCTCGGGCGGCAGCTCGACGGGAGCCGCAACGACCGACGCGGCAATGATCTCGCCGCCATGCGCCGGGTTTTCGTCCGCCACGATCCGCACCGAGCGGATTTGCGGGGCCAGCGTCCGCCACGCCAATGTGAGTCGCTCGGAAAAATTGCTCGTCACCCAGTTCGCCATGAACGCCGACGGCACAATGAGCGTAATCGATCCGTCGACCGGGCAGAATGCGCCGAGGCTGGCGCGGCCCAGCCAGCGATCGAAACTGCGCGCGCCGACATCACGGCGCAGCCCTTCGCGAACGGTGGCCCAGGCGGCCGTCATGGAGAAATCCGAATCGTTCATCCGTTCAACCACCGCGATCCCCATGCCCCTCTACCCCACCGTGCTGCGTGCGTGTTGCAGATCCGGATCATCCAGCCGCCATGCGTGTCCCAAGCGGAGACAAGCCATGTTTTATCGGTCTTCAGTCGGAGCTGCGGGAGCGATTCGCCCGCGAGCCGGTCGCTTTTTGTGAGCCAGCACCGGGGGGGACGCAAGCGCCCGAACTTCAAAAAAATGAAATAAAGGTCGTTGACTCGGGCAATGGGCGCAAATGCGCGATTTGCAGATTAAGTATCTGTTTTATTGAGACTTATCTGGTTTCGATTGAATGAAAATGCCCTGATCAACCCGCGAATCGCCGGATTTCCGTGACTTTTTTCTGTCATCAATTCGACGCAAAAACGGGACCGCTGACGCAGTGCCAGCAGTTCCTGAACACACGGAATCGGAAGGTTCAGCCGAGCGCGGCGACGCGCTTTGTGAGGCGTGAAAACTTGCGCGCGACGGTATTCTTGTGGAGCACACCCTTGGCAACGCCGCGCGCCATCTCCGGCTGCGCAGCGACCAGCGCGGCGGCGGCAGCGCTCTTGTCGCCAGCGGCCAGCGCGTTCTCGACCTTCTTCACGAATGTGCGAATCCGGCCAACGCGGTTGCCATTGACCTCGGCGCGGCGGTCGTTGCGCCGAATACGCTTCTTTGCTTGCGGCGTGTTCGCCATGAATCCCTCATCGTCAAAACAGAAAATGGCAGAGCGCATCGCTCAAGCCGGACGGCGCGCATACGCAACTGGCGCACAAAGGTCAACGTTGGCAGCGTCGACACCAGAAGGTCGAGCGCCCGCTGTCGGCGCGCCGCTCGACCTGCCCTCCACACGGACAGTTTTCGCCAGCGCGCCCATAGACGCGCCACTGCTTGGCGAAGTAACCAAGCTGACCGTCGGGCCGGACATAGTCGCGCAGTGACGATCCCCCCGCTTCGATCGCCGCTGACAGGACCGTTCTGATCGCCTCGACGAGCACGACGAGGCGCGCCGAAGTGATCCGCCCGGCGGCGCGCCGCGGATCGATCCCCGCCAGATTCAGCGCCTCGCACACATAGATGTTGCCCAGCCCCGCCACAATCCGCTGATCGAGCAGCATGGCCTTGATCGGGGCGGCCCGCCCTTGGACCGCGCGGGCGAGAAGCGCCCCGTCAAACGCTGCTTCGAGCGGTTCGGGTCCGAGTGCTGCAAACGTCGGCCAAGTGGCGCGTTCCGTAGTCGAAATCAGGTCGAGCGAGCCGAACCGGCGCGGATCGTGCAGCGCCAGCGTCCGCCCCGCATCGGTCTCGATCACCAGATGATCGTGAGCGCCGAGCACCTCGGGATCGAGCCGCCACCGCCCGGACATGCCGAGATGAAAGATCAGGCTGTCGCCGCGATCGGTTTCGATAATCCCGTATTTCGCGCGCCGCGAGAGGGCGGTGACACGCGCGCTGGTCATGCGCTGGCGCAGATCGACCGGGATCGGTCGCCGGAGATCGGGTCTCCGCACCTCGACCCGCATCAGCACGCGGCCCATAAGCGCAGGCGCAAGGCCGCGCACCGTGGTTTCGACTTCGGGCAACTCGGGCATTACGGTGCGTTAGAAGGCTCGTCCAGACAACACAAACCGTTCGCCCTGAGCCTGTCGAAGGGCTGTCCTTCTTTAATGCAGGAGCTAAAGGGGATGTGCGGTGCTTCGACAGGCTCAGCACGAACGGAGTTTTTGTGAGCGTTACTCCTGACACGGTATCCTTCGGCTATGAACAGGTCGAACCTGCCGAAAAGACCGCGCGGGTCGGCAAGGTGTTCACCAACGTCGCCCGAAATTACGACCGGATGAACGATGCGATGTCGGGCGGCATGCACCGGCTCTGGAAAGACCGGTTCGTCCGCCGGGTCAAACCGCGCAGCGGCGAGTTCATCCTCGATATGGCGGGCGGCACCGGCGACATCGCCTTTCGTATGGCCCCCTCGGGTGCGGCGATCACGGTCGCCGACATCAATCCCGACATGCTCGAGGTTGGCATCGGCCGCGCCGCACAGCGCGGGATCGACGGGCTGGTATGGACCGAGGCGAATGCCGAGACCCTCCAGTTCCCGGACCGGAGCTTCGATGCCTATACGATCGCGTTCGGCATCCGTAACGTGACCGACATCCCCGCTGCGCTGACCGAGGCACACCGGGTGCTCAGGCGCGGCGGGCGGTTCTTTGTCCTGGAATTCTCGACGACGCTGTGGCCGGGCTTTGGCGGCCTCTACGATGCCTATTCGCACCGCGTCGTGCCCCAGCTCGGCAAGGCGATTGCGGGCGATGCGGACAGCTACCGCTATCTCGTCGAATCGATCCGCCGTTTCCCCGACATGGCAGCTTTCGAAGCGATGATCGCGCGCGCAGGCTTCGTGCGCACGCATGTCGAGCCGATGCTCGGGGGCCTTGTCGCTATCCACAGCGGCTGGAAGATTTGACGCACGCCGGAACGCATGTCTGGCGACTCCTGAAATGGGGTCGCACGCTGGCGCGTCACGGCGCGCTGACGGGGATCGAGCGCGATCCGCTCACGCCCGTCGCGCTCAAGCGCCTCGTCCGCATTGCCCGCTTCGGCGCGCGCGTGCCCAAGGTGCCGCGCTATGCCGATGCCTTTCAGGCGATCGGCCCCGCCGCGATCAAGCTCGGCCAGGCGCTCGCCACCCGTCCCGATCTCGTCGGCGACGTTGCCGCGCGCGACCTGCTACGCCTGCAGGACCGGCTGCCGCCGCTGCCCTTCCCGGTCATCAAGGCGGCGATCGAGCGCGGCCTGGCGCGCCCCGTCGGCGAGGTTTTTGCCAGCATCGAAGAAACCCCCGTCGGCGCCGCTTCGATCGCGCAGGTTCACCGCGCGGTGACCACCGAGGGCACGACGGTCGCGATCAAGGTCATCCGCCCCGGCGTCGAGGCCGACTTCATTTCCGCGCTCGAAACCTATGAATGGGCCGCCGCGCAGATCGAGCACATGGGCGGCGAGTTTGCCCGGCTGCGCCCGCGCCTCACGATCGCAACCTTCCGCCAGTGGACGCTGCGCGAACTCGATCTGCGTCGCGAGGCCGCCTCGGCCTCCGAACTCGCCGCCGGCATGTCGGCCGAGCCCGGCTTTCGCATTCCTGCGATCGACTGGCGGCGCACGTCGCGCACTGTGCTCACCCTCGAATGGATCGACGGGATCAAGCTTTCGGACACCGCTGCGCTCGACGCAGCAGGCATCGACCGCTCGGCACTCGCGCGCACGCTGGTGCGCGGCTTCCTCCGCCAGGCCATCTCCGAAGGCTTTTTCCACGCCGATATGCACCAGGGCAATCTGTTCGCCGCCACAAACGGCGATCTCGTCGCCATCGATTTCGGGATCATGGGCCGGATCGACACGCGCGCGCGGCGCTGGCTCGCCGAAATCCTCTTCGGTCTCATCACCGGCGACTACAAGCGCGTCGCCGAAATCCATTTCGAGGCGCAATACGTTCCCGCGCATCACAACAGCGCCGAATTCGCGACCGCGCTGCGGAGCGTCGGCGAGCCAATGCGCGGCCTGCCGGTCAAGGACATTTCGGTTGGCAACATGCTCGATTCGCTGTTCGCCATCACGCGTGATTTCGACATGGTGACCCAGCCGCACCTGCTGCTCCTCCAGAAGACGATGGTGATGGTCGAAGGCGTAGCGAGCGCGCTCGATCCCGAAATCAACATGTGGGAAACCGCCGGGCCCTTCGTGCGCGAGTGGATGCGCGGCGAGCTCGGCCCCGAGGCGGCGGTGGCGGACCGGATCGTCGATGATCTGCGCACGCTTGGCCGCATCCCCGATCTCGTCCGCCGCGCCGAAGCGCTTCTGCCCAAGGAAGGCGGCGCGCCGCCGTCGCCGCCGCTCATCCCCATCGAGATCGTCGGCGCGTCGCTCGTTGGCGGCCTGGTGCGCACGGTGCTGGTCGCGCTGCTCGCTGCGTTGGCGGGAGCAAGTGGCGTCTGGCTAGCCATCGGGTGAGCCTTGATAAACAATGCAGATGCGCATAAGTCGTGCGCATGACAGGAGTGCGCGATGCCCGCCGCAGCTCGGAAGAGACCGACAAACGTTTCCCTCGACGTCGATCTTGTTGCCGAAGCGCGGCGACATGACATCAACGTGTCCGAGGCCTGTCAGCGCGGGCTAGCCGAAGAAGTCAAAAAGGCCCGCGAACAGGCATGGCTCGAGGAAAACACGCCAGCCATCGAGGCCTGGAACGCCTGGGTGCGTGAAAACGGGTTGCCATATGCAAAGTATCGCCGCTTCTAGTGGCGCGCTTCGATGTGTTCCGCGGCGTCGATGAGCCGGGCTACCTGCTCGATTGCCAAGCTGACATTTTGTCGGGATACGGTACGCGCGTGGTCGTCCCGCTTCTCGCGCTCGACGAACGGCCGAAGCTGGCGCGGCTCAATCCAGTCTTCGCGATCGACGACGGAACCTTTGTCATGATGACGCAGATCATTTTTGCGATTCCCGAGCAGGAACTCGGACGCCCCGTCGCGTCGTTGCGTGAGGAGCAAGACAGGATCATGGCGGCGCTCGACATGCTGCTCACAGGGATCTGACCGGTGCAAGGCAAGCGCATCCTCCTCATCATCTCGGGCGGCATCGCGGCCTACAAGACGTGCGAGCTTATCCGCCTCTTCCGCCGCGCCGATATGCCGGTGCGCTGCGTGCTCACCGAGGCGGGCGCGAAGTTCGTGACGCCCATGACGCTCGCTGCGCTCAGCGAGCAGCCGGTCTGCGAAACACTTTGGGACCTCGAGCGCGAATCGAAAATCGGTCACATCGCGCTCAGCCGCGATGCCGATCTCGTCGTCGTCGCCCCCGCTACCGCCGACATCATGGCGCGCATGGCAGCAGGCATGGCCGACGATCTCGCGACCACATTGCTCCTCGCGACTGACAAGCCCGTGCTCGTCGCCCCGGCCATGAATGTGCATATGTGGGCGCACCCCGCCACCCGCCGCAACGTGGCCCAACTCCGCGCCGACGGCCTCACCGTGATGGAACCCGACGAAGGCGCAATGGCGTGCGGCGAATACGGCCCCGGCCGCCTGCCGCATGTCGACGCAATCTTCGCCGCCGCGCTGACTACCCTCTCCCCTCGGGGAGAGGGCGACTCGCCCGAGGGCGAGCGGGGAGAGGGCGGCGCGGATTAAGTGCTCCACATCATCGTCACCGCTGGCCCAACGCACGAACCGATAGATCCGGTGCGCTACATCGCCAATCGCTCGTCGGGCAAACAGGGCTTCGCCATCGCCGCCGCGCTTGCCGCAAAGGGCGCACGCGTGACGCTCATCGCCGGGCCGGTCATGCTCAAAACCCCGCTGGGCGTCGCCCGGATCGACGTCGAGACCGCCCTTGAAATGGCCGCCGCTGTCACTGCCGCCCTCCCCGTCGACGCCGCAGTCCTCGTCGCCGCCGTCGCCGACTGGCGCGTCGAGAGCGCCACCCAAAAGATCAAGAAGAGCGCAAAAGGCCCGCCCACGCTCACCCTCGTCGAAAACCCCGACATCCTCGCATCGCTCGCCCACAGCCCGCAACGCCCTCGTCTCCTCATCGGCTTCGCCGCCGAGACCGAAAACGTCATCGAAAACGCGCAGGCCAAACTCGCCCGCAAAGGCTGCGACTGGATCGTCGCGAACGACGTCTCGGGCCCAAAAAGCGAAAGCGTGATGGGTGGGGCGGCGAACACCGTTCACCTCATCACGGCGGCAGGCATCGAAAGCTGGGAGCCCATGCCAAAGGATGCGGTAGCGGCGCGGCTCGCCGAAAGGGTAATGCAATTCTCCCGATAAGCCAGATCAGCCCGGTGGATTGCTCCGCCGCGTCTGCAAATTCACATCATCCAATGCCGATAATGCCAATCCACGGCCCCGCGGCACCAAAGTCGATCGCGGGATCGGCCGGAATGCTTTGGACAATCAGTTCGGACTGATAGGCCCTGCGGATCGTCGCGAACCTTGTTCCCGTCGGCCAGAATGTCGGTTCGGCTGCGATGGCTGCATCAACGATAGCTTGCGTGGCACCACGAAAAATCTTTGTCCGCATGGTCGTTCCTCTCAGCGTTGTCCGGTCAGCTTTTCCAGCTCTTGCGCCACGCCCGGGATGGACTGCCGGATCGCAGTGGCGAGCCCGGCCTTGTCCCCGATCGAAAACGCCTGAATGATCTCGGTTCTTGATGTCGATCCCGCAAATTGCCGAGCCTTGGTCAGCGCGGCCTCGATGGCGCTGATCGTCAAAGCTGGCGTCGTGCCCAGCATTGCTTCCGCAATATCAGTCGCCTGGTCACGATACGAATTTGCGGCCGCGACGATCGCACCGGCCTCAGCGTTGGTTTTAGCCGCCTTGAGCCGCGCCTCGGCATCGACGACACGAAGACACGTTTCCCTGAGATCATCTTCGCCCTCGGCCTTCGCGCGAGTCAGCATATTGATGCACAACATCAAAAAGTCGTCGATCTTGTTCGACTCGATTACGATCCGCTCGACCGACTCCGCCACTTCGGCCAATGCGGCGGCATCGGCAATCGTCGTGGGCGCGGCGCCCGATGGCGCCGTCGGCACACCGGTTGCCGATATAACGCCGCTGCCTGCCGTGCTCGCAATCCGTTCCGCAGCTTCGCGCGAAGCCGTCGCCTTGGCGAGCGCCGTCTTTTTTGCGTCTGCCGTCGCGGCGAGCGCGCATGTCGCCTTATCGTCCGCCGAGGCCTTGTCGTCTTTGCAGTCGATCCCGTCGGCCTTGGTCGGCTTGATCTTGGCAGCGGCAGCAGCTGCGGCAGCCGAAGCGTTTTTCGCTTCGACCTCAGTCTCGACCCGCTCATCGACGGCGGCGAGGGCTTCGTCCAGCGCCCCCGCCACGCTGCTCGATGTCGAGCCGCCCACGATGATCGTGGACGGCGGTCGCACCGTGCGGGTGATCTGCTCGATCGCCAAAACGCCCAGCATGGTGCGTTGGTCGCGTGCCGCCTGAACGACCATCTGCTCCTGAGTGATCGCGCCCGAGAGATAGCGCTCGCAAGTTCGATAAAGCGACTCGCGCAAGAGATTGATGGTCTGCGTCCGCTCGATCGTCGCACCCGACTCGCTCATCGCGAACCCTAGTTTCGCACGCACGGCATCGGTAACGTTGGCATCAAGCGAACCGCTTGTGCTGAGCACCGTGAAAGCATCCGGCGCCGCTTCGGCGCAAATGCGCAGCGGACCTTTATCTTCGTTTCCTTTACTCGTAAAGATGTTGCGCTGCTTTGCATCGATAGTAACAATTGCCGGTTCTTTCGGCAGACTGTTTTTTCTAAAAACTGCGTTCTGATTTGCGCATCCAGTCATCACCAGAACTATTGGAATCCAGACCCCGAAATTTTGCTTCGTCATTTTTACCGCCCCCGCGAATTTTAAGTCGTAGCGTAGACTTTCATAGCAAGATTCGGTTCGAGAACAAAGTGGTTTTTATCACAATCCGCCATTGAAACATCATGTTTACAACCACTTGGGCCAAAGTCTGGGATCGTTTCTGGCGCGCAATAATGACCAACCATCGCCATCTCGTGCACGCAACCGCACGCATGAATTTCCGAAGACCGCTCGATGAGCGCACGCATGTTCCCGCGATCCTCCGATCAGTAGCGCTGTCCTACCCCCCCCCGCCTTGGGTTATGCCCGTGATGCGACAAAGACCCCAAGCAAGTCTGCTCCCGCGAAGCGCATCGCTTATCCGTCCCATCCGCAGCTTGAAAAATGACAACCGCTACACAGACATGTCGTGAACTTCGTGAACTTCCGCGCCCAGC
The DNA here is from genome assembly GCA_046153865.1 of Sphingomonadaceae bacterium. Lineage (GTDB taxonomy): Bacteria > Pseudomonadota > Alphaproteobacteria > Sphingomonadales > Sphingomonadaceae > Sphingomonas_O. Next base: position 30,944 of record JBJXFA010000083.1, read on the forward strand.
CTCCGCCGCCACGCCCGCTAAGCATCTACTATGGCTCGACGGTCGCTCGCCCCGATGTTAGCATCGTGCCAGTGACCAAACCCGTTCGCCTCGAAGTCCCCGCGACCGCGCCGACCTATGCTGCCGACGGCTTTGGCTGGGCGATGGCGCAGGGACGGATGCTGCGCGAACGCCGTGGCGATGCGATCGATTGGGACAATCTCGCCGAGGAAATCGAAACAATGGGGCGAAGCGAGCGGCGATCGCTGGAAAGCAATCTGATGCAGATCGCGCTGCACGTCATCCAATGGCGCGTCCAGCCCGGGCGGCGCGGCATGTCTTGGTGGCTATCAATCTTGAACCACCGCGACGCCGCCATGCGCGACCTGCGCGACAATCCAAGCCTGAAACCCGAACTCCAGACACTGCTGGACGACGCCCTGAAGACCGCCCGGCGAACGGCACAAGCCGAAACACGGCTGCCGCGCGCTACAATCGACGGCGTGGCGGTCACGATCGGCGACTGTCTAGACCTCGAATTCGAACAGCCCACCCGGGACTGATTTTTTGCCCCCCGTCACCATCCCGCTCCTCCGCCTCCCCCACGGCACCGGCCTCCCCCTCCCCGCCTACGCCACCGCCGGTGCGGCAGGCATGGACGTCGTCGCCGCCGAAGATCTGACGCTTGCCCCCGGCGCGCGCCATGCGGTGAGCACCGGCTTCGCCATGGCCATCCCGCAAGGCTATGAAGTGCAGGTCCGACCGCGTTCGGGCCTCGCGCTCAAGCACGGCATTACTTGCCTCAACACGCCGGGCACGATCGACAGCGACTATCGCGGCGAAGTGAAAGTGATCCTCGCCAATCTCGGCAGCGAGCCCTTCGTCATCACACGCGGCGACCGCATCGCCCAGCTCGTCCCCGCCCCGGTCCAGCGCGCTACGCTCGTCGAAGTCAACAGCCTCGACGAAACCGCGCGCGGCGAAGGCGGCTTCGGCTCGACCGGCACGTGACGCTGACCGACGACGAGCTCGAGCGTTACGCCCGCCATATCGTCCTCAAGGAAATCGGCGGTGCCGGGCAGGTCCGCCTCAAGGCCGCCCACGTCGCCGTCATCGGCGCGGGCGGGATCGGCGCGCCGGTGTTGCTCTATCTCGCCGCAGCGGGCGTCGGGCGGCTCACCATCATCGACGATGATACCGTCAGCCGCTCCAATCTTCAGCGCCAGATCGCTTTTGCTGATGCCGACATTGGCGCATCCAAGGCGCACCGCGCCGCCGATCGCGTCCGCGCCATAAATCCCGGCGTCGCGGTGACCATCCACGGTGTCCGCATTGATCGGGCGCATGCAGCAAACCTGCTCGCCGGGAGCCATGTCGTCGTCGACGGTTCGGACAATTTCGCAACCCGGCTCGCCGTCGCCGATGCCGCCTATGTTCAGCGCATTCCGCTGGTATCCGCTGCGATCGGCCAGTTCCACGGCCAGCTCGCCACGTGGCGCGGTTATGAACCCGGCCAGCCCTGCTACCGATGCTATGTCGGCGACGCGCACGACGCCGATGATTGCGACACGTGCGCCGAACTCGGCGTGCTCGGCGCGATGACTGGGATCATGGGCAGCTTCGCCGCGCTCGAGGCGATCCGCGCGCTTTACCCATTTGGCGCGGACGCGGGCGGAAAACTTCACCTGTTCGATGGGCTCGCACCCGCCATGCGCACGATCCGCATGCCCAAAGACCCCGCCTGCACGACCTGCGCCGCGCCTCAGGGTTAACGGCTTGTAAGGGGTAATGCCTTAGCAGGGCACGGTCGAAGGGAGATGATGTTATGACCGGGTTGACCAGCGTTTCGGTGTCGCTTGCAACTTACAAGGCAATCGAGGCCCAGCGCCTTTCGTTCAGCGAAAATCACGATTCGATCATCCGCCGCGCGCTGGCCGAGCGCGACGTGCGCCGCCGCCACGCTCCGGC
>JBJXFA010000087.1:0-23073 GCA_046153865.1 Sphingomonadaceae bacterium
GCGACAGACCATCGAGCATCGGCGCTTGCAACACCGCAAGCTCGCCGCCTAAAACCCAACCCCAGACGAGGCCCGCACTCCGCTAATTTACGCCGCGAGTTGTGCCAAATGTTCTGACGACGGACAATCACCCGCATCCGGTCCGGTCTTGGCAATGATACGGTGATTGGCAGCCTGGGCAACGACACCGTTTCGGGGGGCGACGGTGACGATGTATTGCTTGGCGGCCCCGGCAGTGACTCGCTGCTTGGCGAGAACGGCAATGATCTGCTGCAGGGCGGTAGTGGAACCGACACGTTGAACGGTGGCTCAGGGGTTGACACGGCAGACTATGGTTACGCAACAGGGAACCTAGCTGTAAATCTTTTGCTGACCACTGCGCAGACCATTGCAGCGGGCGATGTCGATACGCTGACCGCGATCGAAAACCTGACTGGAGGCACTGGCTCGGACGTTCTTGCCGGAACGACCGCTGCAAACGTCATCAAGGGCGGCGGCGGGGATGATCGCATCACGGGCCGAGCTGGCAATGACAGCCTCGACGGCGGCGCAGGTATTGATGTTGGCGTTTTCGCCGGAGCCCGCGCGACTTACGCGATCGTGACAACCAACGGTACGACGACGATTGTCGATACTGCCGCCGCCACCGACGGAAATGACGGAACGGATGTAATCGTCGGAATCGAAAAAGCCGAGTTCAAAGGCGGCATTCAAGTGGGGATCGCTGCCCCCATCGTGCTCGATCTCAATCGCAATGGGGTCGGCCTGATTGATCAGTCGATTTCGCGCGTCGCGTTTGACTGGGACGGCGACGGTCGTGCCAACTCGACTGCATGGGCAAGTTCTGGCGACGGGTTACTGGTTTACGATCGCAACGGCGATGGCACAGTTACCGATGCAAGCGAACTTTCCTTCACAAATGATAAGCCAGGTGCGACCTCAGATCTCGACGGCCTGCGGTCTTTCGACAGCAATTTCGATGGTGTCTTTTCAGTCGGCGATGCGAAGTGGGGAGCTTTCAAAATCTGGGGTGACGCCAACCTTAACGGATATGTGGATCAAGGCGAACTTGTCGATCTTGCATCGGCGGATGTGACCGAAATCAACCTTACGGGCAAAGCGGTCAACGCTCATTGGAACTTTGGACAGGCAATTACCGTCAATGTAGGCAGCTTCACGCGCTCCGACGGAACGAGCAGCGCATTTAGCGACGTCGTACTGAGTTATGACGTTCCGTCGGCTACGCGTTCTCTCAGAGCGTCAGCATTTGACGACGATCGAAGTGTCGGCGGGGCAGCGGGTGAACACTTTGGGTCCCCTCGCTTCCATAGCGACCGTTCGATCCTCAGCGTAACTGAACCCCTTGTCGCTCAAGACGTTTCCAAAGTGTATTTCGGTGGAAAACTCTTTGGCCAAGAAGACGCAAGCAGTTCCGCGTTTGCGGATACGACCTTAGCACGGGTCTACAGTGCCGACTGGCAACTCGATAAATTAGGCGAGGCCTGGCTGCGCGATCCAGTACGGAAATCTACACTAAACTTCGAGGTTTTGAACATGGCGGGACAAATAATAAGCGCTATGAGCACGTTCGGTTTTAGGAAAAGCACGGGCGACCTGGCTCTTAGTCTTGATCAGGGGCGGTCGAATGATACGTGGGTCGTGAACGATCATCGGCCAGCCGTTGGTCGGATGGACTTATCCAGCGCGTTGTTTTGACGGCACTCCGCGACCAACGCGTAAAGACCGCCGTGTCTTGCCGGACGCTTACAGGTAGGTCGGCGCACGGCTGTAACGCGCGGATTACCGCGGCCGCCTGGCTGAGGCGTCAGCGATGCTCCTCGTGTTCGACAGAGTGGCCATCATTCTTTGCCAGGATTGCGATCCCGTCGTGACGTGCTCTAAACTGATGGGGTGCATCCACCCCGTCATTTCACACGCAACTTGAAGCGGGTGCCGACCAGTTGTGGCCTAGAGGGTGGAGCGGCCGGCTTAATGATCACCACGCTCGCTGCACCCTCAGCCCGTTGCGGAACACTGCCGAGCGGCTTTGCCCTCCCATATTTGCGCGCGAGGCTTGCGCAAAACCTTACACACAATAAGTGCGATCGTAAAAATAGCCAATGTTTAACAGTATCCTAGACGAGTCTTACTCCACTCAAAATCCGGTTCCGCAGCGGCGCGAGGGTTCGATCCCCACCGCCCGCACCATCATTGGACACCGTTCGCGGTGCTGGTCACAGGGTGGCGAAGCGGCGGAATGAGGAGCCTGAGGTTGAATTCGCGCTGACAGACGATTAAAGCCCGCGCCACACCGCGTCTCGAGGATGTTGTTTGTGACGATCGTCGAAGGGTTTGTCGAACCGCGCGATCCGTTTCTCAAGCGTGCGATGATCTATGGTCTGATCGCGGCTTTCGTTGCCGTGGTTTTTTGGTCGTTTTATCGCGCGTTTACCGATGTCGGCGTCGTTACGGTCTCAGCGCCACCGCAGATTGCGATCGAAATGTTGCCACCGCCGCCGCCGCCCAAGCCTATGGACGAGCCACAGCTCGAGGAAAAGAAACCCGAGCCTGTCGAGTCGGCGATTCCGTCGCCAACGCCCAGCCCGGCGCCGCCTTCACCGATGGTCGATTCGGCTCCGGCCGCCGCGAGCATGACGATGAATGCCGACGTTCAGGCTGGAACGTCGGGGATTGCCGCCGGCAGTGGCGCGGGCATGGGTGCGCCCGGCGGGGGCGGCACCTGCATCGGCCCCAATTGCGGGCGCGGCGGCGGCGGCGGCGGTATCTCGGACGACTTTTTCGGCCGCTATCTGCAGAGCGAATTGCAGCAGCGGATGCAGAGCAACGGCCGGATCAACCGGCTTGCCTTTACCGCCGAATTTGCCATCGAGGTGAATGGCAATGGGCGCGTGACCAGCGCTGCGCTGGTGCGATCAACCGGCGATCAGGCGCGCGACGCGCTGCTCCGCGATGCGCTTGAGGCCGTGCGCGGGCTCGACGCGCCACCGGCAACCATGCGCTGGCCCCAGAAGATCACGGTGCGCGGCCGCAAGGGTTTTTAACTGCCGTCGCAAGCCCGCCATGTAGTTGTCGCGAATGAGTCACGGAAAATCCTTAACTTTCGATAAGTGAAGTAAAGGGGACTGTGGACCCGCCTTGGGTTCCGATCGTGATGGCGTGTTGGCGTAAAGTCGTCGCAGCGTTCGGCGCCTGCGTTTTCGCATCAACAGTGGTGCCACACAGCCGTGCGCAATCGATGCCGGGCGGTGAGGCGGCGCAACCAGGTCGTGACGGCGTTCCGACCGGTGTCCCGTCGCAGCAGCCTGCGGCACCGAGTATCGAGCCGCAAACTGCAGTTTTTGCGATCGACGCGTTTGACGTTGTCGGAAACACCTTGCTGGACGAACTGACAGTCGATGCGACCGTCCTGCCATTTGGTGGTCCTGACCGGACGGTCAGCGACATCGATGCCGCGCGCGCCGCACTCGAAAAACAATATCGCGACCGTGGTTTTGATTCGGTGATCGTGAATGCTGAGACGCCGGATCAGTTCGCCATCGTCCGCCTGCAGGTCATCGAGACGCGCGTCGGCACAGTTTCGGTCAAGGGTGCGCGCTTCGCGTCCGAAGCCGTCGTCCGACAGCAGCTTGCCGAAATCGAACCGGGCAAGGTGCCGAATTTTCGCCGGGTGGAGCGCCAGATCAGCGAAGCCAATCGGCACTTCGCCAATCGCGAGATCACATTGCTGCCCCGCGCCGGCGCAGCGCCGGGAACGATCGACGTCGAGGCGCGCGTGACCGATACGCTGCCGCTGACCGCGAGCCTTGAGGTCAACAACAACCGCAACCGCGACACTGCGCCGCTGCGCTTCAACGCATCAATCGGACATACCGATCTCTGGGGCCGGGGCCATCGCCTGAGTTTCGGCTTCGGCGTCGCGCCTGAGCGGCCTTCGAATTCGCAGATTCTGTCAGCGGGCTATGTCGCCCCGATCCTCGGATCCCCGTGGAGCCTGTCGCTGAACGGGTTGCGCTCGACGAGCAACACCGCATTGTCGCTTGGCTCGCAGACCGTGATTGGCAACGGCTACACCATCGGCGGCCGCGCGCAATACGAGATCCCGGTGGTCGGCAGCACGGCGCAGGTCATTCGCTTCGGTGCCGACTTCAAGGATTACAAGCAGGACATCTCAGCGACGATCGGTGGTGCGCTGACGCAGCAGTTTCCGCGCTTGCGCTGGCTGAGCCTGGTTGGCGATTATGTCGTCCAGCAGTCGAGCGAGCGCGCAACGTCGAGCCTGACGGTCTCGCTGTCGACGGGTGTTCGCGCAGGCTCGCAGCAGCAGGTCGAGATCGACAATCCGGAAGCGTTTCTCCCGCTCCAACCACCAACGATATTCGTTCCGGCGTTTCAATATACACGCGCCGACGCACGCGGAAATTACACCAAGCTGAGTGCCGAAGCGGTTCACACGCAATCGGTGCTGACCGACCTGGTACTTGTCGGTCGGGCGCAAGGGCAGATCAGCGACACGCCGCTGCTGCCGAACGAACAATTCTCGATCGGCGGGTTTTATACCGTGCGCGGCTATCTGGTTGGCGAAGCCGTCGGCGACAATGGTATCGTTGGCACACTCGAAGTGCGCAGCCCCGATTATGCGACGCCGATCGGGGAGTTCGTCGATTCGGCGCGCTATTTCGTGTTCGTCGATGGCGGTCTGGTGCGCACTTTGCGCGTGCTGCCCCAACAGAGCCGGGGCACTCCACTGGCGAGTTTTGGCATCGGTGCGCGGCTCGAGCTGTTCAAGACGTTGACCGGCGAAGTCGTCGGTGCCGTCCCGCTCAGGGATGGCGAGGTTACGCGTCGCGGCGATCCGCGCGTCAATTTTTCGGTGAGAGCGGGGTTCTGATGAACACTATGTTTCGAACGCCACGACGCCGCGGCGCGCGGGCGGGCCTCGTTGGGGCGGCGATCGCAGTGGCGCTCAGCTGGGCGTCGATCGCGACCGCGCAGGAGGGCACTGCTCCGGTTGCTGTGCCTCCGGCTGTCGCTGGGGGCGGGACGTCGGCTGCGGCACCATCGCTCGACATGACGACGAACCTTGTGCGGCTGATGGTGAAGCGCGGGCTCATCACCGAGGCCGAGGCGCAAGATCTCTTCGCGCAGGCTGAAGCCGCTACGCGGGCCGCACAACAGGCCGCGCGAACGGCGCCACCGCCCGCCGAGGGCGTTCAGCGCGTGCCCTATGTTTCGCCATCGGTGCGCGCTGCGATCCGCGACGAGATCAAGCAGGATGTGCTTGCCCAGGCGCAGCGCGAAGGCTGGGCCGAGCCCGGTCTCGTCGAAGATTGGTTGCGTGGCCTGAAGATAGGCGGCGACTTCCGTATGCGGTCGCGCTCCGACTTCCTCGACAGCGGCAATTTCGCAGGCGCGATCCTCGATGTCGCGAACTTCAACGGGACCGGCCCGTTCGACATCAATCCGGCGACCAATCCGACCGCATTTCCGACGATCAACAGCACGCGCAATCGCCCGAACCGGCTGTTGCTGCGGGCGCGGCTCGGGGTCGAAGCAAAGGTCAGCGACGAACTCCTTGTCGGCATCCGCCTCGCTTCGGGGAATTCAAACAGCCCGGTTTCGACCAACAATCTGCTCGGCGACAGCTTCACCAAAAAGGGCATCTGGCTCGATCAGGCGTATGTCGATTTTCACCCGACCGAACAGGCGTCGCTGGTGCTCGGCCGAATGCCGCCGCCGTTTGACACGACCGACCTGATCTTCGACGCAGACCTGAATTTCGAGGGGATCGCGTTTCGGGCGCAGACCGCACTTTTCGATGACACGCTGGAAATCAGCGCAACCGGTGGCGGTTTCCCGCTCGAATTCACGCCCAGCAATTTCCCGGCAAATCTCGATAACAAGGCCGCCGATCGCAACAAATGGCTCTTTGCCGGGCAACTGAGCGCGACCTTCCGACCGACTTCGGACGTCAAGCTCAGACTTTCGGGCGCGTATTTCTCCTACGATAACGTGCAGGGCCAGTTATCGACGCCGTGCGCCACCTATCTGCTGGCGCGCCAGTGCAGCAGCGACGCGTCGCGACCTGCGTTTTCGCAGAAGGGCAACACCGTATTCCCGTTGCGCCTGATCGCCCAAAATCCTGCGGACCCGAACGCGGTCATCACGCCGTTCCCGCAGTTCCTCGGGCTCGCGATGGATTATGACCAGATTTACGTGAAGGGCGACGTGACGGTCGATCTGGGCAAGCGCTATTCCGCCAAGTTCAAGGGCGATTTCGTGCGTAATCTTTCGTATCGCCCGCAGGACGCGTGCCGCTTCGGACCCGCCGGAGCGCCGTTTACGAACGTGGTCCCGTCGACACTGCAGCCGGGCCAGCCGCTGGCCAATATCTGTCAGGTCGCCGCCACCAATGGCACGACGCCGCAGCTTTTCAGCGGTGACACCGGCTGGCGCGTCAGCATGAGTTTCGGCTCGCGTGAGATCCTCGCGTGGGGCGATTTTCTGGTGATGGCGGGCTATCGCTATCTCGAGGGCGATGCCGTGCTCGACGGACTGACCGACAGTAATTTCGGGCTCGGCGGGACCAACGCCCGAGGCTATTTTGTCCAAGGCACGCTCGGTCTGGCCAAGGGCATAAACGTCGATGCGCGCTATCTCGCCAGCCGCGAGGTGAGCGGGCTGCCTTTCGCGGTCGATACGGTCTTCGTCGATCTCAACTTCGGGTTTTAATCCCGTGCACGCTGCCACCCCTTTTTCCTGAAGGAACTTGATGTGAAGCCCATCATCGTGCGTCAGACCGTCGCGTCGCATCGCGCCCGCCTGCTGCGTTCGCTCAGCATGGGGGCGCTTCTGGCGGGGCTGGCCGCTCCTGCACAGGCGCAATTCCTGAATGCGCTTCGGCCGGGTGGCGGTGCGGCATCGGCATCGAGCGGCGTCGCAGGCGGGGCGGCGACGGCACCGACCGGCGAAGGCACGACGCTGACGGCATCGATGATCAGCGCCCGCGAAGCGTCTTTGCGCAATGCCGCGCGGGTGACGGCGGCGGTCGATTTCTCGGCCCGGGCGCAGGCTGCGGCGCGCAGTGCCGCGCAAGCGCCGCAAGGCATGGTCCCCGTCGGCGATGGGCTGAACGTGCGCAACGGCTTGGTTCCAGCGACCGGCGTCACACGCGAGAGCATCGCGGCGCTGGCGACACAGGCCGCGCGCGACGCCAATGGTCTGGCGACCTGGCAAGGCGCGGCCTATCCCGAACAGACGGCGGGCAGCGACGGCCGCGTGGCCGTTACCATTGCCCAGTCCGCGCCGACGGCGATCCTGTCATGGGACAGCTTCAACGTGGGGCAGCGGACCTCGCTGATTTTCGATCAGAAGCTTGGTGGTATCGCGCAGCCGAGCTGGGTGGCGGTCAATCGCATTGTCGGGCAGCTCAATGGGGCCAACAATGGCATTCGCGACCCGCTTGCGGCGCCCCTTCCAAGCCAGATTCTCGGGTCGATCAAGGCCGACGGCATCGTCGTGGTGCTGAACCAGAACGGTATCCTGTTCGGGCCGACCAGCCAGATCAACATGCGTTCGATGCTGGCATCGAGCTATGAAATCGGGAGCGACCGTTCGGCGACGCGAAATTTCGAAACAATTTCGGACAAGGACGGCGCATCGGTTATCGGTGCTGGCGGATTGCGTCAGCCTGCACCGGCAAGCATCCAGGATCGCAATCTCTCGATTTTGCGCGACGGTTTGATGCAGGCGCTTTCCCTGCAACGCACGCTCGTGCGTCAGCAACGCATCCTGAACGGTCAGCCAAGTATCATCAACGGAATCGAAACCTACACTCAATCGTTTAGCACCGGAACACAGCCGATCGGGGGCATTACGGTCAGCGCGGGCGCGACAATCGAAACCGATGGCCCCGGCTTTATTATCCTCGCCGCGCCGGAGGTAACCAACAGCGGGCGACTGACCGCGGCCGAAGGGCAGGTGGCGCTCACCGGCCCGATCAGTTTCAAGGCATCGACCGGCGGTGCCGACAGCGAGACGCCCAACATCCGGGGTCTGGCGCTGACGCAAACCGCGACAGTCGATGTCCCGGGGCGGATCAATGTCGTTCGCAACACCCGCGAGGGACTGATCGAGGCACCGCGCGGCTATGTCTCGCTGCAGAGCAACGCCGTGCTGCAAGACGGCGTTATTGCCGCGACCACCAGTGTATCGCGCAACGGCAATATCCTGCTCGAAGGCGTCAACGTGCGCCTTGGTTCGCAAAGCGCGCTGGTGATCACGCCCGACGACAATGGCGAGACGGTGCCGCAAGCACCATCCTCAGTCGCGGCGTTCAAGACATCGCAGATCACGATCAATGCGAACGCCAGTTTTTCGTTTCCGAACGATTTCACCAATCCAATTCCCGTGCCGACCATCGCGGGAGCAACGGGGACGCTCGAATTCGCCGCAGATTCGACGCTCTATGCTCCAAACGCTGCGGTCAGCATTCTCGGTGCGACCGTGCTGGTGGGCGATGGCGCGGTCGTCGATGTCGGCGGCGTCAAGGATCTGCTGCTCGACGCTTCGCGCAACACGATCGTCCTGGAAACGCTGAAGCGCAACGAACTGCGCGATGCGCCCAATTACCGCGAGAGTTTCCTGAACGGCGCGACCGTTGTGCTGGACCCGCGGCGCACGGGGGTTCGCAGTGACGGCGTTGCCTGGATCGGCTCGCCGCTGATCGAGGCTGGCAGCTTCCTCGATCAGGTCGGCGTGACGGCGGCCGAACTCATGACGCGCGGCGGCAGCGTGGTGTTGAAAGCGACCGGCACGACCGCGATTGGACAGAATTTCTCCGATCCGGCAACGGTGGTGATCCGGCCTTCAGCACGGTTCGACATCAGCGGCGGCTGGGTGCGCTACCCGGGCGGCACGATCCAGACGAGCCGCCTAGTGAATGCAACGGGACAATTGATCGATATTGCCAATGCCGATGTCAACGAGAGTTATGTCGGTCTGCTGTCGCCGATCGAGCTCACGCAACAGCGCTGGGGCAAGGTCGATGCGTTCACCAATCCGCAGCAGGTCGTGTTCCGCGAGGTCAGCGCGTTCGTCGAAGGGCGCGATGCAGGTGCCCTGACGATCAGTTCCAATTCGCTTGCGATGGGCGGCACGATTGCGGCGCAGAGTTTTGCTGGAACGGTCCAGCGCACGCTTGCGCAACCCGGGACGCGCACAGCCAGTGACACTGCCGATACGCGGCGGTTGCAGGCGATTGCTGCCCAGTTGCCGGCTGGAGGCTATCTCTCGGTGCAGGCTTCGCCGGTTGACTTGGGTGTTATTGCCAATCCGGTTATCGGTGGATTATCGTTCGAAGCCGATGGGGTTCCCGAATTTGGCTTTGCCACATCGCTCGGCATCGATGCCGCGGGGCAGGTCATCGCTCCCGTGCTCGGCGACAGTGGCGTGCTCGGCGAGGCACTGCGCCGCCGCATCACGATCGATCCGGCCATGTTCAATGCGGCTGGACTTGCGCAATCGCGTTACCGGATAACGGGCGACATCTTGGTGCCGACGGGCGTGGCGCTGATGCTTCAGGAGGGCGGCACGTTCAGCGCTCAGACCGCCGGGCGCATTGACATGCTGGGTTCGATTGTCGTGCCTTCGGGCCGCATCGCGCTCGATACCGCGCTTGTCGACGGCCCACTTGCGGGTTCCTTCCCCTCGCTCATTCCGCTTCCGGGGGGCATCGCCAGTGCCATTTCGGCAACGCCAGGGTCGCATGACCTCGTCGTCAGCGGCACGCTTTCGACAGCGGGCAAATGGATCAACGATCGGTTGAATGCGCGCGTCGAGGGGCAAGCTTATGTCGATGGTGGCAGCATCGACCTGCGCGCGGCGAGCAGCCTCAAGGCGATTACGGGCGTGACGCCGTTCACTTTCATCGCCTCCGACCCGTTCAGTCCTCCTCGCAGCGTAACGGTCGCCAATTACGACGCTGTCGATGTCAGCGGCAGCATTCTCGTCAATGCCGGCGCGCTGCTTGACGTGTCGAGCGGCGGTTACGTCGCAACCGACGGCCGGGTCACCCTCACGGCGCGCGGTGGTTCGGTTCGGCTGTTCAACAACACACAATATTATGAGCAGCTCGTTTTCCGCCTAGGGGGCGAGCGGCCTATTCCAGTAACCGGATTTTCCGACAATGCGGCAGGCGATGTCTTCAGCCCTCCGGCGATCACCGCGCGCGTCGCTTTCGCGCCGGGCACGATCCGCGGGCACGGCTTCGGCGGTGGCGGCACGTTCGACCTGACGACCCCCTTGCTCGCGTTCGGCTCGGACGACGTTGCGGGCGGCACGCGCATCCCGCTCGATTTCATCGAAACGTCAGGCTTCGGGACGGTGCGGCTCGCCTCTTCGAAAACGCGCATTTTTCAAGGCGGTTTCGCCGACCCCGTTCCGGGGTATTCGGCGCTGGCCGAAGTGCAGACGCTCAACATCAAAAATGACGAGACGTTGCGCCTTTCGCAGGCGATGTTCCCTGCTTTGCTGACGTCGGCAAGCCGCAACACGCTGCTCGCGCTGCCAAGCGGGAGCGACCTTTATGCGGTCGTCGCGCCGCAAGTGCCGGCCGATCCGTTTGACCGGCGCGCGGCCAATTTCACGCTCGGCGGCCTGACCAAGCTGCGCGTTGCTGCGGGCGGCGCGATCGAAGGCGAGGCCGGCGCGCGGCTGACGGTCGGGCGGTTGCTGCAAGAGGGGCGGATCCGGCTGCCCGGCGGCGAGATCACGCAGCAGACGGATTATGGTCGCAGCGTCCCCAACTATTCTGTTGCTCCCGGCACACAGCGCTTCGAGGTCGAAAGCGGCATTCGATCGATCGCGCGCACCGGATCGGGCGCGCCGAGCCTGGCCGACCTGCTTTTCCCCAACGCCGATGGCACGATCACCGCTTTTTTCACGACGCAGATCCAAGACCCCGACAGCTTGTTTTTCAGCGTTAAGGGCACCAACATCCGGCTGGCGACGCGCACGGGGGCTTATTTCCTTGGCGTGCTCGACGGCGATCAAGGGCTTGTGCTCGCGCCGGACAGCGACACTGATCTGTCGGGCGTCGCACTTATCAATCCGCGTGCGCCGATCCGCAGCCAGGCGGATCAGACTGCAATCCGCACGGGACGGCTCGTTAGCGGAGGGACAATCAGCAACATCGCAAATTCGATCGGTGCACCGAGCAATTTCGGATCAATCGAGGGCATCGGGCTTGGCTATGCTTATCGGGCGCTCCCGTTCGAGATTGCGGCGGGTGCCAAGCTTGATCTTCGCGGCGTGTCCGATCAGTTTGACGTGCCCAGCGCGGCGGGCGGCTACCTCAGCGTGCCCGTCTGGAGCGACAGCGGCCGCTTGTTCTCGACCAATCTGGCCTGGAACTCGGATGATGTGCATGCCGAAGCGATCGTCCCCGAAGCGCGCGGCGCGATCCTGACCCTGACCAATCCGAGCCTTGCGCAGACGACCATCAATGCCAGCAATTCCCGGGTCGCAGCGGATCGCATCGAAGCGGCAGGCTTCGGCACTTTCGAAGCGCTCGGCGATTTCACGACGGCGGGCGACGCACGCTTGCGGCTTCCCGAGGCCTTTATGGTTCGCGCCGACCCCGGCATCGGACCGACTGTCAGTCGGAACCCGCAAGTCATCCGTTTCGATGCGACCGGCGACCTCGAAGTGGCGGCACCCTTCATCGCGTTCCGCAACGACGTGCAGACGCGCGGCTTCGCAGGATTTTTTCAGACGCCGCCGCCGGGCGAGTTTCTCGCCAATACTGTGTCGCTCACGGCCGACGCGGTTGAATTTCGCGGCGAGCTGACGGTCGGCAGCCGCATCGGCGCGTTCAACGTCACGGCGCACGGCGACATGCGCTTTATTGGCGTCCAGAACCCTGCGCTCACGAGCGGGCAGACGACCCTCGTCGGAGGCCGCGCTATCCCGTCGACACTGATTGGAGAACTCGTCGCGCGCGGCGACGTCAATTTTACCGCCGGGCAGATCTACCCGACGACGGGCACGATCTATACGATTGAATTGGTCGGCGCGAACAACACGCTCACGTTCGGCCGCTCGCCGGGCGATCTGCCCGAAGTGCCCTATTCGGCGGGCGGCCAATTTTCGGGTTACGCCGCGAACATTGTGCACGGCGGCGTGATCCGCGCGCCGATCGGGCAGATCACGCTGGGGGCGTCACCGGGCGCACCGGCGCGCAACTTTTTCGGCGGCCCGACCAACACGCTGGCGCTGCTGCCCGGCAGTGTCACCTCGACGGCCGCGCTCGATAATGCCGAAGTGCCGCTCATCATTCCCTATGGCGAGACGACCGACGTCACCGAATATTTTTTCTCGCCGACCAATCCCAACCCGCTGACGGCGCCGCCTGTCGCGGCACTCCGCCTCGGCGGGGCCACGGTTGACGCGCAGCTCGGCTCGACGATCGATACCCGCGGCGGCGGCGATCTTTATGCTTATGAGTTCGTGTCGGGCGTGTTCGGGTCGCGTGACGTTCTCGAACGGATCAATGTCGATCCTTACAGCACGCGATCGGGCCTCCAATACGCTGACGGACGACAGGTTTATGCGATCTTGCCGAGCCGACGTGAAGATGCCCTTGCGCTCTACGATCCGATCTATTCGCGTGACTACAGCGGCCCGACCGGTGTCGGCGGGCTTTACGAACACAATGCGGGGCGGCGGGTTTTTCTCAATACCGCCCCGGGTGTCGAGGCGGGGTGGTATACGCTCTTGCCGGCGAAATACGCGCTGCTTCCCGGCGCGTTGCGCCTGGTCGAGCAGAGCGGCGGGCGCGCGCTGCCCGATGATGTCGGTTCGACGCTGATCGACGGGACGATCGCGACGACGGGCTATTTCGGCAATGGTTTCGGTGACAATCGCGAATCGACACTCCGGGCCTTCGCGCTTCAAACGCAGGAGACGTTTTCGGAAAGCTCGCGGATTGTCGTGACGCGTGCGTCCGACGTTTTTGCTGCGCGAGCGCTGCGCAATGGTCTGACTGTCCCTGCGCTCCCGAAGGATGCGGGTCGGCTCAGTTTCGACGTCACGGGGCAGCTCGATATCGAAGGGCGTCTGCGCACCAACCCGGCACTCGGCGGGCGCGGGCTGCAGTTCGATATCGGCGGGCAGGTGATCGAGATCGTCTCAGTGCTGTCGGCGCAGCCGAGGCCCGGCGTTCTCGAACTGACCGCGAGTCTATTGACGAACCTCAATGCTGCAAGCGTCCTTGTCGGCGGAACCCGCATCGATAATCCGGATGGAACGACGTCGCTCATCCCGAGCGCAAACTCGATCGGCATCCGCAACGACAGCAGCAACCCCCTGCTCGTCGGCGACGCGATCTTTGTCGTCAACGGTATCGTCAGCAACATCACGGCATTCGATGGTGCGACGATCACGGCCACCGGCGCAGCGCGGACCGACCAGACCGGCGATTTCATCATTCGCGGCACGAACAAGTTCAAGGCCAACGAATTTTACGATCCCGGAACTCCGCTGAACTTCGTGTTTCCTGACTCGGGCGGCCAGCGAAACACGCTGTATGAACTGATCCCTGGCGTGATCTTCAATGCACAAGCGGCACCCGAAGATCTCTACGTGCTGAACGACGATCCGCAAACGGGTCGCGGCGCGCTGTTGCAGGTGACCAACGGACCAAACCGGTTGGTCCGGCGTGTGGATGTCCGCGAACGGGTTGATACGACCGGCGCTAAGCTGACCGTGGAAGCGGGCGTCAGCCTCAAGGGGCAGACAATCCTGTTCGACGCCAGTTCCGAAGCGCGCGTCGATATCGCGAGCCAGCTCGATGCGCCCAATCTTTCAATCGGCGCGCCGACGATCGCGTTTACCGATATCGACACCGGGACCGAGGGCTTCATCGTCAACAAGGGCGTCGAGGCGCTGCTCGGTCGTGCCCAATTTGCAACGCTCTCGGCATCGCAGACGCTCGACTTTGCGGCGGGCGACTTCAAGTTCAATGATTTCCGGTTGAACACGGCGGGGCTGCGCGCGCGCGATCCCGGCGCGGCTGTGACGATCAATGCGCGCGAACTGACATTGCAGAACAACGGGCTTGCTACCGGAACTTGCGGCGGAAGCGGGGCGCTGGCATGCGGCACGGGCACACTTTCGATCAACAGCACGAGCGCGCGTTTCGGGACCGGGACCGTCAATACCTATGGGTTCGGTGGCGGCGTGACGCTCTCCGCCCTGGGCGGGATTGTCTATGAGGGCAATGGCATTTTCGACGTCGGCGACGCTGCATTTGCAATTGCGACGCCGTTCATCGTCGATCGCGGGCGCGCGTTGCCGGTCGGCGTTGCCGCAGTGCCACCATCGCTCAGCTTGCAAACACGCGGCGCGCTTTCGATCGTCGCGCCGGTCGGTGCTGCGGCGGCCGAATTGCCTGAGGGCGCAGGGGGCGCGCAGTTGAAGCTGGCCGCGCAATCGATCTCGGTCGATGGCAGCGTGCTGCGCGCGACTGCGGGCAGCCTTACTGTGCGTGCGCGTACCGATATCGTCGCCGCTGGCCGTGCGGCTTTCCTGACGCCGGGCTATGCGCGGCGGTTCGGCGACGCTGACGACTTTATCGACGTGAGCGCGCCCGGCGGGCAGCTCGGCCTGATCGCCGAGACCGGGCGCATCGACCTGGGGTTGCAGACGCTGCTCTCGATCGGTGGCGGTAGCGGTCGTGCAGGTCGTCTGTCGCTGATCGCGCCGCTTGGCACGATCGTGCTCGGGCAACTCGATGCCCTGGCGCCCGAAGGCCGCGCTGCGCTGACGCTCGATACGGCGGGCAGCTTCAGCCTGACGCAGCTGTTTGGTCCGCAAGGACAGGTTTACAATGGCGAAGTCGATATCCGCACGGGCATCGACGATCTCGCGCTGGCATCAGGCCTGACGCTGACGGTCGATCGGCTGGCGCTGACCGCCGATGGCGGACGGATTTCGATCGGCGGGACGATCAATACCTCGGGGGTCAACGGCGGCGATATCCAGCTGTTCGGCGCGGCGGGCGTCGTGCTCGAGGATGGCGCCCAACTGAACGCGTTTGCGACGGGCTATGCCGAGGACGATTCGCGTCCGGCACGCGGCGGGACCGTGACGCTGGGAACCGATATCGGCGGGAGTATCGTCGTCAACCGGGCCGCGATCATCGATTTGGCAGCGCGCCGCCCCGGAAACCGCCTGATCGGCGAAACCCGCAGCGATATCACCTATTTCACATTTGCCGAGGGGGACGTGGGCGGCAAGCTGCTGGTGCGCGCGCCGCTGATCGAACGGCCGGGCAACGATACGCTCGATGTTCGCGTCGATAGCGCAGCTTCGGTGCGCGGCGCCAGTGAGGTCAGCATCGAAGCGTTCAAGCGCTTCGACCTCGACGCGATCGCCCGCGACCCGCGGTTCACCGGCGTCAGCCGCGATGCGGCGGGAACGATCGTGCTCGATACGCGGACCGGGCTGAACACGGCGACGGGCAGCTATGCGAGCACCGGCGCCGTCAACTTCCTCGGCGGCGTCGATGCGGCGGGTCGCGGTCTGTCCGGAACTTTGCCCGAGTTCGTGCAGACGTTTGACGTCAGCGGTGCCTTTGCGACGTTGGGCGGGCTTGACGCGCTCGACGGGTTCAGCGCCAAGCCCGGTGTCGAGCTGGTCGCGGCGGGCGCGGTGACGCTGGCTTCGAACTGGAACCTGGGTGCCGGAACGGTCGATACAGCGCAGGCACTGGCGAGCGGCGCGATGCGGAACAGCGCCCTGCTGCCGATCGTCGGCAGCCTGCTCGTGCCCGGCAAGACCACCTATGTTGTCCCCGGTCGCGAAGGCGAAATCACGCAGGATTACACGCGTTTTGCCTATCGGACGCGCGACGGCAGTCCGTTCGGACAGGCGGGGGTATTGTCGATCCGCGCGGGTGGCGATCTGGCAATAAAGGGCACCGTAACCGACGGCTTTTTCAGTTTTGCCGACTACACCGCGCCTGAATATCTCGAAATTGTGCAAGGTGGCGGGACCAAGGCATACGAGCCGGTCATCCGCGGCGATTGCAACGTGCAGACCGTCTGCTTCGACGTGCTGAACTACAAGGACGCGATAAAGCAATTGACCGCCGCCGGACTGCCGCGACGCTTTGTGCGCTTCCAGTTCAACCCCGGGATTGGCGAACAGAACATCGGCTCAGGGCTGATCGCGGAATTTGACAGCCCGTATAACGCCGCTCCGTATAGCGCGATTGCCAACAGCGCAGCCGCGCTGGGGGCGCATGTGGGCGGGATCGGCGATCCGTTCTCGGGCGCGCAACTGTTCCCGCGACTGTCGCTGAACAGTGGTGATGATACGGTGGTGGCATCGACGGCCTATCGCTTCGTGGCGGGGGCATCGCAAAGCGTCGATCCTGCGCGGGCCTCGGTCGCGACGGCAGCGGCGCTGAGCGTATCGGGCGAAAACGCCTTTACGCACCGGGTTGCCTCGAACACTGGGGGCGCGCGGGTGTTCGCCGAGAGCGGGGGCATCGCGCTCGATATCGGCATTCCAGCGGTAATCCTTCAGGATCCGACATCGACCGAGTCCGTCGGCTTCGATCAGATCCGCGTCCGCCCTGACGGGTCGGGAGTCGATGCGTTCCTCGGCGGCAGCGGGCTGTTTTTTCAGCTGCAGAATACCCCGCAGATCGCGCTTGTCGATGATCGCGTCACTTATCTAGACTTCAACCGCGCGACGCCCTTGGTCAGCGACCTGCTCTCGTCACGGGCGAGCGTATTCTTCGCTGGACGCGAAGCGCGCCTTCGCGGCAATCCGTCTTCGCCCGACAATGTTTTGACGACCTTGCGCAATGCGGTCGAGTTTTTTGCTGAAATCTCGGTCGATCTGTCGCGCGCGATTGCGGCGGACAGCCGCTATGCGGTGCCAGCCTCCCGGCGCTTGTCTTTCATTAATGCTCAGGATCGCAGCTACAATCTCGGCTTTTCCATCCTCGACGAATATCTGTCGACGCTGTCGCCCAACGTGACCGCGTTCACGCCGCAGACCATGCGTTATTTCCAGCGTTCGTTGGTCCGGACCGGAGCGTCTTCGATCGGGCTGACCGCTTCGGGCGATCTCAACCTTCGCAATTATGACCCAGCCAAGGGCGAGAGCGCGACGTATCGCGCTTACGACAACCCGACGATCGCTTTCGCCAGCGATGCCGATCCGGAATTTTACACCGACTCACTAGCACCACAGCAACTTGTCGGGGGAACGTCGGTCTACAGTGCCGGCAGTCTCGCAAAACTCGAAGCGACGACGGCGACGTATCGCAACGGCGCTGGCGATCCTCAGCTTCTTGCCGTCGATCCAACGCAATTCACAAGCGGATTGCTGACAACAGCCGAACAGCAGCGGCGGATTTCGCGGCGCGATTCGGACATTCCGACCTTCCAGTTTCCTTATTTTGCCCGCGATTATTTCGACCGGGATGGCATTTACACCAATGACTTATTCTTCGGGCGGCCACTCGAGTATAATCGGTTTCCGGGGAACTATACTCGGAACGGCGCTCTGCGCGTCAGCGATACACTCTCGCAAATCGAGTTCCTGCGAACGGGCAGGCGGTCGCGCGTGATATTGGCCAATGTGCCCATCAATACACCTGCGGCTCCGTTCACCTTTCAGCAGCAAAGCAACAACGGCGGCGATATTGCGATCAATGTCGGCGGAAGCGTGCTTGCGGAGTCGAGCGAATTTCAAGGCGAACGCTGGCGGGCGCGCGTGAGTGGCAATTATCTTGGCGCGAACGGCACGCCGGACTCGCTCCAGTTCAGCAGCAATATCTATCTCAGCCCGACGCTGTTTTCGAGCGGGGTCGCAGCGTTCGGCGGCGGCGGAGTCCGCGTCCGTGCGGGTGGCGCGATCCACGAACTCGGTATTGCCGCGAGCGGCGCGCAATATACGGCCAACGTTGCGTGGGAAGGCGGCGCGAAAGCGCTGATTCCTGAAGGCGGGGGCGTGATCGACATCCTGAGCGGTGGCGACGTGCGCGGCCTTGAAGTGCAGAACCAGCGTGGCAGCATCGACATCGTTTCAGGCGGTTCGCTTGTCGATGGCGAACGCGTTCTCTCGCGCTTTGCCGAGATCAGGGCCGATGCGGTTCCCCTGACGACCAATGCGCTGACCTACACCCCCGAAATCACCGCGCAGGCTTTTAACTCGGCCAAGATCACCACTGGCGCGATCCGCATCGAGGCAGTGGGAACGGTCAAGATTGAGAATGGGCCGCTTGACGGGCAGAGCACCGACTTTGGACGCTACACCACGCTCGATGTGCTTGCCAACGGAAGCCTGCTGACCAGCTTTGGTGGCGCATCAGTCAACCTGACATCGATTACGGGCGATGTGACGCTATTGGGCGATCGCGATCTCCGCTTCGAGGGAACGGGGCGGCCCCTGACCTTCGAACCCCTGTTCAGCCGACGCAACGTGCGCTTGGTGCCTTCACCGTTCGGCCAGCTCAACATCTTCGCGGGCAACACGCTGAACCCGGCAAGCATCTACATGCGCGACGACGCACCGACCGCACCTGCCTGGGCTTTCACATCGCGGACGACGTTTCTCGCATCCGGCACGGCGGCGCTTTCCGGCGCGATTTTTCCGAGCACAAGCGATGCGCAACGCCGAGCGACCTACAATCGCGACATCACGCACCGCGCCGATCCGGATCCGGTGCGCATCGCCGTTGGCGGCGACCTCAAGAACCTGACCCTGCGCGTGCCCAAGGAAGCACGGATCGATGCGGGTCGCGACATTGTCGATATGATTTTCTTCGGGCAAAACTTGCGCACATCCGACGTGACGCGTATCCGCGCAGGTCGCGATATCATCGGCACGGTCGAAGCCTTGGGCACGCCCTCGCGCTCGACGGTGCGGGGCAATCTCTTCGTCATTAACGGACCCGGAGCGCTATATCTGGAGGCCGGGCGCGATGCCGGGCCATTTTTGACTTCGGTTTCGGTCAGCGAGCAATTCGAAGATCTGGCTGGGAACACGCGGGTCGGCGAAGCCAAATATGGCGGCGGCGTATATGCGATCGGCAATGAATGGAACCGCTGGCTGCCGACCAAGAGTGCCGACATTTCGGTCCAGTTCGGGCTGGCGCCTGGCGGAGTCTTTGCGGGCGGCGACTATAATGCGCTGCGCGATAGCTACCTCGACCCGCAGGCGCGCGGCGCAATCGACGATCTTCTGTTTGCCCAGACCACCGATGCGCTCGGTAATCCGATCACCGATCGCACGCGCTTCCTCTATGAGGCCCCGCTTATCGATTGGGTCCGCGTAAATGCCGCCCCCGACGTTGTCAGTCTTGGCTTTATTCCGGCAACGCTCGGATACGATGACGCCTATCGCGTGTTTGCCAGCCTCCCGATCCTGCGGCAGCGCGAATTCCTGCTAAAAACGCTTTATTTCAATGAACTCGCGGCGCCTTCGATCCCCGGTACGCCGTCTTATCTGAAATATTCGCGCGGCTACCGGGCCATCAACACACTGTTTTCCGCCGACGTCGGCTTCACGCGCAACAATCTCGAAGGCGGCGAAGCGGGTGCCGCGACCAGCGCCGCTACGGGCAATCTCGACCTCAGGCTGGCGGCCATCCAGACCACGCGCAACAGCGATATCATCATCATGGGACCGGGAGGGAGCGTTCTCGGCGGTTCGGTCGTCCGAACCGAGTTGCAGCCGCTGCGGCGCAATTCGACCGCCCGGGCCGCCTATCTTGGCGAGTATGTTCAGTTCCTCCAGCCGACCAATGTGCTACGCGTCCCCACGGGGCTTGAGGGCATACTGACGCTGCGTGGCGGCTCGATCTTTGGGTTTACCGATAACGATATCGTCCTCAATCAAAGCCGCCTGTTCTCGCAGAACTCCAATAATGCCTTCCCTGCGGGCAACATCACCCTGTGGTCGTCGAACGGCGACCTGAACGCCGGACAGGGCCCCAAATCCTCGTTCAACTTTCCGCCCATCGTCTACACCATCGATCCCAACGGCAGCTTTGCGATCGATGCGGTCGGCGGCGTGACCGGGGCCGGCATCGCCGCCTTTTCGCCCAACCCGCTCGCCGTTCCGGTCGTCTACCTCATCGCGCCTCGCGGCACGGTCGATGCAGGCGACGCCGGCGTTCGGGTCGAGGGCAATCTGTTCGTCGCTGCCCAATCGGTCGCCAACGCCGACAATTTCGAGGTCAGTGGTCAGGCATTCGGCGTCCCGACAGTCGGCCAGGTTGACGCCGGCGCGCAGGCGGGCGCGAACAACAGCGCTGCGGCATTCGTGGCGGCAATCACCCCCACCGATCGCGAACGCGACCGCCTTTCACGCATTACGGTGGTGATCGGCGGCTATATTAGCGGAGCCGACTCTTGCGCGCAGACCGGCGCTGATCGTCCGGCAAGCTGTCCTCCCCTCGTCGATCGCTAGCCGATTATGGCACCTTGGTTGAATGCATAGAGCAGATGCCACCCCAGCATGGTAAACATGGGGAGCATTGACCGCGTCAGCCCCTTGGAAAAAACGGCAAATCTCAGTGTCTGTATTGCCAATCAACGGATGTTCCCGTTCAATGACGAGAGGGTGCAATTGGGGGTGATTCGGGCATGCAGGGCGCTTCCACGGTTGCTCCCGATGTTCGAGCTCTCGTCAATCCCGTTTCGACACGTGCGGAATGGGACGCGATGCGCACGGCGGCGCTTGCTGACCCTGGGACGTTTCATGGCCAAATTGCCGCGCGCGTCATTCACTGGTTCGTTGCGGGCAACGACGGTTCGGGTGCGTGGCTGTGTCAGGGTGAGGGCGGCGGCTGGTCAGGTTGGGACGCTGCGACCGGTGATGCTGTACCGGTCGCCCTCCTTACCAATTTTGCGCCGTGGACGACTGCCTTTGATGCTTCGGAACCACCGCATTGGCGATGGTTTGTCGGCGGGCGGACGAACGCGGCGTTCAACGAAGTCGATCGTCACGTCTTGGCCGGGCATGGCGACGAAGCGGCGCTGATTTTCGAGGGTGACCGCTGGGATATGGCTGCCGACGGCGGGCGCGGTGCGCCGGTCGATTGCTTTACCGTGTCGAGAAAGCGCTTGCTCCTCGAAACCGCCAAATGCGCGGTGGCGCTGGACACACTGGGGCTGAAGGCGGGCGACCGGATCGCGCTCAACATGCCGAGCATCGTGCCGCAAATTTACTGGACGCAAGCCGCGAAGCGATTGGGGATCGTCTATACAGCGGTGTTCGGCGGGTTCAGCGACAAGACCCTGTCCGACCGGATCGCCGACGCAGGCGCGCGCGTCATCGTCACGTCGGACGGCAGCTACCGCAACGCGCAGGTCGCGGCGTTCAAGACTGCCTATACCGATCCGGCGCTCGACAATTATGTGCCGGTGGCAACAGCGTTGGCCGTGCTTGCCGCGACCGATCTGGAGATGGCCGAAGCCGATGCGGCGGTGATCCACACGACCGTTGCCGAAACGCTGGCAGGCGAAGTTACGGTCGAGCGGTCGGATGTCATGCGCGGCGTCGGGCGTGCGCTGATCGCACTCGGCAAGGATGGCCGCATCGGCACAAGCGATGCGGCCCGGGTGCGCCTTGCGATTGCGTCGAGCCTCGTTACTTTGCCGCCGCGCGTCGATACCGTGATCGTTGTGCGGCACACCGCGCAGCCCGACATCGTCTGGCGCGGCGAGCGCGACCGCTGGAGCCACGAACTGACCGACGCGGCGCTGGCGACGATCCTCGCCAAGGCCCGCGCCGTCGGCTTCGATGTCGCCAGCGAGGACGAATTGCTGGCGTTGCCCGACCGCGATTTTGTCCGCGCGATTTGGGCTTCGTCGCGGCCCATCCCGGTCGATGCCGATTTCCCGATGTTTTTCATCTACACCTCGGGGTCGACGGGCAAACCCAAGGGGATCGTCCACGTCCACGGCGGCTACACGGCGGGGATCGCGCATACGATGGCCGTCGCGTTCGACGCGCGGCCCGGCGACACGATCTATGTCGTCGCCGATCCGGGCTGGATCACGGGGCAGAGCTACCAGATTTCCGCCGCACTCACGACGCGCGTGACGACAGTCATCTCCGAAGGCTCGCCGGTTTTCCCGCACGCCGGGCGCTTCGCGTCGATGATCGAGCGGCACAAGGTCACGATCTTCAAGGCCGGGGTCACGTTCCTCAAATCGGTGATGAGCGATCCCTCAAATCTGGCCGATCTCCAGCGCTACGACATGTCGTCGCTGCGCGTGGCGACTTTCTGCGCCGAGCCGACCTCGCCGTCGGTGCAGGCGTTCGGCATGGCGCATGTGACGCCGCACTACATCAACAGCTATTGGGCGACCGAGCATGGCGGCATCGCTTGGACGCATTTTTTCGGCAATACCGACTTTCCGTTGAACGCGGATGCGCATGCCTATCCGTTGCCGTGGATCGTTGGCGATGTCTGGGTCGAGGACGCCGAAGCGGCGACAAGCGATACGCCATTCGTGCGTGCCGACGAGAGTGGTGTCGCGTGGCGGCGCGCGGAACCGGGCGAAAAGGGCGAGATCGTTATCGCCGCCCCCTATCCCTACCTCGCTCGCACGATCTGGGGTGACACCGACAATTTCCGTGTCGAGGAGGGCAGCGTTATTGGCGGCTGGCGCGGCGATGCAGCGCGATGGGAAAGCGGATATTGGACACGTTGGCGCGGAGCCTGGGCCTATACGCAAGGCGATTTCGCGATCCGCCACGACGACAGCTCGTTCTCGCTGCACGGGCGCAGCGACGACGTTATCAACGTCTCGGGCCACCGGATGGGGACCGAGGAGATCGAGGGCGCGATCTTGCGCGACAAGACGCTCGATCCCGACTCGCCCGTCGGCAATGTGCTCGTCGTCGGCGCGCCGCACCGCGAGAAGGGGCTTACTCCGCTCGCGTTTGTCGTGCCGGTCGCCGGGCGCAAACTGACGCAGGATGATCGCCGCCGGCTGTTCGATCTTGTCCGCACCGAAAAAGGCG
>JBJXFA010000091.1:0-3267 GCA_046153865.1 Sphingomonadaceae bacterium
TGCGATGCGATCAGGCTGGCGCCAAACAGCGCGGCGATGCGGCCGAGGTTCGAGATGGTCGCAATCACCGTCGCGCCACTCCACCCGCAATCGGCTGCGATGATACCATCGCCGGCCCGGTTCTAGCGCCGGCTTCAGCTAGGCGAAGGGACGGCTTGCCGATCTCGCTCTGCCGGCCCGGTGGATCGACCTGATCGAATACCGCCCCTTCGATCATCATCACGCCGGCAACGGGATCGTATGCCCGTTCGCTTTCGAGGTCGACGCGGGTCGCCGCGTTCGTCGACGCACCGTCCTCCGGCGCCAAAACGCGCCCGATCATCAATCCGCGCGGGAATACGCCGCCGATCCCCGACGTCAGGACAGGATCGCCAGCACGCGGCGCAGGACCTTGACCGATCAGCTCCAGTGTTGCGCCGCCAGCGCCAGTCCCGACCAACAACGCGCGCGTTTCGCTGGCACCAACCATCACCGGCACTCGGCTCAGACGGTCGGCAAGCCGCACGACGACAGCCGTTGCAGTGTGAACATGGTGGACGCGGCCGAGCAATCGGTCGGCCATCATGACGGGATAGCCAGGGCGTATGCCATCGTCGCGGCCAGCTGCGATCAGTACACGGCTCGACGCCCCTGTCGCGGACCCGCCAATCACGAAAACAGACTTCAAGGTATAGGCGCGGTTGCCGACCAGCGGCACCAACGCGCGCAGCCCCGCATTCTCGCGCTTCAAGTCTGCGATCTCACGCTGCAAGTCGGCAATGTGTGCTGTCAGACCGCTGCCGTCCTTTGACGGTCTCACATCGCGCCCATCGCGCCCATTGCCCTCGCCGCGAGCAAACACGCGACCGGTACCGGTGGCGATGAGCCCGACCGCGCTGGACACCGTCCCGGCCGTCACTGTCAGCATCGATCGGAACGGCGCCACCACGGCTTCGCGCAGCGGTTCAATCGCCGAGGGGTTTGCTTTGCTCATAAGCAATAGCCCGAGCGTTGCTATGATGACGGACCGTGTCAGGAACCCGAATGCGCGTGTGGGGGCGCCCACCGCCGTAACGGAGCTACGGAACCACAAGCGGGACGATCCGTCGTTGTCGCGGCTCATCGTCGAGGACCCTCATCCGGTACTTTGGCCCGGCACTCCCGTTGTCATTCCCGGCCTCGGACCATATCAACCGGCGCCTCTAGCACTTACGGCCGGATCAGCAGATGCTCGTAGGCCATCAGATCTTGCAGGATTTTTTCCGATCCGCGAACCACGCACTGCAAGGGGGCTTCGGGTATGATGAATTTCACACCGCAGCGGCGCTCGAGTTCGACGTCGAGCTTGTCGAGCAGCGCGCCACCGCCGGTGATGCGCACGCCATGTTCGCAAATATCGTGGGCGAGTTCGGGCGGCAGTTCTTCGAGCGCGCGCTGAACGAACTCGGCGATCCGCTCGATCGGGTCGGAAAGCGCTTCGGCGATGTGCTGCGGCGACAACACGATCGTTTTTGGCCGCCCCTGTTTCACGTCGCGGCCCATGATGTGGATTTCGGCGGCCCTGCCGTTGGGGATCTGGCTGGCGGTACCAGCCTCGATCTTGATTTTTTCGGCATTGGATTCGCCGATCAGCAGCTGATGCTCCTTCCGCACATAGCGGATGATCGCCTCGTCGAACGCGTTGCCGGCAATCTTGATCGACCGCGCCAGGACGATACCACCCAGCGACAGCACGGCGAGATCGGCCGTCCCGCCGCCGATATCGAGCACCATCGAGCCCGTGGGCTCGTCGACCGGCAACCCGGCTCCAATTGCGGCTGCGACCGGCTCTTCGATCAAAAAGACCTGACGTGCTCCGGCCGACAGCGCGGTTTCATAGACGGCACGGCGCTCGACCGGGGTGGCGCCGGCTGGGACCGAAATCAATATGCGCGGGCGGCGAAACCCGCCTCGCGTTTTGGCGCGCGAGATGAACTGGCGCAGCATCTCTTCGGTGGCAAGAAAGTCGGCGATCACACCCTCGCGCAAGGGCCGTATCGTTTCGATGCCGTCGGGAGTGCGGCCGTGCATCTGCTTGGCCTTAATGCCAACCGCAAGCAACTCGCGGCCTGTGCGTGAGGTCTTCATCGCGACGACCGACGGCTCGTCGATGATGATCCCATGCCCGACCACGCACACGAGTGTGTTGGCCGTGCCAAGATCGATCGCGATATCGTCCGAAAACATGCCGGTGACGCTGCGCACAATTCTTCCTGGCCGTGATTAACGCCGCGAAAGCGCGGGATCGGTTTGCAAACCTACTGCCGTTTTGCCCGTACCCAGCAAGCCTTGTGCCGTTTACCTTACCCGCAGCGGCGGGCGCAACGATGGCAAAACGCCGACGAAGTAGACGGCTCGAAGCATCTGCGCGCTGGCATATTGCGCCTCGCCCATCAGGCTTCGGCGATTTGCGTCGCGCGCTGAAAATCAACGCTGGCAGGCCGTTTCACCGGGACGAATCAGCGGCTCATCACGTAAGATAGTGCAGCGTCACTGCTCACCTCACAATTCGAACCTACGTGCTCACGTCCTTCGCGGGATCTGCGCGTTCACAGCCTCGCACCTTGGAACATCCCCCTGTTCCAACATCGCGGTGCTGCGTCCGCCTGCATCCAAAAATCGCGCGATCGGACGCAAGCATGCGCAGGGACGCTTTCGCGCCGAACTCAAGTCTCCCCCGCCCCAACAGCTACCGATGGTGACCCACATGGATCTGCAAGACCAGCGCATGCAGTGTTTGAAAATGGCGTTCGACCTCCACGGCAACCCCGATACCGTTCTGGCAGCGGCACAACGTATGCTCGATTTCGTTACCGGTTCATCGAGCCAGACCAGCGCAACCGAAGACACGACTGCGCCGATCGCCTCTGAATTCGTCGCGCCCGCCGCCGTTGCAGCGGTTGTCGTAGCCGATGCGATGATCGACGATGCCCCAGCTGCCGCCCTTGTTG
This sequence comes from Sphingomonadaceae bacterium, assembly GCA_046153865.1. Classification (GTDB taxonomy): domain Bacteria; phylum Pseudomonadota; class Alphaproteobacteria; order Sphingomonadales; family Sphingomonadaceae; genus Sphingomonas_O. Next base: position 2,970 of record JBJXFA010000091.1, read on the forward strand.
CAGCCGAGGCGAGCGTTGCCGATCCGATCGCGGCGTGCGGCACGGCACTCGTGATGCCTGAAGGCGGCAATCTCGAAGACGCCGTCACCGCCGACGTTGCTGCAGTCGAGGCGGTTGCCGAAGCCACCGAAGCTGCTGCGATGGATGCGTCGGTTGCCGAAGCGCCTTCGGCCGAACCTGAAGCTATCGCCGCCGATGGCATGGTCGAGATCGCCGATGATATGGCCGTCGAGGCGGCGCCAGTCGCCGAGGCCGAGACCATCGAGGCAGAGGCTGCCGAGATCGTCGAGGTTGTCGG
>JBJXFA010000005.1:0-6072 GCA_046153865.1 Sphingomonadaceae bacterium
AATAATAGCCGAACTCGCCAAACACCGTGAGATCGTCGGTCAGATCGTAATGACCGTTGGCGAACAGATTATAGCGCTTGACGTCGGGCAGAACCGTCGTGCCCTTTGCCGTATCGTAACGCAGGTCGCGAAAGACGCCGGTGGTCGGCAGGGTCGTATTGACGAGGCACTGCGTTGCGGTGAGCGCTACCGTGCACGTCTGGTTGACGCCGCCCAACTGCAGCGGGCGAATGTGGAATGCGCCCGCTGCCGTCGTCAGCGTCCGGGTTGCCGTGCCGACACCCGTCGATTGGCGGACTTGGATATTGGTCTGGAGCGCGGGCCACACGCCGCGCGTCGCGCGCGTGTCGGGTGTCGTCGAGCTGGCGAACGCGGGTTCGTTGGCAAACAGCGGGCGCAAATCGGCCGATGCGGTGAAATCCTGATCCTCGGCACGCAGCGCTTCGCGCTGGGTGAATTCGAACGACGCGGTCACATTGCCGCGCGAGAAGTTCTTGCCCAGAAGCACGCTTCCCTGGAACTCACGCAGGCTGGTGCTGTCGGCACCGCCATATTGGGCAGAGGCGCGAAGGCCGTCGAAATTCGACCGGACCACGGTGTTGACCACACCGGCGACAGCATCCGAACCGTAAAGCGCCGCAGCACCGTCGAGCAGGACTTCGACGCGTGACAGCCCGGTCGTCGGGATCGCGTTCGAATTGTAGCTGATCACTGGCACCGAGCCGGTATCGGAGAGTGCCTGGCTGGTGGGGTGCGCGACGATCCGGCGACCGTTCAGAAGAACGAGCGTGTTGCCGACGCCGAGCGAGCGCAGGTTGATCGAGCCGACGTCGCCGCGGGCGGCATTGCTGGTCTGCGCATTGTTGGCGGGGTTGAAAGAGACGTCGCCCATCTGCGGAATGTTGCGGATCAGTTCGTCGCCGCTGACGGCACCGATGGCATCGAGCTTCGCCTCGCCGACCACAACGACGGGCAGCGCTTCGGTAATCTTCGCACCGACGATGCGCGACCCCACGACGACGATTTCTTCTCCCGGCGGCGCCGGGTCTGCGGTCTGCGGCAGCTGATTGTCTTGCTGCGCCAGTGCGGATGCAGGAAGCAAAGCGACTGTCGCAGCGCCGAGCATCAGCCGCCTTGCGAGCTTGCGGGTCCCCATCATGGTCAAATCCTCCCCCTCAATCGTTGTGCGAAAGCTTCCCGCCTGCCAAAGCCCGGTCGGGGTAGAACGGCGTCGTATCGACCAAGGGTGCGGGTGGATCGGCTTCGTCCGTCGCAACTTCGGGCGCGATGCCGGTCGCAAGCGTCCGATCAAGCTGCTCGCGATCGACCGCCCCTTCCCAGCGCGCCACGACGATTGCGGCAACGGCATTGCCGATGAAATTGGTGATGCTGCGGCATTCGCTCATGAAGCGATCGACGCCCAGGATCAGCGCCATCCCCGCAAGCGGGACCGACGGCACGATCGATAGTGTCGCCGCCAGCGTGACGAAGCCCGCGCCGGTCACGCCCGCCGCACCCTTCGAGCTGATCATCGCCACGAGCAGCAGGGCAATCTGGTCGCCGAGGTCCAGCGGAGTGCCCGTCGCTTGCGCGATGAACAGGGCCGCGAGCGTCATGTAGATGTTGGTGCCGTCGAGGTTGAACGAATAGCCCGTTGGAACGACGAGGCCTACGACCGCCTTGTCGCACCCCGCGCGTTCGAGCTTGTCGATCAAGGACGGCAAGGCCGACTCCGACGACGACGTGCCAAGCACCAGCAACAGCTCGGCCCGCAGGTAGCGGCAAAGGCGCAGGATCGAGAAGCCGTGGACACGCGCCACAGCCCCCAGCACGACGAGCACGAAAAGGGCCGAGGTCAGATAGAAGGTCGCGACCAGCGCCCCGAGATTGGCAAGGCTGGCGAGGCCGTATTTGCCGATCGTGAACGCCATCGCGCCGAACGCGCCGAAGGGAGCGGCACGCATCAGGATTTCGACCAGCTTGAACACGACAATCATCACGCGGTCGAGCAGATCGAAGACCGGTTTGGCAGGTTCGCCGACCAAGCTCAGCGCGATGCCGAACAGGACCGCGACGAACAGAGTCTGCAGGATCGACCCGTCGGTCAGCGCCGACAGGAATGTGGTCGGAATGATCGACAGCAGAAAGCCCGTGATCGTGCTGTCCTCGGCCTGATCCTTGAACTTCGCAATTGCGCCGGTGTCGAGCGTCGTCGGATCGACGTTCATGCCCGCGCCCGGTTGCACAACGTTGCCGACGATCAGGCCGACGATCAGGGCGAGCGTCGAGAAGACGAGGAAATAGCCGAACGCCTTGCCCGCGACGCGCCCGATCGCGCCGACCCCGCGCATCCCTGCAATGCCGGTGACGACCGTCAGGAAAATGACCGGTGCGATGATCATCTTGACGAGCTGAATGAAGGCATCGCCCAGCGGCTTCATCGCCGCGCCCCATGCTGGTGCGACCGCGCCAAGCAACACCCCGAGGGCGATCGCAATGAGCACCTGAACGTAGAGCTGCGCATACCATCGTGGACGCGCGCGACCTTCACGCAGCGGCGTGATGCTGCTCCCCATTCTAGCTCCTCCCGCAGCTGTGGTCGCTGCCGGCGAAAGTGTCGCAAGCCCTCGGCGGAATTGCAACGAATGCCAGAGTCTCATCAACTTATTGTTTTAAAACGATTAGTTCCGCGATCACTGATTGACGCCATGAAAACTGTGTGAAGAATGTGCCAATCTTCTAGCGCTTTGTGTGGAATATCGCATACAAGGCCAGGTGTGATTCGCGCTGTCTGGCTTGCGGCAACCGGCTTGGTTGCGGCCATAGTGGTCCTGCTGGGCTTGCAGTGGTCGAACAACGCAGCGCATGTTGCTGTAGACCGCGCTGCCCGGCAGACCGGCGCGTCGCATCTCGCCCTGCTCGACAGCGAACTGCAGCGTTTTCGCCTCCTCCCTGCGGTACTCGGCGAATATCCCGACGTCGGCGGCGCATTGGCCGGTCGCGCCGATGCCGCGCGGCGGCTCGATCGGTCGCTCGAAGCGCTTGCCGCGCAGACCGGCGCAGCTGCCGTGTACCTTGTTGGCGGCGACGGTGTGACGGTCGCAGCGAGCAACTGGCAGACCCCGTCGAGCTTCGTTGGCCAGAACTATCGGCTCCGTCCTTACTTCAGCGAAGCGATGCAGCGCGGGCGCGCCGAGGTATTTGCGCTTGGAACCGTCAGTCGCCGCCCCGGGCTTTATCTCGCGCGGCGGATCGGCTCAGCGCAGGGCAGTACAGGCGTTATCGTTGTCAAAGTCGAATTCGACCCGATCGAGACCGCGTGGCGCAGGCAGCCCGGGATAACGCTGGTGACCGACCGCGACGGTGTAGTGCTGATCACGAGCCAGCCCGACTGGCGGTTTCGCGCGACGCGTCCGCTTGCCGCGGGATTGCTGGCGCAAGCACGGCTTACGCGCCAGTTCGGTGATGCACAGCCGACGCGTGCGCCCTTCGAACTGTCGGACGAAGAGACACAAACGCTCACCGGTCTGCCCGCACGGCACCGGGCATGGATCACGCCTGCGTCATTGCCCGGATGGCGCCTGGTCCGCATCGAGCCCATGACGGCAGCGCTCGACGATGCCCGCACGCAGCTCGCGTTGTTAGGACTGGTCGTGATTGTCGGACTTGGCGGCATTTCGATGATCGCAACGCGGACCCGCCGCCGCCGCCGACAGGAACAGGCGGCGCGTGCACGCCTTGAGCAGGAAGTCGCGGCCCGCACCACCGACCTCGCCGACGCCAACAAGCGCCTGCGTGCGGAATCGGAAGAGCGGCTGGAGACCGACCGGCGCTATCGCGCGGCCCGGGAAGAGCTGGCCCATGTAAGCCGCCTTGGCTCGCTGGGCCAGATCACGGCGGGGGTCGCGCACGAGATCAACCAGCCGGTCGCCGCGATCAGGGCCTATGCGGGAAACATTCCTGCGTTTCTGAAGCGCAACAACGTGGCATCCGTCGCGGGCAACGCAAACGCAATTATCGAACTCACCGATCGGATCGGCCGGATTACCGAAGAGCTGCGCAGCTTCGCGCGGCTGAAGACACCGGCGCGCGAGGCGGTCGAAGTGGGAGCTGTCGTAGATGGCACGCTTTTGCTGATCGGCGATCGCAAGCGCGAACTTCGGCTGGATTGCCCGCACGCGGCACGCAAGTTCCGCGTCGACGGCGACCGCGTGCGAATGGAGCAAATCCTCGTCAATTTGCTGAACAACGCCTTTGATGCAGTGGCGGGTCGCGCCGAAAACGCTGTTGCTCTGAGTGTTCGCGCAGCCGAGCGCATGGTCGAATTCGAGGTTGTGGATAACGGGCCGGGCATCGACCCGGAAATCGCAGACCGGCTGTTCACCCCCTTTGCGAGCACCAAAGCGCGGGGTCTGGGGCTGGGCCTCGCCATCGCGCGCGACCTTGCACGCGAGTTCGGCGGCGACCTTATCGTTCGATCGTCCTCGGCCGCGGGGTGTGCGTTTCTGCTGACGGTGCCGCGACGATGACCGACAGGGACGAAGCAACAATTATCCTGGTCGATGACGACGCGGCTGTGCGCGACGCGACGGCGCAGACACTCGAGCTCGCCGGCCTGACCGTCAGGCCCTTTCCCGATGCGATCAGAGCACTGCCCGAAATCGACGCGGAATTCGACGGGGCGGTGTTGAGCGACATTCGCATGCCGCGCCTTGACGGCATCGCCTTCTTTGCAAAAATTCGCGAAATCGATCCCGAATTGCCGGTTGTCCTCATGACCGGTCATGGCGACGTTACCATGGCTGTGTCTGCCCTGAAAAATGGCGCTGCGGACTTTGTGACCAAGCCATTCGATGCCGACCATCTCGTTGCCGCATTGCGGCGCTCGATCGCGCACCGTCGTCTCGTCCTCGAGAATCGTCGGCTGCGCCTGCTTGCTGACGCCGCACACGCGGCTCCCGACGTCATGCTCGGCGATAGTCCGGCCATGCAGCGCCTGAGCGCCGTATTGCGTCAGATTGCCCGAGTCGAACTTGACGTCCTCATTGAAGGTGAGACCGGCACGGGCAAAGAGATTGCCGCGATCCTTCTGCACCGCTGGAGCGCGCGGGCGGGACGTCCGTTCGTCATCATCGATTGTGCGGCGTTGCCCGAAACCGTCGCTGCCGAAGAGTTGTTTGGCCGCGTCGATCCGAGCGGCCGCCGCGAGCGCAAGGGCCGGATCGCAGCAGCGCAGGGCGGCACGCTGCTGCTCGATGCCATCGATACGATGTCACTTGCCAATCAAGCCAAACTGCTCCGGGTGGTCGAGGACAGGGAGGTCTTGCCGCTGGGTGCCACGCGGGCCGACCCTGTCGATGTCCGGGTGATCGCGACGATCACAGACGATGTCGACCGCGCAGTGGCACAGGGTACATTGCGACCCGACCTGCGTTTCCGCCTCGACACGCTTCGCGTCCGGATACCGCCTTTGCGTGAGCGGGGCGATGACGTTGCGCTGCTCTTTGCTGCATTCGTGGCGGAAGCGGCGCATGATCTGGGTATGACCGGATTTGTCATCACGCCCGCAATTCGCGATCGCCTGTTCCGGCATGACTGGCCGGGAAATGTGCGCGAGCTGCGCAATTTTGCCCGCCGTGCAGTCGCGGGCATTGATCTTTCGGTTCTTGCCGCACTTGAGCCCGAGCCGCTGGCGGCCAAGGTGGCGCGCTTCGAGAAGGAAGTGATCCAAGACGCCTTGGTTCGCAGCGGCGGGCAAGCAGGCAAGGCGATGGCGGAGCTCGCACTGCCGAGAAAGACCTTTTACGATAAACTGCGGCGGCATGGAATTTCCGCGAACCGGAGGGTAACCCCCGGCGGCGGCCACTGAACCATCATGCGGTCACGCCGTGAACAGCAAGATGATGGTTCTCATCACGCGATCAAATCACTTGAAGGCGGCCGGACTGGAATCCTCAATTTTTCAGGGCGTCGGGCCCGCGTCGCGCGAGGAGACATGAACGAAAGGCCGCTGAGCACCCTGGCGATGCAAAAGGAGACAGTCAGGATCGACCAACAAAGCCGCCGCGAGCC
>JBJXFA010000006.1:0-2854 GCA_046153865.1 Sphingomonadaceae bacterium
ATGATTGAAAAAATCCTCGCCTTCGCCGTCGAGCGAAGGGTGCTGGTGGTCCTCCTGACCGCGTTTGCCGCCATTTATGGTGCGACCCAGCTTGTACAACTGCCTGTCGATGCGGTGCCCGACATCACCAACCGGCAGGTGCAGATCAACGCCGTTGCGCCCTCGCTCGGGCCGACGGAAATGGAACGCCAAGTCAGCTATCCTATTGAAACTGCCATGGCGGGCATGCCCGGCCTCGTTGAAACCCGCTCGATTTCGCGCAACGGGTTTGTGCAGGTCACGGTGATCTTCACCGATGATACCGATCTCTATTTCGCCCGCCAGCAAGTAGGTGAGCGCTTGACGCAGGCGGCGGGCACGTTGCCGCCGGGGGTGGATCCACAGATCGGACCGGTATCTACCGGCCTTGGCGAAGTGCTGATGTGGACGGTCGACTTCGCGCATCCCGACGGGCGCGGGGCTCCGCGCGCGCGGGCCGGGCAGCCGGGCTGGCAAACTGACGGCAGCTATCTTACTACTGAGGGACAGCGGCTGACGACGCCGGAAGAGCGGCTGACCTACCTGCGCACGGTCCAGGACTGGATCATTCGGCCACAGATGCGTCAGGTTGCCAATGTCGCGGGTGTCGACGCCATCGGCGGTTTCGTGAAGCAATATGAGGTCGCACCCGATACGGTGCGTCTGGCCGCCGCCGGTCTTTCGATGACCGATCTCGTCGACGCGCTCGAACGTGGCAATGTATCGAGCGGTGCGGGCGTGGTCGAGCGCAGCGGGGAAGGACTGGTGGTTCGCGCCGATGCCCGGGTGTCACGCGGGTCTGAAATTGCCAATATCGTGATTGCCCAGCGAGGCGGGGCGCCGGTGCGGGTCATTGATGTCGCGACCATTTCGTCGGGTCGCGAGGTCCGCACGGGTGCAGCCAGCGTCAATGGTCATGGCGCCGTGGTTGGCACCGCCCTGATGCTTGCAGGTGGCAACAGCCGCACGGTGGCGGCCGAATCCGCCGAGAAGCTCGATGAGATCGGCGCGGCCCTCCCGCCCGGTATTGTCGTGACGCCGGTGCTCGATCGTTCGGTGCTGGTTGATGCGACGATCAGCACGGTGGCCAAGAACCTGACCGAGGGCGCGCTCCTTGTTATTGTCGTCCTGTTTCTGCTGCTCGGCAATTTCCGCGCTGCCATCATCACGGCGCTGGTTATCCCGCTGTCGATGCTGCTGGCGGCAATCGGGATGGTCAAAGGGGGTGTTTCAGGCAATCTGATGAGCCTCGGCGCACTCGATTTCGGGCTGATTGTCGATGGCGCGGTCATCATCGTTGAAAATTGCCTGCGCCGTCTGGCCGAGCGTCAGCATCATGAAGACAGGTTGCTCAGTTTGCAGGAGCGGCTTCACGAAGTGATGGTTGCGGCGCGCGAGATGATCCGCCCGTCGGTGTTTGGTCAGGCCATCATTATCTTGGTGTATCTGCCGCTGCTTGCGTTCGACGGGGTGGAAGGCAAGATGTTCGCGCCGATGGCGATCACGGTGATGCTGGCACTGGCCGCAGCCTTTGTCCTCTCGCTGACCTTCGTGCCAGCGATGGTGGCGCTGCTCGTGACTGGCAAGGTCGAGGAGAAGGAGCCGCGCGTGCTGGCGGCGACGCGGAGCCGTTATGAGCCATTGCTCGACAAGGCGCTGGCCCGGCCATGGGTGGCCATCGGCTCGGGAGCGGCAATTTTCCTTGTCGCGCTCATCGCTTTCACCAGCCTTGGTCGCGAGTTCATTCCCCAGCTCGACGAGAAGAATTTCGCGCTCCACGCGATGCGGATCCCGTCGACGAGTGTCGAGCAATCGGCCTCAATGCAGTTGCAGGTTGAGCGGGTGATTGCTGGCTTTCCGGAGGTCGCGACGGTCTTTTCAAAGACGGGCACGGCGGAAGTTGCGACTGACCCGATGCCCGGCAATGTGTCCGACACTTTCGTGATCCTGCGCCCACGAGAGGAGTGGACCGATCCGTCCGAAACAAAGGCCGCGCTGATTGCCCGGGTGGAAGCCCGGCTGAACACGCTGCTCGGCAACAATTATGAGTTCAGCCAGCCCATCCAGATGCGCTTCAACGAGCTGATTTCGGGCGTTCGATCCGATGTAGCGGTCAAGGTCTATGGCGATGATTTTGAAACACTCAATGCCACGGCGCAGCGCGTTGCAGCTGCGCTGCGCGCGGTCGACGGTGCTTCGGATGTCAAGGTTGAGCAGACCGAAGGACCGCCGGCGCTGGTGATCGATTTCGACCGGGCAGCGATTGCAGCCTATGGTCTTTCGGTTGGCGATGTGACTGATGTGGTGCAGATCGCGCTCGGCGGCCGCGAGGCCGGGCTGGTGTTCGAAGGCGATCGGCGGTTTGATGTCGTGGTGCGCCTGCCCGAAGAACAGCGGCGCGATCTCGATGCGCTTGCGGCCTTGCCAGTGGCATTGCCATCAGCAGATGGCACGGCGCGGTCAGTACAGCTGGGCCAGCTCGTTCGCTTCCGCATCGAAAACGGTCCCAACCAGGTCAGCCGCGAAAACGGCAAGCGCCGGGTTGTTGTGCAGGCCAATGTGCGCGGGCGGGACTTGGGCTCGTTCGTTGCTGATGCGCAAGCCGCGGTCGCCAATGATGTGCAGATTCCTCCGGGTCTGTGGATCGACTGGGGCGGCCAGTTCGAGAATCTCGAACGTGCGCAAAATCGCCTCAGTATTGTGGTGCCCCTTGTCTTCGCGGCGATCTTCGCCTTGCTTTACGCAGCGCTGGGGTCGGCAAGCCGTGCGGCGATGGTCTTCTCCGCCGTCCCGCTCGCGCTGAGCGGGGGCGTGCTGCTGCTATGGCTGCGTGGCA
>JBJXFA010000007.1:0-5778 GCA_046153865.1 Sphingomonadaceae bacterium
AGCTCGCGCGGCTCACGAACGGCACGACTGACGAGAGCTACGTCTTCGAGGAGGAGATCCCGCAGATCGCGAGCGAGTTCGAGGAGTTCGTCGGCTACGTCGTGAACACGCTCGGGATCAGCGCGGATCGGAACGGCGGTAACGGGAAGGTGAACCTGGAGGGCGCTCTCCTGCTCATCATCATGGCGGTCGCGTTTTTCCGGACCGACGCGCGCTATTATCCCGGTCGCCTGCTCGGCATCGGCATGCTGGTTTACGGCGCGGCGCGGACGCTGGTGGAAACGGTGCGCGAGCCCGATCCGGGCCTTGGCAATGTCATCGTCGGGCTGACGATGGGGCAAGTGCTCTCGATTCCGATGATCGCGCTGGGCATCTGGCTGATCGCGACCTCGAAGGCGCGTCGCACGCGCGTCGAAGGCATTGGCGGTTCCGCCAGCATCGCCTGAGGGCGCGCTTGCCCAGCGGCTGGCGCGCGCGATCGCGCTGGCCGGGCCGATCCCGCTGTCGCAGTTCATGGCGGCGGCCAATGCGGAGTATTACGCGCGCGGCAACGCGATCGGCGGGGACGGCGACTTCGTGACCGCGCCCGAGATCAGCCAGATGTTCGGCGAACTCATCGGCGTCTGGCTTGCGGACCTTTGGGATCGTGCAGGGCAGCCGCAGTCGCACTTTGTCGAGATGGGGCCTGGCCGGGGCACGCTGGCCGCCGACGCCTTCCGCGCGATGGCAAAGGCGGGTTTCACGCCGACGGTCCATTTCGTCGAGACGTCGCCTGCGCTCCGTGCCGAACAGGCGACAAGAGTAGCAGACGCGCATTGGCATGCTGCGGTGCAGACTTTGCCGGGCGATGCGCCGCTGCTGATCGTTGCCAACGAATTTTTCGATGCGTTGCCGATCGAACAGATCGTGCGCGGCGCGCATGGGTGGCAGCGGCGGCTGGTGGCGTCGCAGGATGTGCTGTTCGTGCCGATCGCCGGGCCTGCCGTTCCCGATGCGATCGTGCCCGAGCATTATCGTGATGCGCCTGCAGGCAGCGTGATCGAAAGCGCGCCAACGGCCGTCGCGATCGTCCGCGCCGTTGCTGCGCGCTTGACGGCGCAGGGCGGGGCGATGCTGGTGATCGATTATGGCTATGACGGCCCTGCGCTCGGCGAGACGCTGCAGGCGGTGCGCGGCCATGCGTTCGCCAATCCGTTCGAGACGCCGGGGCAGGTCGATCTGTCAGCGCATGTCGATTTCACGACGCTGAGTGCCGCGGCTCAGATGGCGGGCTGCGCGGTGCACGGGCCGGTGTCGCAGCGCGATTTCCTCGGGCAGCTCGGGCTGGCGCATCGGGCGGCAGCGCTCGCGCGTCAGGCTCCCGATCGTGCTGACGAGATTGCGCAGGCGCATGCGCGGCTTACCGACCCGGGCGCGATGGGCACGCTGTTCCGCGCGATGGCCATCACTGCGCCCGATTGGCCAACGCCTGCAGGGTTCGCATGATCGCGACGCGCACCGCGCCGATCCTCGCTGGCGTGCGTCACGGGTTTCTGGGGCGCGAGGGCGGGGTTTCGCGCGGGATTGTTGCCGGGCTCAATGTCGGACTGGGCAGCGCTGACGATCCTGCAGCCATCGCCGAGAACCGGCGGCTGGCGGTCGCCGCTATTGCGCCCGGTGCGGCTCTCGTGACGGCCTATCAGATTCACTCTGCCGAGGCCGTGATCGCTACCGGGCCGTGGTCCGATACTGCACGCCCGAAAGCCGATGCCATCGTGACCGACAGGCCCGGGCTCGCGCTCGGCATCCTTACTGCCGATTGCGCGCCGGTGCTGCTGGCGGATCGCCAAGCAGGCGTGATCGGCGCGGCGCACGCCGGATGGAAAGGGGCGCTTGCCGGCATCACCGATGCGACGATCGCGGCAATGGAAACGCTCGGCGCGGATCGGGCGCGGATTGCGGCCGCCATCGGCCCGTGCATCGCGCGCGCGTCTTATGAGGTGGACGATGCGTTCCAGGCGCGTTTCGCCGCCGATGATCCGGCGAATGAGCGCTTTTTTGCCGATGGCGCGCGCCCCGGCCACGCGCAGTTCGATCTGGAAGCCTATGTGGCGCACCGGCTTGCGACGGGCGGCGTCGGGCGGATCGAGATGCTCGGCGCAGACACCTATGCGCAGCCGACGCGTTACTTCAGCTTTCGGCGCGCGACACATGGGGGCGAACCCGACTATGGACGGCAGATATCGCTGATCGCGCTCTGAAGGATTCGCCCGATGGAAGACGAAGCTGCCCTGACCGGAACGACCCCGCGCCGCCGCCCCAAGCCCGACATCCTCGCCATCGCCAATCGCCGCCTGTCGCCCGAAACGCTGATGATGGGCCACGGCTATGATCCGGCACTTTCGGAAGGTTCGCTGAAACCGCCGATTTTCCTCACCTCGACGTTCGTTTTCGAGAATGCGGCGGCTGGCAAGCGCTTCTTCGAGGGCGTGACGGGCAAGCGGCCGGGCGGTTCCGAGGGCCTGGTCTATTCGCGCTTCAACGGCCCCAATCAGGAAATCCTCGAAGACCGCCTCGGCATCTGGGAAGATGCCGAAGACGCGCTGGTGTTTTCAAGCGGCATGTCGGCGATCGCCACCGTGATGCTCGCGCTCGTGCGGCCCGGCGACGTGATCGTCCATTCCGCTCCGCTCTATGCGGCGACCGAAACGCTCATTGGCCGCGTCCTCGGCCGCTTTGGCATCCAGTGGCTCGATTTCCCGGCAGGCGCGACGCGCGCGGAGATCGACGCGGTGATGGCGAAAGCGCGCGACATGGGGCGGACGGCGCTGGTTTATCTGGAGAGCCCGGCGAACCCGACCAATGCGCTTGTTGATGTCGAGGCGGTCAAGGCCGCACGCGACGCGGCGTTTGGCGATTCGAAGCCGCCGATCGTGATCGACAATACCTTCCTCGGGCCCTTGTGGGCCAAGCCGCTCAAACAGGGTGCCGATCTCGTGCTCTATTCGCTCACCAAATATGCCGGCGGACACAGCGATCTGGTCGCGGGCGGCGCAGTGGGGGCCAAGGCGATCATCGATCCGGTGCGGATGATGCGTAACACGATCGGCACGATCACCGATCCGCATTCGGCGTGGATGCTGTTGCGCTCGCTGGAAACGCTGGAACTGCGGATGAGCCGCGCGGGCGAGAACGCCGCCAAGGTATGCGCCTGGCTGCGCGACCAGCCGCAGGTCGAGACCGTCGGCTATCTCGGCTTCCTCGAACCCGGCACGCGCCAGCGCGACATCTATGATCGCCACTGCCAGGGCGCGGGCTCGACCTTTTCGCTGTATCTGAAGGGCGGTGAAGCACAGTCCTTTGCGTTTCTCGATGCGCTGAAGATCGCCAAGCTCGCCGTCAGCCTCGGCGGCACCGAGACGCTGGCGAGCGCCCCTGCCGCGATGACGCATCTTTCGGTGCCGCAAGAGCGCAAGGACGCGCTGGGCATCAGCGACAATCTCGTGCGCATCTCGATCGGCGTGGAGAATGCCGACGATTTGATCGCCGACTTCGAACAGGCGCTTGCAGCAATCGGATGAACGACAGGTTGTTTCAGGTTCATGCAACCGGGCGCAAAGCCCGGGTGTTCAGGACTTGAAAGGAATTTTTCATGCGTAACTCTATGCTTGCGATCGGCGCACTCTCGCTCGCCCTCCCGGTCATCACCGCCCCGCCCGCCGAGGCCAAGCGCGTTTACAAGGAATGGGTCGGCAAAGACGGCCGCCGCTATTGCCGCCGCACTGATGGCACCACCGGCCTCATCGGCGGCGGTGTCGCCGGAGCGCTCGTCGGCCGGACCGTCGATACGCGCGGCGATCGCACGCTCGGAACGCTCGGCGGCGCGGCCCTCGGCGCGCTGGCAGGTCGCGAGATCGAGCGCGCAGGTTCGCGGCGACGCTGCCGCTAAGCGAGAATGATTGACCTGCGCCCGCGCGCGTGGCTTGGGCGCAGGCATGGAAAAATCGGCCAACGAACTCGTCCAGGAAAGCCTCGTCGCCGCCGTGCTTGATGCGGTGGTGGCATGGAAGGCGGCATCGGGCGGCCTCGCTAACGCGCTCGCGCGTGACTTGGGGAGCGTCCACGCCAACACCACTCTGGCTGACCTCCCCAAGGAAGTGCAAGCCTCACTGCGCGAAAGCACCCGCGCCGCCTTCAACCGCCTGTTGAAGGAAGGCTACACCGTATCCAAAGGCGCACCGCCACCAAGCCGCCCGCCGCCGACGGGCACGCGGCCGCCGCGCCCCGAAGGCTTGCCCCGCCGAGATGCGCCGCCGCGGGGACCAAGGGGGCCGGGCAAGCCGCCGGGCGGCGAGCGGAAGGGCGGCGGCGGTGGTCGAGGGGGTGGGCCTGCACGGGGGCGTTAGGGCCGGTCTGTCGGGGGGAGCTGACTGTCTGCTTTCGAGCTCGATTACTCGAAAGCAGACGTTAGTGAACAGAAGAACGGCAGGCTGTGTGCGATGCTAAGACTCCGGGCCTCGTGGAAGCCGGATTATCATGAGCTATCGTTGGACCTCTACGAAGCGCCCAAAGTTATCGAGAATTGCCTGCCATCCTGCTCGTTGCTGATCCAACGGCTGTTCGCCTTCGGCATCGAACGTCGTGCGCACTTTCGTGGATGCATCGGACTGGGTGAACTCAACTAAAACAGTGCGGTCCCCGAGCGCATACTCGATCCGCTCATGCGGCACGATCTTCGTATACGTGCCTGCAAAGTCGAACCCGACACTGCCGTCCTTTGCTTCCATGCGTGAAGAAAAATGCCCCCCTTCACGAAGATCGACTGACGCCTTGGTGGTGTGCCAATCGTCAGACGCAGCGTTCCACTGCTCGATGTCATGGGGCGTGACATATGCTTTCCAAGTCTTTTCTACGGGCGCATGAACGAGAGTTTCTACGATAATCGTCATTTTGATACCTTCGGCAACAGGGACGTTTCAGGGGACGCCGGAGATTTAAACACGCACGGGACAATTTTGGTCCACTACGTGCGTTGATAACACTGGGAAGTCGACACTAAGTTCTATTTATACGTCAGCAGCCCAGAATCATCCTGCACGCCAACAATTCTGGGTAAACCCGTGTCGCGTTGGCCGCTTTCGTGATCACCAATAATCGCGCGTTACGACCGACAAGTTGTCGAAGGTAGTCGCTAGAATCCCTTCGCGTTGCGCGAAGCAACAGCCAGTTTTTTGACCAGCTCATCCGGGATCGGTTTGCTGGGCGAGAATGTAACTCCTGTTTTGGTTGCCTTGAGTTTCAACGCGCCGATTTCGCTGGCGTGAGCAGCAATTGCTTGCGGATCAATATACAGGCCGCATTGCTTGCTGAAGGCAGCATAGCCAACGATGATCGTTCCCTCGATCTGAAAGCCGGGCATATCGTACTTGATGATTTCTTGGGCATCCGGCAGCGCCCGCGATAGCTGTCCACGCAGGTTCGCTAACATGGCGCGAAACTGTTCCGGTGCGGCGGCAATATAGCCGTCATGGCTATTCTTCTTCGTCATGCTGACAATATGCCTTCATTTTGGCGATGGGTCGATCAAAATTATGTTGGTACACTTCATCCCGCCCCGTGGTCTTATCGTAACGTCCGCTTTTAGGTGTCGCTTGCAAATCATTGCACGTCGGAAAAGTTGTCGGTTCCGGTCTCAAATCCTCCCCGGAACGGGGAGGTGGCACGCGCAGCGTGACGGAGGGGTCGGGTGAGGCTGGGTGCACTCCCTCCGCGTTCCAACCCGCTGAACCCGGCCCCTCC
>JBJXFA010000010.1:0-43469 GCA_046153865.1 Sphingomonadaceae bacterium
CCGAAGGCTGCGGCGTGTCGCGCGAAAGCTTCCTCAAGCAGCAGCAGGGCAACGAGCTGGACCCGAACTGGCTGCGCCGCGTGAAGCGGCTGAAGGAAAAGGGCTGGGCGTCCTTCACCGAAGACCACGCCGACACGATCAAGGACATTCGCAAGCAGTTCATCGACGTGGCCCAGCTCACCATGCTCGACCTCGCCGAATTCAAGCGCGTGGTGAATCTGGTGCAGCGCGGCGAGCGCGATGCCGCCCGCGCCAAGAAGGAAATGGTCGAGGCCAACCTGCGCCTCGTCATCTCCATCGCCAAGAAATACACCAACCGCGGGCTGCAGTTCCTCGATCTCATTCAGGAAGGCAACATCGGCCTGATGAAGGCGGTCGACAAGTTCGAGTATCGCCGCGGCTACAAGTTCTCGACCTATGCCACCTGGTGGATCCGGCAGGCAATCACGCGCTCGATCGCCGATCAGGCGCGCACCATCCGCATCCCGGTGCACATGATCGAGACGATCAACAAGCTGGTGCGCACCAGCCGCCAGTTCCTGCACGAGCAGGGCCGCGAGCCGACACCGGAGGAAATGGCCGAGCGCCTGTCGATGCCGCTCGAAAAGGTCCGCAAGGTGATGAAGATCGCCAAGGAGCCGATCAGCCTCGAAACGCCGATCGGCGATGAGGAAGATAGCCACCTCGGCGATTTCATCGAGGACAAAAACGCCGTCATCCCGGTCGATGCCGCGATCCAGGCGAACCTCAAGGAAACCGTCACCCGCGTGCTCGCCAGCCTCACGCCGCGCGAAGAACGTGTGCTACGCATGCGCTTCGGCATCGGCATGAACACCGATCACACGCTCGAGGAAGTCGGCCAGCAATTCTCGGTCACGCGCGAGCGCATTCGCCAGATCGAGGCGAAGGCGCTGCGCAAGCTCAAGCACCCGAGCCGCAGCCGCAAGATGCGTAGCTTCCTCGACCAGTAGAATTCGTGTAATGCGCACTGCGTGAATCAGGACTCGTTCGAAGCGGCAGTCCGCCTCATCATGTGCGGACCGGCTGATCAGCCGCTGGTTCGTGTTTTGCGCATCGCGATGGATTTGGCCGATTGTCCCTCGGGCATGATCGGTGTGCGGCGCGCCGACCGGTTCGACCTCATCATCAGTAGCGGCCTGTCGCTTGCCGACTTTCGCCATTCGCTGCCGCGGTCTGAGGGGCTGGCACGGCGTCTTCAGCAGCCGACGATCATCGAAGACGCGCACGACGACGTCGATTTCGCCGTCCATCCTTTTGTCGCCGGCGCTTCGGCCTGGCGCTTTATTGTCAATATTCCGCTGCCCTTTTCGCGTCTTGCGTTCGACGTCGTGATGACACTGGGCGACACCCGAGCCGACCAGCCGCGCCGGCACAATCTGATCGAACGGCTCGAGGAATGTGCCGCGATCATGACCGACCAGTTCGCGCTGATCGGCGATGTCGCGACGCAGGCCGAATATATCGCGCTCGTCCGCGAAAGCGCGGCGCATCGTGCTGCGGGTGTCCGCGACAGTGCCCTGCCGATGGCGCTGGTGAAGGCGGATCAGAGCATTGCCGTGATCAATGAAGCGATGCGCACCGCGCTGTCCGCCACGGCGGACTTGCCGCCCGATACGCGCCTGCCCGATCTGTTTCCGGTCAATCGTGTCGAGGTTGCGGAACTGCTCGACACCGTGTTGTTCGATGGTCCGCCCGCAGCCGCAATCCTCGTGCACACGCGCGCCGCCGATCGGCCCCTGCTCGCCAATGTCCTGCGCGTCGTTTCGGGGGAGATCGATGCGCCGATGGCGCTTTTTGCGCTGGCCGACGGTCGGGAGAAACCTTCGCGATCCCGTCCGCCGGGCGAACCAGGCGGCGATTCGCCTGCGGTTCTCAGCGAATTTCTGCTGGCAACCTTGGTCTGGCAAAAGCGCCTCCTGCGCCGCGGCGACGTCCCCTATCATGCCCTGGCGCGCTGGCGGGCTTCGGTGCGCGATACCCAGCTCGAGGCAGTCAAGGCACTCAAGCGCGACCCGAGCGGTTTCCTGCTCGATGCGCTCAGCGACCGGATGACGGCAGCGGCAACCGCGCTGTTCGGCCGCGACACCTTTCGGGCCGTCGTCCCGGTCCCGTGTGGCAACAGCGGCGAGCATTGCCTGTCGAAGCGCCTCGGTGCGCGCATTGCCGAGCGGCTCGACGTGCCCTGCATCGATGCCTTTGCGCCGATCCCGGTCCGCGGCACGAGCCATCCGCGCCGCAACCGGGACCGCCCGGCAATGACCGTGACCAACGCGCCCGATGTCCCCGTTCTCCTCATCGACGATGTCGCCACCTCGGGCGCGCATATCGAGGAAGCCGCGCGCCTGCTTCGCCGCACCGCCCCCGCCGTGCTCCCGCTGGTGTGGATCGCCGATTAGGCGGCGGGCAGTGTGAACACGAAGCGCGCGCCCTGCCCCGGAGCGCTATCGACCACGACATCGCCGCCCATCGCGCGCGCCAGCCGTCGTGCGATGTAAAGTCCGAGGCCGCTGCCGCCCGGTTCGCTCGGATCGACGCGCTCGAATTTTTCGAAGATGCGCGCCTGGTCGCCCGCCGCAATGCCCTTGCCCTGATCGGCCACGATGATGACGGCGGTATCGCCCTCGCGTTCGTGCCGCAGCCAGACCATGCCGCCATCGGGCGAATAGCGCACCGCATTGCCGATCAGGTTGATAAGGATCTGGAGAACCCGGCGGAAATCGCCGCGCGCCATCAGCATTTCGGCGCTGCTCGGCCGGTCGATCCGGATGCCGCGATCGCTGGCGCGGACACTCAGCAGGCCCGCCGCGCGCCGGGCAATGTCGGCAATGTCGATGTCTTCGATATCCGGCCGGAAGTCGGCGCGCTCGACGGCATTGAGATCGCCCAGATCATCGACCAGCGCGAGCAGGTGGCGCGCCGCGCTCGCGATATCGCTGGCATAATCGGTATAGTCGCGCCGCAGCGGCCCGTCGCTCTGCTCGCGAATCGCGTCCGCCTGCGCCACGATGCGCGCCAGCGGCGCACGCAACACGGCTTCGAGGCGCTCGGCAAAATCGCTGTCCAGTCCGGAGTCTGCGGAGGGGCGCGCGTCGATACCGCGCGCGGTGCCCGAAAAGCCCGCGAATGCGCCATCGGAATCGCGCACGGTGACGGCGGCAAGCTCGATCTCGACGTCGGGTTGCTCGCGAAAGGTTGCGCGCTGTCCGGCAAAGCCGGTCTGCGCCGCCAGCGCCGCCAGGATCGGGAAATCGCCCTCGCCATCCTCGAGCAGGCGCACAAGCCGGGTCAGCGGCTGCCCGACAAAATCCTCGCCCGAACGTGAGAGCGATGTCAGCACAAGCGCAGCATCGGTTGCCCACTCCCACACGCCGGGGTCGGGAGCGGTTTGCGCGGGTGCGTCGCTTTGCGCGAGCAGCCACGGTGCGCGCGGCGGGCGCGCCCGCCAGTTGCCGATCACCAGCACCACGTCGTCGCCGTCCAGCCGGGCGCGCACGTCGATATCGAAATTGTCGTCACCTTCGGCCACAACCGCATTACGAGCCACGGGAGCGCCGAACGTCTGCACCAACCGGGCAATCCCGGCCAGCGCAGGCACCACAAGCAGATCGCCGAGCGCGCCGCCCGCCGCCGTCTGCAGCGCCAGCAGCCGGGCATCGCCCGCGATCAGTCGCCCGCTCGCGTCGACCCGTCCGGTCGTGCTCTCAGCCATTGCGCATCGGGGAAGCAGAACGCACCATGTCCCCGCGCCTAACCCGTTACGGTTAAGGCCGCGCTAAGCCTCGCAGGATTTTGCGATGTGCCCACAGCAGGCTGGCAACCGCGTGCACCGTCGCACCCGCCAGCGCGAGCGTCGGCAGGCCGATCGCGAACCCCGCCAGCCCGATCACGGCATTGCCAGCGGGATCGCTGCGCCACAGCCGCGCAGGCGCATCGTCGCGCAGCAATTGCGTGCTGAGCGCGGTCGCGCCGATCATGACCAGCGCGAGCACCGCACATCCCCATTGCGCATCGCGCAGCATGAGTGTCGCCCCCATCGCGAGCAGGACGACGGATGACGCCGCAGCCCGCGCTGGCCTGCGCCACATCGCAAACGGGTCCGCCCCGCATCCTGCCCGCACCACGATCGCACCCGCGAGATCGAGGATCAGCGTCACCAGCAGCAGCACGAGCGATGCGACGATCCATCCGGCCAGCGCGGCAACCGTCGCGACCCCGCCCACGATGAGGCTCGCCAGCGCCAGCCAGCGCCCCTCGATCCCGGCATCGCCTGCGCCATGCGCCATCAGCATTGCCAGCGGCCCGGTGATCCAGCTTGCGCCCCAGCCCTCCAGTTCGTGCGCGGTCCGCGCGATCAGCCGCCGACCGACTGCGGCGGCATCGGCGTCGGTCGCAACGAGCGCGAGGTCGTCGCGCGCGTCGGCAGGCGACAGAACGGTGCGCGCCGCCCCCTCCTGAAGCGCACGCCGCAGCAGCGTAGATCCCAGATCCCAGTCGCCCACCATCGCGGCCGTCCGCCGGATCAGCGCCCCGTCGATCATCGCCAGCCCGGTCCACCGCGCGGTCGCGTCGATCAGCTCCAGATGCGCCTGATCGGGGTGATCCTGCACGCACAGCACGTGCGGGACCGCCGCCTCGACAAGGTCATCCAGCCGCGCAGGCGCGATCACGATCCGCGCAGGCATCAGCAGCACCCGCTCGTCGGGGTGGATGAAGTCCGCCACGTCGGTCGCGGTGCGCGCGACATCGATGCTCATGCCCTCGCCACGGAGCTGATCGAGGCTCGCCAGCAAGGCGGGCGTCACCCGCGTCACGAATACAACCGCATGCGCCGCGCCGCCCGCGCGCACCCGCCGGAGCTGCGCGGCGACCATGGCTGTCCCCAGCACGACGAACTCATGGGCGTCATCGATGATCAGCAGAGCGGCAAACGGCAAAGTCGTGAAATCCGGCGGCGTCAGGGACGGCGCGTGCTTAGGCGGTCCGCCCGAAACTGCAAAGCCGCGCGCGCATCAGGCTTCGCGCAGCCGCGCCACCGTGCGTTCGATCCGCACCAGCATGACCGGATCGACGCGGTCCGCGCGCATCGCCTGCGCCGCAACTCCCATCAGGCGCAGCGCGCCGAAACTTGCGGCAAGGCCGTTGAGCCTGCCCGCCGCCAGCCGCCACTCGACCGCGTCCGGCGCGCCGCGCAAGGCCACCAGATGGTGCTCGGCCGCTTCGAAAAAGACCGTGCGTAGCTCGGCGATCAGCAGCGGCTGCTCGCCGATCGCCGCCGTCAGCGTGCCTTCCAGCGCTCCGGGATCATAAGCCATCGCCGCGCCCATAGCGGCCCGCCGTTAACGCAAACTTGCACAACGGTTTCGCAATCTAGAAATCTTATGGTAAAGCGCCGGTAATGAACAGGGGATCGCAGGTCGTCGGGCTCTGGCCTGAACGCGAGGAACCGGGGCCGTTGGAGGCACCGGTCGAGGACGCTGGCGTGTCCGAAGCGGCCGTTATGGACCCACAGGAAGACGAAGAAGCGCCGCCTGCCGATTGGGCAAAGCGTTTCGCGACCCTGATCTGCGCGCTTGCGGCGATCGCCTGGATTGCGCTGATTTGCTGGATTTATGCGCCGCGCTGGCTGGCAACACCGCCCACGGTCGATGCCATTGCCGCAGCACTTGCCGTCGCCAGCCCGCCGCTCGCAGTGATCGTCCTCGTTTACATGCTCCTCACACGCAACAGCCGCAGCCGTGCCCGCGAAATGACGGCGGCCTCGTCCGGGCTGCGCAGCGAGCAGGCCCGGCTCGATGCCGCCCTCGGCCATGTCTCGGCGCGTCTCGCGCACGAACACGCCGAACTGTCGCATACGAGCGACCAGCTGATGACGCTCGGCGAGGAGGCCGCGCACCGCCTCAAGGTCACGACGCAGGGCATGCGCGAAGAGATCGAAACGCTCACGCGCTATGGCCAGAGCCTCAAATTCTCGGCCACTTCGGCGCGTGCCGACATGGCCGTGCTCCTGTCCGATCTGCCCAAGGCGCAGGTCGAAACACGGCAGATGGTCGCCGCATTGCAGGAAGCCGGGCTGACCGCGCATGAGCGCGCCGGGGCCCTCGATGCGCTGCTCGCTTCGCTTACCGCGCGCGGGCGCGAGGCCGATGAGATCGCCGGGGGCGCCGCGCACAAGCTGGCCGCGCATCTCACGCGCGTCGAAAGCGTCAGCGAAACCTCAGGCGCGCGCCTCGAAGACGCCGCACAGCGGATGACCGGTGCGATCGACGCGACACTGGCGCGCGCTGCCGAAGCCAATGAGGCCGCGCGAACCGCGATTGATGCGCAGGCTACCGCGCTCACCGCACTCGTCGATCAGACGCAGGTAGCGCTCGCCCGCGTGGGTGCTGATTCAGCCGAGGCGATTGCCGCGCGCATCGATGATGTCAGCGGCAAGCTCAAGGCGTTCGGCTCGCTGCTGACCACCGAGGCCGAACACACCGGCGATCTGCTGCGCACGGTGCGCGACGGGTTTGTCGAGGCCGAGGAGCATCTCGCAAAGATCGATCAGAGCGGCACGGCGCGCACGCGCGAACTGGGCGAGGCGTTCGCCGCGCTCGACACGCATGCCACCGCGCTGACCACGCGCCTCGAACGCGGCACCGAAACCGCTGATACACTGATAGCGCGCAGCGAAACGCTGATGACCGCGCTCGATGCGTCGGCGCGCGAGATCGACGAAACGCTTCCCGCCGCCTTTGCCCGGCTGGATACCAAGGTCGCCGAGACCGCCCCGGCGATCACGAAATTGCAGGGCGATGCTACCGCGGCACTTGATCGGCTGATCGAGGCCGAAGCGCTCGTCGCCAAGCAGCGCGCCGCGCTTGACGGCCTTTCCGACGATGCTACCGCCCGCCTCGCCGCGAGCACCGAGGCGGCCACCCAGCTCGTCGCTGCCGTGCGCGAGGCCGACGCGACGACGCGCGAGCTTGCGCAAGGCGCCGGTGCCCAGCTCGTCGAAGCGCTCGTGCGTGTCCGCGAGACCTCGCAGTCGGCGGCGGACAAGGCGCGCGACGCCATCGCCGCCGTCATTCCGCAGGCTGTCGGCCATTTGTCGGAGGCGACGCGTGAGGCGCTCGCCCGCGCGATCAGCGAAGAGGTTTCCAAGCACATCGCCGAACTGGGCCACACCGCCGAGCGCGCTGTCGCCACCGCGCATGATGCCTCCGATCGCCTCATGCGCCAGATGCTGACAATCGCCGAAACCAGCGCCGCCGTGGAGGCGCGGATCGCCGAGGCGCGTGCCGAGGTCGAGGCCAATGATCGCGACAATTTCGCGCGCCGTGTCGCGCTGCTCGTCGAATCGCTCAATTCCACCGCGATCGACGTTGCCAAGATTCTGTCGAACGACGTGACCGACAGCGCCTGGGCCGCCTATTTGCGCGGCGATCGCGGCGTGTTCACGCGGCGCGCTGTCCGCCTGCTCGATGCCGGCGAAGCGCGCGAAGTCCTGCGCCATTATGACAACGAGCCCGATTTCCGCGAGCAGGTGAACCGGTATATTCACGATTTCGAAGCGATGCTGCGCAATGTGCTCGCGACGCGGGACGGTTCGCCGCTTGGCGTCACGCTGCTCTCGTCGGACATGGGCAAGCTCTACGTTGCACTCGCGCAGGCGATCGAGCGGCTGCGCTCCTGAGCGCAAGTTTCGCTTGACAATACGAACCATATGGGTTATACGCCGCATCGTTCCAGTGGGATACGCGCACCCAGTGGAACAGGACCAACGACCGGCGCGGAGTCATCCGGCGATCATGCCGAAGCTTCGCAACAGTCGATCGCGTCGAAAAACTGGGATCGCCTGCGCAAGCAGGCCGTGTGATTTGAGTTCGCTCGAACCATGCGCGTCGCCATCGAAGTCCGGACACGATCAGTCCGGGAGCGGATCCGACGTCGCGACCACCCTATAGTCTGGACGCTGGGAAGCCTGACTGACTTTCCAACCCAAGCCGTCCAGCCCGCATGCCCATGGCGGGAACGCGCCGGTCGTCTCTTATTCGCACTTGCACACGCACCAAGGGATACGTGCGCCCGCCGTTATTGCGCCAACTCTCACCGCCTGCCCGAGCGCAGCGAGGGGCGCGTTCGAGCGGCAGCGAGAACCTTCCATCCGTCACAAGTCTCGCTTCGCTCGACAAAGCCCCTCGCTGCGCTCGGGAAAGGCCAGAGCCACCCTGCCCTAACCCGAAGGCCCGGCCGCCCCGTCGCCAAACCCCCAGACATCGAACATCTCGGCCGTCACCCAGCCATTGACATAATTGGCATAAAACAGCGCAAACATCACCGTCGCCACCACCGTCGTGCGCATAATGATGCGCCACGGCCGGAATTCCGCTGGAGCGCTGTCGGCCTGGCCTGGAACGCGCTCGATCCCCGCCTCCTCATGCGTACGCACACCGAACGGCAGCACGAGAAACGCCGCCAGCACCCAGAACAGCAGATAGATAGCGATGGACGACGCCCAGCTCATCCGCGGATCGTCAGCACGTCGATGATCGGCTTCTTGCCGGTCCATTCGGTGGCCGCCCGGCGCACCGCCAGCCGCACCGCCTCGGCGCGCTTGTCGGGATTGGTTTCGCCACGTCCGGCAACAGCGGCCGCCTCGCGGACTTCGTCAATGAAGTCGTCGCGATCCTCCTCGACCGGAACGCCCTGGATGCGCACATCGGGGTTGCCGAAAAAGCGGCCTTGCGCATCGGTCGCGATCGCCACCGAAATCAGGCCATTGGCCGCGATCCGCCGCCGTTCGTTCATCGTCGTGCCGTCGGCGGGCAAGATCACGTCGCCATCGAGCACGAGCCGTCCGGTCCGTTCACGCCCCGTGATCACCGGGCCCTTGGGGGCCAGCCGCACGACATCGCCGTTCGATTGCACAATCGTGCGCTTGATCCCTTCGGATGCGCCAAAGCGCGCCTGCTCGGCCATGTGCCGCCGTTCGCCGTGCACCGGCACGAGGATTTCAGGGCGAATCCAGTCATACATCGCCGCGAGCTCAGGCCGCCCCGGATGCCCCGACACATGCACATGCGCCTGTTTTTCGGTCACCATGATCACGTTCTTGCGCGCCAGCGCGTTCTGGATGCGCCCGATCGCGATCTCGTTGCCCGGAATCTGCTTCGACGAAAAGATCACGGTATCGCCTTCGCCCAGCTTGATCGGGTGGCTGTCGGTCGCGATCCGCGCCAGCGCCGCGCGCGCCTCGCCCTGCCCGCCCGTCGCGATAACGAGCACCTGATTGCCCGGCAGCCGCATCGCCGCATCGAAATCGATCGTCGCGGGCAAGTCCTTCAGATAGCCATGCGTTTGCGCCGCGCCGATGATCCGGTCGAGCGAGCGCCCCGCCACGCAAAGCTGCCGCCCGTTGGCCTTGGCGACCTGCCCCAGTGTCGAAAGCCGCGCCGCGTTCGAGGCAAAGCTCGTCACCACGACACGCCCCCTCGCCTTCGCCACCGCCGCCATCAGCCCGTCGCGCACGCTGCCTTCGCTCCCCGAAGCTTCGGCGTTGAACACATTGGTCGAATCGCACACAAGCGCCAGCACGCCGCTGTCGCCGATCGCGCGCAACTCGTCCGCCGTCGCGGAATCGCCGAGCACCTGATCGGCATCGAGTTTCCAGTCGCCGGTGTGAAACACGCGGCCATAGGGCGTATCGATGATCGCGGCGTCCATGTCGGGGATCGAATGCGCCAGTCGCATCAGCGTCACCGTAAACGGCCCGAGGTCGATCTTCGCGCCCGGTTTCACGACGTTGAGCTTCACCCGATCGGAAATACCCTCCTCTTCGAGCTTGCCGCGGATCAGAGTCGCGGTGAACGGATTGGCGTAAAGCGGCACGCCCAGGTCGGCGGCAAGATAGGGGATCGCGCCGATATGGTCCTCATGCCCGTGCGTCAGCACGATGCCGAGCAGATCGCTGCGCCGCGCTTCGATGAACTCGAGATCGGGCAGCACCTGCTCGATGCCCGGATATTCGCCGTTGCCGAAGGTCAGGCCCAGATCGAGCATGATCCATTTGCCCTGACAGCCGTAAAGATTGACGTTCATCCCGATCTCGTCGGACCCGCCGAGCGCGAGGAAAAGAAGTTCGTTTTTCGGTGTGGTCATTCTGGTCTTTCTGTTGAACGCGCCGCTTAGCGCACCGAGCGCGCCCACAACAGAGCCAGCCCGCGCAGCGTGAGGTCGGAATCAACCGCGTCGAAAAGATGGCCGTGCTGCTGAAACAGCACGGCGAGCCCGCCGGTTGCAATCACCGTCACCGGGCGGCCGATCTCGGCTTTCATCCGCGAAACCAGCCCCTCGATCATCGCGACATAGCCCCAGTAAATGCCGATCAGCATCTGGCTCTCGGTCGTCTTGCCGATCACGGTGGCGCTTTCCGGCGCTTCGATGGCGATGCGCGGCAGCTTGGCCGCCGCTGCAACGAGCGCGTCGAGCGAGAGATTAAGACCCGGCGCGATGACCCCGCCCTTGTAAGCCCCTTCGTGATCGACATGATCGACGGTCGTTGCGGTGCCGAAGCTGATGACGATCAGGTCGCCCGCGTGCCGCGCATGTGCCGCAATCGCATTGCACGCCCGGTCGGCACCCACGGCATGCGGCTCATCGACGTCGAGCGCGATGCCCCACTCCAACGCGCCGCGCCCCGCCACTGCCGCTTCGACGCCGAAATATTTCAGGGCCAGCGATTGCAGGTTATACAAGGCGCGCGGCACGACCGTCGCGATCGCCACCGCCGTCACATCCTCGCGCCGCAGCCCTTCGAGCGCGATCAGCTGCAGCAGCCAAACGGCATATTGGTCCGCCGTCCGCCGCGCGTCGGTCGCGATCCGCCAGCGCGTGCGCGGGCTGCCATCGTCGTTGACGAGCGCGAATTTGATATTGGTATTCCCCGCGTCGATCGCCAGCAGCATCGCCCCAAAAATCCTGTTGGTTCAAACGATAAAGACATCGCCTACGTGAATGCTGCGCACGGCGCCACCCGCCACACGCAGTTGCAGCGCGCAATCGGCGCTCAGTCCGGCAAACGCGCCGTCGATCCGCCCGCCCTCAGGCACCGCCACCGACAGCGCGGTGCCGAGCGGATGCGCGCGCGCCAGCCATGCAATGCGGATTGCTGCCAAATCAGCCCGCCAGATCGCGGTCCAGCGCGCCATCGCATCGGCCAGCGCGGCGATCGTCTCATCGACCGTGCCGTCGATCCCCAGCGCCGCAAGGCTCGTCGTCGGTCGCTCGGGCAGCGCGGGATGGTGCGCCAGATTGACGCCGATCCCGATCACCACCGCATCGCCGTGCCGCTCGAGCAAAATCCCCGCAACCTTGGCCCCGTCCGCACGCAGATCGTTCGGCCATTTGAGCACCAGACCCGGCACCAAGAGCGCCTCCCACACCGCAAGCCCGGCAACCAGCGCCAGCGTCGGCGCAGGCGGATCGCCCGCCCGCCACGTCACCAGCCCGCTCGCATAAAGGTTCCCCGGCGGCGACGCCCACGCCCGCCCCTGCCGCCCGCGCCCTGCGGTCTGCGTGTCAGCGATCAACCAGTCGCTCTCAGTCGCCGCCCCGCGAACCGCCATTGCAACCATGTCGGCATTGGTCGAACCAGTCGCGGCGACGCGAAAGATCGTCAGAACAGCGCGCTCGCGGCCAGCGCGCTCGACGTCCCGAGCGCCGGGATCAGCACCCATCCCGCCACCACGAACACCGCACAGGCGAAGATCAGCCGCATCTCGATGCCGCTTCCCGCAGGCGCAAACGCTTCCGCCACCTCATCGAAATACATCGTCTTGATGATCTTGAGATAATAGAAGGCCCCGATCACCGAAGCCGAAATCCCGATCACAGCAAGCGGCAGCAGCCCCGCGCCGACGGCTGCGTCAAACACCACGAACTTCGCCCAGAACCCGAACAGCGGCGGAATACCGGCAAGCGAAAACATGAAGATCGCCAGCGCCGCGGCCAGTCCGCCGCGCCGCTGCGACAAACCGGACAGGCTCGCGATGCTCTCCACCGGCTGTCCGCTCAAATCGCGCATCTGCAGCACGCACAGGAAGCTGCCCAAGGTCATCACGACATAGATCGCCAGATAGGTGAGCACGGCGGCGACGCCTTCCTGCGTTCCCGCCGCCAGCCCGATGAGCGCAAAGCCGACATTGTTGATCGACGAATAGGCGAGCAGCCGCTTGATGTTGGTCTGCCCGATCGCGCCTGCCGCGCCGAGCACGATCGAGGCGAGCGCTGCGAAGATCACGATCTGGCGCCACTGGTCGGTCGCCGCGCCCATCGCCTCGGTCGCCACGCGCACCGTCAGCGCCATCGCCGCGACCTTCTGTGCGGTGGCAAACAGCGTCGTCACCGGCGTCGGCGCGCCTTCGTAAACATCGGGGGTCCACATGTGAAACGGCACCGCCGCCATCTTGAACGCCAGCCCGGCAAAGACGAACACCAGGCCAAACAACATGCCCAGCGTCCACCCCGCATCAAATGCGCGGGCGATCCCGGCAAAGCTCGTTGTGCCGGTAAAGCCATACACCAGGCTCATCCCGTAAAGCAGAATGCCACTCGCCAGGGCCCCCAGCACGAAATATTTGAGCCCCGCCTCGGCCGAGCGGCTGTCGCGCCGCATCATGCTCGCCAGAACATAGGAGGCCAGCGACTGCAGCTCCAGCCCGACATAAAGCGTGAGCAGATCGCCCGCCGAGACCATCACGCCCGCGCCTACCGTCGCAAACAGGATCAGCACCGGATATTCGGCCTTGAGCCGGTCACCGACCGCGAAAAAGCGCGGCGCGATCAGGATCGAAACCGCTGTCGCGCCGTAGATCAGCACCTTGGCAAAGGCCGCAAAGGCGTCCGCGCGATAGAGACCACCGAACGCGCTGCCCGGCGGGCCGGCGAGCGCCGCGCCCGCTGCGACGAGCAGCGCGATCGCGACCCAGCTGATCGCCTGCGCGCCATTCTCGCGCGTCCAGGCCGAGGCGAGCAGCAGCACGATCGCGCCAAGCCCGAGGATGATCTCGGGCAGGATCAGCATCAGGTCGCTCAATGTGCGCCCTCCGCCTTGGCCGGAACCGCCATCGGAGTCCCCGCCGCCAGCATCGCATCGCCGCCCGGATTGGCCCGCTCGATCCGCGCCAGCACTGCGCCGACATCGGCGCGCATCGGCGCGAGGAAGCTCTCGGGGTAAATCCCCATCCAGAAAATGACCGCGACGATCGGCACGAACATGCCAATTTCGCGGGGCGACAGATCGGGCATTGCGCGCGTGTCATCGCCCGCCGCCGTCCCGTAAGCCATCCGCGCGTAAAGATAGAGCATATAGGCCGCCCCCAGGATGATCCCGGTGGTCGCCACAACCGCAACCCAGCTGTTCGCCTTGTAAGCGCCGACCAGCGCGAGAAACTCGCCGACGAACCCGCTTGTCCCCGGCAAGGCCACCGACGCCATCGTGAACACGAGGAAAAACAGCGCATATTTGGGCATCGTATCGGCAAGCCCGCCATAGCGGCTGATCTCGCGCGTATGCAGCCGGTCATAAACGACGCCGACGCACAGGAAGAGCGCGCCCGACACCAGCCCGTGGCTGAGCATGACGAGCATTGCGCCCTCGATCCCCTGCCGGTTGAACGCGAGCAGCCCGATCGTGACGAACGCCATATGCGCCACGCTCGAATAGGCGATCAGCTTCTTCATGTCGGACTGCACGAGCGCGACGAGGCTCGCATAAACGACTGCGATCATCGACAGGCCCATGACGAGCCAGAACCAGTATGCCGAGCCTTCGGGAAACATCGGCAGCAGAAACCGGATAAAGCCATAGCCGCCCATCTTGAGCAACACGCCCGCGAGGATCACCGAGCCGGCCGTGGGCGCCTGCACATGCGCGTCGGGCAGCCAGGTGTGCACGGGCCACATCGGCATTTTCACAGCAAAGCTCGCGAAAAACGCCAGCCACAGCCAGGTCTGCGCCTCAGGGGCAAAGTCATATTGCATCAGCGTCGGGATGTCGGTCGTCCCCGCCTCGCGCGCCATCCACAGCATCGCGATCAGCATCAGCACCGAACCGAGCAGCGTATAGAGAAAGAACTTGTAGCTCGCGTAGATGCGGTCCTTGCCGCCCCAAATGCCGATGATGAGATACATCGGAATGAGGCCGGCTTCGAAGAAGATGTAAAACAGGAACAGATCCTGCGCGGCAAACACGCCGATCATCAGCGCCAGCATCAGCAGGAACGCCGCCATATATTCCTGCACGCGCTCGGTGATCGACTCCCACGAGGCCACAATGCAGATCGGCATCAGGAACACGCTGAGCATGATCAGCATCAGCGCAATGCCATCGATCCCCAGCGCCCAGGCAAAGCGGCCGAACAGCGGATAGCTCTCCTGAAACTGCCACTGCGGCCCGCCAATTTCAAATGTCGCCCAAAGCAGCACGCCGAGCGCGAAGTTGGCGAGCGTCGCCAGCAACGCGACCCATTTCGCCTGATGGGCCGAAACCGACAGACAGATGAGCCCAGCGATCAGCGGCAGCGCGATCATCAGCGTCAGCACAGGAAATCCGCTCACCGCGTCATCACCCAGGTTGCCGCCGCACTCAGCCCGAGCAGCATGACGAGCGCATAGGTATAGAGATAGCCCGATTGCAGCCGCCCGGCGAGTCGCGAGCCGCCCGCGACCACCGCCGCAAACCCATTTGGCCCAAGGCGATCGATCACGCCGACATCGCCACCCTTCCAGAACAGCCGTCCGAACGTGAACGAGGGCTTGACGAACAGCAGGTCGTATAGCTCGTCCCAATACCATTTGTTGAGCAGGAACAGGTAAAGCGGACGAACCGCAGCGGCAACCTTGCCCGGCAGATCGGGTGATTGGATATAGGCCCACCAGGCCGCCGCCAGCCCGAGCAGCATCACGATCGTCGCCGACAGCTTCACGAGCAGCGGCACCTCATGCATGTGGTGCATCAGGTCGGCATCGAACGACAAACTCGCCCGCCAGAATTCCGCGCCATGCTCGGCATCGAGGAAGGCGTGGTGAAAGCCGATCCCGGCAAACACCGCGCCGATCGTGAGCGCGCCGAGCGGCACGAGCATCGACCATGGGCTTTCGTGCGGATGATAGCCCGCCGTGCCGTCGGTGCTCGCGGCCGGATGCCCGTGCGTGATGTGGTGCGACTGATCCCAGCGCGGCCGCCCCCAAAACGTGAGGAACATCAAGCGCCACGAATAAAAGCTCGTCAGCAGCGCCGCGAATACCGCGACGGCAAACGCGACATTGCCCGGCCCGCTATGCGCCGCGTACGCCGCCTCGATGATTGCATCCTTTGAATAAAAGCCGGCAAAGCCGAACACGCCGAGCACGCCGACGCCGGTGATCGCAAGCGTTCCCGCCAGCATCGCATAGAAGGTCAGCGGAATGTGCTTTCGCAAGCCCCCATAGAAACGCATGTCCTGCTCGTGATGCATCGCATGGATCACGCTGCCCGCGCCCAGAAACAGCAGCGCCTTGAAAAAGGCATGGGTAAACAGATGGAACATCGCCCCGCCATAGGCACCGACGCCCGCCGCCATGAACATGTAACCGAGCTGGCTACACGTCGAATAAGCGATCACGCGCTTGATGTCGGTCTGCGTGAGCGCCACGGTGGCGGCGAACAAGGCGGTCGCTGCGCCAACATAGGTCACCACATCGGTTGCCGCTTCGGACACCTCGAACATCGGCGACAGGCGGCAGACCATGAAAACGCCCGCGGTTACCATCGTCGCGGCATGGATCAGCGCCGAGACCGGCGTCGGCCCCTCCATCGCATCGGGCAGCCAGGTGTGCAGCCCCAATTGCGCCGATTTGCCCATCGCGCCGATGAAAAGCAGCAGGCACAGCAGGGTCATCGTATCGAGGCGGTAGCCCAAAAAGCCGATTGTGCTCCCCGCCATCCCCGGTGCCGCCGCGAGGATCGCCGGGATCGAGACCGTGCCAAACACCAGGAACGTCCCGAAGATGCCGAGCGAGAAGCCGAAGTCGCCGACGCGGTTCACGACGAATGCCTTGATCGCGGCTGCATTCGCGCTCGGTTTGTGATACCAGAAACCAATGAGGAGATAAGAGGCAAGCCCGACGCCTTCCCAGCCGAAAAACATCTGCACGAGATTGTCGGCGGTCACCAGCATCAGCATCGCGAAGGTGAAGAGCGAGAGATATGCGAAAAAGCGCGGCTGGCTCGGGTCTTCGGCCATGTATCCCCAGCTGTAGAGATGCACGAGCGCCGAGACGCTCGTCACCACCACAAGCATCACTGCCGTCAGCGTATCGACGCGCAGGCTCCAGTCGACGATCATATCGCCCGAGCGGATCCACGGCAGCACCGAGACAACCTGCGCCTCGCTCGCCCCGGTGAGGAAGGCGAGGAAGATCGGCCACGACAGCGCGCATGATATGAACAGCGCGCCGGTCGTCACGACCTTGGCGGCGGTGTTTCCGATTGCGCGCCCGCCAAGGCCCGCGATGAGCGCCGCGAGCAGCGGCAGGAAGACGAGCGTCTGGATCATCCGCGCATCCGATTGGCATCATCAACGGCGATCGTCGCGCGGCCGCGGAAATAGATGACGAGGATCGCGAGTCCGATCGCCGCCTCGCCCGCCGCCACGGTCAGCACGAACATAGCGAACACCTGACCGACGAGATCACCCAGAAACGCCGAAAATGCGACAAAATTGATGTTCACGCCAAGCAGGATCAGTTCGATCGACATCAGGATGACGATCAAATTCTTGCGGTTGATGAAAATGCCGAGCACGCCAGTGGTGAACAGGATCGCGCTCACCGCCACATAATGCTGCAGCCCGATCATAGCTCGACGCCCGCTCCGACCGGCTGGTCCTTCACGATGCGCACCGCATCCTCCGGCCGCCGCATCGCCTGCTTGCCCGGGTCTTGCGCTTTTACCCCGCCACGCGCGCGGTGCGTCAGCACGATCGCGCCGACCATCGCGACCAGCAGAATCAGCCCCGAGACTTCGAACACGAACAGATAGCGCGAATACAGCAGCAGTCCGATGCCTTCGATATTGGGCACGCCGGGATCGACCGGCGCGGTCCGCCCCGCCATCGCCACGCCGCCCGCGCTCCACGCCTGCGTCGCGATAATCGTCTCGGCCACGAGCGCGATGGCGATCAACAGCCCGAGCGGCAAATAGCGTGAAAATCCGGCGCGCATGTCGGAAGCACCGATATCGAGCATCATCACAACGAAGAGAAACAGGATCGCGACCGCGCCGACATACACGATCACGAGCAGCATCGCGATGAACTCGGCCCCCACGATCAGCATCAGCCCGGCCGCGTTGAAAAACGCCAGGATCAGCCAGAGCACCGAATGCACCGGGTTGCGCGCGGTCACCGTCAGCAGCCCTGAAAGGCAGACGATCCCGGCGAAAAGGTAAAAGGCGAAAGCTTGAATCACGCTGCGCGCCGCCTAGCGATACGGCGCATCGGCGGCAAGGTTTGCGGCGATCGCGCGTTCCCAGCGGTCGCCATTGTCGAGCAGTTTCGATTTGTCGTAGATCAGTTCCTCGCGCGTTTCGGTCGCGAATTCAAAGTTCGGCCCCTCGACGATCGCATCGACCGGGCAGGCCTCGGCGCACAGCCCGCAATAGATGCACTTGGTCATGTCGATGTCATAGCGCGTCGTGCGGCGCGAGCCGTCGTCGCGCGGCTCGGCCTCGATCGTGATCGCCTGCGCGGGACACACCGCCTCGCACAGCTTGCACGCGATGCAGCGCTCCTCGCCATTGGGATAACGCCGCAGCGCATGTTCGCCGCGGAAGCGCGGGCTGATCGGGTTCTTCTCGAACGGATAATTGATCGTCGCCTTGGGCTTGAAAAAATACTTGAGCGTCAGCCAGTGCGCTTTCACGAACTCCCACAGGGTGAAGGTCTTGATGAGGTGAGCAATGTTCATTGCAGTTCCGTTCGAAAACTCATCGCCAGCGACACCGCGACATTGGGATTTTCCGGGTTCGGAATGGCGGTCAACCGCGCCGGATGCACGACCATGTCCATATCCTCCATCGGGATCGCACCGAGCAACACCTGATTACCGAACACCAGCGCTCCGGTGACGCATCCGCGCCCCTGCGTTTCCACGCGAACCCCGCTGACATACGGCACCAGCTTGCGACTGCCATCGGCAAGGACAACCTCGCGCTCGTAGCGCTTCTCAAGTTTGAGCTGCATCGCCACGTGCTCGGGAATGCACAGGTTCATCGCGCCCGTATCGACGAGCGCATTTGCGTCGATTTCCTCGATATCAGACCGTCCATCATTATAGAGTCGAACGGCACACATCACGATGCCCATCACGCATACCTCGTCAGCATCAGATATCCGCTCACCAGCACCACCCACAGGATCGAGATCGGCAGGAACACCTTCCAGCCCAGCCGCATCAGCTGGTCGTAGCGATAGCGCGGCACGGTCGCCTTCACCCAGCTGAAAATGAAGAAAAACGCGAGCACCTTGATGAACAGCCACAGCCAGCCTGGCACGAGATAGAGCGGTGCCCAGTCGATCGGCGGGAGGTATCCGCCCCAGAACAGGAGCGCGTTGAGCACGCACATCAGGATGACATTGGCATATTCGCCGAGCCAGAAGAGCGCGAAACTCATGCTCGAATATTCGGTTTGATACCCCGCGACGAGCTCACTTTCCGCCTCGGTCAGGTCAAACGGCGCCCTCGCGGTTTCCGCCATGCTCGAGATCAGGAACATCACCGCCATCGGGAAAAATAGCGGATTGAAGCCGAACCCATTGGTGATCCCTAAATGCGACCGCTGCATCTCGACAATCGCGCCGATGTTGAAACTGCCCGCCCAGAGCACGATCGAAATCAGGATAAACCCGATCGACACTTCGTAAGAAACCATCTGCGCGGTCGCGCGCAGCGCCGAATAGAGCGGATATTTCGAGTTCGACGCCCAGCCGGCAATGATGATGCCGTAAACGCCCAACGACGACACGGCGAGAATATAGAGCAGCCCGACATTAATATCGGCGAGCACCACGCCTGCGTCGAACGGGATCACCGCCCAGGCCATCAACGCGACAGTGAACAGGATGATCGGCGCAAGCAGGAACAGGCCCTTGTTCGCGCCCGACGGGATGATGGTTTCCTGCAGAAACACTTTCAGCCCGTCGGCAAACGACTGGAGCAGGCCGAATGGCCCGACGACATTGGGCCCGCGCCGCAGCGCCATCGCCGCCCAGATCTTGCGATCGGCATAGATGATGAGCGCGACCGCGAGCATTACCGGCAGCGCAATCAGCAGGATCGCGACGGTGTTGAACGCGAGCCAGCCGCCTTCATAGCCCAGATAGGATTGGCTCCACTGCGTCCAGGTCATTCCGCCGCCTCCAGCATCTGAGCGCCATGCAGGATCTCCGCCGAGCATTGCTGCATCGTCGGGCTGGCGCGGCAGATCGCGTTGGTCAGGTAGAAATCCTTGATCGGATAGCCAGCGATTTCGCCCTTCGCGGTTTTGGGCAGCTTGGGCATCGCCCAGCCATAGTCCGCAAGCCCCTCGTCCGCCAACGCAGGAACCTCGGCATACATTGCCGCGCGCAAGGCCTCGAACGTGTCGAACGGCAGCGTTGCGCCGAGCACGTCGGACAGCGCGCGCAGGATCGTCCAGTCCTCGCGGGCATCGCCCGGCGGGAAGACCGCGCGTTCGGAGCGCTGCACGCGGCCTTCAAGGTTTACATATGTGCCCGGCTTTTCGGCATAGCTCGCGCCGGGCAGCACGACATCGGCAACCGCCGCGCCCTTGTCGCCATGATGCCCGATATACACCTTGAACGGCGAACCGAACCGGTTCCAGTCGATCTCATCCGCGCCCAGCGCGAACACCAGCTTGGCCGCACTCAGATCACCAATGCCATTCACTTGCGCATAGCCCAGCATCAGCCCGCCCATCCGCGCGGCCGCCATGTGCAGCACGTTAAAGCCGTTCCACTCGGGCTTGATCAGCCCAAGCGGTTCGACGAGCGCCAGCGCCGCGCCGTGCACACCGTCGATCGCTAGCGCCCCGCCGCCGACAATCACGGCGGGCCGCTCAGCACCCGCAAATGCCTCGGTAACCGCCTTGGGCAAACGCCCCAACAACGCGACATCGCTTCCAAGCCAATCGACCTTGTAAGTCAGATCGATCTCGGGCCCGATCGCGAACACGCGCGCCCCGCGCCGCACGGCCTTGCGGATGCGCGTGTTGACCAGCGGCGCTTCCCAGCGGACGTTCGTGCCCACCAGCAGGATAACGTCGGCGCGCTCGATCCCTTGAATCGTCGTGTTGAAATTGACCGCGCTCAGCGACGAAACATCGTATTTCAGCCCGGTCTGCCGCCCCTCGAGCAACGACGATCCCAATCCGCGCAGCAGCACCTTGGCCGCATACATCGTCTCGCAATCGAGCAGATCGCCCGCGACGGCCGCCACGCTCGCGCCCGCGTTCACTGCCTTGATCGCGGAAAACGCCTGCTCCCAGCTCGCCTCGCGCAATTTGCCGTTCTCACGGATAAAAGGCCGATCCAACCGCCGCCTTACAAGCCCATCGACATTGTGCCGCGTCTTGTCCGAGGCCCATTCCTCGTTCACGTCCTCATTGATCCGCGGCAGCGCGCGCAGCACCTGACGGCCGCGCGAGTCGAGCCGGATATTGGTGCCGACCGCGTCCATCACGTCGATCGCAGGCGTCTTTTTCAGCTCCCAGGGCCGCGCCTCGAACGCATAGGGCTTCGAGGTCAGCGCACCAACCGGGCACAGATCGATCACATTGCCCGAAAGTTCGCTCTGGATTGCATGTTCCAGATAGGTTGTGATCTGCATCGACTCGCCGCGCCCGATCGCGCCGATGTCCTCGACGCCCGCGACCTCCTCGGCAAAGCGGATGCAGCGCGTGCACTGGATGCAGCGTGTCATCACCGTCTTGACGATCGGACCCATATACTTCTCGGTGACCGCACGCTTGTTTTCATCATAGCGCGATCCGCCGCGCCCATAGGCGACCGACTGGTCCTGCAGGTCGCACTCGCCGCCCTGGTCGCAGATCGGGCAATCGAGCGGATGGTTGATGAGGAGGAATTCCATCACCCCCTCGCGTGCCTTCTTCACCATTGGCGAATCGGTGCGGATCTCCTGTCCCTCGGCCGCCGGCAGCGCGCAACTCGCCTGCGGCTTGGGCGGCCCGGGCCTCACCTCGACGAGGCACATCCGGCAATTGCCCGCGATGCTCAGCCGCTCATGATAGCAAAAGCGCGGGATTTCCTTGCCCGCAAGCTCGCATGCCTGCAGCACGGTGGCGCCAGCGGGGACTTCAATTTCGATGCCATCGACGGTGAGTTTCGGCATTAGTGCTTCAACCAGGATATAGTGAACTTCGAAAACCAAGACTGCTTACGGCTAGCTACAAGGCTCTGCCATTCGGAGCGCAGCGCCACGCCTTCGGTGCGCTGCTCTGCCAACAAGACGTCGCCTGGTTCATCTTCCCGTTCTGTCAGCCCAACCCTAAAATAAGAGAGATAGAAATGCAGATCGCCAAGTGTCGCGCATTCAGTTTCACTCCACATTTGCTGCATTGCGCAATCAACAAGTGCGGATTTGATCGTTTCCTTGTCAAAGGGGAGAACCTCGGCGTCATACAGGATCGATTGACGGATCATGCCCAACACAGCTCCCTTCAAGCTTTTGCCATAGTCGGCGACGATGGCGTTGCATTGGCTTCCTCCTGTACCAACTGCGGAAGCCACGAGAACAGCGCGGTGCGCTGCACTTATAGTTTCAGCGGCTCGAGCAATGTCGATATCGTCGGCGTCTTGGGCGACATCCACACGAACTTGGTCGAAACGAGCCTTCATTCCGCCGCCTCTAGCATATCGCCGTGCTCGACAACCCGCCGTTCCAACTCCGGCCTGAAATGCCGACTTAGCCCCTGGATCGGCCACGCCGCCGCGTCGCCCAATGCGCAGATTGTCCAGGCCTCGAACTGATTGGTCACCTCACCCATCCCCTTGATCCGCACCCGCGCCGCGAACGCCCATCGCCAGCGCACCCGGAATGTTGGGATTCTCAGGGTTTGGAATAAGCTGCAACCGCCGTGGATCGATCAGCAAATCCATTGATTCCATCGGGATCGCGCCAAGGAGCACCACATCACCCATCACCATCGCACCGGTGAACACGTGACGACCAAAGCACTCGACTTTCACCGGTCCGACATAATCGACCGCTTCCTTGCGGCCGTCGGCATAGGTCACTTCGCGCTGCTCGATGGCATCAAGCTTGAGTTGGATTGCAACGTGGCGCGGTATGCACAGGTCGATCGCCCCGGAATCGACCAGCGCCTTGGCATCGATTTCCTCCAGATTGGGTTTCGCCGCATTGGCGATACGAATGTGCTGATAGACGATGCCCATGACTAGTCCGCCACCTCCAGCATCATGCTGCCCCCGCCGCACCGCGCACCATAGCCTCGGCCAGCACGCCTTTCACGAAATCCTTGGTCAGCTTCACCGTCATCCCT
This sequence comes from Sphingomonadaceae bacterium, assembly GCA_046153865.1. Lineage (GTDB taxonomy): Bacteria > Pseudomonadota > Alphaproteobacteria > Sphingomonadales > Sphingomonadaceae > Sphingomonas_O. Next base: position 22,622 of record JBJXFA010000010.1, read on the forward strand.
TGGCCGAGGCAGGCGCTCAAAGCGGTATTGATGGTCCCGAACGCTGCGGCCTCAGTCGATCCGCCGGGTGCACCCATCACCACCGCATGCGCGGCCTGCGGGTCCTTTTGCGCGACGCAATCGGCAAAGCGCCGTGACGACACGTAAAGCTGCAGGGCGTCACCCGAAAGGCCCTTGGCCACCGCTGTATAATCGACCGGCTTCGCTGCCGGTGTCGGCGGCGCGGCGCGGAACGCATCTCGGTAGCGCACGACATAGGCTGCGCCGTATAGCGCGCTTGGCCGGAACGACATTTCCCCGGTCGTTATGCACCGGTTATCAGCAGCTGCCCTTGCCAGATCGTTGAAAGGCCCGCTGCCCGGGACGGCCGCAGTGAGCTTCATAAGGCCGCTCTTCTGTGTCTTGTAAAGGCACTGGGCGAAATCGATCAGGACAGCGCGCGCGCCGTCCGCTGCCGGAATATTCCGATATTGCTCGGGGTCGGCGGGCACGGGGCGGTTGGCGAAGGTTGTCGTCTCGCTCAATCCGATGCGCGAGGCGGCTCCGATCACGGTAATCAGCGGTTCTTCCGCAGATTGCGCCATGGCAAAACCGGGAGCCAGCGCGACAAGCGCAAGCGCCATTTGCTTCACGATCTTGGTCATTCTGCTGCCTCCAGCATGGGAGCGCTCGCGCGCTCGTTGATGCGCCGCTCGATCTCGGGGCGGAAATGCCGGATCAGACCCTGGATTGGCCAGGCCGCCGCGTCGCCGAGCGCGCAGATAGTATGCCCTTCGACCTGTTTGGTCACGTCATAAAGCAGATCGATCTCGCTCAGGTCCGCATCGCCCGTCCGCAGCCGCTCCATCACGCGCCACATCCACCCGGTGCCCTCGCGGCACGGCGTGCATTGGCCGCAGCTTTCGTGCTTGTAGAAGTAACTCAGGCGCGAAATGGCGCGGACGATGTCGGTCGATTTATCCATGACGATCACCGCTGCGGTTCCAAGGCCCGAGCCGAGCGCCTTCAGCCCGTCGAAGTCCATCGGCGCGTCGACGATCTCCGCGGCGGGCACCAGCGGTACCGACGAACCACCGGGGATCACGGCAAGCAGATTGTCCCAGCCGCCGCGAATGCCGCCGCAATGCTTTTCGATCAGTTCGCGGAACGGGATGCCCATTGCTTCCTCGACCACGCAGGGCTTTTCGACATGGCCCGAAATCTGGAAGAGCTTCGTGCCCTCATTCTTCGGATTGCCGATCCCTGCGAACCACGCGGGTCCGCGTCGCAAGATCGTCGGGACGACGGCAATTGACTCGACATTGTTGACCGTCGTCGGGCAGCCATAGAGCCCCGCGCCCGCCGGGAACGGCGGCTTGAGACGCGGCTGGCCCTTCTTGCCCTCGAGGCTTTCGAGCATCGCGGTCTCTTCGCCGCAGATGTATGCGCCCGCGCCACAGTGAACGAACACGTCGAAATCATAGCCCGATTTCGCCGCATTCTTGCCGAGCAGCCCCTTGGCATACGCCTCGGCAACCGCGGAAAACAGCGTCTCGGCCTCGCGGATATATTCGCCGCGAATGTAGATATAGGCGGCGCGCGCGCGCATCGCATAGCCGGCGATCAGCGCGCCTTCGATAAGCTTGTGCGGATCGTGGCGGATGATCTCGCGGTCCTTGCAGCTGCCCGGCTCGCTCTCGTCGGCGTTGATCACGAGGAAGTTCGGCCGGCCTTCGGTCGGTTCCTTGGGCATGAAGCTCCACTTCATCCCCGTCGGAAAGCCCGCCCCGCCGCGCCCGCGCAGGCCCGACGCCTTCACCGCATCGATGATCGCGTCCTGGCCAACGCTCATCAGCGCCTTGGTATCGTCCCAATCCCCACGCGCCTGCGCCGCCTTCAGGCCCCAGTCCTGAAAACCGTAAAGGTTCGTGAAGATGCGGTCCTGGTCAGCGAGCACGCGAAATCTCCAAGCGCCGCAGGCTACCACCCTTCTCCTCTTCTCTCCGCTTCTCCGCGTCTCCGCGTGAAACAAACGGAGACGATTTCACGCGGAGGCGCGGAGAAGCGGAGTTGGAGGAGAAGAAGTTGGGAGCCGCTGGCGCGGCGAGGCTGCTCATGCCCATTCCTTCCGGTAATCGTGGTTCGCGGCCACCATCTCGACCAGCGTCGTCGGTCCGCCTTCAGGACAACTCACCTGCCGCGCGATCTGCGGGCCGGGCGTCACCGGTTCGCCTTTCGCCAGCGCGTCGAGCACCGCGAGCGTGCGATCATAGTCGAGGTCCTCGAAATTGTCGTCGTTGATCTGGACCATCGGCGCATTGGCGCAGGCGCCCAGGCATTCGACCTCGGTCAACGTGAACAGGCCGTCGGGCGTCGTTTTGCCCTTCGCCAGCCCGCGCGCGGCGCACGCGGCGAGCACATCGTCCGAGCCGCGCAGCATGCACGGCGTCGTCCCGCACACCTGCACATGATAGCGGCCGACGGGTGCGAGATTGTACATCGTGTAGAAGCTCGCGACTTCGTACGCACGCATATACGGCATGCCGAGTTGCGCGGCGACGAACTCGATCACCGGCACCGGTAGCCACCCCTGCGTGTTCGTCTCCGCGCCCACTTGGCGCTGCGCCAGGTCGAGCAGCGGCATCACCGCCGATTGCTGGCGACCAGCTGGATAGCGGGCGATGATTTCGGAGGCCTTGGTGGCGTTTTCGGCCGACCAAGAAAACCCGCCCCAGCGGGCGCGGGTTTCGGCTTCGTCGGGGATGTGGGGGGCGTCAGCCATCAGCTTCTCAAAGGATTCATTGAAGTGCCAAAAGCTTCGCGGACCTTTTCATCGCATGGACCGGATGTGAGCTGCACATTCGCCCCACTAGAATCTAAACAAGTCACTCGGACCATCTCAGGTCCCACGACGCCTGCAATAACAGCGTTCGGGGTCGTCGCCCCCATCCTGATACGAACGACGGCCAACTTATGGGAGCCAGCTTGCACATAAACGCTTTCGTTCGACAAAGTGCGATCTGACTCCGGAACGCCCGCCGCATCCCAGTGCTTTTTGGCATTGGCGGCGGTTCGTTCTTGAATCCAGTTGCCGAGGTTGGTCAAAAATTCGGGAGTGAAATCTGCTTCGGTCACTCCGTCCGCATCTTGACGCGTCACCATAGCCACGACGTTGGTCGCAACTTCAGAGTTAGCCGTCTGCTGCGGCGCCTCGCGTAAATTTTGGGCCTCGCCCATTGTGCGCCCAAGATAGCCAGCGACAGGCACGACGACGAGCATTCCGCCTAGCATGATTGCGATTTGCTTCGCACTCATACTCACCGATCACACTCCCCGAACACGATATCCATCGCGCCGAGCACGGCGGTCGTGTCCGCGAGCATGTGGCCCTTCATCATGAAATCCATCGCCTGCAGATGGCTGAACGCGGTCGGGCGGATCTTGCAGCGATAGGGTTTGTTCGTCCCGTCGCTCACCAGATAAACGCCGAATTCGCCCTTGGGGCTCTCGGTGGCCACGTAAACCTCTCCCGCGGGCACGTGGAAGCCTTCGGTATAGAGCTTGAAGTGATGGATCAGCGCTTCCATCGAGCGCTTCATCTCGGCGCGCTTGGGCGGCACGACCTTGCGATCGTCGCTCGCGATCGGGCCCTCGGGCATGTCGCGCAGGCATTGCTTCATGATGCGCGCAGATTGCCGCACTTCCTCGACGCGGCACATGAAGCGATCGTAGCAATCGCCGCGCGTCCCCACCGGCACGTCGAAGTCCATCTGCGCATAGACCTCGTAGGGCTGCGACTTGCGCAGATCCCACGGAATGCCCGATCCGCGGATCATCGGCCCCGAAAAGCCCCAGGCCAGCGCATCGTCCTTGCTCACCGTACCGATATCGACGTTGCGCTGCTTGAAGATGCGATTGTCGGCGACGAGGCTGATCGCATCCTCGAACAGGCGCGGCAGCCGCGTGTCGAGCCAGTCGGCGATGTCGGTGAGCAGCTTGAGCGGCACGTCCTGATGCACGCCGCCGGGACGGAAATACGCCATATGCATACGCGCGCCCGACGCGCGCTCGAAGAAATTCATACAGTCTTCGCGGATTTCGAACATCCAGAGATTGGGTGTCATCGCCCCAACATCCATGACGTGCGAACCGAGATTGAGCATGTGGTTCGAAATGCGCGTCAGTTCGGCGAAGAACACACGGAGGTATTGCGCGCGCAGCGGCACGTCGAGGTCGAGGAGCTTCTCGATCGCGAGCACGTAGCTGTGCTCCATGCAGAGCGGTGAGCAATAATCGAGGCGATCGAAATAGGGCAGCGCCTGGAGATAGGTTTTGTATTCGATCAGCTTTTCGGTGCCGCGGTGGAGCAGCCCGACATGCGGATCGCAGCGCTCGACGATCTCGCCATCGAGTTCCATGACGAGGCGCAGGACACCGTGCGCCGCCGGATGTTGCGGGCCGAAATTGATCGTGTAATTCTGGATCGCAACATCGCCGGGCGACGGATCGGCCGCCGACGTTGCCTCAGCGAACTGTTCGAGGGTTTCGGTCATGCCTCGCTCTTCTTTTTGCGGACGCGCTTCGGCTTGGCCGCCTCGTTCGCTGCTGCGCCGGCACCGGTATCGGCTGGCTTTTCGGTAACCTTGGGATCGATGACCGGCACCGCTGACGGCGAGGCATTCGCATCCGCCTTCTTTACCTGATCGGCGGTCGCAGGCGTCGGCGCGCCTTTGGCTTCGGGCAGCCTGGCCTTCTCATCGCCCGGCAGCGCATATTCAGCACCTTCCCAAGGACTGAGGAAATCGAACGTGCGAAAATCCTGCGCGAGCCGCACCGGTTCGTAAACGACGCGCTTGGCCTCTTCGGAATAGCGCATCTCGACATAGCCGCTCAGCGGAAAATCCTTGCGCTGCGGATGGCCGCGAAAGCCATAGTCGGTGAGGATGCGGCGCAGGTCAGCGTTGCCATCGAACAGCACGCCATACATGTCGAAAACCTCGCGTTCGAGCCAGCCCGCGACGGGCCACAGGCCGGTCAGGCTAGGCACGGCATTCACCTCATCGGTGCACAGCTTGACGCGCAACCGATGGTTCCGGGTGACGCTGAGCAGGTGATAGACGACTTCAAAGCGCTCGGCACGCTCGGGATAATCGACGCCGGCAATCTCCATGAGCTGCTGATACCCCGCCGCGCGCAACGCCGACATCACGTCGAGAAGATGCGCGCGCTCAATGAGGAGCGTCACCTCGCCAACCTTCTCCCAAGCATCGAGAATGGCATCGCCGCACGCCGCACGCGCCAGCTCGATCATGCCGTCGTTGCTCGCGAAAACCGGTGCGGGACTAGCCATTGCGGTTCGCCCGCGCCCGGAAGGCGATCAGCGCCAGCATGCCCGCAACCAGCGGCGCTGCGACGAAATGCACGAGCACGCGCTCGACGATCGTCTTCTGATGCGTCAACGCAAGCTCGACCATGCCGCCCCAATTGGCCAGCACGACGATCAGGCAGAGGCCGACAAAAGCGACTGCAGCAAGCTCAGCCCGCGTCATCGCTCGATCGTCCCGGACCGGCGGATTTTGCGCTGGAGCTGCATGATCCCATAAAGCAGCGCCTCGGCTGTCGGCGGGCAACCGGGCACATAGATATCGACAGGCACGATCCGGTCACAGCCGCGCACGACCGAATAGCTGTAATGATAATAGCCGCCGCCGTTCGCGCATGATCCCATCGAGATCACATATTTCGGGTTCGACATCTGGTCGTACACCTTGCGGAGCGCCGGGGCCATCTTGTTGCACAAGGTGCCCGCGACGATCATCACGTCCGACTGGCGCGGACTAGCGCGCGGCGCGACGCCGAAACGCTCGAGATCGTAGCGCGGCATGTTGACATGGATCATCTCGACCGCACAGCACGCAAGCCCGAACGTCATCCACCACAGCGATCCGGTCCGCGCCCAGTGAAACAGATCCTCGGTCGATGTGACGAGAAAGCCCTTGTCGGTCAGTTCACCGTTCAGGTCGTTGAAATAGGCCTGATTGGGCGGCTGGAATGACGCGTCTTTCATCAGCGGATTGGCAGCGGGCGAAAGCTCTATTCCCATTCGAGCGCTCCCACTTTCCACGCGTAGACATAGCCGAGCACCAGTTCGGCCAGAAAGATCATCATCGCGCCCCATCCGGCAATCCCGGTGCCATAGAGCGACACCGCCCAGGGATAGAGGAACGCCGCTTCGAGATCGAAGACGATGAATAGGATCGCGACCAGATAGAAACGCACGTCGAACTGTGCGCGACTGTCCTCGAAGGCGGGAAAACCGCACTCATATTCGCTCAGTTTTTCCGCACTCGGCTTATAAGCGCCCGTGAGGTTCTGAACTGCCATCGGCGCAAAAACGAAGACGCACGAAATGACCAGCGCGATGCCGAGGAACAGCAGGATCGGCAGATAACCAGCGGCGACCGAGGCCATGAACAACGACTCCCATGGGGTAAAACCCATGCACGCGCTCTAGGCGAGCAGCCGCGCGTTCGCAAGCGCAGCAGGCTAGCGCAGCGCTCCCGCAACGAGCTTGTGCAGCTTGGAATGCAGGACATCGGTTGCGGCGAGCACTTCCTTGCGCTCCATCACCTTGTCGCCGCCGCGATAGTCGGTCACGAACCCCCCGGCCTCGCGCACGAGCAGGATCCCCGCCGCCACATCCCAAGGCGCAAGGTCGCTTTCCCAAAAGCCGTCGAAGCGCCCTGCCGCCACCCAGGCGAGATCGAGCGCAGCCGCGCCGAAGCGGCGCACGCCCGCCACTTCGGGTGCGACCGCTCCGAAAATGCGGCTCCACTGCGCAAAGTCGCCGTGCCCGAGATAGGGAATGCCCGTTGCGATCAGCGCTTCGGACAAGTCACGCCGCGCCGAGACGCGCAGGCGCCGGTCGGTCAGCCAGGCCCCTTTGCCCTTTTCGGCCCAGAAGCTCTCATCGGTCATCGGCTGATAGACGAGGCCCGACGTGACCTCGCGCTTGCCGCTCGGGAGCGTTTCCTCGACCGCAATCGAGATCGCAAAATGCGGAATCCCGTGCAGAAAGTTCGTCGTGCCGTCGAGCGGATCGACAATGAAGCGCGGCTTGCCCGGATCGCCGGGAATCTCGCCGCCTTCCTCCATCAGCAGCGGCCAATCGGGCCGTGCCTTGTTGAGCTCATTGTAAATCGTGTCCTCGGCGCGCTTGTCGGCCAGCGAGACGAAATCGGCCGGCCCCTTGCGGCTCACCTGCAGCTGCTGGACCTCGCCAAAATCGCGCCGCAAACGGATGCCCGCCTTGCGCGCGGCGCGATCCATCACGGTCATCAGGCCTGAGTGGGATACCATCAGCGCGCCTGTGCAAGGATAGCGGCCTGCTTTTCGGTCACCGCCGCGAACCTGCCCTCAAAAGCCATAAGCGCGCTCGACTGGCCCAGGAGCGGCGTCTCAGGAGGGGCAGCAGCCATTTTCGTCAGAGTCGAAGCCAACTCGTCACCGATCTGAAATGTCTCACTTTCCAGGGCAAGCATCTGCGATGCCATGTCGATTTGCTTCCGATCCGAGTCCGAGCGCGGCTTGAGCTTGGCTAGTTCATCCCGCTCGCGCGCCATCAACACACGGCCATTTTCCGAAAGCGTGCGCGCATTGGCAGCCAGCCTATTCAACGACTCCGGCGCGGGCCGGGCGCGGCGAATGGCGCTTTTCACCAGGAGCGACGCCGACTGATAGACCACCTCCATCAAGCCCAGCGCCTGATAGGTGCTGTCGTCCGGTTTCAGCACCGCGCGCCGGGCACGCACAATGACAAGCTGCCCATCAATCAGCAGCGTCGCGCTTTCACCCATCTTGGCGTTGGCCAGGGCTGCCGCCTTTGAATCGCGCTGCGCAATCGCCTTTGCCAGCGCCTCCGCTGCGTTGAGCGTGTCCATCGTGCGCTCATTGGTCAACAGAAAGTCTTCCCTTAGCTTGCGCGTGGGGAAAGGCACGGCTGCGTCCAGGGCGTCGGGCAGCGGGGACAGCGCCTCCAAATCCGCTTTGGCCTGCAGGTAAACGGGCTTTGCCTCGGCAATGATTGCACGCAATTCGGCAATCGCGGCATTCAATGCCTTTGGATCGCGCATCTGCGCCACGGCGCGACCAAGCCGGGGCGTGATCTGGCCATAACGCGCGATGATCGCCTGCTGCGACTTGAGCGCCTTTTCAACCCAATCGCCATAAGCGCGCAGATCGGCATCGCTGATCGCCCGTTCGGCAACGGGTGCCGAAGCCGTAGGCTGAGCGGCAACCGGCGCTGCGATCAGCAACGCGGACCACAGGATCAGCGCACGCATCAATCGGCCCGCTTCACATAGGTCTGCTCATACACATCGACGACGATCCGCGTACCCGCGCCAATATGCGGCGGGACCATCACGCGCACGCCATTTTCGAGCACGGCGGGCTTGTAGGACGACGATGCCGTCTGCCCTTTCACGACCGCATCGGCCTCGACGATCAGCGCTTCGATCGTATCCGGCAGCGCAACCGAAAGCGCTTCCTCCTCGTGCAATTCCATCACGACATCCATGCCGTCCTGCAGGAAAGCGGCAGCATCGCCGAGCAGATCGCGCGGCAGCGTCACCTGATCATAGGTTTCCTTGTTCATGAAGGTCAGGATGTCACCATCGGCGAAGAGAAACTGGAAATCGCGCTGTTCGAGGCGGACGCGCTCGACGCTTTCGGCCGAACGGAAGCGGACGTTGGTTTTGCGGCCGTCGCGCAGGTTCTTCATTTCGACCTGCATGTAAGCGCCGCCCTTGCCCGGCTGGGTGTGCTGGATCTTCACCGCGCGCCACAGGCCGCCTTCATATTCGAGGATATTGCCGGGACGGATTTCGACCGCGTTGATCTTCATGATGCACCCTGATGGAAAGAGCAGGAGCGGGCCGTTAGCGCGTTGGCTGCGAGCGGGCAAGAACCGCGGCGAACGCCTGCACCGCCGCCGACTCGTCGCCGCCCCAGACGGCATTCGAGACGGCAATGAAATCGGCACCCGCGTTGATCAACGGCGCGGCATTGTCCGGCGTGATGCCGCCGATCGCGACGCAGGGCAGCGCGAAGACCGTCGTCCACCAGGCGAGGATCGCCGGATCGGGGCGATAGTCGCTCGGCTTGGTCGTCGTGGGATAAAAGGCCCCGAAGGCGACATAGTCCGCCCCGGCCTCACCCGCTTCCATCGCGAGATGGCGGCTGTCGTGGCAGGTCACGCCGATCTGCGCATCGCGCCCGAGCAGCGCGCGCGCCTCGCGTGGATCGCCATCGGATTGCCCGAGATGCACGCCATCGGCACCGATCCGCTTGGCGAGTGCTGCGGAATCATTGACGATGAAGGCGACATCATGGTCGGCACAGATGCTCTGGAGCGGCGCGGCCAGCGCAGCGATCGCATGCTCGTCGATCCCCTTGAGCCGCAACTGAAACGCGGCGACCGGCCCTGCAGTAACGGCGCGCTCAAGCCGCTCGGTAAACGAAGCGTCGATGGCGGGTGGGGAAATGAGGTAGAGCTGACATGCCGGGCGGCGCTCGCGGGCAAAGCGCTCGCCGAACGAGGCATCGAGCGGGGGGAGATTGTCGTCCATGGTCACGAACTGGTATATCGCGGGAGGGATATGCGTGCCGCGATCGAATCTGGAAGTTCACAAAGTTCACGACATGTTTGCGTAAACGTCGGTCCTTTTGCGGCTTGGTGGACGAGGCGGGGAAACAGACGAAACGGGAAAAGCATGACAAGCTACTAGCGCAACTTGCCCACTGCAGGACACCACCTTTCGTGCATATCTGTGGTTGACCTAGCTCCGATCGTGCGTATCCTACACACGATGGAAAGTCGGGCGTTGATCAGGGAATTGACGAGTGCTGGCTGAACACTCGATCGGATACGGGGTTCGCATCACGTTTTCGTGCATGCCGAGCGCCCTGGCCACGTTGTCGTGCCGCATCCGAAGAAGGATTTGGGACGGGGTTTGGTCAAGGCTATTCGCAAACAGGCAGGACTGAAACCATGACACTGCGCTATCCGATCGCCATCGAGCCGGGCACCGAAAGCACCGCCTTTGGGGTAGTCGTCCCCGATCTGCCGGGCTGTTTTTCGGCGGGGGACACGCTCGATGAGGCCATGGCCGGTGCTGAGGAAGCTGCCGCTGCTTGGATCGATGCGACGCTCGATTCCGGAGCGGCCATACCCCTGCCCTCGTCGCTGGAGGCGATCCAGATCGATCCCGATTATGCCGGATGGGCGTTTGGCGTGATCAGCGTCGATCCCGCGCTGCTCGACGACCGCGCCGAGCGCGTGAACATCACGCTGCCCCGCCGCGTCCTGAAACGGCTCGACGCGATGGCGCGCGCCGCAGGCGAAACGCGGTCGGGCTTTGTGGCGCAGTTGACGGTTGGGGATGGGAAGCGGGCGGCTTGACGCTTTACCGTGTATTAGCTCGTATCATCATGGCAAAAATTATCAGCATTCGGTCTGCTCATATTCGTAGCGATCTGCTGCCTGATAATACCATCTTTCCAAAATTTCCTGCAGTTCACGCATCTGTTTCCTCAAAACATCGACGTTGATGAGCTTATGATCAGCAAGGTGTCGATTGCCCTTGATGCTCTCTGGATAACGAAACACCTGACCGGTGGGGTCGAACGCGTCGAAATGCACAATCATCTCTCCTGCTCGATCTACGGCGTCTTTCTCCATCAAGGACTTTTTAATTGAGTTCGTCAGCGTAACAACATCGGTCCAAAGCTGTCTCATATTGTGGTTCGGCTGAAACTTGTTGCCCTCGCCAAGTAATAAGTTAAGTGATATCACTAGCTGCTTGAGTAACAATTCAATACCGTGTCGATAGGAAAACGCGGCGGGATAAACCAGAAGATCAACCGGTGCCGTCATGGTTTCGGCAGCCTGAACAATTGCATGCCCACCTTCGAAAAAACCTTTTCCGTAATCAAACAAGTCGTACGGACCGCCATTGTCGCCGACGCACGCGTTTAGGTAAGTTTTTGTACCGTTGGTAAACAGCGGATTTTCGGGCTGATTGACTGGAGGTAGCCAGGCAGACGCGTCAGTCACTCCTCGCCCTTGTAAATCCGCACCAACTTCTCGAGCATCGCCAGGGCCTCGCCGCGCGGGCGCTGAAAGGTGTTGCGGCCGATGATCGAGCCGTTGCCGCCCCCGTCGCGGATGTCGCGCGCGTCCTGATAGACCGCGTCAGCGCCCTTGGCCGCGCCGCCGGAGAACACGACGATCCGCCGCCCGGCGAAGCACGATTGCACGACATGGGCGACGCGGGCTGCCTGCGTCGAACCGTCGATGCCCTCATAGGCCTTTTGCGCATCGTCCTGCTCAATATGGTCGCTGGGCAGTTTCACCTTGATAATGTGCGCGCCGAGCAGCGCCGCCATGTGCGCGGCATAGGCTCCGACGTCGAGCGCGAGTTCGCCCTTTTTGCTGAGCTTGCCGCCGCGCGGATACGACCAGATGACCGTTGCGATGCCGACCGACTTGGCCTCCGCCGACATCTGCTGGATTTCCTCCATCATGTCGAACACGTCGTCCGAACCCGGATAGATGGTGAAGCCGATCGCGGCGCAGCCCAAGCGCAGCGCGTCCTCGACGCTGCCGGTGAGTGCCTGATTGATGTTGGTGGCCCAGCTGTTCGACGAATTGACATTGAGGATCGTCGGGATCTGCCCGGCGAAGGTCGCGGCCCCCGCCTCGATCATGCCCAGCGGCGCTGCATAGGCGCTCAGGCCCGCGTCGATCGCGAGCTGGAAATGATAGTGCGGATCATAGGCGTCGGGATTGACTGCGAAAGACCGCGCCGGGCCGTGCTCAAACCCCTGATCGACGGGGAGGATGACGAGCTTGCCCGTGCCGCCGAGACGCCCCTGCATGAGGATGCGCGCCAGATTGGCCTTCACGCCCGGATTGTCGGATTCGTAATTGTTCAAAATGGCGCGAACGGTCGGCGTCATGAGCAGGTCCCCGTAGCTGCGATGGTTGCCCGCGCCGATAGCCGCGCCGTGCGCCCGGGGCAACGCAGATTGAAGGTTAAGCGCTGAGCGCCGCCACGCCGGGCAGTTCGCGCCCTTCCATCCACTCGAGGAACGCGCCGCCCGCCGTTGACACGAAGGTAAACTGGTCGGCAACGCCCGCCTGATTGAGCGCGGCCACGGTATCGCCGCCGCCAGCGACCGAGATCAGCGAGCCCTCGGCAGTCAGCGCGGCGGCCGTTTTGGCCAGCGCCACCGTCGCTGCATCGAACGGCGGCGTTTCGAACGCCCCCATCGGCCCGTTCCATACCAAGGTGCGGCAAGTCTTGAGGACATCGGCCAGCGCCTCGACGGCGGCGGGTCCGACATCGAGGATCATTTCGTCGCTCGCGACTTCGTGGACATTGACCGTGCGGACCGGCGGGTTTGCGCGGAATTCGCGCGCCGTGACCACGTCATACGGCAGATGGATCGTGCAGCCCGCCGCCTCGGCCGCCGCGAAGATCGCATTCGCCGTGTCCACGAGATCATGTTCGCACAGCGACTTGCCGACATCGATTCCGCGCGCGGCAAGAAAGGTGTTCGCCATGCCGCCGCCGATGATCAGATGATCGACGCGCGCGACGAGATGGCGCAGCACATCGAGCTTGGTCGAGACCTTCGCGCCGCCAACCACCGCCGCGACCGGATGTTCGGGCGCGCCGAGCGCTTTCTCGAGCGCGGCCAGTTCGGCCTCCATCGCGCGGCCGGCAAAAGCGGGCAACGCGCGTGCGATTCCCTCGGTCGAGGCATGCGCGCGGTGTGCGGCGGAGAACGCGTCGTTGACGTAGAGGTCGCCGAGCAACGCCATGTCGGCGACGAACGCGGGGTCGTTGGCCTCTTCGCCGCCGTGAAAGCGGGTGTTTTCGAGGACGGTGATCGTCCCGTCGGCACGGTCATGCGTGATCGCCGCTGCCGCATCGCCGCAGCAGTCATCGAGGAAACCGACATCGCGGCCAAGGACATGTGCCAGTGCCGAAACCACTTGGCGCAACGACATGTCGGTGCGCACTTCGCTCTTGGGACGCCCGAAATGGGCGAGCACGAACACCTTGGCACCGCGATCCAAGAGTTCGAGCAAAGTCGGAGCAGCGGCCCGCAAACGCATATCATCGCTGACAATCCCATCGGCCATGGGGACGTTCAGATCCTCGCGCACGAGCACGCGCAGCCCACGCACGTCGCCCATATCGTCCAGCGTCTTGAAAGCCATCGTCAGTCCTCGCGTATCCGGCATCCGCGCCGTCAGATCAGCCTGCCGATCGCTGCGGCGGTATCGACCATGCGATTGGAGAAGCCCCATTCATTGTCATACCAGGCGACAACGCGGACGAGATGGCCGTCGAGCACGGTCGTCTCGAGGCTGTCGATCGTCGCCGAGGCGGGGTTGTGATTGTAATCATGGCTGACCAGGGGCTCGTCCGAATAATCGAGAACCTTGGCAATCGCACCGCTTTCGGACGCGGCACGCAACGCGGCGTTCACGTCTTCGGTCGTCGTCGCGCGCGACGGCGTGAAAGTGAAATCGACCAGGCTGACGTTGGGCGTCGGCACGCGGACCGAAATGCCGTCGAGCTTGCCCTTGAGCTCAGGGATGACCTCGCCCACCGTCTTTGCAGCGCCGGTCGACGTCGGGATCATCGACACAGCAGCGGCGCGGGCGCGGCGCGGGTCCTTGTGATAGACGTCGAGCAGCGACTGGTCGTTGGTGTAGCTGTGGATCGTCATCATCAGCCCGCGCTCGACGCCGATGGCATCGTGCAGCACGCGGACGATCGGGGCGAGACAATTGGTGGTGCAGCTCGCGTTCGAGACGATCGTGTGATCGCCGGTCAGCAGGCTGTCGTTGACCCCGAACACCACGGTTAGATCGACGCCCTTGCCCGGGGCCGAGATCAGCACGCGCTTGGCACCGGCATCGAGATGCTTTTGCGCGGCGTCGCGCTCAGTGAACAGACCGGTGCATTCGAGCGCGATGTCCACACCATTGGCAGCGTGCGGCAGCTTGGCCGGATCGCGCTCGGCAGTCACCGCAATGCGCTTGCCATCGATCACAATCGCGTCGCCGTCCGCGATTACCGTGCCGGCAAACGCCCCGTGCATGCTGTCGCGCTTGAACAACATGGCGTTCGATTTGGCATCGGCGAGATCGTTGATCGCGACGAGTTCGAGCCCGCCCTCGGGACGCTCAAGGATGGCGCGCGCGACGAGGCGGCCGATCCGCCCGAAGCCATTGATTGCAACTTTAATTGCCATGTTCAAACCCTTTTAGCCGTTCGATAATTTGCGGGACAATTGCCTCTGTGGTCAGCCCGAAATGGCGATAGAGATCGTCGATCGGTGCTGATGCGCCGAACCCGTCAACGCCGATCCGGAGCCCATGCAAACCAGTGTAGCGCTCCCAGCCGATCGTCGAGCCTGCCTCGATCGAGACACGCAGGATCAGCCGGTTCGAGACGTCGGGCAGGATATCCGCCCGGTAATCGGCGGGCTGTGCGTCGAAGCGCGTCGTTGACGGCATCGAGACGACATCGGCACCGATGCCCTGCACTTCGAGGCGCGCTGCAACATCAACAGCGATGGCCACTTCGGAACCTGTGGCGATGAGGATGACCTTGCGCGTCGCCGCCGCGCTGATCAGGCGATAGGCCCCGCGCGCGCAGCGGTTTTCATCGGCATCGGTCCGCCGCTGCGGCAGATTTTGCCGCGACAGCGCCAGCAGCGATGGGCCGTCAGTGTCCGCAATCGCCAGCGCCCAGCATTCGGCGGTCTCGATCGCGTCGCATGGCCGATACACGTGGAGATTGGGAATGACGCGCAGCGACTGGAGCTGCTCGATCGGCTGATGCGTCGGTCCGTCTTCGCCCAAGCCGATCGAATCGTGTGTCATTATGTAAATGGCGCGCACGCGCTGAAGCGCCGACATGCGGATGGCGTTGCGCATGTAATCGGCGAACACGAGGAACGTGCCGCCATAAGGGATGATCCCGCCGTGAAGCGCCATCCCGTTCATGGCCGCAGCCATGCCGAATTCGCGAATACCGTAATACAGATAGCGCCCAGAGTAATCGTGTTTTGTCAGTGGCTTGGTGGCCGCTGTTTTGGTGTTGTTCGAACCGGTAAGGTCCGCCGATCCGCCTAACAGATCTGGCATCGCCGCAGTGAACGCGCCGAGCGCCATTTCGGACGCCTTGCGCGTGGCGACCTTAGCGGGATTGGCGAGCAGCCCCGCGCAATAGTCCCGCAGGATCGCATCGGGCGCGACGTCCCCCGTCATGCGCTGCTCGAAGGCTGCCTTGTGGTCCGAGCCATCGAGCCGCGCCTGCCACGCCGCACGCGCATCCTGCCCGCCGCGACCCGCCGCGCACCAGGCCGCAAGGATATCCTCGGGAACGTCGAACGGCGCGTGCGGCCAGCCCAGCGTTTCGCGCGCGGCCGCCACCTCGACCGCACCGAGCGCCGCACCGTGCGTCGCCGACGTGCCCTGCTTGTTGGGCGCCCCCTTGCCGATGATCGTCGCGCAGGCGATCAGGCTCGGGCGATCATCGGCGATCGCGGCATCGATCGCGCGTCGGATATCCGCCGGATCATGGCCGTCGCACGCCTCGACATGCCAGCCACTCGCCCGGTAACGCGCCGGAATGTCCTCGCTCGACGACAGCGAGACCGCACCGTCGATGGTGATCTTGTTGTCATCCCACAGCACGATCAGTCGCCCGAGCCCGAGGTGCCCCGCCAGCCCTACGGCTTCGTGGTTGATCCCTTCCATCAGGCAGCCGTCGCCTGCGATCACCCAGGTCCGGTGATCGACCAGCTCACTGCCGAAATGTGCGTTTAGGTGGCGCTCGGCGATCGCCATGCCGACGGCCATGGCAAACCCCTGCCCCAGTGGCCCGGTGGTGCACTCGATGCCTGGCAGTTCGAAGTTTTCGGGGTGACCCGCGCACGGCGAGCCAAGTTTGCGAAACGCCTTGATGTCGTCGATCGTCGGTCGGGCATACCCCGTCAGATAGAGCAGTGCATAGATCAACATCGAGCCATGGCCCGCCGACAGCACGAAGCGATCGCGATCATGCCAATCAGGCACTTGCGCATCATATTTCAGATATTCTGAAAAAAGCACGGTCGCCACATCGGCCATGCCCATCGGCATTCCGGGATGACCCGAGTTCGCCGCTTCGACCGCGTCCATGGCAAGCGCGCGGATCGCATTGGCCATCGATGCCTGCGGAACGGCCATGCGAACTCCCTTTTTGCGCGGCGACTCGCGGGTTGCGCGATGACGCGTTCCTTTGTCGCGGGGGGCCGCGCAGGTCAACGTTCGTCCCCCGGTTGATGCGGTGGCGCAGCGTGCTATTCCGGCACGATGACTTCCCCTGAAATTGACACTGCGCTGGCCCGCATCGAAGCCGCATTGGCGCGGATCGAGCGGACGACGACACAGCTTGCGCCTGCAGGCGCAAGCGATGCGCGCTACCGTGCCTTGCGCAAACGCACACAGGCGGCGCTGGCCAGCCTCGAAACCGTCATCGCCCAGGCCGGGGCGACACGCTGATGGCCGAAGTACAGATCGTCGTCGGCGGACGACCGTACAGCATCGTCTGCCGCGACGGCGGCGAAGATCACCTGCGAACGATCGCCGCGCATGTCGATCGCAAGGCGGCCGAGGCCCGCGCTGCGGTGGGCGACGTCAACGAGAACCGGCAATTGCTGTTTGCCGCGCTGCTGCTTGCCGATGAAATTTCGGAAAACGCCGGTGTTCCGGCAGCAGGGGCACCCGATCCTGCACTCGCGCGCGCGCTCGGTTCCCTGGCCGACCGGATCGAAGGCATTGCCGACGCCCTTGAGCAGCGGGCCCTGGCGTCCTAGATGTGAGGGTGGCGGGCACTGCCCGGTACGAGCTCGTGCAACATCCCTGAGGCTATTCATCATCCTAAGGGGGCTGTCCCTGCCCGGGTCCTGGCCCGAAGCACATGGTCCCCACCTGACGTTAGGGCGTCAGAGGATTTTCGGAGTAAACGGCCATGGCGGTCCCGCCAACCCCCAAAGCGGCGCTACGGCGTGAACTGCGCGACCGTCGCGACCGCGCAGTCGCAGCGATGTCGCCTGCCGAACAGTCGGATGCGGCAGCGGCGCTCGCACAGCGGCTCGTCCCGCTGGTCTCGCCCTCGGGCATTGTCGCAGCTTATATCGCCATCGGCAGCGAGATCGATCCCATGCCGCTGATCGCGGCGCTGGCCGCAACGGGTTGCTCGATCGCGTTGCCGCGCGTCACGGCACGGGAGGCGGCGATGCAATTCGCGCCATGGTCTCCGGGGACGCCGCTCTCTGCAGGACCGTTCGGGCTGCGCCAGCCCGCCGCCGACGTCCCCGAAATTGTACCCGGCGTCATTCTGGCCCCACTGCTGGGGTTTGACGCGATGCGCAACCGGATCGGCTACGGAGCCGGATTCTATGATCGCGCGTTCGCCCGGTTCCCCGCCGCCCGCCGGATCGGCCTTGCATGGGCGATGCAAGCCTGCGAGGCGATCCCGACCGATCCTTGGGATATTCCGCTCGAGGCGATCGCCACCGAAAAGGCATGGCACGCATGAACAGCCCCAGTTTGCGCAAACCGCTCGGCACGCTGGCCATACTCGTCTGGATCAGCGCATGGACCATCGTTGCACTGCTGCTGGCGGACTATGTGCTGACCGCCTCGTGGTTTGCCCAGCTCGTGTATTTCGCGGTGATCGGCGTGATCTGGATCGCACCGTTGAAGCCGGTGCTCGTCTGGATGGAAACGGGCCGGTTCCGCCCCTGAAATCGGCAGGGAATGGCGCGAGTGACGGGGCTCGAACCCGCGACCTCCGGCGTGACAGGCCGGCGCTCTAACCAACTGAGCTACACCCGCAGCGTTGCGTGAGCCGGCGCGATTAGGCGAGGCTCAAGGGAGTGTCAAGGCGAGAGCGCGCGCTGCGGGATAGCTGTCTGACGTCGCCCGAACCACCCCTGCACCCCTCGTGTTTCGCGGAATGACGTCACACATCCGTAACGGAATGTTAGGGAGCGTGACGGCATAGCGCCGCGTCGTGACAATCTTGTCCGCTGCGAGACTGCAATGCTTGTTGGTTCAACCTGGTCGATCATGAACGTCCGCCTGACGCGGATTGCGCCGCTCGTCGTCATTTCGGCAAGCGTTGCCTTTGCCGATCCGGCGCAGGCCGCAGGCACGCTCGCTGGCACCACGATCACGAACACGGCCGAGGCGACCTACACTTCGGGGGCTTCGACTGTGACCGTGCCGTCGAACCAAGTCGATCTGCTGGTCGACGAGGTTCTGAACGTTACCGTCGCCTCGGTCGATCCGGGTGACGTGATCGTCCAGCCGGGCGGGACCAATCAGATTTTGACGTTCACGGTAACCAACACCGGCAACGGCAGCGAAGCCTTTACGCTCGCGCCGGTCAACGCGATCGGCGGCGATGCCTTCGATCCGACGACGACTTCGCTGGTCCTCGATACCAATGGTAATGGCGTTTACGACGCGGGGGTCGATATTGTTTATAGCGCCGGATCGAACGATCCGGTGCTCGCGCCCGATGCTTCGGTGCGCGTCTTCGTCCTTTCGACGGTTCCGGCTGGCGCAACCGACGGCCAGCGCGGGCAGACCGATCTCACAGCGACGGCGAATACGGGCAGCGGCGCGCCGGGCACTTCGTTTGCAGGCGCAGGTCAGGGCGGCGGTGATGCCGTGGTTGGCACGACAACCGGCGCGGGCCGCGACGACGGCTTTTACATCGTCAACGCCGCGACGATCAGTTTCGTCAAGAGCGCGACCGTGCTCGATCCCTTCGGCGGGACCAAGGTCGTGCCCGGCGCGGTCGTGACCTACACGCTTGTTGCAACGATCAGCGGCAGCGGATCGCTGACCAACGTTGCCGCTGGCGACCCGATCCCTGCAAACACCACCTATGTGCCGGGCACAATCACCCTGCAGGGCACCGGCTTGAGCGACGCGACCGACGCCGACGCCGGCGAAATCGCTGCCAACCGCGTGACTGTCCGCTTCGGCAATGTCGCTGCCGGACAAAGCCGCACGGTTACGTTCCGCGTTACGGTCAACTGATGAAGACGAAGAGGATATCCCCCATGATGAAGCTCTTTTTCGCAATAGCCGCGCTGCTTTCACCGATGGCGGCACACGCCGCGAACGATGTGTCGCTGACGAGCAGCGTGTTCGTCGAGAAAACCATTGCCCAGCCGAACGGCACCACCCGGCTGGTGCTCGAAGAGCCGCGCGTCGTCGTTCCCGGCGATCGGCTCGTGTTTGTGCTCGCTTACAAGAACATGGGCACGAAGCCCGCGACCGATTTTGTCGTGACGAACCCGATGCCGGGGCAGGTCGCCTTTCAGGGTGCCGCCGATACCGGCTCGGTCGTTTCGATCGACGGCGGCCGCAACTGGGGCGCGCTGCCCGCGCTCAAGGTGCGCAAAGCCGACGGCGCAATGCGCGCTGCGCTGCCCGAAGATGTCACGCACGTCCGCTGGGCGATGAAGGCACCGATCCCGGTTGGCCAGACCGGCAAGCTGAGTTTCCGCGGCATCGTGAAATAGCCGCAACCCGTTTTGGGCGCCGACGGGTGGGGATGGGCGCCCCGCAACTCAGGGAAGCGAATTGACGATGACCAGGACCATGAAACTGCTGGTGGGGACCAGCTGCATTGCATTTTCGGCATTCGGCGTCACCACTGCACACGCTGCAGGAACGACTTCGGGATCGACGATCACCAACGTCGCGACGGTGAACTACTCCGTTGGCGGTGTCGCGCAGACCCCGGTCAACGGCACGAACAATTTCACCGTTGACCGGCGGATCACGCTCACCGTGAGCGAGCCGGGCAACGCCACGACGACCGTCGCACCGGGGCAGACCGCTGCCGTGACGACGTTTACCGTGACCAACACGTCGAACGCGCCGCTCGATTTCGGCCTGTCGCTCGTTCAGCCTGCCGGTGGCACCGCCGCACATGGCGGAACCGACACGTTCGACGTGACTGCCGCTTCGTTCTTCGTCGATACCAACGGCAACGGAACCTATGACGCGGGCACCGACCAGGCGGTCACTTTCCTCGACGAAGTTGCGGCCGATGCGTCGCGCACCGTGTTCGTCGTTGCCAACATCCCGGCCGGGGAAACCAATGGCGAAGTCGCCGGAGTCACGCTGACGGCGCAGGCGCGCGAAGCGGGCGGCGCAGGCGTTCAGGGTGCCGTCGTCGCGCAGACGGCGGGCGCGAACACGGCGGGTGTCGATACGGTTTTTGCCGATACCGCAGGTGCCACCGATGCCGCGCGCGACGGCCAGTTCTCGGCACGCGACGACTACACCGTGGGGGCCGCCGCGCTGACGATCACCAAGACTGCGACGATCATTTCCGATCCGCTCAATGGCACGACCAATCCGAAGATGATCCCGGGCGCAACGGTCGAATATTGCATCCAGGTGGCAAACGCCGCAGGCGGCGCAACGGCGACGAACGTTGTTGTAACCGATCCGGTTCCTGCTCAGACGACGTATGATGCCGGATTTGGAATCTTCTTCAACACCACGGTCACGGCTGGTGTTTGCAATGCCGATGGCACGAACCCCGGGGGCACATTTGCTGCCAATACGGTTACCGGAACAGCAATGACGGTTCCTGCGAGCACAACGCGCGCAGTCCGCTTCCGCGTCACGCTCAACTGATGCGCGGCGCGTCGGAAATCGGGGGATTTTTCGGCGCGCCATCGCTGGCGGCGGTCCTGCCCGGAT
>JBJXFA010000012.1:0-2503 GCA_046153865.1 Sphingomonadaceae bacterium
TTGGAGGCAAAGCGCGGGTCGTCAGCCAGTTCGGGTTTCCCGATCATCGCACACAGCTCGGGCCAGGGTTTGTCGGGTGACAGCAGCATCAACTGGATAAAGCGGCCGTCGCGCGTCTTGTAGGCACGCATCAGCGGTGCGCGGTGGCCGTTGGCGAACCCGGCATGCGGATCGTAGCTCGCATTGTTGCGCGAATAGACAAGATCGGACGACAGGATCCACGCCGCATTCTGCAGCAGGGAAGTCTCGACAACCATGCCTTTCCCCGAGCGTTCGCGCCGGAACAGTGCCGACGAAATCCCGGCGAGTAGCGAGATCGCGCTGCTGTGATCGCCCAGGGCCGGACGGGGACGCGTGGGAATATCGGCGTCGGGGGCGGTAAGCAGATCGGCAAAGCCGCCACGTGCCCAGAATGCCGAGGCGTCATAGCCCGCCTTGTTGAACTCGGCCCCCTTGAAGCCAAGGCCATTGCCGCGCGCATAGATAAGGCGCGGATTGCGCGACATCAGGTCTTCAGGCTCAAGCCGCAGTGCCTTGAGGGCCAGCGGCCGCAGGCTGGTGATGAAGACATCGGCAGTATCGACCAGACGCAACAGCGCCTCGCGCCCTTTTTCGTTCTTCAGATCGATGGCGACGCTCTTCTTACCGCGGTTATTCTGCTCCATCGCCAGATTGGCCGTCGCGGTTTCGCGTCCGTCGCCGATTTTGAGCGTACGATAGGGATCGCCGGTGCCCGGCGGCTCAATCTTGATCACCTCGGCACCGTGATCGGCCAGCAGCGTGCTCGCCGCCGGCACAAACACATATTGCGCGAGCTCCACCACCCGGACGCCCTCGAAAATATCAGTCATCACTATCCCCTGTGGCGGCGCGCACATCATTCAGCATGCGCAAACCATCTCAAACGGCATTATGCACATGCCTATATGCATTATCAATCCGTCACGCGAAATGGAGACGCCGGAACTTGCCGCGAAAATAGAGCAGCGGGTCGCGGTGGGGCTCGAACCAGGCGTGATCGACATGCCCGACGAATATCAAATGGTCGCCGCCGTCATGAATGGCATGGGTGCGGCAATCGAACGACGCCAGCGAGCCCGCAAGGATCGGCGAGCCGCCCTCGCCGCGCACCGCCCAGTCCACCCCGTCGAAGCGCGCGACATCGCGTGAGGCAAAGCGCCCGCCGACCGGCTGCTGGCCGATGTGGAGCACGTTCACCGCAAAGCGACCTGCCTGTTCGAAGGCAGCGAGATTGGCCGATTTACGGGCAAGCGCGAACAGGATCAGCGGCGGATCGAGCGAAACGGATGTAAAGCTGTTGGCCGTCAGCCCGAGCGGCTCTCCCGCTTCATTGATCGTCGTGACCACCGTCACACCCGTTGCGAAACAACCGAGCGCATCGCGCAGAATACGTGGCTCTGACCCCTCGATGAAGGTCAGCGCCTGGCGCGGCGCCTTGCGTTCGAGGAAGTCGAGCAGGATCGCGTTGAAATCGTCTTCGCGATCGGAGGTGGCATAATGACCGGCTCCCTCGATCTCCGCGATCTCCGCGCCTCTGATCAACGCCTGCAGCTTTTCGGTTACCGCGGAAGAAACGGTGGCATTGAGCGAACCCCGGATCAGGGTCACGGGGCAGACAAGGCGCGCGGCCGCTGCGGTCAGGCGCGCCTCGAAATCGGGAAGGCTGCCGCTCGCCAGCGCCTTGGGATCGCCGCGCCAGTAGAACCGCCCGTCATCACGGCGGGCATAGGCAGCCATGATCCGATCGGTGACCGGACGCGGCTCCGAGGGATGTGCTGCAGCAATCGCATCGACGATCTTCGACGGGTCATCGAACTCCATGGTGCGCGATTCGAGCGCCTGCCCCATGCGCGCAGCAACCGCTTGCTCGACCCAGATATTGGCATCGACCAGCGCGAGCCCGCTGACGAGATCGGGGGCCCCTTCGCCCACCGCCGCCATCGCGATCAAGGCACCCAGCCCTGCCGTCACCACCACCGCGCGGTTCGGCAGCGCTGCCAATATGGCGCGAAGATCGCCGATATAGGCGCCAAGTCCATACTGCCCGTCGGGCGAATGCGCGCTGTCACCGTGTCCGCGCAGATCAACACAGATCGCATAGCGCCCCGCCTCGGCCAGTGCCGCCGCTGACCCGTACCAGAACTCGCGCGTCTGCCCATGCGATGGGAGCAACAGGACCGAAGGATTGTCCGGCGACCCGAACGCGGTTCCGGCAATATGAATGCCGCCAAAGCCTTGAAAATCGAGTCGTTCCATCTTGCCCCTTTAGACGTTTGAGGTCGCTCGCCGGGACAGTCAGGCCGCTGCGGGCGCAACTTCCTCGCTGGGCAGGGTCTTCAGGATCGCACGCTCCATCGCGTCGAGGCACATTTTGAGCGCGTGCGCGGGGTTCAGTTCGAAGCAACGGGTCTTGTCCGTCTCGTACAGCAGGACATGGCCTGAGGGGACGAAATAGGCTTCGCCTGCCTCAATGACTTCATCG
>JBJXFA010000013.1:0-6285 GCA_046153865.1 Sphingomonadaceae bacterium
GATACCGAAGATCCCGCCAAACGCCGAAGCATCGGCGTCACGCACTTCGATGGTTTCCGCGCCAAATATCGTGCGCGATCGGTAAAGCGCGCCGCCGAGATGGCCGCGCACGACGGGGACGCGGCGGTTGCGGCCCGTCATCACCATGTCGGCCACTTCCATCGTTTCGGAGAACATCAGCCCTCGATGCTCGTAGATCGTGCATCGGCGCGGCTCGCAGCGAGACATGAGCTTCTCGAAATCGCGGGCCTTGTCGTCGAGCAGTTCGACGAGTGCCTCGTCGATCATCGGTCCTTGCCGCACCTCTTTGGAAACACGACGTTTGAACAACTGGATGATTTTGTCGCCGCCCGTGGCACCCGGGCGGATTACCAATGTCACGAAGAAGCGGTTGATGAACATCCGCTCCCGGTTGATTCGCCCGAAATAGGCGCGGTCGAGATCGGCCGCGAACCCGGACTTGAATTTGCCGCCTGGATACTGATCGACCCGCAAGCGGATCAGATGCGTCCAGATCGACAGCCGTTCATCGTGCAGGTTGCGGAGCAGGCCGTTTAGCTTGGTGTGCCAATCGTTGAGATCGCGCACATCGGCTGTCTCGAAGGCGCGGCCTTGCAGCTCGAAGGTCAGCATGATGTCGCCGGAATCGAGCGCTACCATGTCCTCGTTCAAGTGCCGCGCGTAGGGCAGGAATTTGGCAGGGTCAGCCTCACGCTGCGCTACTTTCAACGGCACCTGCCCAGAACTGGCCAGACTCGAGGCGATCAGCTTAGCCATGACGGCCAAAACCTTTGCGGCGCAGGCCCGCCAGCGGCAGCGGCGAATAGCTGCTTCCGCCCCAGAACGCCCGATTGCGGTTGCCGAGCTTCGTCCGCCCCCACAGGAACAGCAGGCGGAAGGCGTTGACATCGTGGCGGACGATCAGCCGCGAGATCGAATAGCCGAAGGCGACTACCAGCGCCGCATAGACCGGGCTGTTGCTCCATATTAGCACCGACGCACTGGAAATGAGCAGCAACACCGCCGCCTCAATCGGGATTCCCGCCCACAGCGCCGGTCGCGTCACCGCGAGAAACAGCGTGTTTTTGGTTGGAAGTTCGGTGTCGTCAGTCATGGCGTTATCCGGCGATCGCGCCGACAATGGCATCAGCCGAAAAGACAATGGCGATCCCGATGATCACTGTGACCAGCACCGCAGTCGAAGCACGGCCCGTGAACCAGAGCAGGCCTGTCACGATGACGGCGATGACAGCGAGCGTGCGGAGGAGCGTCGATGAGAGCAGAGCGCGTACTTTGCTGGCGAAACTCTCCAGATTCTGCGCGTAGGCGGGATCGGGGTTTGCGAACGAAATGATCGTCGCCGCAGCCAATGCCGCACCCCACACTATGGCGTTTTGCCGCCTTTTGGGCATTGCGTTGAATCTGGCGACCAGGCTTGCCCGCCAAGCTCCGATGCCGCGCCCAACTCTCAGGATGACATTCATATGCTGCTCCTCTCGTTTTCGGCGAGAATTTGGGTTTCACGATCGTAAGCGGCGCGCTCGAAGACGTTCCATTTCGGCGGTGGCGCGGGGCGGGTTTGCAAAATGGGCGTTGGGAGCGCGGTGTTTTCGGAGGTCAGAAGCTCGCGCAGGTCGCTGGTCGCCGACGTAGCGACCGTAACGGGCGGCAGGGTTTCGGGGAGTGATACGCCCGTGTCAGTGACGCCTGCGTTCCCAACAACCTTGGCAACGTAGCCATTGCTAAATCCGCGCGTCTGGCTTCCCGTATTATACATCGAGAGCGCGACCCGAAGGGCGGTTTGCGGATCACGGTCGGCTCTTGCGGTATTATAGTTTGTGGTGAGGACACGGGCCAAGGCCGCGACATTGGTGCAGGGATCGAATACGGTTTCCCAGGTCAGGCCAAGCCAGCGCATGTTGCGCGAGTTGATTTGTCCAAGACCCAGATCGACAGAATATCCTGCCGCCACATAGCGACGAGCAGTTGCTGCGGCATCGGCGGCGTTGCTCTGACGCGCGGGCTGCCGCCCGCCGTTGACATTGAGGGCGAAAGGCTCGCCGCTGCTTTCGGTCCGGATGATAGCCAGCACCGTTTGGGGTGCGACGCCGGGTGCGCACTGCGACGCCAAGGCAAGGATGGCAGCCGCAGAATAGGCCATCAGAGGCTATTCCCGACAAGTCTGGCAACTGTTCTTGTCTCCGTCTTGCCATTCATTGTTGATCTCTCCTGAATTGTCGTTTTCAGGAGCGAATACCCTGTTCGACTATCAAGCTATTGATAGCTAATGGACAAATGGTTCAGCTATGGATTCAGAAAGGCGTTAAGGGCGTTTCGACCTGCCAATCGAAACCGCTAACGGACTTTGACCTTCAATCTTGATCCTGCGGACTGGGTTCATCGCGTCGCTGGGTGGGTTCGCCGACAGTCGATTCTTGAGGCCAGGTCACACAAGTAAGGCGAAATCAAACATTTGCCTTCGCAATCTCAAGGCCCCGCTGGCGTCATCCAGCTAGGGGCGAAATATGAACCGAAGCCGTTATGTCATCCGGCAACTCGACAAGACTGATCGAGCGATAATCGTGGCGTTGACCGAAGATGGCCGCATGACCATCCGGGAACTTGCCATCTTAATTGATATGTCCAGTCCCAGTGTCAGCGAGCGCATTCTCAAGTTGAAAGATGCGGGCGCGATCCTGGGGTATGCGGTATTGATCGATCCCAAAGTTTTCGGCCTTGGCACTTCGGCTTATGTGCGATTGAACGCGATGCCCGGACAAGTGAAAAAGTTGGAGACGATGCTCGCCGATTCACCCGAAGTCGTCGAAGCGGACCGGGTGACTGGTCAAGACTGCTTTATTGCGAAAGTCGTGGTCAATGATGAGCACGAACTTCAAAGTGTGGTCGATCGCTTCGTGCCGTTCGCATCGACCGATACGGCCATCATCCAATCCTCACCGGTGGTCCGACGCCTGCCCAGATTGTAGCGCTCCTTGCCGTGGAATGCCCTGTTGCGGCCATCCACGCCGCGCCAATGGCGCGAATGCTAGATTGCGCTGCCGCTCCTAAGAGGCGGAAAAGCACGGCGCGGATTTGGCGGAAAGTGCGGGCGTCTCGCAAAGCTGGTGGGCGGTTATGGTTCCAGCCCAATGGCAGTCACTGTGCCCGCCTTGCCGTCCCAATCGATCTCGAACGTCACCTTGTCGCCCACTTTCACGTCTTTCAGCACGTCCGGCTTGGCCCCAAAGCCCATCTTCATGGCAGGCCATTGCAGCTCCGGGATTTCGCCGTGATCGAGCGTGACCGTCCCCTTGGCCGGATCGATGGCCGTCACCGTTCCGGTGCCTTTGCCATGCTTGACCTCGGCGGGCATCGCCATGCTCTCCATTGCATCGGCAGATGCTTCCGCTTTGGGTGTTTCAGCCTTCTTTTCACAGCCCGCCAGACCCACTGGCACAGCAACCAGCGCAAGCAATAAAACTGCCTTCTTCATTTCACGTCTCCTTGGTGTTGAACTTGGGTGCGCCGCCGCATCAGCAGATAAGCGGCAGGGATGATGAGCATTGAGAGCAACGGTGCGGTGAGCATCCCGCCAATCATGGGCGCGGCGATGCGGCTCATCACTTCGGAGCCGGTGCCGGTGCCAACGAGGATCGGGAACAGGCCCGCGAGGATCACCGCCACTGTCATCGCCTTGGGCCGGACGCGGAGCAGCGCGCCTTCCCGAACGGCCGCTTCGACCTCTTCCGGCCTGTGTTCGGCCAGCGCGTGCTTTAGGTAAATCAGCATCACCACGCCGAACTCAGCGGCAACCCCCGCCAGCGCAATGAACCCGACGCCGGTTGCCACCGACTGGTTGTAGCCCAGCAGATAAAGCAGCCAGACCCCGCCGGTAAGCGCGAACGGCAGTGTCGCCATGATGAGCGCGGCTTCATCCCAGCGCCGGAACGTCGCGTAGAGAAGCGCGAAGATGATGAACAGCGTTGCCGGTACGACGATCTTCAATCGCTGCGTCGCGCGTTCGAGGAACTCGAACTGGCCGGTATAGGCCACGCTGATTCCAGGCGGCAGTTTGACTTTCTCGGCGACGGCCCGTTGCAGATCGCCAACAATTTCGGTCAGGGCGCGACCCCGGCCATCGACATAGACCCAGGTGGCAGGACGGCCATTCTCGCTCCGGAGCATTGGTGGACCGCTGGTGATTCGGACATCAGCGACTGTTCCGAGCGTAATTTGCGCGCGCAAAGGCGTCAGCACCGGCAGGTTGACGAGTTCATCCAGACTGTCGCGGACTTCGCGGGGGTAACGGACATTGATAGGATAGCGCGCCAGTCCTTCGACCGTCTGGCCGACGACCTCGCCGCCAATCGCGCCCGAAACTATGGCCTGCACATCGGCGACATTCATGCCGTAACGTGCGGCGGCGGCGCGGTTGATGCTGACGTCGATATAGCGCCCGCCGGTCAACCGTTCGGCAAGTGCGGAGCTGATGCCCGGCACGTTTTTGGCCACGCCTTCAATTTCACGCGCCACGCGGTCAATTTCGTCAAGGTTAGCGCCCGAAACCTTCACACCGATCGGACTTTTGATCCCCGTCGCGAGCATATCGATCCGATTGCGGATTGGCGGAATCCAGAAATTGGCGAGGCCGGGGACTTTGACTGTGCGGTCGAGTTCGTCGATCAGCTTTTCTTGCGTCATGCCTGCGCGCCATTCGCTCTTGGGCTTGAATCGGATCGTCGTTTCAAACATTTCGAGCGGCGCGGGATCGGTCGCGGTATCGGCGCGGCCCGCCTTGCCGAATACACTGTCCACTTCCGGCACCGTCTTGATGAGCCGGTCGGTTTGCTGGAGCAGCATCGACGCTTTCGCCGTCGAAATCCCAGGCAGCGCCGAGGGCATATAGAGCAAGTCGCCCTCGTTCATCTGCGGCATGAACTCGCCGCCAGTCTGGCTGATTGGCCACAGGCTCGATGCGAAGACGAGCGCGGCGATGAGCAAAGCCTGTTTCGGCTTCGCCAGCACCCAATCGAGCGCAGGACGGTAGATGCGGGTGAGGAAGCGGTTGATCGGGTTCGCATCTTCGGCGGGAATCCTGCCCCGGATAAGCCAACCCATCAGCACCGGCACCAAGGTAATCGAGAGCAGGGCGGCGGCTGCCATCGCATAGGTCTTGGTGAAGGCGAGCGGCGCGAACAGCCGCCCTTCCTGTCCTTGCAGCGAGAAGATCGGAATGAACGAGAAGGTGATGATGAGCAGGCTAAGGAACAACGCCGGGCCGACTTCGGCGGCGGCATCGGTGATGACGCGCCAGCGTTCTTCGCCTTTCAGCTTCCTGCCAGGATTGTCATGCGCCCAGCGTTCGAGATGCTTGTGGGCATTTTCGATCATTACCACCGCCGCATCGACCATCGCCCCGATGGCGATGGCAATCCCGCCCAATGAGAGGATATTGGCGTTGAGTCCCTGCACCCGCATGACGATGAACGCGATCAGGATGCCAAGCGGCAGCGTCAGGATCGCCACCAGCGCCGAACGCGCGTGCCACAGGAACAGCCCGCAGACGAGCGCGACAATCGCAAATTCTTCGAGCAGCTTGGAGGTGAGGTTCTCGACCGCGCGGTCGATCAGTCCGGACCGGTCGTAGGTCGTGACAACCTCGACGCCCTTGGGCAGACCCGCTTTCAATTCGGCCAGCTTGGCGCGGACGCCTTCGATGACCTCGCGGGCATTCTTGCCCTGGCGCATGACGATGACGCCGCCCGCGACTTCGCCTTCGCCGTTGAGTTCGGCAATCCCGCGCCGCATGTCTGGGCCAATCTGGACGGTCGCAACATCGCCGATGGTGACGGGGATGCCGCCCACCGCGCTGCGAACCGGAACGACGCGGAAGTCATCGAGTGTTTTCAGGTAGCCGGTGGCGCGCACGACATATTCGGCTTCGGCCATCTCGACGACCGCACCGCCGGTTTCCTGATTGGCGCGCTTGAGCGCTTCCGAAACGTCGCCCGCCGTCACACCGTAGGAGGCAAGCCTCTGCGGATCGACTACGACCTGATATTGTTTGACCATGCCGCCGATGCTGGCGACTTCGGCCACGCCGGGGACGGCTTTCAGCTCATAGCGCAAGAACCAGTCCTGGATGCTGCGGAGCTGCGCCAGATCATGCCGCCCGGTCTTGTCCACCAGTGCATATTCGTAAATCCAGCCCACGCCGGTTGCGTCGGGGCCAAGCGATGCGGTGGCCCCCGGCGGCAAACGGCCTTGCACCTGGCTGAGATATTC
>JBJXFA010000101.1:0-2843 GCA_046153865.1 Sphingomonadaceae bacterium
TTCGAGGTCTTCGAGAGCCTGATGGAGACAGCGATCGAAGGCGCCCTTCAATCGGGGACGTTCGATATCGGTGTCGAGACCGTCCGAGCCGAAAGCCTCGTGGTGCAGGAGCAGAGGGTTATTGCGACCCATCAGGCGAGTGGCGCCACGACCTCGCTGATGACGCTTCTGCGCAAGGACCGGACGGAGATCACAATGGTCGAGGAGATTTTCGCACAGCGCGATGCTAATCTGAAGGCGCGGTTGATGCTCAACCGGCAATCCGGACGGGCCGCTTTGGTAATCCCGACGACGAGCCTGATGCAGGATGATGGCACTGTGACGCCTCGCGTCAGACTGATCCGTCCCAATGCGCGGGAGGTCATGCCGATCGAGGCACTCGAGAAGTCTCAATGGCGGGAGATCGACGAAAGCAGCTTCCGTTTGGCATGGGAAACCGAAGTCAGCGAGATCCCGCCCTTCACCGAGACACGCTTCCATATGGTCGTCGGTTTGCTCCTTCCGGTCTGGAAGCAGTTTCCGGAAGAGAACACGCGGGTCTATCGATGGCAAACCGATTGCGGCCAGCGCCTGATCGGCAGGCTTGTCTCGCCCGCAACCGCAGCAGCATTGAAGGAAACGCTTCTGTCCGAGGCCCCTACCCTCTCAGCAGCGGAGGCCGCGGACACGATCATCCGCGACAATACCGGTCTCATCCTGCGGGACGGCCTGAACCTCAAGCGCTCGCTCATTATGGGGCGACACAGGATTGAACTCACGGGATTCTCGGATCTCGATGTCCAGCGCCTCAAATCCCTTGGTTTGATTTCCGAGCTCATCGCCTGGAAGCTTCGGCTCTTCGTACCCGTGGGCGATGATGCGGCCAAAATCCTAGGCCGCCTTTTCGACCTCTACCCCCTCCTCCGCATTGTGCCTTCGGCACGCATCAACGCCGCGTGAGGATTTGTCCATGTCACGACATCATTCCTGCGCCGGGTCTCCGGCGCGCGATCTCGCGATCCAATTGGCAGAGCGCGCGGAGGCATTCTGCCGATACTACCTCTCGAATGGGCACAGGTCTGGGGGTTACTGGATCGTTGGCGATACCGGAAACACGAGAGGCAGGTCACTCTTCGTCAGGCTTACCGGAGTGCCTCACGGCCAAGGCGCACGGGGCAAATGGCAAGACGCCGCGACCGGTGAGCATGGCGATCTTCTGGACCTCCTTGCTGCAAGGGAGGGACATCGCGGCCTTGCCGAAACGCTGGCCGAGGCCCGGCGGTTTCTCGGAAATCCAGATGTGGCAGCCAGAGATGGCTACATCAGGGATGTTCCTTTCCTCACCCTAACGGATACATCGACGATCGCGAGGCGCATTTGGGACGAGGGAAAGCCGCTTTCTGGCACATTGGCCGAGACTTATCTCAGCCTTCGGCATCTGTCTCCACCCTATCCTCGAGATCTCCGCTTCCACCCTGCTCTGGAGTATTGCGACCACGAGACTGGCGGAACTGCCTTCCACCCTGCCCTGCTGGCAGCTGTCCGGGACGCTTCAGGCGGCCTGAGAGGCATCCAGCGCTGTTGGTTGGCTCCCAACGGCCAGAAAGCGGCCCTTGACGATCCCAGGCGCTCCCTGGGGCATATCCATGGCCAAGGAGTCTGGCTTCGGCACGATGACCGAGAACATCCCTCTGGCGCTCTTCTGATCGGCGAGGGGGTCGAAACCGTGCTCTCGCTCGCTGGCATCGTGCCTGCGGCCGGAATGGTCGCCGCTCTCTCGGCCTCTCACCTCGCCGGGTTTATCCTGCCGGGATGGGTCAGATACCTGCTGATTATCAGAGACAATGACCCTGCGGGCATCCGTGCAGCCCGGAAACTCGCGAGCCGTGCAGCAGAGAACGGCATCAACGTTTCGATCCTCCGGCCGGTCCTGAAGGACTTTAACGCGGATCTGCGTCTCCTCGGCAGGGATGTGCTCGCGGCCAATCTCCAGAGGCAATGGCCAGGGCTTACGGCGGCATGAGGGTGTTAACGCCTTGTTAACCTTTGCCCACGCCCGTCGCCGCCCCCCCCCCTCTCCTCCCCGCGCGGTGTCGGTGTCAGAGCCCGCATCCCGGGCCTTGGAGAGACGGTCGATCGGGCCACAAGGTTCAGGTCGGTGCAACAGCTGGCGCTGTCCTTCTCTTCGTTGCGGTCCCTCTCGGGGCACAAGGCCCCTTGGGATGCACCGCCCTTCCCCTCGCGCCCGTTTATCGCCCGTCAAGGCCCTGCGCGGATGCGGGGTCGATACCGGAAAGGCGCGACGATGTTGGATGATCAGGACTTCAGGGACGAGAGGGCAGACGTCACAATGGCTTCGCCCTCGGCACACCTCCTCGATGAGCTTCAGCTCCATGGCTATCGGCCACTGGAGGAAGAGGGCGATCCGAGCCCCCTCCCCTCGCCCGAGGCCGCTGAACTCGCGCTGGCGACGATCTTCGAAGCGGCAACCGGTCTCTTTGCCGAAACGCGCCTTGAACCGGATCTGCCCGATCTTCTCTGGAGCCTCGTCAATCTCTTTCATCGCCAGACCGAGCGCATGGGCCGCCTGCTCGACGACAACGAGATCGCTCAGAGAAACTCCCAAGCGCAGCAAGACGGCTCGGAGGTTCGCTCCGTCGAGCTGGAGCGCCTCACGGCTCTCGGTCTCTCGCTCATCGAACGCCGCAATGCCTTCGAGTATTTTCGGGACAGCGCGGCCAATCTCTTCGCCGTTGAGACCGGCTCGACGTGGCGCCCCCGCACCGGCTCGATGGTCAATCATCGTGCACTCACCTCGGCCATGATTGACAGCCGTGACTTCATCAACGCGCGGAAGGTGGCAG
>JBJXFA010000029.1:0-10440 GCA_046153865.1 Sphingomonadaceae bacterium
ACATTGCCGTCGACCACCACCGCGCGCCGACCGAAAGCGATCGCGGCGATCGCAGCGGCGGTATAAGCGCCGATTCCGGGCAGCGCGCGCAGCCCGGCCTCGGTATCGGGGAAAACACCTTCGCGCGCCACGCGCCGTGCGCACGCCAGCAGATTGCGCGCACGGGCATAGTAGCCGAGCCCCGCCCAGGCGGCCATCACATCGGCATCGTCAGCGCCTGCAAGATCAACAACCGTCGGCCAGCGCGCCGTAAACGCCGCAAAATAGGGCTTCACCGCCGCGACCATCGTCTGCTGGAGCATGATTTCCGATAGCCAGACACGATAGGGATCGGGCGGCGCGCTGCCCGGCGGACTGCGCCACGGCAAGTTGCGCGCGTTCTCGCGATACCAGGCAAGCAGTTTCTCAGCGATTGGCATATCGACGGGCACGCCGCGCTTGTGGCATGGACACGGCAATGACGAAACCAACCAAATCCGATGCCAGCCCAATCCGCGCGCGCGGCGGGCGGGCACGCGCCGTTTCCGAAATCGTGCCCGACATCGGGCGGGCGGCGTTCCGCCGTTTCGGCTTCGTGCAATCCTCGGTCGTCAGTCGCTGGGCCGATATCGTGGGGGCGCGCTATTCCGAGATTTCGGCGCCCGAATCGATCCGCTTTCCCGTCGGCAAGCGCAGCGACGGCGTCCTCACGCTGATTGTCGCGGGCGCGCATGCCCCGATGATGCAGCATGTCGCGCCGATCATCATCGAGCGCGTGAATCGCTTTTTCGGCTACACGGCAGTCGCCCGGCTAGTCATGCGGCAGGGGACGCTCCCTGCGCCACGCTCGCGTGCTGCGCCGCGCCCGTCGATCGCCGTGCCGGTCGAGCTCGGCGAATCGCTGCGCACGGTCGCCGATCCCGAATTGCGCGCCGTGCTCGAATCGCTTGCGCAGGGCGTTGCGGCCAAAGCCATGCCCGTGCTCGGAAAGGTCGGCTGATGCGGATCGTCATCGCCCTGCTCGCACTGCTGACGCTCGGGGCCGCGCCGCCCAACTGGTCGCGCACCGTGACCATGGCGGCGAACGGCGCTTACGTGCTCGGCAATCCGAAAGCGAAAGTCCGCGTCGTCGAATATCTGAGTTACTCATGCTCACATTGCGCAACGTTTACGGCCGAGGCGACCCCGGCGCTCAAGGCGAATTACATCGCCAGGGGGACCGTCGCGCTCGAATTGCGCAATGCCGTGCGCGACCGGTTCGACTTTACGGCATCGCTGATCGCGCGCTGCGGCGGAGCCGCGCGTTTTTTCGGCAACAGCGATGCGATCTTTGCCGCGCAGGACGCACTGATGGCGAAGTCGAGCACCTATGACGCCGACAACACCCAGCCTGAGAATATCCCCGTCAATACGGCGCTCAAGGCCGTGGCGCGCGGCTCGGGACTGACCGCCCTGATGGCCAGACGCGGCTTTACCCCTGCCCAGCTCGATGCCTGCCTGATCGACAAGCGCAACCAAGATGCGGTGCTTGCGATGACGCGCGAAGCGTGGGAAACGCGCAAAATTCCCGGCACACCGACGATCCTCGTCAATGGCGAGCCGACGGTGGCGGGAACCTGGGTGCTGGTCGAGCCACAAATCCGCGCTCAGCTCGCTGCCCGTTGAAGAAGAAGGAAGTCGCGATGAAGTCGGTTGCGTTGGTATTCGTTCCGGTCTTGATGCTGGCCGCCTGCGGGCAGACCGAAGGCAATAGCGCGGCACCTGCCGCAAAGGTCGATGCAATTGCGCCGCCGGCCGGGACCGAGTGGACGACCACGGTGACGAAGACCGCCGACGGCGGTTTCCTGATGGGCAATCCGGCGGCCCCTATCAAGCTGGTCGAATATGCCTCGATGAGCTGTTCGCATTGCGCCGATTTCGCGGTTCAGGCGTCCGACACGATCGACAAGATGGTCGCCACCGGCCGCCTGTCCTACGAATTCCGCAATTATGTCCGCGATCCGCTCGATCTGACCGCGACGCTCCTCGCGCGGTGCGGCGGCGCGGGGCCGTTTTTCCCGCTGAGCAAGGCGATGTTCGCCGATCAGGCCAACTGGTTTCCCAAGATGCAGGCCATTTCGGAAGCCGAGCAGAAAGCGCTGCAAACGATGCCGCTGGCGCAGCAGTTCGCCCGGTTTGCCGAACTGATCGAGCTTGACGAATTCGTTCGTCAACGCGGGATCAGCGCCGACAAGGTGAAGGCCTGCCTGAGCGACCAGGCCGAGGCCGACATGCTGGTCAAGATGCGCGACCGTGCCAATACCGACTATAATCTGCAGGGCACGCCGACCTTCCTGATCAATGGCAAAGTCGTGCCCGACACCGCCAACTGGGAGCAGCTTCAGCCCAAGCTCAAGGCGGCCGGTGCCTGATCGCTGAATGAAGCTCGCGCGCGTCAAGCTGACGGGCTTCAAGAGCTTTGTCGATCCCGTCGAGTTGCGCATCCTGCCGGGATTGACCGGCGTTGTCGGTCCCAATGGGTGCGGCAAATCGAACCTGCTTGAGGCGATCCGCTGGGTGATGGGCGAAGGCTCGCCCAAATCGCTGCGTGGTGCTGCGATGGACGACGTGATCTTCGCCGGAACCGCAAGCCGCCCGCCGCGCCAGTTTGCCGAGGTGTCGCTCCTCGCTGAAAGCGGCGTTGAAGAGATCGAAGTCGTCCGCCGGATCGAGCGTGGCGCGGGTTCGGCGTGGCGCATCAACGGCCGCGATGCCCGCGCGCGCGATGCGCAACTCATCTTCGCCGATGCCGCAACCGGCGCGCATTCGCCCGCGCTCGTCAGCCAGGGGCGGATTGGTGCGATCATCGCGGCACGGCCTGCCGAGCGGCGCGCGATGCTTGAGGAAGCGGCGGGG
Organism: Sphingomonadaceae bacterium; assembly: GCA_046153865.1. Taxonomy (GTDB): domain Bacteria; phylum Pseudomonadota; class Alphaproteobacteria; order Sphingomonadales; family Sphingomonadaceae; genus Sphingomonas_O. The sequence goes on from JBJXFA010000029.1 coordinate 2,875, forward strand.
ATTTCGGGGCTGCACGTCCGGCGGCGCGAAGCCGAAATCCGGCTGAAGGCAACCGAGACCAATCTTGCGCGCGTTGCCGAGCTCGTCGCCGATCTCGAGGTGCGGATTGCAGGATTGCGGCGGCAGGCGCGCGCTGCCGAACGCTATCGCAAGATTTCGGACGACATCCGGATGGCCGAAGCGCGGCTCATATTTGCGCGCTGGCGTGATGCAGCGGCGGCGGCCGATGCCGCGCGTGCCGAAGCCGAGGCGGCCGACCGTGCCGTGTTCGCCGCATCCGAGGCGCAACGCGCGGCAGCAGCGGTTTCAAACGACGCGACCGGCACGCTGGCAGCAGCACGCGCGACGGCGCAAACTGCGCGCGATGCCGCCGCCGATGCGCGCCACCGGCTGGCAACCATCGAAGCCGAAAGTGCCCAGGTCGATGCCCGGCTGGACGACCTTCGGACCCAGCGCGCGCGACTGGAGGCGGACGGCGCGCGCGAGGCCGATCTTGCGCACGATGCCGTGGCGGCTATCGCGCGCTTGACGGACGAGGTCGCAAACCTCGAATCCCGGATCGGCGAAGCGGCGGTCGCGCGCGACGCGAGCGCCCGGCACTTGGCGCAATGCGAAATGGCGAGCCGTACCGCCGAACTGGCGCTCGCGCAGGCCCGCGCCACTGCCGCTGCACTGGACGGCGAACGGCGGGTTGCCGAAGCGGCTGTCGCCAACGCCCGCAATGTGCACCTTCGCCTAGAGGCTGAGCAAAGCCGGATCGAGGCAAGGGCTGAAGCGATACCGCCGCGCGAGTCGGTCGAAACCGCGCTTCGAGACGCCTATACTGCGCGCGACACCGCCGAAGCCTCTACTCACGCCTGCGCCGCAGCAATCGCCAAACAGGCCGAAGCGCGCGACCGTGCCGAAGCGGCGCTCGCCGCGCAACAGCGTCATCATGCCGAAAGCGCCGCCGCCCTCGCCGCGCTCGAGCGCGAAGCCACCGCACTGGCCGCCGGGCCGCAAGGTTCCGGGGCGCTGGCGAGCGTGACGGCGCAACCCGGTTACGAACTCGCGCTGGCAGTCGCGCTGGCCGACGATCTGTCGGCCGCGGTGGGCACAGGGGCAGGCGCGGGCCGGGCCTGGGAGGGGGCTGATCCCCAGCCCGACGATCCGCCATTACCGGGCGGCACGGCGCTCGCCGGGCACGTGACCGCGCCCAAGGAGCTGCAACGCCGCCTGTTGCAGATCGCGGTCGTCGATCGCGATGAAGGCTGGCCGCTTGCCGTCGGCCAGCGGATCGTGACGCGCGACGGGCGCATGCGCCGGTGGGACGGGTTCACGAGCACCGGCACGGGTGCCGCCGATGCCGAGCGGCTCGTCCGCCGCAACCGGCTTGCCGAGATTGCGCAGAGCCTGCCAGCTAGGCAAAGTGCCGTTGCCGAAGCCGGGCAGGCGCTGGTTGCGGCGCGCGCGCAGATCGGCAGCGTTACCGCCGCGCTCGAACAGGCCCGCCGCGATCGCGAGGCCGCCGATGCCGCGCTCCGGATCGCCATGCGCGCACTCGACAAGGCCGAGGCCGATTGCGCCCGCGATGCCGCCTTGCGCGGCGAACTGGACCATCAGCGCGGCGAAATCGCGCGCGATCACGAACAGACCCTGGCCGGACTGGCAGCGGCGCAAGCGCGCCTCGACTCCCTGCCCGCCCCCGATGCCGGGTCCACGCTTGCCCACCTCGAAGCATCAGCCCGAACAGCGCGCGATGCCGAGGCCGCCGCGCGCGCTGACGGTGCCATGCGCGACGCGCGTGTGAAAGCGGATCGCGCGCGCCTCGAAACTGCGGTTGCCGAAATTGCCGACTGGCGCGCGCGCAGTGGCAAGGCAGGCACGCGCGTTGCCGAAATGGCCGCACGCGCAGAGGCGCTCGACGACGAACGTGCAACGCTTATCGACCGGCCCGGTGCCTTGGCCGAACAGAGGGCAAGTGTGGGTAGCGAAGCGGCGCGGCTCGCCGATGAGGCACGCGACGCAGCACTGGCAGAACGCGCGACCGAAACGGCGTTGGCGGCGCGCGAAGCGGATGCGCACGCGGCGGCTGAAGCGCTGAGCCGGACCCGCGAAACCCGCGCCGGGGCGCAGGCGCGGACCGAAAATCAGGAACTGCGGCGCGTCGAGATGGGGCGCGTTGCGGGCGAGCGCTTCGAATGTCCGGCGGCGCTGCTCCCCGAACGGCAGGGCTTTGCCGCCGACGCCGTGGGCACCACAAGCGACGAATCGCATCGCCTCGAACGCCTGGGTCTCGAGCGCGAGCGGCTCGGTCCGGTCAATCTCGTTGCCGAAGCAGAGCTTGCCGCACTCGAAGCGACGCGCACCGGATCGGCCACCGAACAGGCCGAACTGACCGAAGCGGTGCACCGGCTGCGCGGCTCGATCGGCAATCTCAATCGCGAGGGGCGGCAACGGCTGCGCGCGGCGTTCGAAGCCGTCGACACGCATTTCCGCACCCTGTTCAAGACATTGTTCAGCGGCGGCGAGGCGCATCTCGATCTCATCGATTCGGACGATCCGCTCGAAGCCGGGCTCGAGATCATGGCGCAGCCGCCGGGCAAGAAGCTGGCGTCGCTGACGCTGCTGTCGGGCGGCGAACAGGCGCTCACCGCCGTCGCGCTGATCTTTGCGCTGTTCCTCACCAACCCCGCGCCGCTGTGCGTGCTCGACGAGGTCGATGCCCCGCTCGACGATGCCAATGTCGAGCGCTTCTGCGACCTGCTCGACGCGATGGCGCAAGACACCGCGACGCGCTTCCTGATCGTCACGCACAACGCCGTGACCATGGCGCGGATGCACCGGCTGTACGGCGTCACGATGGTCGAACAAGGCATAAGCCGCCTCGTCGCGGTCGATCTCGGCGGGGCCGAGGCACTGCTGGCCGCGGAGTAGGCGTCACGAAGCTGGCGGAGCGGGAGGGATTCGAACCCTCGATGGGCTTTTGACCCATACTCACTTTCCAGGCGAGCGCCTTCGACCACTCGGCCACCGCTCCGCATGCACTGGAGCGCGTGCGACTAGACAGGTGGGGGCAGGGGCGCAAGTTTTCGCTGTCCTATCGCGCCCGATCCGGCCTAGCTTCGATGCGGAACGAAGCGGACTTGGACCGGGGGCGGGCGACGATGGCGGGCGCAAGGCGATTTTGGTGTCAACTTCGTGTCAACTTCGCGGCACTTGCGATCATGTCGTGCTGCGTCGCGGGCGCGCAGCCCACGCCGCCTGCGCTTGCTCCGTCGGAGATCGTCGCTGCGGCTCCGGCCAGCGACTGGACCGACATCGCGCCGTCGGACCTGGTGGTGATGGTCCTCGCGCCCGACCGCGACGGGAAGAATCGCCGCGTCGTCATCCAGCTGATGCCCGCGCCGTTTTCGCAAGGCTGGGTGGGTAACATCCGCACGCTCGTCGCGGCGCGCTGGTATGACGGGGTGAGCATCAACCGCGTGCAGGACAATTATGTCGTGCAATGGGGCGATGCGAATGCCGATGACAAGGCGAAGGCGAAGGGGTTGCCACTGGCCCTTCAGTCGACGGTGAGTGAGAAATTTGAGAACTTACCGAGCAGCGTCAATTCGAAAGAATTGACCGAGTTCTTAGAATTCGTCCGAGTTCTCTATGAGCGAGCGGATCGCGGCGACATGCGCGATTATCATTATGGTTCGCCGGGCGCTTTGGCTTTTCCCCGCAAGAACTGGAGAGGTAGAGATCATTACGCGTGGTTCACTGGCTTCGCGAGAGGCTGGCCAATTGCGTCTGAAAATGACGGTGCTTGGCCAGTCCACTGCTACGGCATGGTCGGCGTCGGGCGCGGGATGCCGCCCGATACGGGGTCGGGGGCCGAGCTTTACACCGTCATCGGCCATGCGCCGCGGCATCTCGATCGCAATATCGCGCTGGTGGGGCGCGTGATCTCAGGGGTAGAGCATCTGTCGAGCTTGCCGCGCGGGACGGGTCCGCTCGGGTTCTACGAAAAGGCCGGGCAGCGGGTGCCGATCGTGTCGGTGCGGATGGGCAATGAGGTATCGGGTCTGCCGCGTTACCAGTATCTAACGACCGAGAGCACGAGCTTCGCCACCTATGCCGATGCGCGCGCCAATCGACGCGATCCGTTTTTCATCACGCCTGCGGGCGGCGCGGATATCTGCAACATTCCGGTGCCGGTGCGCGTGGTGCCGTAAAGCGTGGGGAAAGAAACCGGACCCAACTCCTCGTCGGCCCGGACTTGATCCGGGCCTGGGCTTTTCTTCATGCACGGTGACAGAAGGAAAGCCAAGCCCCGGGTCAAGCCCGGGGCGACGACCGGAGAGGCACTATGCCGATTTCATTACCGGCTAGCGCAACATCATCCTATCGCCCTCAATCCGCACCGAGCGCAGGTGCGCCAGCCAGCTTTGGCCGAGCAGCGATACCGTGAGACCCGCCTTGACGACAGACCCCTTGACAGCCGTTGCCTCGAGCGAGCCGACCGCCACCCGGTCAAGCATGACAGGCCGGACCGCGATCGCGCCCCCCGCGCCCATGGCGGTGTCGCTGAACGCTTCGTCGGGCGCGCCCAGACCAATGCGGTCGGCGTCGGCGCGCGAGAGCGCCACGCTGGTCGCGCCGGTGTCGATCATGAAGCGCACGGTCGATCCGTTGACGAGCGCATCGGTGTAAAAATGGCCATCGGGGCTGCGCACGATGACGATATCGCCGCTGCTGGCGGTCATTGCGGCGGGCAGCGCGGCGACGGGCGCGCCTACGATCGGCGTAGGCGGGGCGGCGTAGCTCACCGAAGGCGGTTGCAAGGGTGGAGCCACAGGAGCGGGCGGCGCTGCAACGGGGGTGACGGGCGCGACCGGCGGTTCGTCACGAGGGATGAAGACCGCCCCAACCAGGAGGATGAAACCGATCGGGAGCAGCAACTGGTTCACGGGCGGCAGTGTAACAACAGTGCTTTTCCAAGCCGTGAGCAGCCGTGGTTAACCCGGCACAGGTTTACAGCGCGGGCCGGACGGCGCTAGGCGCTCGCGCGATGGATTATGTGAGCACCAGGGGCCGTGCGGCGGCGCTCGATTTCGAAGGCGTCACGCTTGCGGGGCTGGCAAGCGACGGCGGGCTGTATGTGCCGCGCGAATGGCCGGTGCTGTCGGCGGACACGATCGCGGGGCTGGCGGGCAAATCCTATGTCGAAACCGCCGTGACCGTGATGCTGCCGTTCGTCGGCGATGCGCTGAGCGAGGCCGAACTGCGCGGGCTTTGCGAGAGCGCCTACGGCCGGTTCGCGCATGCCGCCGTCGTGCCGCTGGTCCAGCTTGACGCGCGGCACTGGCTGCTCGAACTGTTTCACGGGCCGACGCTTGCCTTCAAGGATGTCGCGCTGCAGCTGCTCGGGCTGCTGTTCGAGCGTTTCCTGAAGGACCGCGAAACGCATCTGACCGTGATCGGCGCGACCTCGGGCGATACCGGATCGGCGGCGATCGACGCGCTTGCCGGGCGCGCGAAGGTCGATGTGTTCATGCTGCATCCGGCGGGGCGCGTGTCCGACGTGCAGCGGCGCCAGATGACGACGGTGATGGCCCCCAATATCCACAATATCGCGATTGCGGGCGATTTCGACGATGCGCAGCGGATCGTAAAAGCGATGTTCGCCGATGCCGAGACGACCGACCGGGTGACCTTGTCGGCGGTCAATTCGATCAACTGGGCGCGGCTGATGGCGCAGGTGGTCTATTATTTTTACGCCGCCGTCCGCATCGGCGCGCCCGAGCGCCCGGTCGCCTTCTCGGTGCCGACGGGCAATTTCGGCGATGTATTTGCAGGCTATGTCGCGGCGAAAATGGGGCTGCCGGTGGCAAAGCTCATCGTTGCGACCAACGTCAACGACATCCTCCACCGCGCGCTGTCCACTGGCGATTACAGCTGCGGCACCGTGACGCCGACCGCGACGCCGAGCATGGACATTCAGGTGAGCTCGAACTTCGAGCGGCTGCTTTACGATCTGGGCGGGCGCGACGGCGCGGCCCAAGCGGCGCAGATGGCAGGGTTCGAAGCGACGAGGGCGATGCAGCTCACCAACGCGCAGCGCGCCAATCTCGCTCAGGGGGGCGCGACCGCGCTGTTTGCCAGCGCGCGGATCGACGGCGACGAGATGAGCATGGCCATGCGCTGGGCGCAGGAGAAAGCCGGCCAGGTGATCGATCCGCACAGCGCAATCGGGCTGGCTGCAGCGCGCGCATGCGATCTGCCCGACGATGTGCCGGTGGTGACGCTGGCGACGGCGCATCCGGCCAAGTTCCGCGACGCGGTCGAGCGCGCGACCGGCGTGCGGCCGACGCTCCCCGCGCGCGTTGGCAATCTGTTTGACCGGCAGGAGCGCTATGACACGCTGCCTGCCACGCTCGCGGCGGTGCGGGGCTATGTGCTTGAGCGTGCAGGGTGAGAGGGTCACGCAAAGACGCAAAGACGCAAAGGGGAAAGAATTGGCGTCACTTGCACGGCGAAGCCGTGATAATACTCTATGAGCGACGGCCGTTGCTGACGCTTCGGTCCGCCGCATCAACGCTGACCTTCTCTTTGCGTCTTTGCGTCTTTGCGTGAGATGACCCTTTCTACCCTCACCGGCGAGCCTTGGGCCGATTATGGCCTGATCGACAGCGGCGATGGCCGCAAGTTCGAGCGCTACGGCCGCTACCGCTTCATCCGCCCCGAGCCGCAGGCGATGTGGTCTCCCGCCAGCCCCGACTGGGACGCCGATGGCGCGTTCGTGCCGGGAGCTGATGAGGATGGCGGCGGGCGTTGGGAGTTCATGCGTCCCGTCCCGCGCGAAGGCTGGACGCTTGCTTGGGAAGACCTGAACTTTACCGCGCAAACGACGCCCTTTCGTCACCTTGCCTTCTTCCCCGACATGATGCCGGTTTGGAGCTGGGCGCGCACGCAACTGGCGGGGCGGAGCGAAGCGCAGGCGCTCAACCTGTTCGGCTACACCGGGGTCGGCACGCTGGCGCTCGCGTCGCACGGCATGGCGGTGACGCATGTCGATGCCTCGAAGAAATCGGTCGAGGCGGCGCGCGCCAATGCCGCGCTGTCGGGGCTTGCCGAGCAGCCAATCCGCTGGCTGATCGACGATGCCGCCAAATTTACCGCACGCGAAGTGCGACGCGGGCGGCGTTACGACGGGATCATCCTCGATCCCCCGAAATACGGGCGCGGCCCCGAAGGCGAAATCTGGCAGCTCGAACGCGACCTTGCCCCGCTGATCGCCAATGTCCGCGCGCTGGTCGATGCACGATCGGCCTTCGTGTTCCTGACGGTTTATGCGATCCGCATGTCAGCGCTCGCGATCGGCGAACTGATAGCGCAGGCGTTCGCCGACCTCCCCGGCACGGTCGAGGCAGGCGAACTCGCGGTCCGCGAGGAAGCGCGCGGGCTGGCGCTCCCGACGGCAATCTGGGCACGCTGGTCACAAAAATAGCTATTCTTGTTCGTGGCTTCGTGTCTTCGTGCGAGTCCGCACTTCATCTTCCCGCGGGACAGAAAGACGGATGATCTCGCACGAAGACACGA
>JBJXFA010000030.1:0-2611 GCA_046153865.1 Sphingomonadaceae bacterium
CTACAGTTACTTCGTCGAGTGTCGGCATGGTGACGCGGATCGTGGCGATGCCATTGTCACTCCATGTCCCGGAACGACGGCGGATTTCAAGGTCGCCATTCTTGACCCGGATGATCAGCCGGTCGAGCACTTCGGGAGAACCGACCGCGCTGACCGCAAAAGTATCGCCGCGCGTCACCTCGATCTTGTCCGATCCGGCTGCGACCAGCCCGGTAAAGCCGGTCACCGCATAAGTGCGCGTCGTCGTCGCGCCCGATCCACCGGCAGGCGTACCAGCGACGGCGCCCGCCTCATCCTCGACGCGCTGCTCCTCGTCGCTGTCCATATAGGCGCAGCCGGACGTGGTCAGTGCTATCAGTGCCAGCCCCGCGGCCATCATCATCTTCACCATCATCGCGCACCCCATCCATTAGTGTGTTAGTAATATAATACGCATGATGGCGGCCACGTCAAATGAAAAAAGGGGCCGCATCGCTGCGGCCCCTTTTTACAAACAGATCGGTAAGGGTTACTCGACCGCAGCGGCTTCCTCTGCCGGGGCAGCTGCGGCAGCAGCGGCACCGCCCACCGGCGGGTGATATTGCGGGGCATATTTGTTGAGGATCTCGAGGATCTTGGCTTGCGCGGCCTTTTCGTCGATTTCCTCCATTGCGGCGATTTCGCGCGCAAGGCGGCTCGAGGCAGCTTCGAAAATCTGCCGTTCCGAATAGCTTTGCTCGGGCTGGTCGTCGGGGCGGAACAGGTCGCGGGTCACTTCGGCGATCGAAATGAGGTCGCCCGAGTTGATCTTCGCTTCATATTCCTGCGCGCGGCGCGACCACATGGTGCGCTTGACCTTGGGCTTGGTCTTGGGCGTTTCGAGCGCGTCCTTGAGCGTCTTGTCGCTCGACAGTTTGCGCATCCCGACGCTCTCGACCTTGCTGGTCGGCACGCGCAGCGTCATGCGTTCCTTCTCGAAGCGCAGGACATAGAGTTCGAGGCTCATGCCGGCGATTTCCTGATCGAGGATTTCCATCACCCGGCCAACGCCGTGCTTGGGATAGACGACATAATCGCCGACATCGAATGCGTGCGCCTTGGCAGTCATAATCTGTCCTTTCCGTTGCACCCGCATCGAACGGCAGTGAGCGGCAGGTCGCGAGGCGCAAGGGCCATGTGTCGATACGGATGCGGACGAAGGCGCGAAAACGGCGCAATCGTCGCAGGATAGCAGGGGGATTTAAGCTATAGGGTCCGTATGCAGCACGTCTCGAACGACAATCCGGTCACTTTCGTCAAGCGGGGTCAGCGCGGGTGAGCCCGAGAATGGAACAACCCATCACGCTGTTGGAATCATCCTTAGCATGATTGTTACAAAAATACTAGCGCGCGACGGAAGCTAGCGGCGGCAGCGGATACGCGAAGGCTAGGCGGCGGATCCGAGAAAATTCAGGAAGCCGCGCTCGACCGGTTCCATGCGCTTTGCCGCGCGCGGCAGCTTCGCCCATTCCTTCTGCCAGATACGCTCACCGGTCAGCACATCGAGGAGTGCGGGGTGGACATAGCTTTTGCGCGCTACCGCCGGGGTATTGCCGAGTTGCGATGCAACAAGGTCCATCACCGGGCGCATCTTGACCTCTCCTCCGCTCTCGACCAACGCGCCGAAGGCAATGACGCTGGCGTGCCAGGTGCGGAACATCTTGGCGGTGAAAGCGCCGCAGCATATCCGCAGCCAGTCATTGACGTCGCCGGAGGTGACTTCGTGGCGCGCACCATCGGCATCGACGAACTGGAACAGCTGCTGCCCCGGCAGGTCCTGGCATTGCCGCACCACGCTCGCCAACCGCCGATCGGCGATGGTGATGCTGTGCGCCTTGCCCGATTTGCCGATGAATTCCAGCCGTAGCGTGTCGCGCCCGACCCGGGCGTGCCGGTTACGCAATGTCGTCGCGCCGAAACTGTTGTTGGCAGCGGCATATTGCCGGTTGCCGATACGGATATGCCCGGTGTCGAGCAGGCGGACGACCGCCGCGACAACGCGTTCGCGCGACAGGTCGCGGCGCGCAAGATCGGTACTGACACGCTCACGGATGCGCGGCAGCGCCGCACCGAAGGCAGCAAGCGAAGCGAATTTTTCCTGCTCGGCCTCGGCACGAAATGCCGGATGATAACGATATTGCCGGCGCCCAGCCGCATCCATGCCGGTCGCCTGGATATGACCGCGCGGGCTGGCGCAGTACCAGGCCCGATCATAGGCGGGCGGCAATCCGATCGCTTGCAGCCGCGCTAGAGTCTTCTGGGCACGCACCGGCTTGCCCGAGCTGGTCAGGAAACGGAAACCGTCGCCGTCCACCGCGCGCGTGTAGCCGCCAGTGAAATCGTCGATGTAGGTGCAAGGCGCCGGGAACAGCTCGATCTGGGTTGCCATCGCAGCCGATAAAGCCTGCGATGGCGCTCCGGTTCCAGCGGCGGGATTGAATCAGTCGCCTTCGCCGGGTTCGGCGGAGAAATGCGCCTCGAACTTGCCTTCGGCGCCCTTGTAGTCGTCGGCGTCGGGCGGGCTGTCCTTCTTGGTGGTGATGTTGGGCCATTGCGCAGAAAATGTGGTGTTGAGCTCGAGCCATTTCTCGAG
>JBJXFA010000031.1:0-2793 GCA_046153865.1 Sphingomonadaceae bacterium
CGAAGCCGAGCACGAGGCAGATCGCCAGTCCGCTGACCATCAGCCGGCCGGCAGACGTCTTGGATTGGCTCCCTTGCGCGTTCCGGACCGACCGCTGCGGCTCCTCGCGTTGTTTGTCGCGTTGAGCGAGTGCGGCCCGCTGGGCACTGGCCTGGAGCGACGCCCGCTGGCGGGCGATGGTGTCTTGCCCATCGGCCTCGGGTGTCTGTTCGAGCGTCGGCATGCGGACATCGCGGCGGGGCGGCGTGTAGACGGGAGCCGACTCGGGCTTCAGCTCTCGCTCTTGTTCGGGCTCGAATTCGGGTTCGAATTCTGGCTCGAAGCCAGCTTCAACCTGTGGCCCGGCCTGTTGACCTGCGTAATATTGACTGCCTTCGTAACCCTCGACAGCGACGCCCTCGATCTCGTCGAGGCGGTCGAGAACGCGCAGCATCGCCTGCTGCAGCGCGTCCATGACCTGGGCATTTTGCTCGTCGCCTTGACGGCGCTCTTCGATGAAGCCGAGCATCAGATCCTGGAGATCTGACACGCGCTTGACCGTTTCCTCGGCTTCGCCCGCCGTCACGGCCGCGCCGTTGCCCACGCTCGCCATGCGTGCGACGGCAGCCTCTGCGGCGGCCATCGCGATCGACTGCAACTCGGTGTCATCGCGGACGGCCGATTGCGCCGGGGCATAGTTCTTGAGCGACCGGCCGACGATCGCGCCCATGCGTTCATCGGAGAACTGGCGCATCAGTGAACTGAGCTGCTCTTCGATCACCTGAAGCCGGGCGATCTCGGTGCGGGCGGCATCGAATTCGGTCGCCAGGGCCTGAATTTGCGCCTCGATCTCGCTGATCTGGCCAGGATCGGCGGCGTAATTATGCTGGCCGTGGGCCATGGCTTCGACAATGCGCGCTTCGAGTGCAGCGAGACGATCGTCGAAGTGGCTGAGCGACGGTTCGGCGTGGCGATCGGACAAGGTGCGTTCGAGGCGGGTTGCGATCTCGGCAAGGCGATCCTCGAGCCACTGCTTGTCAACGCCGGGGGCGGGGGCATCGAGACCGGCAGCGACGAAGCTTGGCGCTTGCGGGGCGCGGGCTTCCGTCGTGCGCTTGCGCTGCGAAACGAAGCTGTCGCCATCGTCGTCATCGGAGGCTGTGCCGAAGGCCGGTTCGCCGCTGGCGTAGAAGTCCGTCAGCGCGGTAGCACCTTCGGACGACCACGGGTCGGCGGGGTTGCCGGGTAGGCTTTCAACCACATCGAACGGGTCGACATCGCCGCGATAGCTGCTGCTGAGCGGGCGGTGGTGCCCGGCCGCCGAACGCAACGGCTGCGGCTCGCGAACAGGTTGGTTCGATGCGTGATTGGCATAACCGATCTGGCTGTTCTTCGCCGTCCTGGACTGGGCAACTGCGGCGTTTCCTGACGAATGTGCGCCAGAATGCGGAGCTGATTTGGTCGGCTGCTTGGCGACCGGCTGCGGCTCGTCGGGGAACCCACCAAGGAGGCCATCGACGGCAAACGGGTCGTCGTGTTGATCGGACGTGAAGGCCGGGACGTGGGAAAACCCGCGAAACGCGTTGGTGTTGGCGTGACCCGTTGGATGATGGCTGCCAAGTGACGCGCTGGTCTCGGCGACACGATCGGCGATCATCGACATGCCGTCCTCGATGCGGTCGAACTGCGGCGCGTATTCGGCTGGAACCTGCGCGCGCACGGATTTCGTGCCCTGGTTCAATGTTTCGATCCGGTTCTGCATGCTTTTCAAAAGGGTCGCATTCTGACGTTCCGTATCAGCGATTTGCCGCAATACGTCACCCATCAGATCGCGAAGTTCGTTCGCACCCTTGTCCGCGCCGGCCGTTACGAAATCGCTTTTGTTTGCCGCCATAATCCCGATCCTAAAAGCCGCCCGACCGGGCGCGCGCTCACAGGGTCCTTCACGAGCAACAAACAGAACCGGTTGATGCCCACCATCGCAGCCAGCTGTAAAAAAGCGGTTAAGCGCTGTGCTAAATTGAAGAGATCGCTACGGAATTTTGATTCGTGGTATGTCAAGCCCTACGTGAATGTTCGACATTGTCCCAATCTGGACATCGCGCTCGGCGAAGATGAACCGCGCAGGCAGCGGCAAGGTCGACTGCCGCTTGTGCACAATTTCCGCCGATGAAACGCGGCCGGAGCAACTTCAGGAGACGTCGATGACGAACCGTTTCAGTTCTGTTTTCCAGGCGACGCTGCCGGTGGTTGTGTTCGGGGTCGCGGGCTTCGGCTTGGCGCTGGCCATTGTGGCGACATGTGTCGCGATCGTGCCTGCGGCAGCGGCATCCGACGCACCGGGCCGCTTTACGATGTCGCCGACCGACGGCGGCATGTTGAAACTCGATACCGCGACCGGTGCGGTGTCGTTTTGCACGCGGGCGGCCGGCGACTGGGCGTGCACGCCGGTCAAGGACAGCGAGAAAGCGCTGCGCGACCGCATCGGCGGGCTCGAAGGCGAGATCGTCGCGTTGAAAGAACAATTGAAGCGGATGGACGAGATCGCCGGCATTGGCGATCCGGACCGGGATGCGGGCAAGGAAGCGGGCCGGGATGCTCGGCCCGGGGCCAAGCCGACGCTGCCGACGGAAAAGGATGTCGAGCAGGCGTTCGATTATCTTGAGCGGATGATGAAAACGATTCGCGAGCGCATGCAGCGGCTCGAAGGTCAAGAAAAGCGCGGCACGCCGCTTTAGCCAAGCGCAACGGGAGGCAGGCGGAGGCGCCTCACTAGCGAGCTTGTCTGTGAGGCAATCCGTCAATCGGCAATGA
>JBJXFA010000074.1:0-22052 GCA_046153865.1 Sphingomonadaceae bacterium
GGCCTTGGCAGGCGATTTTTTCAAGGAGTGTTGGGACTTCATCTTCGTTCCTTCGTCACTACGACGAAGCCCCAACACTCCTTAAGTCACAACCTCAAATCTGTGCCATTGGTGCTGACGGGGAACATAATGCAGCGACGCTCCGTGCCGACGCCGTCGCCGAGTATCAGGCCAAGGCGAACGACCAGTCGATCGTCGAATTCCTGCTGGGCATCATTCCCGATACGCTGCTCGGAGCGTTTACCTCGGGCCAGATCCTGCAGGTCTTGCTCGTTGCACTGCTCACCGGCTTTGCGCTTGCGCTGCTCGGTGAGCGCGGCGCGCGGATCACGTCTGCGATCGGTGACATCGGCGCGATCGTTTTCAAGGTCGTCGAACTCGTCATGCGCGCAGCGCCGATCGGCGTCTTCGGGGCGATGGCGTTCACGATCGGCAAATACGGGCTGGAAACGCTCGTCAGTCTCGCCTCACTCATTGCGACCTTTTACCTCACCAGCGCCTTGTTCCTGCTCCTGATCCTCGCGCCCGTCGCGCGGCTCGCTGGTTTTTCGCTTTGGAAACTGCTCGTTTATCTTCGCGGCGAGCTGATGCTCGTCCTCGGCACCTCGTCATCGGAAGCAGCGCTCCCGGCATTGATGGAAAAGCTCGAACGCGCCGGGGCATCGCGGCAGGTCGTCGGGTTGGTCGTGCCGACGGGATACTCGTTCAACCTGGATGGCACGAACATTTACATGACGATGGCAGCGCTGTTCATCGCGCAGGCGACGAACACGCCGCTCTCGCTGCAGGACCAGATCCTGCTGCTGCTTGTTGCCATGATTAGTTCGAAGGGAGCGGCGGGCGTCACCGGTTCGGGATTTGTCACGCTTGCGGCAACGCTGTCAGTGGTGCCGTCAGTGCCGATTGCGGGCATGGCGCTGATCCTCGGCATCGACCGGTTCATGAGCGAATGTCGCGCGTTGACCAATTTCGTCGGCAATGCCGTGGCCACGCTGGTCGTGGCGCGGTGGGAAGGCGCTCTGGACGAAAGTCGGCTGAAGGACGCGCTCGGCTGATCGCGGGCGGCTACGCCCAAAACGCGGTGACTGCAATCGTATGCAGGTTGCATCCTCGCCCTGCCGCGTTAATGGCCGCGCGACGCTACGGCGAACAGGGGTCAGCATGCCGCAATCGTTCGAAACCTTGATCCTTTTCGGCGCGACGGGCGATCTTGCGCAGCGCATGCTGTTTCCCTCGCTCTACAATCTTGATTGCGACGGATTGCTTCCATCGGGCTTCAGAGTGCTCGGCGCCGCGCGGTCGGACGTCGCGCGCGCGGACTTTCAGGCGCAGGTCCGCAAAGCGCTCGAACCCCTTGAGCTCTACGATCCGGCAAAGGCCGACCGCTTCATCGAACGCGTCGATTACTGCCGTGTATCCGCCGACACGCCCGCCGATTTCGAATGCCTTGCGAGCAAGGTCGCCGCGACGAAGGCGAAAGGCATCGCCTTCTACCTGTCAACGCCGCCGTCGCTGTTCGCGCCCGTCGTTGCCGGCCTTGCAGCCGTTGGCCTGACGGGAGCCGAAACGCGAGTGGCAATGGAAAAGCCGATCGGACATGATCTGACGTCGAGCCGAGCGGTCAATGCCGCAGTCGGCGACGGGTTCGACGAGGATCGCATCTTCCGCGTCGATCACTATCTCGGCAAAGAAACGGTACAGAACCTGCTCGTGCTGCGCTTCGGCAACATGCTGTTCGAGCCGCTGTGGAATGCCGCTGCCATCGAGCATGTCCAGATCACCGTCGCCGAAACGGTCGGCCTCGAGGGTCGCGTTTCCTATTATGACGGCGTCGGCGCACTCTCCGACATGGTGCAGAACCATATGCTGCAACTGCTTGCGCTTGTCGCGATGGAGCCGCCCGCAAGCTATACTGCGACCGCCGTTCGTGACGAAAAGGTCAAGGTGCTGCGCTCGCTCCGTCCGATGACTGCAGCCACCGCGCCTACGCACAGCGTGAAGGGCCAATACCGCGCCGGTGCCATCGATGGCCAACCGGTGAAGGGCTATGCCGACGAACTGGGCAAAGCGTCCGACACCGAAACATTCGTGGCGCTCAAGGCGCATATCGACAACTGGCGCTGGCGCGGCGTGCCGTTTTACTTGCGCACGGGCAAGCGGCTGCCGATGCGGCATTCGGAAATCCTCATCCAGTTCCGCCCCGTGCCGCATTCGATCTTTGCGACGCGCGGCAACGGGCTCGAGCCCAATTGTCTCGTCATCCGCTTGCAACCGCACGAAGGCATTGGGCTTCAGGTGATGACGAAGGAACCCGGCCTCGATCGCGGCGGGATTGCGCTCAGGAACGTCGGCCTCGACGTCAGTCTGGCCGCCGCGTTCGAGGGCAAGCGCCGCCGTATCGCTTATGAACGGCTGCTGCTCGATCTTCTTGAAGGCGACACGACGCTGTTCGTCCGCCGCGACGAGATCGAGGCGGCGTGGACCTGGGTCGATTCGATCCATTCGGCTTGGGACGCAGCCAATGTCACCGCCAAGAGCTACACGGCGGGCACCTGGGGCCCGTCGGCAGCGATCGGCATGATCGAACGCGATGGAGCGAGCTGGCATGACTGACCTTCATCCTGTGGTCGAAGCCGTGACTGCGCGGATCTTCGAACGCTCAGCGCCGAGCCGACAAGCCTATCTCGACCTGATGAACCGCCAGCGCGAAGCCGGGACCAATCGCCCCAATCTATCGTGCGGCAATCTGGCGCACGGATTTGCAGCGGCGGAAGAAGACAAGGCCGTTATCAAGGCGGGCGGGGCGATGAACATCGGCATCGTGACCGCCTACAACGACATGCTTTCGGCGCATGCGCCCTATGGCACCTACCCCGCCGCCATCAAGATTGCCGCGCGCGAGGCCGGGGCGACCGCGCAGGTGGCGGGCGGCGTCCCCGCAATGTGCGACGGGGTGACGCAGGGTCAGGCAGGCATGGAACTATCGCTCTTCAGCCGCGACACGATCGCGATGTCGACTGCGGTCGCACTCAGCCATGCCATGTTCGAAGGCGCAGCGCTGCTCGGCATCTGCGACAAGATCGTCCCCGGCCTGCTGATCGGCGCGTTGCGATTCGGGCATCTGCCGACGATCCTGATCCCCGGCGGCCCGATGCCTTCGGGCCTGGCGAACAAGGAAAAGGTGCGCGTCCGCCAGCTTCATGCGGAAGGGAAAGTTGGCAAGGAAGAGTTGCTCGAGGCCGAAAGCGCCAGCTATCACAGTGCGGGCACCTGCACCTTTTACGGCACGGCCAATTCGAACCAGATGATGATGGAGGCGATGGGCCTGCACATGCCGGGTGCCGCTTTTGCAAATCCAGGCACCAAGCTGCGCGGCGAACTGACGCGCGCCGCCGTTCATCGCCTCGCCGCAATCGGCTGGAACGGCGGCGACTATCGACCCTTGAGCGCCTGCGTGGATGAAAAGGCGATCGTGAACGCAACGGTCGCGCTGCTCGCGACCGGCGGTTCGACCAATCACGCGATCCATATCCCGGCGATTGCGCGCGCGGCCGGCATCGTGATCGACTGGACCGACATGGACGCGCTTTCAGCCGTCGTGCCGCTGATCGCGCGCGTTTATCCCAATGGCTCGGGCGATGTGAACGACTTCGAAGCCGCAGGCGGCACGCCGTTCGTGATCCGCGAACTGCTCGATTCGGGGTTGCTGCACCGCAACATCATGACCGTCGCGCGCGGCGATCTGACGGGCTATGGCGAGCGCCCGGTGCTCGTGGATGGTGCCGTCATGTGGGAAGCGGTGCCCGAAAGTCGCGATCTGACCATGTGTCGCCCGGTGGCCGCGCCGTTCGCGCCCGATGGCGGCATGCGCCTGCTGACCGGAAACCTCGGTCGCGCGGTCATCAAGACGAGCGCGGTTGAGCCAGCGCGCTGGACGATCGAGGCCCCGTGCGCGGTGTTCGAGACGCAGGACGATGTGCTGCGGGCGTTCAAAGCCGGTGCGCTCGACCGTGATGTGATCGTCGTCGTGCGCTTTCAGGGGCCACACGCAAACGGCATGCCCGAATTGCACAAGCTCACGCCCGCGCTCGGCGTGCTGCAGGACAAGGGGTTCAAGGTCGCGCTGGTCACCGACGGGCGGATGTCGGGCGCGAGCGGCAAGGTGCCCGCCGCGATCCATGCCATCCCCGAAGCCGCACTCGGCGGTCCACTCGCGCGGCTGCGTGATGGCGATATCGTCCGTGTCGATGCTGTGGAAGGCACGCTCGCGACCAGTGCCGATCTCGGCGGGCGCGAGGCGCTTCCCTGCCTGGCTGCCGATCCCGGCGTCGGCCGCGAACTCTTCGCCTTCATGCGGATAGGCGCTGACGATGCCGAAAAGGGCGCTTCAGCCATGCTGGCATCGGCAGGCCTGTGACCGAAGTCGTCGCGGTCGATATCGGCGGAACGCACGCGCGCTTTGCGCTCGCTAGGGCTGAAGGCGGTCGCGTTGTGACGATCGGCGATGCGACAACACTCAAGACCGGCGAGCATGCGAGCTTTCAGACCGCCTGGGAAACCTACGGCACCCAGCTCGGCCGTCCGCTGCCTCGTGCGGCCGCGATCGCTTTTGCCGGGCCGGTCGGCGGCGAGGTGCTCCAGCTGACCAACAGCCACTGGGCGATCCGCCCCGCGCTCATTCGCGAGCGACTCGGTGTGGAGCGTTTCACGCTGGTCAATGATTTCGCGGCCGTCGCGCATGCGGTCGCGCAGGCCGACCCGTCGGCGTTCACGCATCTGTGCGGGCCCGAAGGCGTGTTGCCCGCCACCGGCATCGTCAGCATTCTGGGCCCCGGCACCGGCCTTGGCGTGGCGCAGTTGATCCGCACCGGCGACGACTACCGGGTCGTAGCGACCGAAGGCGGGCACATCGATTTCGCGCCGCTCGATACGTTTGAAGACGGTCTGCTCGCGATGCTGCGCCAGCGGATGCGTCGCGTTTCGGTCGAGCGGATCGTATCGGGCCCGGGACTGCGAGTTGTGTATGAGGCGCTCGCCCGACTTGAGCACCGCGCGGTCGATGTCGAGGACGACAAGGCGCTGTGGACCGCCGCGCTCGACGGCAGCGATTCGCTTGCCGTGGCCGCGCTCGATCGCTTTTGCATGACGCTGGGGTCGGTCGCCGGAGACATCGCGCTGGCGCAGGGCGCAATCGAGGCGGGAAATGCCGCCGTCGTGATCGCTGGCGGGCTCGGCGCGCGCATCGCGCAGCATCTGCCGCAATCCGGCTTTGCGCAGCGCTTCGCCGCCAAAGGTCGTTTCGAAGCGATGATGGCGGCGATCCCGGTTCACCTCATCACGCTCGAACAGCCCGGGCTGTTCGGCGCCGCCGCTGCATTTGCCATGGAGCACACACGATGACGATCGACGACATCATGAGCACCGGCCCGGTCATTCCCGTGCTCGTTATCGACGATGTGGCCGATGCCCTGCCGCTTGCCGAGGCGCTGGTCGCAGGGGGTTTGCGCGTGCTCGAAGTGACGTTGCGCACGCCCGCCGCGCTCGACGTGATTGCGGCAATGGCCGAAGTGGACGGTGCAATCGTGGGCGCAGGCACGGTGCTCAATCCGGCCGATCTCGACAGCGCGATCAAGGCGGGTTCGCGGTTCATCGTCAGTCCGGGGTTGACCGAACCGCTGGCGCGCGCGGCAATCGCGGCAGGCATTCCTTATCTCCCAGGCGTGGCAAACGCCGCCGATATCATGCGCGGGCTCGACATGGGGCTCGAGCGCTTCAAGTTCTTCCCGGCGACGGCGAGCGGCGGATTGCCGGCCTTACGCGCGCTGGCGGCCGTCTTCGGCAAGGTGCGCTTTTGCCCGACGGGGGGGATCACCGAGGCGACCGCACCCGAGTGGCTGGCGGAGCCGAGCGTGCGCTGCGTCGGCGGAAGCTGGCTGGTTCCCAAGGGCGCGATCGACGCATTGGCCGTAAAAGCCCGTGCGGAGGCCGCCTCGCTGTTGCAAGGCTAGCCGCGCAGGATAACCCACACCGGGAACGCCGCTACAGCGAGAAGAGCTCCCAAGGGCAGTTTCGTGGCTGCCTCCACCGCACGCCCGCGCAGCCGCATGGCAAGCACTGCCGAAAGCCCAACCAAACTCGCACCGAGCAGCACGAACGGCAGCGGCTGCCAGCCCAGCCAAAGCCCGATCGCGCCGAACAGCTTGGGATCGCCCGCGCCCATGCCATCGCGATTGCGCAGGGTGCGGTAACCCCAGGCAATGAGCGCGAGACTTGCAAATCCCGCCGCACCGCCGATCAGCCGCGCTTCCAGATCGGCCTCGAGAAATGCAAAGCCCAGCCCGGTTACAGCCAGCGTTCCGGTCAGCGTGTCGGGTAGCCAGAAATGTTCGACGTCGAGCGCCGCCAGCGTGAGCAGCAGCCAGCCAAAGAGCGCGCCCCCTGCCCCGGTTACTCCGGGCGCCACGAACAGCGCGATCGCACCGATCAGCATAGCAGTAAGCTCGATTGCGAGGTGGCGGTGGTCGATCGCCGCGCCGCAGGTCCGGCAGCGGCCACGGTTCAGCACAAAGCTCACCACCGGAATGAGATCTACGATGCTCAGTTTGCGCTGGCACGCATCGCAGTGCGAGCGACCGCCAAGGCCCTCGCCACGTGGCCAGCGGATAATCAACGTCGCCAGAAAACTGCCTGCGATCAGCCCAGCAAGTGCACCGCCCAGTGCCCAGCCGAGCGCCGTGCTCACGGCAATTTTTCGTCGGCCGTCACGCCCCAAAGATGCGCCGTCGCGACATAGCCGTTGCGGCCCTTGACGTCGAGCAGACACCAGCCGCGTGCACATTCGATCAGCCGCCCGACGACGCCGGGTTCGGCCCGCCAGACCACGGCCGCTTCGGGATCGGCCGCCGCACGCAGTTCGCGAATGCCACCGGTAACGATCGCCATGCGTTCGTAATTAAGGAGATTGGCCTGCATCCAGCCGGTCGCTCCGTCAGGATCCTCGATCTTGCGCCAGCTATGGTAGGTTTCGATGACCCGAACAGGTAACCCTGCGCGCTGATACAGCCAGACGGCGGGAAACTCGCGGCCAGGCCCGGTCCGCATCCGCGCCTTGCTCGCGCCGAGCGACGCAAAATAGGGCGGGTTGCGCTGTGCGTCGGCATATTCGGGCACCAGCAGCGCCAGCGCCACTGCCGCAGCAATCAATCCCCGCATGAAACTCCCTTCGCCCCGAACCCGCCGATTGGCGCGTCACTCGCGACGCGTCAACTCCGACGTCAAGCCGTCAAAGCGCAATGTCCGAAAGTTGAAGCATTTCGCGCGGTGCGACGTATATGTTGATTGGGGCACATGCAGGAGCGATGGATTGTTCAAGGGTTTGAAGCCGATTCACTATCAGGGTCGTGACGTGTGGCCGCTCATCGAAGGCGGCAAGGGCGTGTCGGCAACCAACCATGCAAGCGCCGGGGCATGGGCGCTGGCCGGCGGGATCGGAACCGTGAGCGCGGTTAATGCCGACAGTTATGATGCGACCGGCAAGATCGTGCCGCAAGTCTATGCCGCGCGAACGCGTGGCGAGCGCCACCAGGAACTGATCCAGTATGCGATCGACGGCGCCGTTGAGCAGGTGAAGCGCGCCTATGACATTGCGTCAGGCAACGGCGCGATCAACATCAACGTGCTTTGGGAAATGGGCGGCGCGCAGCCGATCCTCCACGGCGTGCTCGAACGGACGCGCGGGCTGGTCTCAGGTGTCACTTGCGGCGCCGGCATGCCCTACAAACTCAGCGAGATCGCGAGCAGTTACGGCGTGTCGTATCTGCCGATCATCTCGTCCGCCCGTGCCTTTCGCGCGCTCTGGAAGCGTGCCTATTCGAAAGCCGCAGATTATCTTTCGGCGGTGGTTTATGAAGACCCGTGGCTGGCCGGTGGCCACAATGGGCTGTCCAACGCCGAAGACCCCCGCGTGCCGCAAAATCCCTATCCGCGCGTCAGGGAGTTGCGCACAACGATGCGCGAAGGGGGGATCGCTGACGCTGTGCCGATCGTCATGGCGGGCGGCGTTTGGAACCTCAAGGAATGGGACCATTGGATCGACAATCCGGAACTCGGGCAGGTCGCCTTCCAGTTCGGCACGCGACCGCTGCTCACGCAGGAAAGCCCGATCCCGCAAGGGTGGAAGGACCGGCTGATGACGCTCGAGGAAGGCGACGTCCTGCTGCACAAATTCTCGCCGACCGGCTTTTATTCGAGCGCGGTGCGCAACCCGTTTTTGCGCAACCTCGAAGCCCGCAGCGAACGGCAGATCGCATTTTCGGGCGAACAGGTCGGCGATCACACGCATCAGCTCGACGTGGGCGTGAAAGGCAAGAACTTCTGGGTGACGCGCGGCGACCTGCTGCGCGCACGCGAATGGTTTGGCCTTGGCTATACCGATGCGCTGAAAACGCCTGACAACACGCTGGTGTTTGTGACTGCGGATGAAAAAAAGCTCATCCGCAAGGATCAGGCCGATTGCATGGGATGTCTGTCGCATTGCAGCTTTTCGGCGTGGAAAGACCATGACGATTTCTCGACGGGCTACCTCGCCGATCCGCGCAGCTTCTGCATCCAGAAAACGCTGCAGGACATCGCACACGGCGCCGATACCGAGCACAACCTGATGTTTGCCGGCCACTCGGCGTTTCGCTTCAAGCGCGATCCGTTTTATTCAAACGGGTTCGTCCCGACCGTGAAGCAGCTTGTCGATCGGATTCTCGCGGGCGATTAGGTTCGGTCGCCGCGCATCGGGATCAGCATGGACACCATCAGCGCGGCAATCGCGGTGACGACGACCGTCCAGAGAGCCACCACACCGACGGCAACGGCCTGTGCCACAAGCAGCGTCCCGATGCCCGCGCCCTCGTCGAAGCCGGGACCGCCAAACATGGGAAGCACGAAGATCGGGAATGCCAGCGCGCCTGCCATGCCGCCTGCGCCGTGAACGAGAAATGCGCGTGCGGCGTCGCCAAGGTTGAGCGACCGGACGATCCCCGCCGCCACCGTTGCGGCCAGCGCCCCGATCGCACCGAGCGCCACAGCACCAAACGGACCCACCGATGCCGCCCCGGCGCTGACCGCGGCCAGGCCAGCAATGGCCATCGCCCCGTCGCCAGCAAAAGTTGCTGTTCCTTTTTGCAAGCGCGCGAACCCGAGTCCCACCAGCACGGCGGCACTGGCCGCGAGGTGCGCGTTGAGCATTGCCAGCGCCGCATCGCCGCTTGCACCGAGCGCCGCGCCGCCGACGATGCCGAGCCAGCCGACCCACACGAACGCGGTTCCGACCAGCCCGAGCGCCGCATCCGCCTCGGCTTCGCTCGCTTCGTCTCGCCCCAGCAGCAGTCCAATGACGAGCGCTGCAGCTCCTGCCGTTACCTGAATCACGAGCCCGCCCGCATAATCGATCGCGCCAAGCTCGGCGAGCCATCCGCCACCGGCAAGCCAGCGCGCAACAGGCACATAGACGACGAGAAACCACAGCGGCGCAAAGGCCACGAGCCAGCCAAACCGTGCGCGGCCGACAAGCGATGTCACCAGAATCGAAACGGCAAGGATGGCCAAGGCCAGCTCGAACAGGACATAGACGGGTTCGGAGACGGTGGCCCCGTCCTGGAGTTCGACAAGCGCTGCCAGCATCGCGCCATCGAGTCCGCCGAGATACGGCGACCCGATGCCAAACATCAGACTATATCCAACGAGGGCAAACAGCAGCGAAACACCCGCAACGCTTGCGAGCAAGGCTTGTCCCGGAGCGGCGGTCCGGCTGCGCGTGGTGCATAGAATCAGGCCGGGGATCGCCGCCAGCAGGACAAGAACCGAGGCGGCCAGCATCCAGGCGCTGTCGCCGCTATCGGCAATAACGACAGGCTGCGCGGCAACCGACGGCGTAAGGGCAACGCTGCCCAAAACAATCACAAAGCGCAAAAAGTTCATGCTAATGCCCCGTTTTGCGCCCAGCCGTTACGGGCCAGACATTAAGTCTTCGACACCGTAAAGTGCCCGGTAGCGCGCAATCATCGTTGCCTCGTCGAGTGCGGTCCGCGCCCTTGTCCGATTGGCCTCGCCGACTTGCCGACGCAACCCGGCGCTGCCGACCAGCGCGCGGAGCGCGTGCACCATCGCGGCTTCGTCACCGACAATGAACGGCAGGTTTTCAGGCGCGACGATCGCGCGCACATCGCCGACGTCGGTCGCAACTGCAGGCAATCCCGCCGCCATCGCTTCGACCAGCGAGATCGGAAACTGCTCGCTGAGCGACGACAGCGCAAAGACATCGAAATGCCCGATGTAGCGGTGCGGTGCTTCCAGAAATCCGGGCATGACGAGCCGGTCGGCCATCCCAACCCGCGCGGCCTCAGCTCGGATCGCCTCGCGCTCGGGCCCCTCGCCCACGATCACCAGTTTCGCGCCGGGCACGGCCGCCACGACACGCACGAGCATCGGCAGGTTCTTGACGCCGCGCAGGCCAGCAAGCGTGCCGACCACGACTTCGCCACGCGCTTTCTTGAGGCCCGGAATCGCAAACGTCGGCTTGCGAGCATAGGCGGCCGTATCGATGCCGTTGGCGATACGGACGACGCGCGCGCGCGGCTGCTTCCAGACATTCAGAGCAATCGTCTCCAGCCGCTCGGACGGCACGACCAGCGCGCGTGCAGCGGGCAGACCCAGACGACGAAACAGGTTGCGCTCGGTCTTCAGGCGCACCGCCTCATCGGCATTGAAGCCGTCCTCATGGTGGATAAGCGGAGGCAAATCCTTGGCGTGAATTCGCCGCGCCATCACGGCGTCCATTGCGCCCCAGTTGTAAGTGAGAATGAGGTCGAAATCGCGCATGAATTCGGCCAGCGCGCGGAAGCGAGCGAGAGTCGGGCGGCCGGTGAGGCTCGGATGACGCTCGGGGAACGTCACACGCACGTCTTTGTCGATCGCGACGCGCGCGCCCAGCGCACCCGGCACGGCACTCAAAATCACGTGACGTGCGGCAGGGCCGAACGCGTTCATCAGGCGGACGGCGCGCGCTTCCTTGCCGCCAAGGTCGAACGTCGAATGGCAATGGAGAATGCGGATTGCCATCAGGCAGCGATGCGCGCCAGCAGCGCCTCGATTGCGGCGATCGCCTCGGGTTCGTCAAGCACCGGCGCGTGGCCGACATCTTCTGCTGTGACCAGAGTCGCATCGTTCAGCCGCGCCACCATCGCCTCCGCCGTTGCCGAGCCGAGCACATCGGAACGGGCGCCGCGCACGATCAGCGTGGGCACGGCTGCCATCGCGTCGAGCGCGGGCCACAGATCGATCCCGGCCTCGCCTCCCGGCAAACGAAAGGGTTCGGAAATCGACTTGTCATAGTCAGGCACGATGCGCCCCGCCGGCGTCAGCCGGTTGAGCCGCTTGGCCATCCGCAGCCAGTCCGACAGGCCAAATTTCGGGAAGAATTCGGCATTCGCCTCCGCAAGCGCGCGGGCAGCGTGAAGCCAGGTCGGCCACGCCGCTGCCTTGCCGACATGCGCTTTGATCCGCGCCAGCCCTTCGGGTTCGAGGATGGGACCGACATCGTTGAGGACGGCACCGGCCAATCGGGCGTGCCCTGCCCCTGCAAGGATCATCGTGACGATCCCCCCCAGTGACGTCCCGATTGCAATGAAACGCTCGATGCGGAGATCGAACAGCAGCCGTTCGACATCCTGCACATAGGTGAGTGGCACATAGGTCATCGGATCCTTGGCATAGGCGCTCTCGCCACGACCGCGAAAATCGAGCGCGATCACGCGCCATCGGGGCGAGAGGTGCTCGGCGAGGTCCGCAAAATCGCGGCTGTTGCGCGTCAGGCCGGGCAGGCACAGGATCGGCGGGCGATCAGCGCTGCCCGCATAGTCGCGGTAGTGCAGCCGCAGATTGTCGTTCGACCACCAATAGCCATCGACGTAGCGCATGGTTGATCGCTCCGGGTTCACGCGTCATATCGCGGCATGATCAGGCAAGCGCAACCATATCGCCCGGCGCGCGCCATCGACGCGATCGCCGACTTTATCGGCGATCCGGTCGAGGCCGCCCAATTCCCGAGCCACATCGTGCGCTTCCGCAACGATCGGGCGGCAACCGAGGTGGGTCTCGCTGCTCTCGACGATGCGGCCTGGATTGCGCATTTCGGCGCATTCACGCCGCTGCCCGGCAGCCTCCCGCAGCCGCTGGCGCTGCGCTATCACGGCCACCAGTTTCGCGTTTACAATCCCGATATTGGCGACGGACGCGGGTTCCTGTTTGCGCAGTTGCACGACGATCGCGGCCGACTGATGGACTTGGGCACCAAAGGCTCGGGACAGACGCCCTACAGCCGCTTCGGCGACGGGCGGCTGACCCTGAAAGGAGCCGTGCGCGAGATCCTTGCCACGGAAATGCTCGAGGCGCTAGGCGTCGAGACCTCGCGGACCTTCTCGGTCATCGAAACGGGTGAGGCGCTGCATCGCGGCGACGAGCCTTCGCCGACGCGTTCGGCGGTACTCGTGCGGCTCAATCACGGGCATATCCGCATCGGCAGCTTTCAGCGTCTGGCAACGCTCGGGCTGGAAGACGAATTGCGGCGACTGGTCGATTATGCGCTGCGGACATACTTTGACAATACGAGCGGCGACCCCGTCGTGCTGCTCCGCCATGTCGCCGAGCGGACTGCGCGGCTGGCGGCGTCCTACATGGCGGCCGGATTCGTGCACGGCGTGCTCAATTCGGACAATATCAACATCACCGGCGAGAGCTTCGACTATGGGCCTTGGCGGTTTACGCCGACCTTCGACGCGACGTTCACGGCCGCCTATTTCGATCATGCCGGACTCTACGCCTTCGGGCGGCAGGCCGAGGCAATCCATTGGGATGTGGTGCAGCTGGGCGCCGCGTTGCGCCCGCTCGCCGACACCGATGCGCTTGTGCAGGCGATCGATGCGTTTGGCCCTGCCTACCGCGCCGCGCTGGTCGATCGCTTTCTGTGGCGACTGGGCGTGACGCCTCACGGCGACGAACGCGATGTGGCGCTTGTGCAGGCAATCGAGGCCAGATTGACCGAAAGCGGCGAACCGATCGACGCGTTTTTCTTCGCCAATGCCGGAGGGCGCGGCGGGTCGGATGCGGTGCCCGCACTTGTGGACTACACGCCAACGATCGACCTGGGCCATCCCTATTGGCAGCGCGCCGAGCCCTGCGCGATGTTGATCGAAGAGGTCGAGGCGATCTGGCAACCTATTGCGCAAGATGACGATTGGTCGATGTTTAACGCCAAACTAACTCTGATCAGGCAAATGGGCGAGGCTCTGGCAATGCGCCACGTTCGACCGTAGAGACCCGATGCAATGACTGCCGAACTCGTTTCCATCGAACCCGCAACCGGCGCTATCCTCTGGCGCGGACCGGTGAGCGATGTCGCGTCTGAAGTCGCTTTGGCGCGCGAGGCATGGGCCGAGTGGGCGGCCCGGCCGCTGGCCAACCGCGTCGAGACGATGCGCCGCTTCGTCAACGCCGTGCGCGGCAAGTTCGACGCTTTTGCCGATACGATCGCACGCGAAACCGGCAAACCGCTGTGGGAAGCGCGAACCGAGGTCGAATCGGTAATTGCCAAGGTCGAGATTTCGATCTCGGCATATAACGAGCGCACCGCACAGCGGCGGATCGACGGCGCGATGAACAGCCGACAGGCGCTGCGCCACAAGCCGCACGGCGTGATGGCGGTGCTCGGCCCTTACAACTTCCCGGCGCATTTGCCCAACGGCCACATTATTCCGGCGTTGATTGCCGGCAACGCGGTTGTTTTTAAACCCTCTGAGAAAACACCGGCAAGCGGCAAGATGCTGGTCGATTGCTATTACGCCGCAGGTATTCCCACCGGTGTCGTCCGCCTCGTGATCGGCGGGCCGGACGAAGGCAAGGCGCTGGTCGCGCATCCGGATATTGACGGCATATTGTTCACCGGCTCGGCGCGCACGGGCGTCGCCATAAACCGTCAGTTTGCCGATCAGCCGGGCAAGATCCTTGCGCTCGAAATGGGCGGCAACAACCCGATCGTGGTCTGGGACGCGCCCGATCCCTACGCCGCCTCGGTCCTTGTCGCGCAATCGGCCTTCATGTCGGCAGGCCAGCGCTGCACGGCGGCGCGGCGGCTGATCGTGAAGGAGGGCGCACACGAAGCGCTGATCGCCCAGCTCAAGCGACTGTGCGAACGCCTGATCGTCGGCGATCCGCACATGGCCCCTGCCCCCTTCATGGGGCCGGTGATCGACAATGAGGTGGCGGACGGGCTGCAGGAGAGCTTCCTCGCACTCATCATGAAGGGCGGGCGTCCCATTTTGCATATGGAGCGGCCGGTTGCGGGCCGCCCGTTCCTGACGCCGACGCTGATCGACGTCACCGATATCAAGGACCGGCCCGACATCGAACTGTTCGGCCCGATTCTCCAGATCATCCGCGTTCCTGACTTCGAAGCCGCGCTCATCGAAGCGAGCAAAACGCGTTACGGCCTCTCAGCATCGCTGATCGGGGGCAGCCCGCAGCTTTATGACCAGTTCTGGTCGAACATCCGCGCGGGCATCGTCAACTGGAACAAGCCCACCAACGGCGCTTCGTCATCGGCACCCTTCGGCGGGGTCGGCCTTTCGGGAAACCACCGCCCGAGTGCCTATTACGCCGCCGACTACTGCGCCTATCCGGTCGTGTCCTCCGAAGAAGAGAACGCCCGGGCCTCGATCGGCATTGGCCTGCGCGACCTTTAAGGCAAAGCTGCGCTTGTCACGCGACTAGCGCAATTCGCTTGCTCATTGGGCAGGCTTTGTCGATGGGATCGCCATGGCAGGTCTTCTCGATCCCGAAGCACGCGGTCGCTGCATCCTCGTCGGGGCCGGACCGGGCGATCCCGGCCTACTGACGCTGCGCGCCGCGGAGGCGCTGCGCATCGCCGATGTCGTCGTGCATGACGGCCTGTTGGACGATCGCGTATTTGCGTATGTGCGCCCCGAAGCGCAGCGGATCTCGGTCGCCAAAAAGCGCGACCGGCACACGATCCCGCAATCGGGCATCAACGCGCTGATCGTCGCGCATGTGAAGACCGGCGCGATCGTCGTCCGCCTGAAGGGCGGCGACCCTTTCGTATTCGGGCGCGGCGGCGAGGAAGTCGAGGCCGTGCGCGCGGCGGGGCTTGAGGTCGAGGTCATCCCTGGCGTGTCGGCAGCACTCGGCTGCGCGGCCGAGGCGATGCTGCCGCTGACGCATCGCGACTGGTCGAGCGCGGTCAGCTTTGTCGCGGGCACCTGCAAGGGCCTTGCCGAGCAGGACTGGTCCGGCCTTGCCGGGCATGGCCGCACGCTCGTGATCTACATGGGCGTAACGGCGGCAGGCGCCATCGCCGACAAGCTCATGACCGACGGCGTATCACCGGACATGGCGGTCGCGGCGCTCGAGCGCGGCACGCTGCCGGGTGCCCGTGCGATGCAGACGCTGCTTGCCGATCTGGGCGACATGGTCGCGCGCGAAAAGGTGCTGAGCCCCGCCATTTTGGTGGTCGGAGACGTCGTCCGCCTGTCGGACGCCGAGGATCGGCTGCAGGTGCTCGCTCGAACTGCGGAGGCGATGGCGTGAAGATTTTGACGGGCAACGATCTGAAGACAGGCGACGTCTTGTGGTGGACCGGGAACGGCTGGTCGCGCCATGTCGAAGAGGCGGCTGATGTCGGCGAACATGGCGAACCCATTCTCCACGTTGAGGAAAGCGCGCGCCGGATCAACGCGCCCTATATCATCGATGCGCTAACGACTCCCGAAGGCCCGCGCCCCGCGCACATCAAGGACCGGGTCCGCGCGCTCGGGCCGACGGTGCGCCCGGACCTGACATTGAAGCCAGCCGACCCGACCGCCGGCGAATGGGTGATCTGACATGTATAAATATGACCAGTACGACCAGGCGATCGTCGATGCCCGCGTCGATGAATTTCGCGACCAGGTGAAGCGCCGTCTGGCGGGCGAGATCACCGAGGACCAGTTCAAGCCGCTCCGGCTTATGAACGGCCTCTATCTCCAGCTGCACGCCTACATGCTGCGCGTCGCCATTCCCTACGGCACGCTCGACAGCCGCCAGATGCGCATGCTCGCGCACATCGCACGCAAATATGACCGCGATTACGGGCATTTCACCACGCGGCAGAACATCCAGTATAACTGGATCAAGCTCGAAGAGTGCCCCGATCTGCTCGCCGATCTGGCGACGGTCGAGATGCATGCATTCCAGACCAGCGGAAATTGCATCCGCAACATCAGCTCGGATCAATATGCCGGTGCCGCCGCCGACGAAGTCGCCGATCCGCGGCCCTGGGCCGAACTGCTCCGGCAATGGTCAACGCTGCATCCCGAGTTCAGCTTTCTGCCGCGCAAGTTCAAGATTTGCGTGATCGCGAGCGACGAGGACCGCGCGGCGATGCGCCTGCACGATATCGGCATTCAGTTGCTTGAGCGCGACGGCAAACTCGGCGCGGCCTTCTACGTCGGCGGCGGCATGGGCCGCACGCCGATGATCGCGCCGCTGATCCGCGATTTCGTGCCGATCGAGGATTTCCTGAGCTACAGTGAAGCCTGTCTGCGCGTCTACAATCGCTACGGCCGCCGCGACAATATCTACAAGGCGCGGATCAAAATCCTCGTACATGAGCTCGGCGCGGAGGAATATACGCGTCAGGTCGAAGAGGAATTCGTGGCCGTAAAGGCACTGGGCATCGACCCGCCTGCCGCCGAACTCGAGCGGATTACTGCGTTCTTCGCGCCGCCCGGGTTCGAGACGGGCGTGACCGACACACTCGACTTGTCTGATCCTGATTTCCGACTGTGGGTCGAAGCCAATACAGCGCCGCACAAGCGACCGGGCTATGTCATTGCAAACATCAGCCTCAAGCCGGTGGGCGGCATCCCGGGCGATGCCTCGGCCGACCAGATGGACGTCATCGCCGACCTCGCCGAGCGCTACAGCTTCGACGAAATGCGCGTCACGCACGCCCAGAACATAACCCTACCGCATGTCGCCAAGCGCGATCTCTACGCGGTCTGGCAAGCGCTCGACGCCGCAGGGCTGGCCACCGCCAATCTCGATCTGATCAGCGACATCATCGCCTGCCCCGGCCTCGACTATTGCAGCCTCGCCAATGCCCGCTCGATCCCGATCGCACAGAAGATCGCCAAGCGCTTTGCCGATCCCGCCCGCCAGCGCGATATCGGCGAACTGAAGCTCAAAATCTCGGGCTGCATCAACGCGTGCGGACATCATCATGCCGGGCACATCGGCATATTGGGCGTCGACCGGAAAGGCACCGAGAATTATCAGCTTTCGCTCGGCGGCTCGGGCGCTGAAGACGTGAGCCTCGCGAAGATCACCGGGCCGGGGTTCGACGAGGACGGTATCGTCGACGCGGTCGAACGCGTGACCGACCGCTATCTCGCGACGCGACAGCCCGGCGAACGCTTTCTCGACACCTATCGCCGCGTGGGCTTCGAACCGTTCAAGGAAGCGATCTATGGATGACGTTCAGGAACAGCCCGCCGTTACGCTGGATTCATTTCTCGACCAGTCGAACGCGACTGCCGTGCGGCTGGAGCCCGACGAGGATGCGCGCCTCCTCATCCCGCATCTCGACCGGCTCGCGCTGATCGAAGTCGCTTTCCCGAGTTTTCGCGACGGGCGCGGCTATTCGAGTGCCCGCATTTTGCGCGAGGCCGGTTACGCCGGTGAACTGCGCGCGCAGGGCGATGTTTTGGTCGATCAGATCGCGTTCATGCGCCGCGTCGGATTCGACAGTTTCGCGCCCGAAAGCTCTCTCAACCAGGCCGATGTCGATGCAGCATTTGCGCGTTATGATCAGGTCTACCAACCTGCTGCCGATGCGGCGGTGCCGGTCTGGAAGCGGCGACATGGGTGAAGCGCTGCGCCAGCTCGATCTGATCGACACGGCGCCGAAGTTTACCGACACCGATGCTGCCGCGATCGAAGCCGACTATGCCGGGCTCGACACGCCAGCGATGCTGCGCCGTCTGTTCGATCGTCCGCCGTTCGACGATGTCGCGCTGGTCTCCTCGTTTGGAGCCGAATCGGCGGTGTTGCTTCATCTGGTCGCGCAAATCGACAAGAGGGTGCCGCTGATCTTCATCAACACCCAGAAGATTTTCGGCGAGACGCTGGCCTATCGCGATGCGCTTGCCGAGCAACTTGGCTTTACCGATCTGCGCGTCTATCGCCCCGACCCCTACCTACTCGCGCAGCGCGACGTGACCTCGCTGCGCTGGTCCTACGATCCCGATGGCTGCTGCGATCTGCGCAAGGTGGAGCCACTTCGCCGCGCGCTTTCCGGCTTCGATGCGTGGATTTCGGGCCGCAAGGGCTTTCAGGCCAAATCACGCAACGCGCTGCCCCGCTTCGAGGCCGACGAAGGCCGCCTCAAGATCAACCCGCTGGCGGATTGGGATAAAGCGCGGCTCGACGCCTATTTCACCGATCACAAGCTCCCCCGCCACCCGCTTGAAGCCCAGGGCTATGCCTCGATCGGCTGCGCACCGTGCACCTCGATCGTCCAGCCCGGCGAAGACCCCCGCGCAGGCCGCTGGCGGGGGTGGGACAAATCCGAATGCGGGATACACCCGGCTGCGGATGATCCGATTTTTTGATTGTTTCTCACAGAGGTCACAGAGAGCACAGAGAAGTGGGTGAAGCGCGTGACCCAATTACCGGTTTCATCCTCGACACTTGCATCCGGATTCATTCCGATCTCGGTCCCGGAATGCTAGAGTCAGTCTAAGAGCAGGTGCTCGCCGCGTCGCTGACGCGGCACGGCATTGCGGTGCAACGTCAGGTTCCGATCGACATCGAATATGACAATCTGCTAATTTCCAATGCGTTCAAAGCCGACTTGCTCGTCGATGAACGGATCATCATCGAACTCAAAGGCATCGAACGCCTCGCGCCGGTCCACACGCGTCAGCTCTTGACATACATGCGCCTGGGCAAGCTCAAGCTCGGACTTTTGATAAACTTTGGCGGCGATACCCTCAAAGAAGGTTTCAAACGCCTGATCATCTAGCACCGACTCTGTGCCCTCTGTGCCCTCTGTGAGCACCAAGCTCAGCGCTGCTCAGCATACCGGCCTTCCTCAGCAAGATCGCTGAACCGCGTGATCTGTGCTTCGAACTTCAGATTGACCTTGCCCGTCGCGCCGTGGCGTTGCTTGGCGACGATCAACTCGCACGTGCCGTGCACCTTCTGCATTTCGGCGAGCCACTTGTCGTGGTCCTCATAGACCTTGGCATCGTCGTTCTCGTTCGGGCGCTTGGGTTCGCGCGAGGCGACGTAATATTCCTCGCGGTAGACGAACATCACGATGTCGGCGTCCTGCTCGATCGATCCCGATTCGCGCAGGTCAGAGAGTTGCGGTCGCTTGTCCTCGCGCTGCTCGACGGCGCGGCTGAGCTGCGACAGCGCCAATACCGGCACGTTGAGTTCCTTGGCCAAGGTCTTCAACCCGCGCGAGATTTCTGAAATCTCCTGCACACGGTTGCTCTCGCCTGACCGGCCCGTCCCCTGCAGCAACTGGAGATAATCAACGACGATCATTCCGATGCCGTGCCGCCGCTTCAGTCGGCGTGCGCGTGTGCGCAGCGCCGCGATCGTCAGCCCGGCGGTATCGTCGATGTAGAGTGGCAGCGTTTCAAGGTCGGCGGCGGCGCGCGCGAGATTGCGGAAGTCCTGCTGGCCGATCTTGCCCATACGCAGCGCCTCGGCGCTGATGCCGGAGTTCTCAGCGAGGATGCGCGTCGCTAACTGGTCCGCCGACATTTCGAGGCTGAAGAACGCAACCTTTGCGCCGACCGATTTCTCAGGCGCGATCCCGTCCTCGGCATCGCGCACCCAGCGGCGGGCCGCGTTGAAGGCGATGTTGGTCGCGAGCGCGGTCTTGCCCATGCCCGGTCGTCCGGCAAGGATCAACAGGTCCGAATGATGTAGGCCGCCGAGCTTGGCGTTGACGGTGTCGAGTCCGGTCGTGATGCCCGAAAGTCCGCCGCCCGCATTCAGCGCGCGCTCGGCGATCTCGACCGCCATTCGCGTCGCCTGCGCGAAGGTCTTGACGCTTCCTTCCGCGCCGCCCTCTTCGGACACCTTGTAAAGCGCCACTTCGGCGGCCTCGATCTGCCCCTTGGGATCGATCGTCTGGCTGGTGTCGAGCGCGCCATCGACCATTTCGCGGCCGACCGAAACGAGCGCACGCAATTGCGCCAGATCATAGACCTGATTGGCGAAATCGCGCGCGCCGATCAGCGCGGCGGTGTTGCCGGTGAGCTGCGCGAGATAGGCCGGGCCGCCCATTTCCTTGAGCGTCTCGTCGCCGTCGAACATCGGCTTCAGCGTGACGGGATTGGCGAGGCTGTTGCGATCGAGCAGCCGCAGGATCGCCTCGTAGATTCGCCCGTGCACCGCCTCGAAGAAATGATCGGGGCGCAGCCGCTGCTGGAAATCCTCGGCGATGCGGTTGTCGATCATGATCGCGCCGAGCAGGGCGGCTTCGGCTTCGATATTGTGCGGAAGTTCGGGTCCGCTCGGCGGCGGGGGGGGTGGCGGGGGGCGCGTTGGAATCAGTCGGATCGGATCAGCCATTTCAAGTGTGTGCGCGCAAGCGGATCGCGGCTCAAGGACTTGACGCCACGCCGTCGGGGACGAATCGGTGGACAAGCGATGTGTGCTGGCGGGCACACGCCGAACCGATTGATTATTGCAGTGCACCATCGCTAAGGCGAGCCATGCAGCCGCGCATCATCGATATCGTTCTCGACGAGCACACGATCATATGGCGCTCGACCGATATCGAGCAGGAGCGGCGCATCGCGATTTTCGATCTGCTCGAAGGCAATCACTTCGCCCCACAGCGCGCCTATCCCGATGGCTATGCCGGGCCGTATCGCTTGCTGCTGCGCGTCGAGGAAGGGCGGCTGGCGCTGCAGATTTCGCGCGAGGACGAAAGCCTGCTCGAGATCATCGTCCTCGCGCTCGGCCGCTTCCGGCGCTGCATCAAGGATTATTTCGCGATCTGCGATAGCTATTTCGGCGCGATCAAGTCGGGCGCGAGCCCCACCCAAATCGAAACGATCGACATGGCGCGGCGCGGTGTTCACAATGAAGCCGCCGAACTGCTCAAGGATGCGCTGGCAGGCAAGATCGACATCGATTTCGATACCGCGCGGCGGCTGTTCACGCTGATCTGCGTTTTGCACATCAAGGGCTGACCCCGTGGCGATGCGGCTCTTTCAGCGGCGCGCCCAGCAGATCGCCGCGACCGTGATCGTCCTTGGTCTCAGCATCATCATCGGCTGGTCGTTCGCCATCAGCTGGTACCCCTCCCCCAAGTCCTATGTGTTCCAGGGAGTCGATGTCAGCGCCGCGAATGGTGCCATCGAATGGCCGGTCGTGCGTGGCGGCGGTGCCTCCTTTGCGTATTTGACCGCGACAATCGGCGCTGACGACCGTGATCCGATGTTTGCCGCCAACTGGAGCGAGGTTTATGCCGCCGGGCTGCGACGCGGCGCGATCCATGTCTACTCGCTGTGTCGGCTGGCCGTGGATCAGGCGAACAACTTCAACACCACCGTTCCTTTTACCAATGATTCGCTGCCCCCGGCGATCCTGATCGATTTCGAAAGCGACTGCGCCGCGCGCCCCGAGCGACAGGTGGTGATCGGCGAGATCGAACGATTAATCGCGACGATCGAAGTGCACACGCGCAGGCCCGTGTTGCTGAAGGTATCGCGCCGGTTCGACGCGGCTTATGGCGTGACCAAGGCTATTGAACGCCCGATCTGGAGCACTCAGAATTTCTTTCCACCCGATTATGCAGCACGGCCGTGGCGGATGTGGCAGGCGAGCGATTTGCGCCGGATCGATGGCGCGCCAACGAAGGTGCATTGGAATGTGGTGGCCCCGTAATGACGCATGACCCGACTGACCACGCTATCGGCACAAAG
>JBJXFA010000045.1:0-3170 GCA_046153865.1 Sphingomonadaceae bacterium
CAGATCTGCTTGGCGCGCAGCCGCGCCGCCTTGGGCTCGAGCCCCGCTGCTTCGAGCTCGGCGCGCAGCGGTGCCTTGCCGAGCCCCACGAGGTCGACGCGCCCGTCAACGCGCAGCGAAGGCACACGCGGCGTTGGAACGGGATCGATATGGCCGGGGATTTGCATTTCATTTATCCCGTCGGTTTTCGCGCGGCAATCGACAATCTCGAACCGCATCAACGTGATCGATCAGATCCCTTGCAGCACGTTGGTCACCCATGCGGTCAAGGATAACATCAATCCCTTCACGCCGGGCCAGCTTCGCAGCCGGGACGAAATCACCATCTGCTGCCACCATGACAATTTGATCGACTTGCCTTTTGAAAGCGAGTGAAGCGACGTCCAAGCCCATTCGCATATCGACGCCCTTTTGCTTCGTATCGATGTCAAAGTCGTCATCGGTTGCATGAAAGTTGGTCGGATCGGCAATTAGCCGATCCGTCGCCTTTTCGGTAAGTCGCCAACGCGACGTGTCGTTCAGCCGTCCGAGCCGGATCGCAACCTTACGTTGCGTGCGTATCTCGGAATGGAGTTGCAAACGGAACACGGCTTCGGTTGACTTTGAAAAGTCGATCGATTTGCGCCCGAGGGGGGTATGAACCCTCTTGGTTAGGGGTGAACAATCGTAAAAGAACACTCGATAAAACTCTCGCGACTCCTCCAGGAGGTGCCGTCGCGCTACAATTTCATTGACGGTAGCGGGTCCAAGCCGTTGCACGAGGTGCCAATTGACCAAAAGGTGGAGCCCGTGGGCAACACTGGCCGGACTCGCACGATCATGGTCCGGAAAAGCATAACGAAACCTTCGGAGAAAGAAGGCACCATCAACCAGAATCGCTGTTGCCACATCAAGCTCAAAAGAAATTGCCCCCGGGAGCAGCCTTGAGAAGATCTACAGCTCTTGCGAGCGCCTCAAGGGAGCAAACCGGGGGCGGGATATTAGCCCATCTATGCAATACGCATAAAGAAGTCAATCTCTCACCGCCGCGCGCACCCCAGCGCGGCCGCATCGATCGCGGTCGCCGCGCCTTTCAGCACATAGGTTTCAGTGAAGGCGCCGCGCACCTCGACGGTCAGTGTGCGCGCGCTGCGCAGGTTCGCGACGATCCCGGCATCGAACGCCGCATTGGGTGCCCAAGCGTCGGGCCCGCTGCCGGTCAGGGGAAAGCGCCGGTCGTTGACGACGAGCGAAACTGCCGCACCCGCCGGTGCCGGTCGGCTGAGGCGGACATGGACTTGCCCCTTCGCGCCTGCCTGCGGCCAGGTCGCGATGCTCAGGAACGGACGGAAGCGCCCGCCCGCGCTGCGGATCGGCTCGGCAATGGCGTAGCAGCGCGGCGGCGCGGGATCGCGAAACGCGCCCCAGCCGTCATAGGTGCCGAGCGAGGTGCGTGCCGCCGCCGGGGTCGCCAGCACAAGAGCGATGGCGGCCGCCGCGCGCGCCGTCACGCCAGATGCGTCCCTGCGCCGTCGCAGATCACCTTCTCCTCGCCATTGCCGATCATCACCAGCGTGCCCTGCGTCAGGCTCGGCGCGATCGGCGCGCCATAGGCCGGATCGGGCGCCAGCCCGAGCAGCAGCCCGCGCAGCACCCGGCTCGACATGCCGTGCATGATCACCAGCCGATCGCCGCGCTGCTGGGCGAGACCGGCGATCCACGCCGACAGCCGCTCGGCAATCTCCGGATAATACTCGCCGCCGGGCGGGCGTACGCTGAACAGCCGGTTTTCGCGGTCGACGATCTCGCCCTGTTCGGCGATGATCTCGGCATAGGTGCGCCCCGCCCAGGCGCCGACGTCGATCTCCTTCAGCCGGTCATCGCGCTCGGCTTCGAACCAGTCATGGCCGATATGGTGGCAGACGACGGCCAGCGTCTGCAGCGCGCGCCCCGACGGCGACACGTGAAGCCGCAGCGCCTGCGCTGTTCCCAGCCATTTCGCCAGCGCCGCGCCCATCGCGTCGGCCTGGACAAAGCCGGTTCGCGTCAGGGGGCTGTCCAGCGCGTCGCCCTGCATGCGCTGCGCCTTGTTGAATACGGTTTCGCCGTGGCGAGCTATGAAGGTTCGACCGGGAAGCATTTCAAGAGCCCATCCCCCAACTGTGGCCGATTTGCAACGGTTTGTGCTGTTTAGCTGAGGTTCATGCAACTTTGGCCCGCGCCATTATTTGAGGCCCCGATCCCAAAGCACAGGGATTGAGTAGGAGTTGCTTATGCGTACCCTTTTTGCTGCCGCGCTGATTGCCGCGGCCACCACCTCTCCTGCCCTCGCGCAGGAAAAGGCGCCTTTCACCGGCCCTTACATCAACGGCATCGTCGGCTATGATACTGTCAAGGGCGGCGAGGACGACCTCGATGACAGCCGCGACGGCGTCCTCTACGGCGGCCAGATCGGCTATGACTTCCAGTTGGGTGGCGCGATTGCCGGTATCGAGGGCGAGATCAGCGATTCATCGACCCGCGCGCGCGGCAGCGACGTCACCGGTGGCGTCACGACCACGGCAAGCCTCGCCGCCGATCGTGACCTCTACATCGGTGCCCGCGTCGGTCTCGCGGTCGCGCCGTCGACGATGCTTTATGCCAAGGGCGGCTACACCAATGCCCGCTTCAAGCTTGACGCCAGCGACGGCACGACCAGCTTCAACCGCGGCTTCACCGCGGACGGTTACCGCCTCGGTGCCGGCATCGAGCAGAAGCTCAACCTGTTCGGGCCAAGCGGCTTCGTGAAGGCCGAGTATCGCTACTCGAACTACAAGAATCTCGACATCTCGGCGGGCGACGACGAGATCGACGATGTCGGCATCGACGCGGATCGCCACCAGGTGCTGATCGGCGTCGGCGTGCGCTTCTGACGCAAACCGCCGTCATTGCGGTGACATGAAGAGGGTCGGGGCGCTTGCCCCGGCCCTTTTTTCTGTCCATTAGTCCTTGTGACCATGCCCGGGGGGTTGAGAATAAGATGAAGGCCACGATCGAACGCGCCACGCTCCTCAAGAGCCTCGGCCATGTCCAGTCGGTGGTCGAGCGGCGCAACACGATTCCGATTCTCTCGAACGTGCTGATCGAAGCGAGCGCGGACGGCATCCGCCTGATGGCGACCGATCTCGACCTGCAGATCGTCGAGACGATCG